>JBKBOH010000005.1:0-94833 GCA_046294975.1 Erythrobacter sp. | reverse complement strand
AGTCGATGTCGCCAAAGCCTTGCGGAAGGCTGGCAAGCGCGGCGTCCATCGCGGCGCTATCGCGCACGTCGAAGCAGGCGGAATGCACCTTGTCTGCCCCCAGTTCGGCCACCAGCGCGTCCAGCCGCTGCTTGCGCCGTCCGGTGGCGACGCAGCGCCAGCCATCCCTGACCAGGCGACGCACGGTGGCAAGGCCGATCCCAGAGGTGGCGCCGGTGACGAATGCCGTCTTCATCCGCGCAGCTCCCCGCCCAGCTTGGCGGCGGCGGCCACCACCTTTTCGGCGATGGCCTTCAATTCGGCATCCTTGAAGCTCGCCGCGCCCGGCTGGAGCGTGACTTCGAGCGCGATCGACTTTTTGCCTTCGGGCACGCCCTGGCCGGCAAACACATCAAACACGCGCACGCCGGTGATGAAGGCCTTGTCGGCGCCCTGAACGGCGCGCACCAGATCGCCCGCCGCGAGGCTCGCGGGGACAAGGAAGGCGAAGTCGCGGGTGACGGCTTGGAGCGCGGGCGGGGTGAATTGGGGCCGTGCGAAGGTGGTGCCCTTTTTGGCCGGGATCGCATCGAGGAACAGCTCGACCGCGGCAATCGGGCCATCGACATCGAAGGCCTTGAGTGTGGCGGGATGCACCATCCCGAAACGCGCCAGCACCACCTTGGGGCCGAGCCTGAGGGTCGCCGACTGGCCGGGGTGGAACTGCGGCCCCGCCTCCCCCAGCACCATCAGGTTTTGGGCCGGCGCGCCCGCCGCTTCGAGCAGCTGGAGCGCCAGCGCCTTGGCGTCATAGGCGTCGAAGACCTTGGCCTTGCCACTCTGCCAGCCGCGCTGGGTCTTCTCGCCCGCGAGCACCAGCCCAAGCGTCGGCTTTTCATCGCTCAAGCCATCGGGGCCACGCAAATAGCGCCGTCCGAGTTCGAACAGGCGCGACGAGGCCGCGCCGCGATCGGCATTGCGCTTGGCTGCCATCAACAGGCCCGGCAGCAGCGAGGGGCGCATCGCCTTGAGATCTTCGCTGATCGGATTGGCGAGCACCCACAGCGGCTGGCCCTCGGCCGCGAAGTGCTGCGCCGCCCATTCGGGCAGGAAGGACCAGGTGATCGCCTCGTTCAGCCCGCTCGCCGCCGCGGCGCGGCGCAGGCCCCGCTCCAGCTTCTGCTGCGGCGTGGCGGTGGGGCGGGCAACCCCTTCCACACGCGGCAGGGCCACGCTCGCTACCTTGTCAAGCCCGTGGATACGCACGATTTCCTCGACGAGGTCAGCCGGGCCTTCGATGTCGTGGCGGCGCAGCGGGCAGGTAACGTCAGGGTTCTTTGGCCAGTCGGCCGCCACGCCGAAGCCAAGGCTTTCGAGGATGCGCCGCTGTTCGGCCGCGGGCACCGCCACCCCACCGAGGCGCAGCGTGAGGCCGGGATCGAAGGCGATCACCTTCGGCGCGGACGGCGGCGAACCGGCGCGCACCGCCTCGCTGGCCGTGCCCCCTGCCAGCTGCACGATCAGGCCGGTGAGCAGATCGAGCCCCGCGTCCAGAAATTCCGGATCCACCCCGCGCTCGAACCGGGTGCGGGCATCGGAGGAAAGGCCGAGCTTGCGCCCCGCCCGACCGATGCGCGCCGGATCGAAGTAAGCGATTTCGAGCAGCACGTCGGTGGTGCTCGCGCTCACCCCCGAATGCTCGCCGCCCATGATCCCGGCGATGTCGTGCACGCCCTTGTCGTCGGCAATGACGAGCATTTCGCGATCGAGCGTGTAGGTCTTCTCGTTGAGCGCCCGGCATTGCTCGCCGTCCCTCGCCCGCCGGGCGACGACCGCGCCCGACAGCCTGGCAAGGTCATAGACGTGCGCCGGACGCCCGAAGCCGAGCATCAGGTAATTGGTGAGATCGACCAGCAGCGAGATCGGGCGCTGGCCTGCGCTCTTCAAACGCGCCTGGAGCCAGTCGGGCGAAGGGCCATTGGTGACCCCCTTGATGACGCGGGCATAGAAGGCCGGGCAGCCTTCGGCATCATCGGTGCGGATTTCAACCGGGCAAGCGCCCTGGGAAGCGAACGCGGGCATCGCGATCGGCTTCAAGGTCCCCAACCCCTTGGCCGCCAGATCGCGGGCAATGCCGTAAACCCCCATGCAATCGGGGCGGTTGGGGGTCACGGCAACCTCGATCACCGGATCAGCGCCGTGATAATCGGCAAAGGCCGCGCCCACCGGCGCATCATCGGGCAGTTCGATGATCCCGTCGTGATCCTCGCCCAGCTCCAGCTCGCGGGCAGAGCACATCATGCCGTTCGATTCGACCCCGCGGATCGCGCTCTTCCTCAGCACCATGCCGCTAGCAGGCACGGTTGCGCCCGGCAGGCCGAGCACGCCCTTCATCCCGGCCCGCGCATTGGGCGCGCCGCACACCACCTGCAGCGGCTCGCCCTCGCCCGTATCGACGCTGAGCACTTGCAGCTTGTCGGCATCGGGATGGCGCGCAGCGGTGAGCACGTGGGCGATGCGGAAGCCCGCCAGCTTGTCCGCCGGGTCTTCCACGCCTTCCACCTCAAGCCCGATGGCGTTGAGCACGTCGCAGATTTCCGCGACGGTCGCGTCGGTTTCAAGGTAATCCTTGAGCCAGGTCAGCGAGAACTTCATGCCCGTGCTCCCACCCCGGCGGAAAGGGTCGGCTGATCGAAGGGCGAAAAGCCGTAATGCGCCAGCCAGCGGCCATCGCCATCGAAGAAGGCGCGCAAATCGTTCATCCCGTATTTCAGCATCGCGATCCGATCGATCCCTAGGCCAAAGGCAAAGCCCTGATATGCGCCAGGATCAACCCCGCCAAAGGCCAGCACGCGGGGATTGACCATCCCGCTGCCACCAATCTCCATCCACGCATGGCCCGGCGCATCGCCGTGCCCGCCCACGACCCTGCGGCCCCCTTCGTTCGAGTAGCCGACATCGACTTCAACGCTGGGCTCAGTGAAGGGGAAGTAGCTGGGGCGCAGGCGCAGCACGATATCCTCGCGCTCAAAGAAGGCCTTGAAGAAAGTCTCCAGCGTCCACTTGAGGTGGCCGAGATGGATGTCCTTGCCCACCACCAGGCCTTCGACCTGGTGGAACATCGGCGTGTGGGTGGCGTCGCTGTCGGAACGGTAGACCCGGCCCGGCGCGATGATCCGGATCGGCGCGCCCTGATCCAGCATCGCCCGGATCTGGACGGGTGAGGTGTGGGTGCGAAGCAGGATCTCCCGCCCGTCCGCCGTCTTGTCCGGGAAATAGAACGTGTCATGCATCGCCCGCGCCGGATGCGTTTCATCCATGTTGAGCGCGGTGAAATTGTGCCAGTCGTCTTCGATCTCTGGCCCGGAAGCGACCGCGAAACCAAGATCGGCGAAGATTTCAGCCAGTTCGTCCATGACCTGAGAAACCGGGTGCACCGAGCCCTTGGGCGCCGCGGCGGCGGGCAGCGTCAGGTCGAGCGTCTCGCGCGCCAGCCGCGCTTCGAGTTCGGCCGCTTCGAGCGCAGCCTTCTTCGCGTCCAGCGCCTCGGCGATGCGCGCGCGGGCCGACTGAATCGCGGGCGCGGCGGCGGCGCGTTCCTCAGGGCTCATGCCGCCCAGCGTCTTGAGCGCAAGGCTGACCCAGCCCTTCTTGCCAAGCGCATCGAGCCGCAGCGCCTCAAGCGCATCGAGGCTCGCGGCCTCTGCTATCGCGGCAAGCGCGGTCTCGGTCTGGGATGGAATGTCGGTCATGGTGTGTGGATGTTCTGCCCGCAGGGTTCTTGCCGCCGCCCGCTAGCGGCAAATCGCGGGATTTGCAAAGCGGCAGTGGTGCTGGCCGGCGATCAGCCCGCCGGGCGATGCAGCCCCTGCACCGCTTGCCCGGCAATCGCCATGCGCGCCCGCGCCGCCGCCACCAGAAACGGCTTGTCACGGTGGGCATAGGCCGACGGGCTCATCCCCATGAAGCGGCGGAAATCGCGGACGAAATGCGACTGGTCGTGATAGTATGCATCGAGCGTGCCGATCCACTTGAGCGAGGGATCGAGCATGAATCGCGCGAGGCTGCGCAGGAAGCGCTGGCGGCGCAGCAGCAGCTTGGGCGGAAACCCGAAGGCACGGCGCGAGAGGCGTTCGAGCGTGCGGACAGTCATGCCCAGCCGCGCGGCGAGATCGACGACCGACACCAGTTCAGGATCGAGCAGCGCCGCGGTCAGCGCATCGATTGCCGGATCGACCGGCTGAATGGCGGCGAACAGGGCCTCCATATGCCGTTCGATCAGCGCGAGTTCGGCGGCATAATCGCCATCGCTCGCGGCCAGCGCCCGGGCCAGCGGTGCGAAGGCTGCGAAGGCCGGATCGGCCATCCCGTCAGTGATCCGGTCGGCATAATCGCCCGCCTGCGCGGCAAACAGCGCGACCCAGCCGGCAGGCAGCAGGCCGATCCCCCAGCTGCGCCCCGAACGCAGGCGAAAGCGTGCCGCACGGCTGGTCGGCCCGGTCACCGCGAAATCGGGGCAGCGCACCGGCTCGCCCGTGCCAATCACCGAATGCGCCTCGGTCTGCGCCAGAAACCGCAGGTTGGCCCATTCGGGGTGGAGGAAGTCCTCGAGCCACGGCTCGCGCGGGGAACACACCACTTCGGTGCAGTAATAGGTGGTCACGAAAGCGCGCAGCGGTTCGGCCGGCAGTGCAAACCGCAGATTGACCGCATTGCCCGACGCGGCGTGCATTTGCTGCCCCTCTTTCCCCACTCTTCCGCCCGCACCATGCGCCCAGCGGTGCGCTGCGTGCAATCCCCGTCCCGCGCCCGCAGGCACCGGGAAGCACAACCGCGCCCCTCAGGAATGATCGCCGGGCGGATCAAGCGGCGGATCGAGCGTCTGGGCAGCGCTGCCCCAAATCCGCGCGCGGGCGGCCATGAACGAGGTCAGGATCGGATGATCGAGCGCGGCATATTCGCTCGGGTTCATGGTCATGAACTCGCGGAACTCGCGGGTGAACTGCGCCTGGTCGTGATAGTGATCGTCCATCGCCTCGGTCCAGCGCCGGCCACGTTGCAGCATGAAGGTGCTAAGGCTACGCATGAACCGCTGGCGCCGCATCAGCAGTTTGGGCGAGAACCCGAAATAGCGCATGCACACCCGCTCGAGCGTGCGGATACTCATCGCGCAGGCATCGGCCAGATCGTGCACCGAGGCGTGATCGCCGTTGACCAGCGCGGCATGAACCCGGATGATCCGCGCATCATCGCGGGTCGGGCGCATCGCCTGTGTCATGGCGGCAACGATCGCGGCATATTGTTCGTCGAGCGTGGCTTCAGGATCGCACAGGGCGTCGCTCAGACCGGTGAAGCGGGCAAAGGCCGGATGCGCCTCGCCATCGCAGATGATGTTGGCGCAGGTGCTGGCATCGGCATCGAAGAAGCGCGCCCAGCCCAGCGGCAGGAAGCCCACCCCCCACATCCGCGCCCGCCCGAGCGAGAAGCGGCACGGCAGCGAGCTTGGCCCGGTGCCGACAAAGCGCGCGCCCGACACCCGCGTGGTGCCGATCGTCGCCTCGGGCGTGCTGCCGCAGAAGAAGCGGATATTGCCCCACTCGGGCTGGAGATAGTCGGTCAGCCGCGCGCCATCGGGCGGCATGTCGAGCGACAGGTGATAGAAGGTCGTGAAGCAGCCGTCGAAATCCGCCGGGGGTTCGCGGAATTCGGCCGTCAGCCGGTATGGCATGGGCGCGGACGCGGCACCCTGCACAGTCTGCAAACCTTTATCCGCCATGGCTGCAGATAGACGCAGTTGGCGCAGTTATACAAGACTGATGGCGAATCCTTACAAGCATGACCAAAAAGGGCGGGCATCCGCGACACCCGCCCTGTGTTTCCGTGCCGGGGTGGAACCCTGCAACGGCTCAGGCCGGCAATGCGGCCTTGGCCTGGGCGATCACCGCCTTGAAAGCGCCGCCTTCGTTCATCGCGAGATCGGCCATCGCCTTGCGATCAAGCTCGATGCCAGCCAGCTTGATGCCGTGCATGAACTGCGAATAGGTCAGGCCTTCCATGCGAACGGCAGCGTTGATGCGCTGGATCCACAGGGCGCGGAAGTTGCGCTTCTTCACCTTGCGGTCGCGGTAGGCATACTGCCCGGCCTTTTCGACCGCCTGACGGGCGATGCGGATGGTGTTCTTGCGGCGACCGCGATAGCCCTTGGCCTGGTCGAGAATCCGCTTGTGCTTGGCGCGGGTGGTAACACCCCTTTTGACGCGTGACATATCAGTATATCCTTATTTCGAGATAGCCGGGCGCGAGGCCGCCTGCATCAATCCAGCCCGTAGGGCGCCCACTTCTTGATCGTCGGCGTATCATTGGCCGACAGGACCGAGGTGCCGCGGTTGGTGCGGATATACTTCGCGTTGTGGCTGATCAGCCGGTGACGCTTGCCAGCGACGCCGTGCTTGACCTTGCCGGTGGCGGTGATCTTGAAGCGCTTCTTCACACCGCTCTTGGTCTTCAGCTTGGGCATTTTCATCTCCTGTTCGAGACACGTCGAAAACCGGCCATGGCAGCCCTTGTCGCCAGGCTGGCTGATGGATTCGTGTCGGTGAAGTGCGCGCGCATAGGGGCGGGAGGGGCAAAAGGCAAGCGGTTTGGCCAGTCCCGACAAATTGGCGCGGGGATGTTGGAAAGTGCAGCGCGCGCATTGCCCCGCCGCACAAATCGCCTAGGGGAAACCTGCATGAACACGCAACAGACCAGCGCCCCGCCCCCCCGCAACCGACGTGGCGGCTTCCTGCGCTTCGTACGCTCGGCCGCGATCTTCTTCCGCGGCTTTCTCGAAAACCCGGCGATGGTGGCATCGGTGGTCCCCTCCTCGCAGGCCACGATCGACGCGATGCTGGCCAAGGTGGACTGGGGCCGCTGCCGGCTTTTCGTCGAATACGGCCCCGGCGTTGGCACCTTCACCGCTCGCATCCTCGATTGCCTGCCGCCAGACGGGAAACTGCTCGCTATCGACACCAACCCGCGGTTTGTCGAATTCCTGCGAAAGAGCATCGATGATCCGCGCTGTTCGGTGGTGCTCGGTTCGGCCACCGATGTCGCGCGCATCGTGCGCCAATCGGGCGCGACCCATGCCGATTACATCATTTCCGGCCTGCCCTTTTCCTCCCTGCCTGACGCGGTGGCGGAGCAAATCGTCGATGCCAGCTATGCCGTGCTGCGCGACGGCGGGGCGTTCATGACCTACCAGTTCCGCACCACCGCGCGCGATCTGACAGCTTCGCGCTTTGACCGGATCGACACCGGGCTGGCCCTGCTCAACGTGCCGCCCTGCGTGCTGGCGTGGGGCTGGAAACAGCAGCCCGCCGCCGCGCGCGAAGCGGCGGAATAGCTCTTAGTGCCACCGCGCTAAGATGCTGCCGCTATCCACGCGGTGGAAATGCTCAAGCGCCGCACGGGCTTAACCAATGGTCGATAAGCGAGGCTCATCGGCCATTGGTGTTACCCCATCGCCTCCAGCACATCCTCCAGCCGCGCCGGATCGCCCAGCGCGATCACCGTGCCGTCGCTCCCCGAATCGAGCGGATGGCCCTGCCAGTCGGCCATCAACCCGCCCGCGCCCTCGACCACCGGCACCAGCGCGGCGTAATCGTAGAGCTTCAGCCCCGCCTCGATCACCACGTCGATATGGCCCGAGGCGAGCAGCGCGTAATTGTAGCAGTCGCCGCCGAACACGATCTTCTTTTCGGCCACCTGTTTCGCCACCGCCATGAAGGCATCGGCTTCTTCATCGGTGAACAGGTGCGGGCTGGTGGTGGCGAGCACCGCGTCGGACAGCTCCTTCAAGGGCCGCGCCATTGCGGGCTTGCCGTTGAACAGCGTCGGCTGGCCGATGCGCCCCACCCAGCGTTCGCCCGCCACCGGCTGGTCGATGATGCCGAGCACCGGCCAGCCGTCCTGCAACAGCGCGATCAGCGTGCCGAAGATCGGGCGGCCGGCGATAAAGCTGGTGGTGCCGTCGATCGGATCGAGCACCCATTGCCGGCCCGCGCCTTCGTTGCGGGTGCCATATTCCTCGCCGATGATGCCGTCGGCGGGGAATTCGGCCTCGATGAGCTGGCGCATCGCCGCCTCGGCGGCGCGGTCGGCCTCGGTGACGAAGGAGCGATCAGCCTTGCGCTCATGGCTCCATTGCCCGCGGAACAGCGGACGGATCGCGGCGCCGGCAGCATCGGCGAGCGCCAAGGCAAGGGCGAGGTCTTTATCGGTCATCCTTGTTGTTCCACACGCTCCTGCGGAGGCGCGAAATCCTCGTTCAGGCTGGCTGCGCCAGCATCGCTGCGGGCGGTCCGTCGCCCTTGGGGTGGCGGTGGCACCGATTGTCTACTCTTAATCGAACAGGCTCGAAACCGAGCTTTCGTCCGCAATCCGGCGGATCGCCTCGCCCAGCAGCGGGGCGATGGTGAGCACGCGGATGCGGTCGGAGGCTTGGGCGGCCTCGGTCGGCCGGATCGAATCGGTGATCACCAGCTCCTTGAGCGCCGAACCGTTGATGCGCGCCACCGCGCCGCCCGACAGCACCCCGTGGGTAATGTAGGCCGCAACCGACTTGGCCCCGCCCGCCAGCAGCGCCTCGGCGGCGTTGCACAGCGTCCCGCCCGAATCGATGATGTCGTCGATCAGGATGCAGTGACGGCCCGAAACATCGCCGATGATGTTCATCACTTCCGATTCGCCCGGACGATCGCGGCGCTTGTCGACGATCGCCAGCGGGGCGTTGTCGAGCCGCTTGGCGAGCGCGCGGGCGCGCACCACGCCGCCGACATCGGGCGAGACCACCATCAGCGCCTGATCGCCGTAGCGCGCCTGGATGTCCGCCGCCATCACCGGCGCGGCATAGAGGTTGTCGGTGGGAATATCGAAAAAGCCCTGGATCTGGCCCGCGTGCAGATCCACCGCCAATACGCGGTCGGCCCCGGCCTCGGTGATGAGATTGGCGACCAGCTTGGCCGAGATCGGCGTGCGCGGGCCGGGTTTGCGATCCTGCCGGGCATAGCCGAAATAGGGCACCACCGCCGTGATCCGCCGCGCCGAGGCGCGGCGCAGCGCGTCGATGCAGATCAGCAGCTCCATCAGGTTGTCGTTGGCCGGAAAGCTCGTCGGCTGGACCACGAACACGTCCTCGCCGCGCACGTTTTCGTGGATCTCGACGAAGACTTCCTCGTCGGCAAAGCGCCGCACGCTGGCATCGGTGAGCGGGATTTCGAGATAGGCCGCAATGGCCCGGGCAAGCGGCAGGTTCGAATTGCCGGACATGATCTTCATGGCGCGCGAATCCCCGAAGGCAGGTGGTAAGGCCCGCCTAGCGCCGCGTCATGGAATTGCAACGCACGAGCGGCGTTTGTCGTCAACTGCATATCGCCGCGCCGCCCGCACCCCGCAGCCGCTGCGCCCGCGCGTCCGCCGCGATCACGCGATGCGGTGTTCTCCGCGTATCCACCTGACAGTTCCTGATGACGCCCGCATCACCACGCTTTCGGTGGTCAGGATGGTTTCGCCGGTGGGCTTGCGGCGGCGTTTCACCCCGTCGAGCAGCGAGCCGCTCGTCACGCCCGTCGCCGCGAAGATGCAGTCGCCCTTGGCGAGATCCTCAAGCTTGTAGATCCGGTCGAGATCGGTGATCCCCCACTTGCGCGCGCGGGCCTTCTCATCCTCGTTGCGGAACACCAGGCGGCCGTTGAACTGCCCGCCGACGCAGCGCAGCGCGGCTGCCGCCAGCACGCCTTCGGGCGCGCCGCCCTGCCCCATGTAAAGATCGACGGTGGTCTCCTCGTCGGTCACCGCGATCACCCCGGCCACGTCGCCGTCGCCGATCAGCACCACCCCGCAGCCCAGCGCGCGCAGCTCGGCGATCAGTTCGGCATGGCGCGGACGGTCGAGCACGCAGACATTGATCTGCGCGGGATCAACGCCCTTGGCCGCTGCCACCGCCCTGACATTTTCGGTTGGCGATTTGGCAAGGTCGATGATGCCTTCGGGATAGCCCGGGCCGACAGCGATCTTGTCCATGTAGACGTCGGGCGCGTTGAGCAGGCAGCCTTCTTCCGCCGCCGCCAGCACGGCGAGCGCGTTCGGCCCGGCCTTGGCGGTGATGGTAGTGCCTTCGAGCGGATCAAGCGCGATGTCGATCTTCGGGCCTTTGCCCATGCCGACCTTTTCGCCGATGAACAGCATCGGCGCCTCGTCGCGCTCACCCTCGCCGATCACCACGGTGCCGTCGATATAGAGGTTGTCGAAGGCCTTACGCATCGCCGTCACCGCCGCCGCGTCCGCAGCCTTCTCGTCACCGCGACCGATCAGCTGCGCCGCCGCGATGGCCGCCGCTTCGGTGACGCGCACCATCTCCAGCACCAGCACGCGCTGGATCGCATTGCCCGCGGCAGCTTGCTTGGCGGCGTCGGCATGGGTATCGATTGGCGAGTTCATGTGCAATTCAGCCCCTTGTCGCTCTGGTGACGCCATGGGGCGCAACCAGATCATCTATCGCCCCGGCGCTTAAGCGGATGGAGACAGGTTTGTCGAGCAATGCCGTTCCCGCCGTGTCGGGTTTTCGTATCGCCCTGTCGGCCATGGCGCTGCTGCTCGCCCTGCCGGTGGCCGCCCAGGATGACACGTCCGCGACACCGCCGGCCAATCCCCCCGCCACGCCGGAGGTGCCGCCGCGCCCGCGCATCAACGTGCTGGTCACGGTGCCGCGCGGCGAGGTGAACCAGGCGCAGGCCAGGGAATGCGTCGATCGCGCCGATGCGAGCACGATCAGCGGCGAAATCGTGGTGTGCCGCGAAGTCGCCGTGGACAATTCGGCGCTGACCGGCGACCGCGCGGCGAGCCAGAAGCGCTATGCCGAACAAACCGCCTTCAAGGGCGCGCCGCCCCCGCCCGACCTGTTCGGCATCCCCGACAACGGCAAGGGCATCGGTTTCGGCAGCGTGCCGCCGCCGGCGCTGTTCATTGATGTCGAGGCGCTGCCCAAGGCCCCCGCCGGTTCCGATGCCGATCGGATCGCGCGCGGCCTGCCGCCGCTCAACCAGGATGCCGAACTGTCCGAGGAAGAAGAAAAGGCGCGGCGCGAGGCGGCGGGCATCAAGACCACCGTGCCCCCGCGAACGGGCAGAAAGACAAAGGGCTAAAGCGTTTTCGAGCCGGGTGGAATCACCCGCCGGCTCGGAAAAGGGGGCAAAACAATAGTCTAGAGCGGCAGGATCGGCAGCACCAGCGGCGCGCCCGCCAGGCTCTGTGAACCTTCGAGCAGCGCCAACGCCTTGGCCACGCAGCGTTCCGGCCCTTCGTGGGTGACCATCGCCACCATCACCTCGCCCCCGCTTTGCGAACGGCCCTGCTGGATCAGGCTCTCGATCGAAACGTCGCCGTCACGCAGCGCGGCGGTGATCTCGGCCAGCACGCCGGGACGGTCTTTCACCATGAAGCGGATATAGGTGCGCGCAGGTCTGTGGCCGGGTTCGGCCGGCGGCAGCGCGGCCAATTGTGCCACAGGGATCGAGAAGGGCGCGCCCACTTCATCGCGGGCGATGTCGATCAGATCGGCGGCCACCGCGCTGGCGGTCGGCCCGTCGCCTGCGCCCGCGCCCTGAAACAGCAGGCGCCCGGAAAAATTGCCCTCGGCCACCACCGCATTGGTCGGACCCTCGACCGCACTCAAGGGGTGGCCCTTGGCCACCAGGCACGGCCGCACGCGCTGGAGCAGGCGCGCGCCCGCGGCGGTCTCCTCCACATCGGCCTCGCCGATCAGCCGAATCACAAAGCCCAGCGCGTCAGCCTGGGCGATATCGGCGGCGCGCACCTGGGTGATGCCGCTCACCCGCACGCCCGCGAAATCGATCCGCGTCCCGAAGCCGATGCTGGCAAGAATCGCGAGCTTGTGCGCCGCGTCCACGCCTTCGATGTCGAAGGCCGGATCGGCCTCGGCAAAGCCCAACCGCTGCGCCTCGGCCAGCACATCGGCGAAATCAGCCCCGGTGCGCTCCATGGTCGAAAGGATGTAGTTGCAGGTGCCGTTGAGGATGCCGTAAACCTTGGTGAGCGCATTGGCGCTGGTGCCTTCCCGCAGGCCCTTGATCACCGGGATCCCGCCCGCCACCGCCGCCTCGAACTTGAGCGGCGCATTATTGGCCTCGGCCAGCTGCGCCAACTCCAGCCCGTGATGCGCGATCATCGCCTTGTTGGCGGTGACAAGGCCCTTGCCCGCGCGCAAAGTGGCGCGCGACAGGGCCAGCGCCGGGCCGTCCGCGCCGCCAACCAGCTCGACCACCACATCCACATCCTCGCGCCGGGCAAGCGCAGTCATGTCGTCTTCCCACGCGAAGGGGGTTATATCCACGCCGCGGTCCTTGCCGCGATCGCGCGCGGAGACCGCCACCACCGCGATTTGCCGCCCCGACCGCGCGGCGATCAGCCCGGCATTGGTCGCCAGCAGCCGGATCACGCCCGCCCCGACCGTGCCGAGACCGGCAATCGCAATGCGGAGCGGCTGGGGTGCGGTGGTGGTCAAGCGGGCCTCCCTGTTTGGCGCAGACGCCGCTTAACCCGCAGCGCCTCACGGTCAAGCGCCCTGCGTGATTCGCCGCTCGCACGGGCCGAGCTGTGCGAGCACGAAGGCATAGTCGTCCCCCGCCAGCCGCCGCGCCACCGGATCGCGCGCAAGGTTGGCATTGGAGGGCAGCCGCGCCGGCAGCGCACAGGCGAGGCGATACCAGCGCAGGGTCTCCGGCGCGGGCGGGCGCGCCGTCGAATCGATGATCTCGCCCCACGAAACACCCCACTGCGCCCGCTGCCCGGGACGCCGCAGGATGGTGATCGAGACCGGCGAGCGGTCCTCGGTGGCCAGAAAGATCTGCGTTTCCGATTCGCCCGCGAGCGTGCCCGGCACCGCCAGCGCATCGCTGATCCCGGTGATCCGCGCCGGGGCATCGGCGGCGTAAAGCTCGGTCAGGATCGGGCGCAGGCGGGCTTCGATCTCAGGGGTGAAGGCCAACTGCGCGCCCGGGGCCACCAGCTGCACCTCGCCCGGCCGTCCCGCCACCGCATCGGCAAACAGCAGCATCTCGCGATTCTTGAGCTTGGGCACCTTGCCCCTGGCATCGCGCGGCACATCGACAAGATAGGCCAGCCGCGCGCCCACCGCCCGGCGCCCGGCAATCAGCGCCAGCGTATCGGCCTCGATATACAGCCGCGCGAATCCGGCGGCGAGGCCGGGCGCGCGCTCGGGCCCCAGCACGGTCTGCCGGCGAATCTTGGCCCGGATCACGAGGTCTGCAGCCTCTGCAAGGCTCGCCAGATCGGCATAGGTCGGCCCTGCCGGCGCAATCGCCGCGGGCGCGGGAAGCGCTTGCCCCATCACCGCAAACGGCCCTGCCGCGAGCCCTGCGGCAACCCCGCACACCAGGGCCAGCCGCTTGAAAAAAGGTCGTAAATTTCGGTTAAGCTGTCGCCGCATCACACCTTGCACCTGATCGCATACCGCCCCCTTCTAGCATCGCTGAAATGGCATTGCGCGCAGTGAATCTGCGCTGAACCGATAAAGCGTTTGATTGGGTTGGGCTTGCCCGTTAAAGCCGCGATGACTGGCCGGCCGGGGCTGGGGACATTTCCCGGGCGGGCGGTAAGGTTGTGCCCTGTCCGGCACTGGCGCTGGCGTCAGTCATGGTGAGGGGGTGCCAGTCGGGGTTGGACTGAAGCGCAACATGCTTGCGCCTGCGGTTCGGCATCCCGGCGTGGGAGGACCGAAATTCTAGGGATCTGTCTGCCGGCGTGCTTGGTCGGCGGACGGGAATCGTGCCGGGTGGCTGCGCCTGTCCGGCTCGCAATTGGAGAGAAAGCGCTGGATGTCCTACGCTAGCCAACAACAAGGATTGACCGGCACCAAGCTTGTCGCAATGATTATCGCGCTCGCGATCGTCAGCGGCATCGGGGCGGTTATGGTCATCGGCCTTGCCATCAACGCCATCAAGAAAGAGATCGAGCGGGTTACCACCGTCGATATCGAGGAACCACCGCCGCCGGAGGAACCGGACGAGCCGCCGCCACCGCAGGAAAACACGGCCCCGCCGCCGCCGGTTGCGCCGCCGCCGCCGATCAGCATTGCTCCGGCCCCGCCGCCGATCCAGACGCAACCCACCATTCCGCCGCCGGCCCCGCCCGCAGTGCGGATTCCGCCGCCGGCCCCGGCCGCTCCGCCGCCCGCTCCTCCGGCCCCGTCGAAGGCGCGTGGCGTACGCACCAAGAACGAACGCAGCTGGGCCGCGCGCATCCAGGAAAACTACCCAGCCCGCGCGCTGCGCGAGGAAATCGAGGGCACCGTGGGCGTGCGCGTCACCGTCACCCCCGACGGGCGAGCCACCGCTTGCACGGTCACCTCGTCGAGCGGTTCTGATATCCTCGATTCGGCTGCGTGCCAGGGGATGGAGCGTTATGCCCGGTTCGAACCGGCGCTTGACGATGATGGCAACCCGACCACTGGTAGCTATTCCACGCGGATTACCTATCGTTTGAACTGACGGATCAATCCGGCTCCGGGCCAGCAGGAAGGCCGGGGTCACCAGGAACATTTTTCAAAAGGATTACTCGCAATGAACCTTTACATCCTTGCCGCCGCCGCCAGCGAAGCGCCCAAGAACCAGTTCGGCTTCATGGAAGCCATGAGGGAAGGCGGCCCGGTCGCCTGGTCGATCCTCACGGTGATGATCATCATGTCGGTCGGTACCTTCTACATCATGTTCACCAAGCTCTTCGAGCAGAACAAGATCATGAAGCAGTACAAGACCGTGCAATCCTCGTTCTGGCGCGCTGCCAGCCTCAAGGAAGGCGCGGCCAAGCTCGAAAAGGACGGCGCCTGGCGCCAGCTGGCCGACGACGCCCTCAAGGCCCAGGAAGATCACGGCAAGATGACCGACGCGCTCGAATCGCATGATTACATGCACGGCACGCTCAAGCGTTCGGAAGATTCGATCAACGCGGTGCTCAACGGCGGCCTGCCGTTCCTCGCCACCGTTGGTGCGACCGCGCCGTTCGTCGGTCTGCTCGGCACGGTGATCGGGATCTACCGCGCGCTGATCAACATCGGCATCGAAGGCTCGGCCTCGATCGACAAGGTTGCCGGCCCGGTCGGTGAAGCGCTGATCATGACCGCGATCGGTCTGCTCGTCGCGGTGCCTGCGGTGCTCGCGTTCAACTGGCTCCAGTCGCGCAACCGTCGCATCGCCGAACTGCTCAGCGGTTTCTCGACCGATATTCTCGCCTACATCAATTCAAACGGCGCGGTGAAGCCGGCGGTGGCGCCTGCTTCGGCGGCCAAGCCCGCGGCCAAGCCGGCCAACGCCCCGGCCACCAAGGCCTGATCGCCATTGCCGCAGGGCGGCGGGATGTGCTCGCACAGCCCACCCGCCGCCTCCCGGCTGGCCGCCCCGCTCCGGCAGGGCAAGGCAGCCGGGTCGCCCTCGGGCGAACTGATGCAGTGATTGCTTTGACAAGGTAGGAATTCACAATGGCGATTTCGACGGGAGGCGGGGCCGATACCCCAATGTCCGACATCAACACCACGCCGCTGGTGGACGTGATGCTGGTGCTCCTGATCATCTTCCTCATCGCGGTTCCGGTGGCGATCCAGACGATCGAGAAGCTGAAGATCCCCGTGTTCGAATCGGTTGAATCGAAGAACAAGGTGGAAAATCTGCTGCTCACCGTCAGCACCACCGATGCCGCCGGTCGCAGTGCCGGCGAACCGGGCTTCGAAGGCGCCTCGCGCGGCGGGGAATGCCGGGTCTACTTCAACAACATCACCCCCGTCAGCTCAGAAGAGCTTTACGATCAGGCGTTCAACCGTCTCGATGCGATCGTGAAGCAGGCCGGCGGCGTTGAAGCGATCATGGCCGATCCCGAGAAGATCCCGCAGGTTCACATCCGTGCCGACGTGAACGCCCCGTGGCGCTGCGTGGCAGGGACGATCTACAACGTTCAGGCCGCCGGCTATCCGACCGTCGGGTTCATCTCGAACCCGGTCGAACCCGGCATCTGAACCTGAGGAACAGGAGTAACTGACATGGGTATGTCCGGAGGCAAACTCGACGGCGAACCTATGATGGACATGAACATGACGCCGCTGATCGACGTTCTGCTCGTTCTGCTGATCATGTTCATCATCACCATCCCGGTGGCGACCCACTCGGTCGACATCGATCTTCCGCAGGGCAATCCGCCGCCGCAGGACATCGTGGTCGATCCAGTCAAGAACAAGCTGATCCTAACCCAGGCCGATCAGATCCTGTGGAACGGCACCCCGGTGGATTCGGGCCAGCTCGTCACCCTTCTGAGCGAGACCACCCGCATGTCGGTCGAGCCGGAGCTGCAGTTCGAACCCGAACCGCTGGCGAGCTACGATATCTCGGCCAAGGTGCTGCAGATCATCAAGAGTTCGGGTGTGACCAAGTTCGGCTTCGTCGGCAACGAAAAGTACCGCAGTTTCGGTAAGTGAGCTGTGCGAGGCGCCCGCAACGGGCCGCCGAAGGAGTCCGAAGGGGCGCTATGAGCAATCATAGCGCCCCTTTTGCATGGCTCAGGCCCGCCTCTACCGTTGTTTCACGTGGCAGCGAAGCCAAGCCGCAGGCGCAAACATTTGCGGAACATAGGCCCCTGTCAGTCGTCCGCGCGTGGATCATCGGGCCGCATCGCCGCGGCGATCAGCCCTTCGGCCTCGATCAGCAATTCGTCATCCACCGCCCCCTGCGGCACCGCCTCGCGCCCGATCATCGTCATCACCGGCACCGCGAGCGGAGAGACGCGCTCGAGTTCCACGTGCACCAGTTCGCGCCCTGACCTCTCGAGCAGATCGGCCAGCCGGCCCACGTCGGTCATCCGCGCCCGCGCGTCGGCCCAGGCGGCTTCGATCAGCACATGATCGGGCTCGTATTTCCTCAGCACGTCATAGATGAGGTCGGTCGAGAAGGTGAGCTGCCGGCCGCTCTTGCGCTGGCCCGGATGCTGGCGCTCGACGAGGCCGGAAATCACCGCCACCTCGCGGAACGCACGGCGCAGCAGATGGCTCTGCGTCACCCAGGCGGTGAATTCGTGCGTGAGAATATCGGGCGACACCAGCGGCGCGGGGTCGGTCACGGGCTTCAGCCCCCACACGGCGAGGCAATAGTCATTGGCCACAAACCCGCCCGGCAGCAGCCCGCGCCCCTCCATCCGCCGGGTGATCAACATGCCCAGCGACTGGTTCGCGTTCCAGCCCTCGAAGGTGTAATAGGCGGTGTAGTGCTTGCCCCCATGCGGGAAGCTTTCGACCAGCAATTCGCCCGGCGCCGGGAGCCGCGAGCGGTGATCCTGCATCTCCAGCCATTCGCGCACATCATCGGGCAAGCGCCCCCATCCCGCCCGATCGGCCAGCATCGCCTGCACCCGGGCGGAAAGATGCGTGGTGAGCGGCATCCTGAGCCCGCCGTAGGAGGGGATGGCGGCGCTCTTCTTCGCGGCGCGCACCGTCACGTCCATGTCCTTCACGCTCTCGACCTCAAGGCTCATGCCAGCGAAGAAGAAGGTGTCGCCGGGGGAAAGCTGCGCGGCGAAGCGTTCCTCTACCTTGCCCAAGCTGCGGCCGTTTTTGAACCGCACGGTGAGCATCTCGCTATCGACGATGATCCCGGCGTTCATCCGGTGGCGCTGCGCCTGATTGGGGTGAGCGAGCCGCCACATGCCTGACTTGTCGCGCACGATCCGCTGGAACCGGTCATAGGCCCTGAGCGCATAGCCGCCGTTGGAGACGAACCCCAGAACGCGTGCGAAGGTCTCTGCATCGACCCAGCTATAGGCCAGCGCCGAGCGCACTTCGGCGAGCAATTCGTCCTCGTGGAACGGCCCGGCACAGGCGCAGGCCATCACGTGCTGGGCAAGCACGTCGAGGCTGCCGGGGCGGAACGCCTCGCCGTCGCGCTGGCCTTCGTCGACCGCATCCTTGGCCGCCATCGCTTCCAAAAATTCAAAGCGGTTGCCCGGCACCAGCACCGCACGGCTCGGGGTGTCGAGCCGGTGGCCCGCGCGCCCGATCCGCTGGAGCAGGCGCGAGGAGCCCTTGGGCGCACCCATCTGCACCACGAGATCAATGTCCCCCCAGTCGATGCCGAGATCGAGGCTCGCGGTGCACACCAGCGCGCGCAACTCGCCGCGCGCCATCGCTTCTTCGACCTTGCGCCGGGCCTCGGTAGAGAGGCTGCCGTGGTGGATGCCGATCGGCAGGTGCGCCTCGTTCTCCTCCCACAGGCACTGGAAGATGAACTCGGCGAGAAAGCGGGTGTTGGTGAAGATCAGTGTGGTGCGGTTGGCCTTGATGCGCTGGTAGAGCTGCGGCACCGCCCAGCGCCCGGCATGCCCGCCCCACGGCACGCGTTCCTCGACCGGAAGCAGAATTTCGACCTCTGGCTGCGCGCCTTCCTCACCCACCACCAGATCGGCGGCCACGATTTCTCCGGTCTCGCCCGATTGCGGCGCGAGCCATTCCTGAAAATCGCGCGGGTTGGCCAGCGTCGCCGAGAGCGCGACCCGCTGCGCCTGCGGAGCGAGCCCGTGGAGCCGCGCGAGGCTGAGCGCCAGCAGATCGCCGCGCTTGTCGGTGGCAAAGGCATGGATCTCGTCGATCACGATCCGCTTCAGCCCGGCGAACAGATCGGCGCTTTGCGGGTAGGACAGCAGCAGCGAGAGGCTTTCGGGCGTGGTCAGCAGGATATGCGGCGGGCGTTCGCGCTGGCGTTTCTTGCGCTCGGAGGGGGTATCGCCACTGCGGGTCTCGACCCGGATGGGCAGGCCGATCTCCGCGATCGGGGTCAGCAGGTTGCGCTTCACGTCCTGCGCCAGCGCCTTCAATGGTGAGACATAGAGCGTGTGCAAGCCATCGGGCGGCCGCGCGCCGGATGACGGCGCGAAGTCGCACAGCGTCGGCAGGAACCCCGCGAGCGTCTTGCCCGCGCCGGTATCGGCCACCAGCAGCGCGTGGGCACCCTCGCGCGCCTTGGCCAGCATTGCAAGCTGGTGCCGCCGCACCCGCCAGCCGCGGGTAGCGAACCAGTCGGCGATTTCAGGCGGGAGCGCGGCTTGGGTCACAGCCGCACAGGTGGCGTGGCGCAGCCGCGGCTGCAAGCGCGATCAGCGGCTTTCGCTATCGCGCGCCATCGGCTCGCTCTCGCGCAACGCCTCGACGCTGGTGCCCAGCAGTTCAGCCAGGCGGGCCTGTTCGGCCGGGGCCAGATCCGAGAAGCTGCGCGCCGCGGGCAGCCGGGCTTCGGCCTGCTTGGCCTTGGCCATCATGTCGGGAAGCAGCTGCATCATGGCCGGCATCATCTCCGTCATCGCCGCCATGACCTGCGGATCGGTGTAGATCAGCAGCGATTCCGCCGCATAGTGCGCGCCGGTGGGGGTGGAGAAATAGGCCGCCATGTCGGCCAGCTCGGCCTCGGTGAAGCGGCTGGCATAGGCGCGGGCGAGACCGGCGCGGTAGGACGGCTCGATCTTCTCCATCAGCTCGCCCACCAGCTGCATCGTCATGCCCGACACCAGCTTGGTGCGTTCTTCAAAGGCGGGATCGAGGATCGCCATCGCTTCGCGCAACGATCCTTCACCCATCGCCGACAGCTGATCGGCGGGAAGCCCGCTGACCCTGGCGATTTCGGAGATCGGCACGTCCATGAACGATCCCATGATATTGTCCATCATCGGCTTCATCGTATCGTTCATCATCTTGGCATAGGTGCCGGGCGGGAAGATGCGGACCACCACCTGTTCGGCCGCCGGGATGCGCGCCTGCTGTTCGGCGCTGAGCGGCTCGGCCTTGCCGAAGATCTGCGCCATTGCCCCCGTCACGGCCTCGACTTCGGCGTCGGATGCTGGCTGCTGTGCGGCCAGCGGCTGGGGCGCCAGCGCGAGCGCGGCGAGCACGGTGGTGGCGGCGAAAATCCGGCGACGAATCATGATGGTGCTTCCCTGAAGATCAGGGAGCCTTAATGCCCGACACTTTCCCCGCGTTCCAGCCCGGAAGCGGCCAGCTGCGCGTCGATCTGCGCGAGCAGGCGGGCGAGGCCTTCCTCGGTATCGCTTTCGGCCCGCGCCACCAGCACGTCCTGCGTGTTCGAGGCGCGCAGCAGCCACCAGCCGTCGGCGGTGTTCACCCGCACGCCATCGGTGGTATCGACACTCTCGACCTGCGGCCCGGGATTGCCGGTGAGACGCGCCGCGATTTCCTCCATCGCGGCAAACTTGCGGGCTTCGTCCACCTGAAAGCGCAGTTCGGGGGTGTTGAGCATCGGCGGGATCGCGCCGCGCAGTTCGGTGACCGACTTGCCCAGCCGCGCCGCCGCCGCGAGCAGCCGCACCCCGGCATAGAGCGCGTCGTCGAAGCCGTAATAGCTGTCAGCGAAGAACACGTGGCCGCTCATCTCGCCCGCCAGCGGCGCACCGGTTTCCTTCATTTTGGATTTTATCAGCGAATGGCCGGTCTTCCACATCAACGGCTTTCCGCCCAAGGCGGCGACGCGGTCGAACAGCGCGCGGCTCGCCTTCACATCGGCGATAATGGTCGCATTCGGACGGGTTTTCAGCAGATCCTCGGCATAGATCATCAGCAGCTGATCGCCCCAGATCACCCGCCCCGTGCCATCGATCGCGCCGATCCTGTCGCCATCCCCGTCGAAAGCCACTCCGAAATCGAGCTGCTTGTCCGCGACGAGCGCGCGCAAATGGGCGAGATTGGTCTCGACGGTCGGATCAGGATGGTGGTTGGGAAAATGTCCATCGACTTCGGTAAACAGCAAATGATGTTCCCCGGGCAGGCGGGCAGCCAGCGCTTCGAGCGCGGGGCCGGCAGCGCCGTTGCCGGCATCCCAGCCGACGCGCAGCCCGTCGAGGGCTTGCGGCGCGATCCCGGCCAGACCCTCGAGCAGGCGCTCGACATACTCGCCCAGGATGTCCTTCGTGGTGACACTGCCCATCCCGCTGGCGAACGCCCCGTTTGCTGCCAGTTCCCCGAGCTTCTGGATATCGGCGCCGAAGAACGGCCGGCCCCGAAATACCATCTTGAAGCCATTGTAATTGGGGGGATTGTGGCTGCCAGTTATCTGAATGCCGCCATCCACCTGTTCGGCTGAAGCCTCGGCGTAATAGAGCATCGGGGTCGGCCCCAGCCCGATCCGCACCACATCGCACCCGCTCGCGGTCAACCCTTCGACCAGCGCGTGTTCGAGCATCGGCGAGCTGACCCGCCCATCGTAACCCACCGCCACGGTCTTGCCGCCCGCTTCGCGCAGCAGCGTTCCGAACCCGCGCCCGATCGCGCGGGCATCATCCGCGCCCAGGGTTTCGCCGATGATACCGCGAATGTCGTATTCGCGCAGCACGGTGGGGTGAAAGTGGTGTTGCATGATGCGAGATACTCCTTGCTGCAACCGGGCAGCGATTGGCGAGAGGCCGTCCCGGGGAACGGGCTGTCAGGCCCGCACCTGGCCGGAACGGCGCAGCGCACGCAACCCTTCCGGCAAGGTTTCCCGAAAATTGCCAAATCCCTGACGCGTGATTGTGTCAATCCCGCGATGCTACGCAGCGGCCCTTAGCCAGCCCCGGTTTCACCCGCCCCGGACGAGGGCAATTCGTCGAGCAGCAGATCGCGCGCGGCATTGGCTTCCTGCATCGCCGCCGTGGTGCCGCCGCGATCGGGGTGCACCAGCGCGGTCAGCCGCCGGTGCGCGGCGATGATCTCCTCGCGGCTTGCCCCGGCCTCGATCCCCAGCAGCCTGCGCGCGCGCTGCACCGCCTGGCTACGAGAGGGTGCAGGGCGAAGATAATCCCACGGCCACTTGCCCAGCGCCCAGCGGCAGACAAGGCTCAGCGCCGCAGCCAGGACGATATAGCGCCACATGGCCTCAGGCCAGTTCCAGCTGGCTCTGGGCGCGCTCGAAATCCGGCAGCGCCAGCGCCTTGACCAGCGCCCGCAATTCCTGCCGTGCGATGAGGTGACTGGTGCCAAGCTCGCCCAGATGCCCCTTGTCGAGCAGGGTCAGGCCCGAAGGGAACAGTTCGCGATAGATCACGCGTTCGCTCAGACCCTGCGTCACCCGGAAACCGACCCGCTTGGCCATTTCGCTGAGCGCCTTCTGCAAGCGCGCCATGTTGCGCGCCTCGACATGGCCGGTGCGGTTACGCACCACGACCCAGTCCATTTCCGGGCGCTGCTGCTCGATCGTCATGCGGCTGCGCTTCAGACGCGCCTCCCAGATCAGTTCGGCAAAGAACGACAGCTTACGCACCTTGAAGGTTTCGGCATCGACCTGGCCGATGAGGTCGAAATCGACGAAGCTGTCGTTCATCGGGGTTACCAGCGTATCGGCGTTCTCCACCGCGGTGCGGGCGAAGGGATCATCGCGGCCCGGATTGTCGATGAAGAGGAAATCGCTGGTCGCCTCTAGGCGGCTGATCGTGGCGAGCAGTTCCGCCTCGCTCTGCCCGCGGAACACCTCGCAGTGCGGGGTCGGCAAGGTCAGCTGGCGCTTCTCCAGCGTGGCGAGGCGGTTTTCGATATAGCGGTGCATGGTGCGCTGGCGCGGATCGAGATCGATCGCGGCCACGCGGGCACCGAGATAGGACAGCGCCACGGCCACGTGCACGGCAGTGGTCGATTTGCCGGTGCCGCCCTTTTCATTGGCAAAGACGATGCGATGGGCCTTGCCGGGGATCCGCCGCGGGGGGGCAGTGGTGGCCATGGTAATTGCAAACCTCTTGTTTGTGGTGCCGCCAGCGGGGGCGCCGCTTTGACAAGCGCGAACACGCGGCTAGGGATCGGCTCGGTTCTATCGGCAGGGGAAGCCTCGTGCAAATTGCAACGACGCGCGATGTGTTGAGAAATGCGGTTGAGACCCTGCGCGGCGAGGCCGGCGGCCGGATCGCGCTGGTGCCGACCATGGGTGCGCTACACGAAGGCCACCTGACACTGGTGCGCCGCGCGCGCGCGGCGGCCGATCACGTCATCGTCTCGATTTTCGTCAACCCCAGGCAATTCGGCCCGAACGAGGATCTCGATGCCTATCCCCGCCAGCTGGCGGCGGACACGGCGATGCTGGAAGCCGAAGGCGCGGCGCTGCTGTGGGCGCCGACGGTTGCGGAAATGTATCCGGCCGGTTTCGTCACCAACATCAGCGTTGCCGGCGTAAGCGAGGGACTGTGCGGCGCGGCCCGCCCCGGCCATTTCGACGGCGTGGCGACGGTGGTGTTGAAGCTGTTCAATCAGGTGCAGCCCGACATGGCGTTTTTCGGCGAAAAGGATTTCCAGCAGCTCGCCGTGATCAGGGCGATGGCGCGCGATCTCGATCTTGCCTTGCCGCACGTCAGCAACATCATCGGCGTGCCGACCGTGCGCGAGGCAGATGGCCTCGCGCTGTCGAGCCGCAACCGCTACCTCTCGCCCGCGCAACGCGAACAGGCCGCTGCGCTTCCGCGCGCGATGCGGGCGGCGATTGCGGCGATCACTGGCGGTGCGGATGTGGGCGAGGCACTGGCCGAACTGCAGGCCGCCATCATTGCGGCGGGCTTTGCCAGCGTCGACTACGCCGTGCTGGCCGACAGCGCCAGCCTCACCCCGCTTGAGGCTCTGGGCACAACTCCCGCCCGCCTGCTGGTCGCCGCCCGCATCGGCGGAACGCGCCTGATCGACAACATGCCGGTGGGCGCGGGCGGATAGCGCGCGAGCTTATTGACGCAACCGCGCCTCCGGTGGCATGGGCATTATTCGGAACCCGGGCGGGTATAGCTTAGTGGTAAAGCTCCAGCCTTCCAAGCTGGCTATGCGGGTTCGATTCCCGCTACCCGCTCCATTCCCCCGGTATTATGGCGCAGTTGCACCTTGACCCTTTGCGCCGCCGGTTTCTGGACATTCGAGTAAGGGGAATGCGCCTTAGAGCCATGAGCCCACTAATTCTCCCACCGCATTTGCACCCCTCATCTAGATCCCGCATTCCCAGATTATCGCAGTGCGCCAGCCTATCTTGCTGAGAGTGATCTGCCCCCCGCCGATCCCGCGGTCATAACGAGAGTCCGCCGGATTGAAATTCGCGCATGCCCGCCGGCACAAGCGCGCCGGGTGTGACGCCTCCATCATGCAGGAACGCCCAGCGCGCTTGTGGCGGCGTTCGGTTCGCCAGGGATGAGTGCGGCCTGACGGTGTTGTAGTCGTAGCGCCAGATGGCCAGCTTGCGCCGGGCATCGGCGAGGCGGTCGAACAACTCCTCGTTCAGCAGTTCATCGCGCAGCGAGCTGTTGAAGGAGTCGATAAACCCGTTCTGCTGGGGCTTGCCCGGATCGATGTAGTGCCACTCGACCCGGTTCTCGCTCGCCCACCTCAGGATTGCCCGGCTGGTAAATTCGGTCCCATTGTCACTGACGATGCAAGCCGGTTTGCCATAGAGGCGCACCAACGTATCGAGTTGCCGCCCTGCTTTTCGGCGACGTAGGCGCGATAGGCGGCATAGGCGACCGACAGGCTGCCAAGATCGCCAATGTTCTCGCCGAGGTTCTGGCGGCCTTTGATCTCGTGCGGGGCATAGGGAAACTCCCAGGCGCGCGTGCCTTCTTGCAGCTTCTTCAGGCTGACCTTGTGCGCCCATTGCTGCAGGCGGGCAGGTTGCCGACCAGATCATCGGGCGCGATCCTGACGCCCTAGCGATCGTGCCATTGTTCGGGAAAGCCGATCTTGGTGGTGATGCGCTCGAGCTTGTGCAGTGCTTCGGTGCGGGTTGGCGTGTCCATCCAGTCGAGCTGCGCGATCCGCGCGGCATAGGTGGCGCGCCGATAGCCGACCATCTCGGCAACCTTGGCCCGGTCGGAAGCGCCGAAGTGGTTGGCGACGTAGAGCCGACCGATCTCCTCGCCCGGCACGGCGTTGACGGCGGCGATGCTTTCGAATTCGGCGGCGCGGCGCTGCGGTAAGGATTGCAGCCGCTTGCCGTGGACGTCGAAATGGGCCTGCACCCAGGGTTCGGACAGCGATGACGCCCAGGCATCGAGCGTCTTGAACATCAGGAAGGATTGCAGGTCGCGCACCGGTGTGGCGGCGAACAGCTGTGCCATGTCCTTGACGGCGCTATCGGTCAGCACCTTGATCCGCGATGCATTCCTTGGTGTTGCCGTTCCACCAGTAGCTGATCTTGCTATCATAGTCGGCGTGGCTCGAAATCATGTGGAAGCCGCGATATTCGAGCTGGTCCGTCCCGCTCGAACCCTTGGCGCCGACCAGATCGCGCACCGAGCCCGGCGTCTTGGCGACCACCGCAACCGGCGCCACCACCATCGCTGCCGTGGCCAGCAGCGCGCTCAATTTGCTTGCATTCTTCATCATCTTACCTCCTTCACATTATCTTGATCGTGACACACAAGCCCTTCCAGGGCATTGGACATTTCAGGCCACCGGGTGAGCGTTTCACGCCATGTGGCAGCCCCCCGGGGGGCGGTGGTTCAGCCGGTGGCACCGATGGTGATGGTAAAGTTCGAGGTCTAGCCCCGGCGCGCGGCATTTCGCATCAGGAACAGGTCGATCTTGCAGTCGCCCGCAGACGGGATCACCTCGGTCATGGTGTTGCCCGCGGTCGAGCCAAAGGGCAGCGCGGCGGCGATCGGAAGAAAATATCGCGTCATGGTTCTCCTGCCTGGTGGGCTGGGGGTTCTTTCGCGTCATCGCGCCAGCCGGCAAGCCACACCGCGATCAACAGAAAGGCCGTCGCCCCGGCCACGCCCCAGGCTAAGTTCCTGGTGATCAGCTCCTGCAAGCTGGGCTTGCCGTCAAGCAGCAGCGTCGGCACCACCAGCGTGATCGCCGCCCATATGGCTACCACGACAAGTGCCAGAACGAGCCGTTTGGTCGGTGTCATCACGTCGCTATCTCTTTGGCAAAGGCAAAGCCGATCATCAGAGCCGTCACCACGATCAGCAGCGTTGCCGCCAGCGTCGCCCCGACGGCGTTGAGCGCGGCAAGGCCGAGCCCGATCCCGAGCTTGGAACGAAACCACAGGGCCTGCTGCGACAGGTACCACACGAGGGTGCCGTAAAAGACGGCCTGGGCGACCAGCACCGTCGCCGCATTGCCGATCTGCCACAGCGTGATCGACATCCCGACCAGCAGGGCAAGCGGTGCCGTCACGAAGCACTGGCTGTAGAACACCGGGCGCAGGGTTTCGCGATCAAGCCTTATGCCGAGCTTGCCGAGCAGCCGCAGCGACAGCACCAGCGGCAGCAGGCTGAACATGAATACCCGGAACATCAGCAGGTTCTGGGTGTCCTGCACAAACCCCGGCAGGTTTCGCGCTCTCCGCCGTCGGCAGCACCACCGCGACGACATGGCCGAGCAGCAGGCAGATCATCAGGAACAGCGGCGGGCTGAGCGTGTCGTTATATTGTTCGGTCTGCACATCCCCCAGTTCGGTATCGGCATAATCCATCATGCGCTGGGGGTGGCGGAGCGTCAGGAACAGGGTGCGCGGGAAGAACACCAGCATCACCATCACTTCGTAAAGCAGCTCTTCGAGCGACTTCAGCAGCTTCATGAAGTCCATGGCGACCTACCCCTGTCAGCCCGAGGGCGCGCAGGACGCACGCCCCTCTCACGACACGCGTTTCAGCCGCCGAGCACGAAGGCTTCGGGAATCTCGTAGGTTTCGGTGCCGAGCTTGGCGATCGTCACGTCGCCCTTCTTCTCCGAGCTGATCGGCATCGCGGCCGTGCCGTCGGCTTCGGCGGTGCTGAAACTGAGGAAGCTGCCATCGGCATTGAAGAAGATGGTTCGCTTGGTGCCGTCGGCCAGCGTCACCTCGACCGTCACTCCGTCGGCGCCGTTGCGAATCACGCCGGCATCGCACGTGCCGGCGGCCGCACCCTTGTAACCGGCACAGGAAATCTGCGCGGTGGCGTTGTAGTTGGTGCCGGCAACCTTGGCATCGCCCTGGCTGTCGCCATCGCCGGGCGCTGCGACGGCCTGCTCGGCCGGTGCGGTTTCGGGCGCTTGCGCCGCCTCGGGCGCGCCGCCACCGCAAGCCGCCAGCACGAGCAGCAGCGCAGGCGCGGCAAGCTTCGCAACGTTACGCATGTCTTTGATTTCCCCTCTCCCAGTCGCCCCGGCCACGGCCAGCGTCGCGGTCGCCCCGACTCTGCGGACAGTGCCGAAGATCGCATCGGCATGCCATAGTCATTTGCGGCCAGAGACTGGGCATATCGCGCCACATCCGGTGCGTCGCTGCTGCATCGCCCGGCTCAGCTGCTTGTCTATCGGGCAATTTTTTGGGTTCTGCTGCCAGCCGCGGTCTGGCCGCTGCATTGGGGGACACGACAACCATGCTTGATGGGCTTGTTCGGTCTGGCCGGCTCCGGGTGGAGGCTTGCGCGGATTGCCTGCACGAAGGCACCCGAACCGGCCGCGCTGACGCGGCATTCGCGATCACGATGCTGGGCAACAAGGCGCTCAGGCACGTCCCGACCGAAACCTTGCTGCACTTCGGCCAATGGCTTGGCTGGCCCGACTGGCTGCGCGACGGCACCTCGTTGACCAATGCGGGGCCGCTGCCGGCGACCATATCGCTTGTCGACGGCCTGACCATGATCGGCAACAATGTCGATCAGGCCGATTCCCTCGCCTTGGTCGAACGGATTTTCACGTCGCCGCGTCCGGTGATGGGGCCGGTGGCCGCGCTGCAACTGCTGCATGCGTCCGATATGGGCCAGGAATTGGACGATCTGGTGCAGGCATGGCCAGGCCGCACCCCTGGGTAGTGTGCCAGCGTGCCACCCAGGGACAGCGCGCAGAAATCACCTTTGCCCCGCCGTGGCCGATGCAAGACCTGTTCACCTTTTCGGCGATTGCCGGAACAGCTCTGTTTTACCGCGCAAGCGAAGCCCTCCAGAGCCAAGGCCTCGGCGAAATGGTGGTGGAGACGCAGCTTTGCGATATGCCCGAAGCGCAGCAATTGCTGGCCAGGTTTGGCTGTACCATAGCGCCGGCAAAGGGGATCAACCGGGTGATCTTCCCCCGCGCGTGGCTGGCAATATCCAATCCGCATCATGACGCAAAGCTGTGGGCTATGGCAGGGTCCAGGCTTGGCGCATCGATCCATGACACCGATGAACCGCACGAAGTCGCCGCAGTCAGGGAATTTGTCGTCCAGATGCTGGATACCGAACGCCGCGTGCCGCGCCTCAAACAGGCGGCGATGCATCTCGGCCTGTCCACCCGCACGATCGCGCGGTCGCTGGCACGGCACGACACCAGCTATCACAGGCTGGTCGAAGAAGAGCGCAAGGCCCGCGCCCTGGCCCTGATCGGCGATGCCTCGTTGTCACTGGCGGATGTGGCCGAAACGCTGGGCTTCAATGACATGTCGAGCTTCGGGCGCTCGTTTCGCCTGTGGTTCGGCGACACCCCCGGTCATCAGCGCAAGCGCTTGTTCGGACAAGCCTTGATCGCCTGGCGGAACCCCTGCGCCCACAGGGGCTGATCCGGCGGACTTTCCGGGGAAATCCGCCCGCGCGCTGCCGCCGCCCTAGCGTGGCCGCAGCAGCTGCGCCATCGCCCGCCATTGGCGGGTTTTCCTCGTCCATGCTGCACGGCCAACCCGATTCCGGCGGGCGGGCAAAGGTGGAAAAATCGCGCCTTGCGCTAGTCGTCCCTGAAACTGCCGGGTGTGCCGGCGCGCGGCGCCTCGTAGGTGGCCCAATCGCTTCCCGCTCCACTTTCCGGCCCGGGCGCTGCGGGCGGGCCGGCGGGGCCGGGCGGCTCGCCCAGGCTGAGGCGATGCAGGTGCACCTTGGCGATCATGTTGGCCGTAATCGGCGCGGTGACAAACAGGAACAGCGAGATCAGCAGTTCGTGCGTGGTCCACTCGCCCTTCACCAGCTGGAACCACACAATCGAGCCAACCAGCATTGCCCCCAGCCCCAGCGTGCTTGCCTTGGTTGGCCCGTGCAGCCGCTCCATCAGCGAAGGCAGGCGCACCAGCCCCCAGCTGGCGACCAGCGCAAATCCGGCCCCCAGCACGATCAGCGCGCTGGCGAGGATTTCACCGACTGAAAAAGCGCTGCTCATTCGATGATGTCCCCGCGCAGCAGGAACTTTGCATAGGCGACCGTGCCGACGAAACCGACCAGCGCCAGCAGCATCGCCGCCTCGAACGACGTGCCCGATCCGGCAGCGATCCCGGCGAGAACGATGATGCCGATGGCGTTGATCACCATCGTGTCGAGCGCCAGGATGCGGTCGGCCACGTCCGGCCCCTTGATCAGCCGCCACAGGTTGAGCGCCAGCGCGAGGCCGAGCGCGGTGAAACCGATGCCGAGCGCCCAGTCCATCATAGGAAAACCCTCATCAGACGGGCCTCGTAACGCGCCTTGACGCGGGCGATGTCTGCGGCCGGATCGGGAGCGTGGAGCGCGTGCACCAGCAGATAGGTGCCGCAGGCGGAAACGTCGGTCGATACGGTTCCCGGCGTGAGGCTGATTGTGCCGGCCAGCACCGTGATCGCCTCGGGCGTGTCGAGCGTCAGCGGGATGGCCAGCCAGGCCGGCTGCAATGCGCGGTTCGGCTTGAACAGGATGATTGCCGCCACCTGGAAATTGGCGACGAGGATATCCCACAGCACCAGCCCGACATAGGCGAGCCCGGCGACAAAATTGATCCGCGGGCGCGCAGGCCAGTAGGCATCGGTAAATTTCGGCACCGCCAGCCCCACGACCAGTCCGAGGAACAGCGTGCCGAGGGTCAGATCATTGACCATCACCACCCACATGATGACGAGCAGCGCCGAGAGACCCGGATGGGGAAGGATGCGCTGCATCATGGCTGCCGCTCTTCCAGCACGGCGCGCGCGATCGTTTCGCGGTCGAGCACCTGCGCGGCAGCCGCATCGGCATAGGCAGTTGCCGCGCCCGCCGCGGCCGACAGCGCCGCGAGCAACGCCAGCGCGATCGCGGGCGCGATCAGGTCGGCACGGGAGGCAGGTGTCGGGGCTGCGCCACTTGCATCCGCGCCTGACTTCCAGAACACCACGCTCCCCGCGCGGGCAAAGCCGATCACGCCGAACAAGGTCGTGACAAGCACCACGCCCCACGCCCAGCCCCAGTCGGGCAGCGCGGTGACCGATTTGAGGATCAGCAGCTTGCCGATGAAGCCCGACAGCGGCGGCAGGCCGGCCGCGGCAATGGCGGCAAGCAGGAACATGAGGCCCACCTGCTGCCGGTCGGGGAAATCGGGGCCGGGACTGCAATTGTCCGCTGCACCCGCGCGCCGCCGCGCCACAACGTCGGCAACCAGGAACAGCGCCGCCCCGGCAAGAGTCGAATGGACAAGGTAGTAGAGCGCAGCGCCGAGCATCGCCTCCTGCCAGCCCGCGACCGCGATCAGCAAGGTGCCGGTTGAACCGATGATCGCATAGCTTGCCTGTTCGGACAGGCTGCGCGCGGTGAACACCCCGGCAAAGCCGACCGCAGCCGTCACCAGCGCGGCGGGCATCAGGAAGGGCGCAGGCGCCCAGGCGGCCGCGCCGGCATCATCGCCGAACACCTGCGGCACCACCCGGATCAGCGAATAGACCCCGACCTTGGTCATGATCGCGAACAGGCCGGCCACCGCCGGGATCGCCACGTCATAGGTGCGCGGCAACCACAGGTGAAGCGGCACCACCGCCGCCTTGATCGCGAACACGCTGGCCAGCAGCAGCGCACCGACACGCAGCAATCCCTGATCCTGGGGGGCGATTTCGGCCACCCGCATCCCCAGATCCGCCATGTTGAGCGTGCCGGTGAGCGCATAGAGCAGCCCCAGCGCGATCAGGAACAGCGACGAACCGACAAGGTTGACGACAACATATTGCACCCCGGCCTTCAGCCGCGCTGCCCCCTGCCCGTGCAGCAGCAGACCATAGGAGGCGATCAACAGCACCTCAAAAAACACGAAAAGGTTGAACAGATCGCCGGTGAGAAACGCCCCGTTGAGGCCCATCAGCTGGAACTGGAACAGGGCGTGGAAATGCCAGCCCTTGCGGTCGATCCCGGTTACCACCGCGTGAAGCAGCGCGATCAGCGCAAGGCTTGCGGCGAGGGTCAACATGATCGCAGCGAGCCGATCAGCCACCAGCACGATCCCGAAGGGTGCAGGCCAATCGCCCAGCGCGTAAACCGTGATCGCCCCCCCGCCCGCACCGGCAAGCAGCGCCAGCGCGCAGGCCAGCATCGCGCCGCACGCGGCAAAAGCGACCGCCTGCCCCGCACCCGGATGACGGCGCATCAGCAGCAGCGTCAGCGGCGCGGTCAGCGCGGGGATCGCCACCGGCAGAACCGGGAGGTGAGCGAGCCAGCTCACGCGCCCTTCTCCCCGTCCTGCTCGTCGCCCGACACATGGTCGCCATCGACATGATCGCTGCCGGTTTCGAGAAAACTGCGAAGCGCGAGGATCACCACGAAGGCGGTCATGCCGAAGGTGATGACGATCGCGGTCAGCACCAGCGCCTGCGGCAGGGGATCGGTGTATTCAGACACCGTCTTGTCCCAGATCGGCGGGCGGTTCAACATCAGCCTTCCGCTCGCGAACAGGAACAGGTTGACCGCATAGGAAAAAAGCGTGAGGCCGAGCACCACCTGAAAGGTGCGCGCCCGCAGCAACAGGAAGATCCCGCCCGCCACCAGCACGCCGATCGCGCTTGCCAAGAGAAACTCGTAAGTCATGGCGTGCGCTCCTGCGCCGCGGCAGCGCGCTGCGCCGCCGCATGGGCACGCGCGGCGCGCTGGGCGATGTGGCTCAATTGCGCCAGCGCCAGCATCACCGCGCCCAGCACCGTCAAGAACACCCCGGTATCGAACAGCATCGCGCTCGCCAGCTCGAACGTGCCGATCAAGGGAAGCGAGAAATAATCGAACCACGAGGTCAGGAACGGGACGCCAAAGGCCATCGCGCCAAGACCTGTGGCCATGGCCACCAGCACGCCCGAGGCGATCATCTGGTGCTCACCGAACCGCCGCCGGCGGTCGGTCCAGTCGTGCCCGGCCGCGAGATATTGCAGCAGGAAGGCGATCGCCACCACCAGCGCGGCGATGAACCCGCCGCCGGGCTGGTTGTGGCCCCGCAGGAACAGGAAGATGCCCACGCTCAGCGTCAGCGGCAGGGCAATGCGGCTGGCCATCACCAGCATCATCGGGTGGCGTTCGGGCGAATGCGGCATATCCTCCTGCCAGCGCGCCAGCCGCGCCCCGGCCGCTCCGCGCGCCGCCCCATCGAGCAGGGCGAAGATGGCCAGCCCCGCGATCCCCAGCACGATGATTTCGCCCAACGTATCGAAGGCGCGGAAATCGACAAGGATGACGTTGACGATGTTGGTTCCCCCGCCGCCCGGCTTGGCATTGGCGATGTGATAGGCCGAAATGCTCGCCCCCGGATCGCGGGTCAGCATCGCCCAGGCCATCCCGCCCATCAGCGCGCCGCCCGTCACCGCCAGCGCCCCGTCGCGCCACTTGCGCGCAGACGACGACAGGGTGGGCGGGGCCTTGGGCAGCAGGTTCAAGGCAAGCAGCAACAGCAGGATCGTCACCACCTCGACCGCAATCTGGGTGAGCGCCAGATCGGGCGCGGAAAGGCGCACGAAAGCGAGGCTGATGACCAGGCCGATCACGCTGACATAGATCAGCACCCGCAAGCGCTGGCGCGAATCGTTCACCACCGCGGCGGTGGCCGCGATCAGCAGACCCCAGGCGATGATCGCAGGGGCCGAGGCGGGCAGGCCGGGCCGGGTGCCGGTGATGACGCCGCCGCCCGCCAGCGCGCCGTCGATCATCAGCAGCACGATCACCGCGAAAATCGCCAGCACCATCCGCTGGAGCGAGGGCGTGTGGAGGGCAACCATCGCCTTGCGGACGCGGGTGTCGGCATAATGCAGCGCGGTGTCGAACATGCGCTTGGCATCGAGGTGGCCGATGCTCTCCCACGCGCGCAGCAGGCCAGCGTGCCGCCACAGCAGCAGCACCCCGCCCGCCACCGCCAGCGCGCTGAGGATCAGCGCGAGGTTGATGCCATGCCACAGCGCGAGATCAAAAGCGGGCGCCGGCGCGCCAGTCACCGCCGCCGTCACCGCGCCGATCAGCGGCGCGGCGAGCACCATCGGCGCGAGGCCTAGCAGCACCGCCAGCACCGTCAGCAGCGCTGACGGCACCCACATGCCCGCAGCCGGATCATGCGCGCGGGCGAAGGCTTGCGGATCGCGCGGCTGGCCGAAGAACAGGTGCGCGGCGAAGCGCAGCGAATAGCCGACCGAAAGGCACGCCCCGATGGTCGCCAGCACCGGCACCAGCCACGGCAGGCCGAACAGCGCGACGTGCGGCGTCTCGTAGAGCATCATCTCCTTCGAGATGAACCCGCCCAGCGGCGGCAGGCCTGCCATCGAGGCCGCGGCGAGCGTGGCGATCATGGCGGTCACCGGCATCGCCTTGGCCAGCCCGCCCAGCCGCCGGATATCGCGCGTGCCGGTTTCGTGGTCGACGATCCCCGCCGCCATGAACAGCGCGGCCTTGAAGGCGGCGTGGTTGAGGATGTGCAGCACCGCCGCCAGCGCCGCCATTTCCAGCGAAAATCCGAGCAGCATCACCAAAAGGCCCAATTGGCTGATGGTCGAATAGGCGAGGATGCTCTTGAGATCGTGCCGGAACAGCGCCACCATCGCGCCGAACACCATTGTCACCAGCCCGACGCTGGTGACGATCACCGTGTAAGCTTGCGTCCCCGCCAACACCGGCCACAGCCGCGCAAGCAGGAACACCCCCGCCTTCACCATTGTCGCCGAGTGAAGATAGGCGCTCACCGGGGTGGGCGCGGCCATCGCATGGGGCAGCCAGAAATGGAACGGGAACTGGGCCGACTTGGTGAAGCAGCCGAGGAGAATCAGGCCGAGGATCACCGGATAGAGCGGCGCGGCCTGCACCGCCTCGCCGCGCGCGAGGATCGTCGGCAGATCGAAACTGCCCGCGACCAGCCCGAGCAGCACCATGCCTCCGATCAGCGCAAGGCCGCCGCCTCCGGTCACCGCCAGCGCCAGGCGCGCGCCCTGCCGCCCTTCGGCCTTGTGCTGCCAGAACCCGATCAACAGGAACGAGGCAAGGCTGGTCAGCTCCCAGAACACCAGCAGCAGCAGCACATTGCCCGCCAGCACGATCCCGAGCATCGCGCCCTGAAACAGCATCAGGCTGGCAAAGAACCGTGCCGTGGCCTCGCCCGCAGAGAGGTAAAAATGGGCAAAGATTACCACCAAGAGGCCGATGCCGAGGATCAGGCCGGCAAACATCAGCCCGAGCGGATCGACCATAACGGTAAGGTCAAGGCCCAGCGAAGGCACCCAGCCCGCGCTGGCCGAGGGCACCGCCCCGCCGATGACCTGCCTGGCAAGGCCCGCCAGCAGCGCCAGCCCGCCCGCGCTCGCCGCGCCCGCAAGGCCCGCATGCAGCCGCGGCGATCCACCCGCGCCCAACGCGATCAGCAAGGCCGCGACGAACGGCAGCGCCACCATTGAATAGAGGATCAGGCCCGTGGCCATTGGCGGTTCCGGAAGGCTCCCATGCGAGAATTGGCGTTGCGACAGCGCTGATGGCGCGGCGGCGACCTTAAACGAGGGATTTGTGCCAGAACAAGCGCAACCGGCCCTTCAGCGGCGCAGAAAGCGCCTCAGTCGCCTTCGAACTCCATCAGCGCGGCAACTTCGATGCCCGCCTCGCGCAGGCGCGCCGCGCCACCAAGATCGGGCAGGTCGATCACGAACAGCGCGTGGGTAATCACCGCCCCGGCCTTGCGGAGCAATTGCGCCGAGGCCAGCGCGGTGCCGCCGGTGGCGATCAGATCATCGATGATCACCACCTTCTGCCCCGGCTCGATTGCCCCCGGATCCATCTCCAGCCGGTCGGTGCCGTATTCCAGCGCATAGTCGATACCGATGGTTTCGATCGGCAGCTTGCCGGGCTTGCGGACGGGCACGAAGCCGACGCCCAGCTGCACCGCCACCGCCGCGCCGAAGATGAAACCGCGCGCTTCCATCCCGGCGATCTTGTGCGCGCCGGCTGCATCGGCCAATTCGGCAAGATGGTGGACGCTCGCCGCCATGCCCTGATGGTGCCCGATCAGCGTGGTGATGTCGCGGAATTGTATCCCTGGCTGGGGAAAGTCCGGCACGGTTCGTATCAGCGCCTTGAGGTCTTCGCGGGAGAGATGCGGCGTCATGGCGGATGCTGGCCCCTTTCGCGCCTTAAAAAGCAGAGCGCCCCGCCATCTGCAAGGGATGACGGGGCGCAGCCGTGGTTCGGGCAAAGGCGGTTACTTCTTCTTGGGCTTCATGCCGGCCCAGATCTGCTTGTACGACAGGAAGGCGAGCGCTGTGGCAAACAGCAGGAAGCCGAGCACCGCCCAACCGGTCTGCTTGCGGGCCACCAGCGAAGGCTCGGCGGTCCAGGTCAGGAACGCGGCGACATCTTCGGCCATCTGCGGGATGGTCGCAGCGGTGCCGTCGGCATAGGTCACCTGCCCGTCGATCGAGAGCGGGGGCGGCATGGCAATGTTGACGTTGGGGAAATGCTTGTTGAAATAGAGGCCTGGGGGGGTTTCAAAGCCCACCTTGGCGGCCTTGGCCGGATCGGGTTCGCCATAGCCGGTCAACAGCGCATAGACGTAGTTCGATCCGTCGTGGCGCGCCTTGGTCATCAGCGAAAGATCGGGCGGAATGGCGTTGTTGTTGGCCGCGGCCGCCGCGATAGCGTTGGGATAGGGGCTGGGGAAATTGTCGGTCGGCTCGCCGGGGCGGGTGTTCGCTTCGCCGGTGTTCGGATCGATCCCCGGGACGGTCCAGCTCGCCGCTTCGGCATCGACTTCGGCTTCCGAATAACCCAGCTCGCGCAGGTTGCGGAAGGCGACGAACTTCAGGCTGTGACAAGCAGAACAGACTTCCTTGTAAACCTGGTAGCCGCGTTGCAGCTGGGCCACATCCCACTTTCCGAAGGGGCCATCGAACGAGAAGCCGCCTTCGGGGCCTTCGCCGTGCTCATAGAAAGCGTAGGACGGCTGCTTTTCCGGCGCCGGGCCGAAGGCGAGATTGTAGGCACCGGGAACCAGCGACCACAGCACCAGCACCGCAGTGATGGCGAGGCCGAAGATGATGCCTCCGAGACGAATAGTCATGACCGAACTCTTTCTCGTTATCGGGTCAGATTGCGTGTGAACTGCCCCGGCCGATCACTCGGCCGGTTGCAGCGAACCATCGGGTGCAGCGCCGGTATCGCCGGCAGCGGCGATGCCGGTGCGCGGCTCGGGCGCGACCTTGTCCGTGCCGAGCACCGCTTCGGTGATCGAGAACGGCAGCGGCTTGGGCACTTCGATTTGGCTCACGATCGGCAGGATCACGAGGAAGTGCAGGAAGTAGTATGCCGTTGCGATCTGGCTGAGAATCACGAAGGGCTCCTCGGCCGGGGCGCCGCCGCAGTAGAACAGCACCGCCATGGCCGGAATCAAGCCGAACCAGAAGAACTTGTTGAACAGCGGACGGTAATGGCCCGATCGCACCGGGCTCTTGTCGAGCCACGGCAGGATGAACCACAGCAGGATCGAGCCGAACATCGCGATCACGCCCAGCAGCTTGGCCGGAACCAGCACGATGCCGGTGAAGGGGATGGTGAGATCGCCGGTAAAGGCGCGCAGGATCGCGTAGAACGGCCAGAAATACCATTCCGGAACGATATGCGCCGGAGTGGAGAGCGGGTTGGCCTCGATATAGTTGTCCGGGTGACCCAGCGCGTTGGGCAGGAAGAACACCATGGTGGCAAAGGCGATCAGGAACACGCCGAGGCCGAACCCGTCCTTCGCGGTGTAATAGGGGTGGAACGGCACGGTGTCGCTTTCGCTCTTGACTTCCACGCCGGTCGGGTTCGACGAGCCGGGGATGTGCAACGCCCAGATGTGCAGGATCACCACGCCAAGGATCACGAAGGGCAGCAGGAAGTGCAGCGAGAAGAAGCGGTTGAGCGCCGCATTGTCAGGCGCGAAGCCGCCGAGGATCCACTGCTGGATCGGTTCGCCCACCAGCGGGATCGCGCTGAACAGACCGGTGATCACCTGCGCGCCCCAGAAGCTCATCTGGCCCCACGGCAGGACGTAACCCATGAAGGCAGTCGCCATCATCAGCAGGAAGATCACCACGCCGAGCAGCCAGATCATCTCGCGCGGGGCCTTGTAAGAGGAATAGAAGAACCCGCGGAAGATGTGCAGGTAAACAACGATGAAGAAGAAGCTCGCCCCGTTGGCGTGAGCGTAACGCAGCGCCCAGCCCCAGTTGACGTTCCGCATGATGTGCTCGACCGTGCCGAAGGCCACTGCCTGGTTGGCCGCATAGTGCATCGCCAGCACCACCCCGGTGACGATCTGGACCATCAGGCAGAAGCCGGCTAGCACGCCGAAATTCCACATGTAATTGAGGTTGCGCGGCACCGGATAGCCGGCCCCGACCGCGTTGTAGACAAGGCGCGGCAACGGCAGCTTCTCGTCAAGCCACTTGGTCAGAGCGGTCTTCGGTTCGTATTGCTTGGCCCAGGCGAAACTCATGGCGTTCTCTCGGCTTGATCGGGGATGAAAAGGTCGGAGGCGGTTATCGTTGTGACGAAACTACGTCAGCTCAGCCCACGCGGATGACGGAATCGGAGGTGAACTCGTAATCCGGCACCTTGAGGTTGAGCGGCGCAGGGCCTTTGCGGATGCGGCCAGCGACATCGTAGTGCGAGCCGTGGCAGGGGCAGAAATAGCCGCCGAACTCGCCCTTGTTCTCGCCTTCGGCAGCACCGAGCGGCACGCAGCCGAGGTGGGTGCACACGCCCATGGTGACGAGAATGTCCTCGTGCCCTTGCTTGGTGCGCGAGGCGAGGGTTGCCGGATCACGCATCGGTGCCGCATCGTCCCGCTTGGCGGCGGCGATTTCCTCGGGGGTGAGGCGCTTGACGAACAGCGGCTGCTTGCGGAACACCGCCTTGATGCTCTGGCCCGGCTGGATCGCGCTGACATCGACATCGGTGGTGCTCGCGGCGAGCACGTCGGCCGATGCCGACATCTGGCTGACCAGCGGGAACAGCAGCGATGCACCGCCAACCCCGGCGGTGCTCAGCGCGGCGATGTGAATCCAGTCGCGGCGACGGACGCCCTCTTCGGTGCCCGTTTCGCTGATTGCGGCCGTGTCAGAAGCCATTTCGTCTTACCCTGCTCGTCTTGCCGCGCCGGAAGAACGGCCCGCGCGACGTGGTGTTTCAGTGACGGGGCGGATGCCCCATTAGCGTTCCGTCGATTGATCCCGTTCCGGACAGGCACGCGATTGTGACACGTCTGGCCCGAAACCCGCGGGGGCAATTAACGGCAATCCTGCGAGATTCCAACCGTGTTTTAAGCAAGGCCTGTTCGCAGCCGCGCAAGGCATCATCGCGGCAGGGCGATCATGCTGATCTGCCTGCCATAATTCGCCTCGCCCGCCTGCGTTGACCTGCGATGAGAATGGTAACGCGCGACCTGTGAGAATGTATCCCGGCCCAGATCGCCAATCTTGCCAAGGCCGGCATCCGCCAGCCGCGCCATGATGTAGCCGGGCAGGTCGAAGCGCCAGCGCGCCGCCCCCTCGCGCGGGGGCGCGGGGGCGAAAAAGCCTTCATCGCCAGCGGCAAAGCGCGCACGCAAGGGCGCATCGACTTCGTAGCTTGCCTGCGCGATCGTCGGGCCGATCACCGCCGCGATCCGCGCGCGCCGTGCGCCCAGCGCCTCCATCGCGGCGATGGTGTTCTCAAGCACCCCGTCCACCGCTCCGCGCCAGCCGGCATGGGCCGCGCCGATCACCCCGGCCCCGGCATCGGCGAGCAGGACGGGGGCGCAATCGGCAGTGACGATGCCGAGCACGATCCCCGGCGTCGCGGTCACCACCGCATCGGCGACCGGACGGCCTTCGGCGGCATCGTCCCAGCCCTGCGTGACAGTCACGACATCGGCGCAATGCACCTGATGCGGTGCGGCGAGCTGCCCGTCCGCCAGAATCGCGCGGGCCGCCGCGGCGCGCAAGGCCTGCACCTCGGCGCCATCGCCCGGCCCGCCGAAGCCGAACTGGTGCACACCGCCCGCGCTCCCGAAGAAGCCGTGCGGCACGCCGTCCAGCAGCGCGTGGCGCTCGATCTGGAAGGGGATCATCTCAGCCTTCCAGACTGCGGCTGACCTGTTCGAAGGTGTCGCGCGAGAGATGGCCCGCTGCCATGATCCGTTCAAGCTCGCCCCTCATCAGCGCCGCCCGGCCGGGTTCGAGCCGCCGCCAGCGCCCGAGCGAGGGCACGAATTTCGCCGCTGTCTGCGGGTTCAGCGGATCGAGCGCGAGGATCAGGTCGGCGATCATCCGGTAGCCCGCTCCGTCCGCCGCGTGGAAGCCCGGCGGATTGCCGGCAAAGGCCATGTAGAGCGAGCGCACGCGGTTGGGGTTCCGCAAGGTGAAGTCGGGATGTTCCGCCAGCGCGCGCACCTGCGCGATCACCTCGGGATGGAGCGAGAGCGCCTGCAGCGTGAACCACTTGTCGATCACCAGATCATTGCCCTTATAGCGCTGGTAGAACGCTGCCAGCCGCTCGGCGCGCTCGAAGCAATCGAGGCTGCACAGCACCATCAGCGCGCCCTGCCGATCGGTCATGTTGTCGGCGGCGTCATATTGCTGCGCGGCGAGCCGGGCGGCGCGGGCGGGATCAGCCGCCGCGATCAACACCAGGCTTTGGGTCTTGACCTTGCGCGCCCCGCGCCCCGCCGGATCATCGCGCGCGACTGCCGAAGTGCGCGCATGCTGCGCCGCCAGCTCGGCCGCCAGCGCCGTGCCGATCGCCGCCTTCAGCCTCTCGCGCGCGGTGTGGATCGCGCCCGGATCGCCAAGCCGCTCGCCGCTCGCCATCACCTCGAACAGATAGGCTTCGGACGGCAGCATCATCAGCTCGCCGCGCATCGCGTCGTCAAGGCTGGCATCGGCGAGCGCCGAGCCGAAGGCAGCGATGATCGCCGCCTCGCCGGCGGCCTGTTCTTCAGCGGTGAGCACGCCGCTGGCGGCGCCGACGAGGTGGCCGACGGCGAGTTCCTGCAGGGCCTCGTAGCGCGCAAAGGGATCATCATCGTGCGCCGCGAGGAACACGAGGTCGTCACGCGCCAGCTCGCGCTCGATCACCACCGGGGCGGTAAAGCCGCGGTTGATCGAGACCACCGGATCCGGCCCGGCGAGCGGCAGGATGATGGTCTGCTGGGCCTGCGAGAGCACCACCAATTGTTCGGCCCCCAGCGTACCGCTGGCGCGCGAATGCACCGCCAGGCGCAGCGGGATCGGCATCGGCTGCTTTTCAGGCTGGCCGGGGGTGGCGGGCACGGTCTGCCTGAGGGTGAGCACCAGCGCATCGTCATGGACGCGCTGCGCCACTGCAACGCGCGGCGTGCCGGCCTGCGAATACCACAGGCGGAATTGGGTCAGATCAAGCCCGGCCCCGTCCTCGATCGCCCTGACGAAATCCTCGCAGGTCGCCGCCTCGCCGTCGTGGCGTTCGAAATAGAGATCGGTGCCCGCCCGGAACCGCTCGACGCCCGCGAGCTGCCGCATCATGCGGATCACCTCGGCCCCCTTGTTATAGACGGTGGCGGTGTAGAAATTGTTGATCTCGCGGTAGGAATCGGGCCGGATCGGATGCGCCAGCGGCCCGGCATCCTCGGGGAACTGCGCCGCGCGCAGGATCCGCACATCCTCGATCCGCTTGACCGCTTGCCCACGCATATCCTGCGAGAACAGCTGGTCGCGCAGCACGGTGAAGCCTTCCTTCAAGGACAGCTGGAACCAGTCGCGGCAGGTTACGCGGTTGCCCGACCAGTTGTGGAAATATTCGTGCGCGATCACGCCTTCGACCGCGTCGAAATCGGCATCGGTCGCGGTATCGGCATCGGCCAGCACATATTTGGTGTTGAAGACGTTGAGCCCCTTGTTCTCCATCGCCCCCATGTTGAAGTCGGACACGGCGACGATGTTGTAGAGATCGAGGTCGTATTCGCGGCCGAACACCTGCTCGTCCCACGCCATCGCGCGGTGGAGCGATTCGAGCGCATGGTCGGTGCGGCCAAGGTCTTCGCGGCGCACCCAGATGTTGCATTCGACCTGGCGGCCCGAACGCGTGGTGAAGGGCCGCGAATTCGCCACCAGATCGCCCGCCACCAGCGCGAAGAGGTAGGACGGCTTGGGCCAGGGATCGTGCCACTCGGCCCAATGGGTACCGTTCTCGCCTGCGCCTGCGGCCTGCTTGTTGCCGTTGCACAGCAGGATCGGGAAATCCGCCCGCGGCCCTGCCATCCGCACGGTGTAAACCGAGAGCACATCGGGCCGATCGGGGAAGAAGGTGATGCGGCGGAAGCCTTCCGCCTCGCACTGAGTGCACAGCATGCCGTTCGAGGCATAGAGGCCCATCAGCTGGGTATTGGCGCTGGGGTCGATCTGGGTTTCGAACGCGATCAGATGGCTGTCACCGCGCAAGGGGATGATGAGGTCGGGCCCGTCCATGCGCCAGTCGGCCGGCGCACCGTCAACGCTCACCGCGCGCGGCGTCAGGCTATCGCCATTGAGGCGGATGGTGTCGGCATGATCGGCGCGGGCGTTGCGCTGCACCGTCAGCTCGGCGCGCACGCGGGTGCAGGTAAGGCCGAGCTCGAAATCGAGCTTCACTTCGGGCACCAGCCAGCCGAACGGGCGGTAATCCTCGCGCCGGATCACCGGCGGCTGATGCGGGGTCGGTGCGGCATCCGCGAGTTCGGGGTTGCCTTCGGGGTTGGTCGGGGTGGTTGCGATATCCATGGCTGTGCGATTTAGGTTGATTCGCGCGCCCGTCCAATCTTTAGCTTGGTGCGATGGCGCATTTGCTGATCTTCGGGCTGGGCTATACCGCGGCGCGCATCAAGGCCGGTGTGCAAGCGCGCGGGTGGAAGGTTCGTGCCACGGGCAGCGCGGGCGACATCGCCTTTGCCGATCGCGCCGCACTCGCGGCGGCGCTGGCAGATGCAACGCACATCCTCTCCTCCGTCCCGCCCGCGCACACCGGCGGCGATCCGGTGCTCGACACCTATGGCGAGGCCCTTGCAGGCAAGGCGCTGTTCTACCTTTCCTCCACCGGGGTCTATGGCGATCGCGGCGGCGCGTGGGTGGACGAGGCGACGCCGACCATCGGGCAGAGCGCAGCGGGCCGCCGCCACGCCCGCGCCGAGGCGGATCGGGCGTGGCTGACGCGGGGCGCACGGGTGTTCCGCCTGCCAGGGATCTACGGGCCGGGGCGCTCAGCGCTCGACCGGGTGCGGGCCGGACAGGCGCGGCGGATCGATCTGCCGGGGCAGGTGTTCAGCCGCGTCCATGTCGAGGATATCGCCAGCGGCGTGGTGGCGGCGCTGACGCAGGACGCGCCCGCGGGAGCCTACAACCTCGGCGATGATTGGCCGTGCAGTGGCAATGAAGTGACCGAACACGCCTGCCGTTTGCTCGGCCTGCCGCTCCCGCCGCTGGAGACGCTGGAGGAAGCGGGCCTTTCGGAGATGGCGCGCGGGTTTTACATGGAGAACCGCCGGGTCGCCAACGGCAAGGCCAGGCGGGTGCTGGGTTGGTCGCCCAAATATCCGACCTATGTGGAAGGGTTGGAGTCGTTGTTGTCGCCTGAGGCGCCGGCGGGGCCCGGCGCGCCCTTGGCCAGCGCGCCATAAGGCGTGGCAGGCAGTCGCCCTTGCGGCCCTATGGGCCGAACCAGCCCGCTACGTCTTCTGTTTCGACTTGAGCGCCAGCCCCATGCCGATGAGCGCCAGCCCCATGCCGCCGACCGAGAGCGCATCCCAGACAAACCCCTCGAACAGGGTCGACAGCCCCATCGCCACGCATACCGTGACGATCCCGTTATAGGCGGTCTTGCCCGCCCCGATCTGGCGCACCAGGTTATAGTGCAGCGGGAAGGTCACCACCGAGCCGATGATGGCAAGATAGGCGGTTCCCGCCCAGAACTGCCAGGCTCCCGGCACGCTCGGCCGGCCGGCGGTCAGCAGCGCATAGCCAAGGTCGAACGCGAGGCCATAGGCCATCGCCCAGGCAAGAAAGCTCACCATTGGCACGGCGCGCCCGGTGGGATTGGCCTGCACCACATTGGCGATCGAGGCGGACAGCATCCCGCCAATCGCCAGCACGATGCCAAGCCCGACATTGCCTCCGGGGGGCGCGGCATTCCATTCGTGCACCAGCAGCAGCACCACGCCAAGGATGGCGACAAGGCTCCCCCCGACAAAGCCCCCAGCCACGCGTTCGCCGATAAACACCCGCGCGAACACTGCATTGGGCACCATCAGCAGCGCGAACATCACCGCGACGATGCCGGAGGTGATGTGCGCCTCGGAATGATAGACGAACAGGAAATTGCCCGAAAACTGCGCGATCCCCACGCCCAGCGCGAGCAGGTGTTCGGCCCGGTTCAGCCTCAGCCGCTGGCCCATCACCAGCGCCAGCGCAAACAGTGCCGGGGTCGCCAGCACAAAGCGGTAGAACACCCCCCAGGCGGCGGGCACATCGGCAATCTGGCCGGTGATGACGAACCAGGTCGAACCCCAGATCGTGCCGGTCAGCAGGAAGGGGAGCAGCACCTTGGGGCTGAGCATCGACGGCGCGGATGCGGCGGTCATAGCGCGGCAATCGCCTTGCCGAGCGCCGTTGCGTCCTCTGCCCTGGTGTTCCACGCGGTGACAAAGCGCGCCGCTTCCGGCCCCCAGTCATAGAAGGCGAAATCCTGCGCCCGCAGCGCCGCGCGCTCGGCCTCGGTCAGGCGCACGAACAGCTCGTTGGCTTCGACCGGGTGAAGCAGCCGGTCAGTGCAGCCCGCCGCGACTTCCCGCGCGGCGGCATTGGCGTGCGCGGCATTGGCGAGCCATAGCCCGTCCTCCAGCATCGCGAGGATTTGCGCGGCGAGATAGCGCCCCTTGCATTGCAGATGCCCGGCGCGCTTGCGGCGGTAGCGAACTTCGGCGGCGCGTTCGGGATCGAACAGCACCACGGCTTCGGCGCTCATCCCGCCGTTCTTGATGAAGCCGAAGGCGAGACTATCGACCGGGCCGGCCGCCGCCCGCGCCGCTTCCTCCGGCGAGCCGCCCAGAAACGCCGCGGCATTGGCAAAGCGCGCCCCGTCCATGTGCAGGCCAAGGCGGCGCTCCTTCGCAAAGGCCCCCAGCGCCGCGAGTTCGGCCGGGGTATAGGTGCGGCCATATTCGCTCGCCTGGGTGATGGCGATGGCGTGAGGCTGCACCTGGTGGACATCCTTGCGGACGGCCCCGATCAGCGCGGCGATAGCGGCAGGGGCAAGCTTCGCCCCCTCGCCATCTGCCAGCATCAGCTTGGCGCCATGCAGGAAGAAGCCCGGCGCACCGCCTTCATCCACCTCGATATGCGCCTCGCGGTGGCACACCACCCCGCCATGCGGGGCGCACATGGTGGCGAGCGCGAGGCAGTTGGCCGCCGTCCCCGTCGCCACCCACAGCGCGGCGCATTCGCGTCCGAACAGCGCGGAAAAGCGCGCATCAAGCGCGGCCGAGAGCGCGTCGCCATCATAGGGATTGTCGGCGCCGTCCGCCGCACGCATCGCCTCCCACAAGCGGGGGTGGACGGCGGCGGCATTGTCGGAGAGAAAGGGCTTGGGCACGGTCATCGTGGAATCGCCTCTAGCTGCCAGCGCGGCGTTGGCAAGCGGCGGGCCGCACGATTGGCCAAACGGGAGCAGCAGGCATGGGTGACGGGTACGCAGAAGTCAGCATTACCCACCATGTGCAGGGGCAGGGCGGGTGCTATGTCGCGGTGCTCAACGATGCCAGGGAAGAAGCCTACCTGGAATGGGAGCCGGGCGGCATCAAGGATGGCAAGGAAGTGCGCGTTGCCGCGCATACCGTGGTGCCGCGCGCGATCGGCGGGCGCGGCGTGGCGGCGCGGCTGGTCGAACGGCTGGTGGATGATGCCGCGCGGCTCGGCTTCCTGATCCGCCCCGATTGTTCCTATGTCGCGGCCAAGTTTGCCGAAAACCCCGATTGGGCGGCGGTGAAAGCCTGATCCTGCGGCGCATCGAGCCGCGAATAATCGGTCGCGGCGATGGTTTCGAGCACGCTCGCCCGCAGCGCTCGCGCCTCGGCCAGCGGCACCCCGGCAATCGTGAAGCGGCCGCCGGCCAGCCCGAGATGCACCGTCGCATAGCCGCGCCAGCGCGCCACCGGCCCCTGCACGATCTCGACCGAATGGAGCTTTAGCCGAGTGGCGATCCGGCTGGTGGGAGACAGGAACCCGCTGGTGGCGATAATCTGCGTCTCGTCGAGCGCAAAGCGGCGAAACGCCCACGCGTAGAGGTTGGCCGCCACCGCCACCAGCGCCGTACCTAGCGGGATCAGGAACAGGCCGGGCGGGGCAAAGATCGCCGCCGGGATCGCCGCCAGCACGAAGGGGGCCGAAGCGAGCACCGCCCTGTCGGTGCGCTGCCGCCTGCTGGCGCGCTGCCAGGGGGTGCCCGCGTCAGGCAGGTGAAAGCCCGCCGCCGTCACGATCGGGGCGAGTTCCTCCATCTGCGCGAAGGGCGCGACCACATGGCTTTCGCCCTCGCTGTCCTGCGCGAGGCTGACGAAGCTGAGGCCGTGCCAGCCGAACCGGTGGCGCAGCATGCCGGTGTCGATCACCAACCCCTGCACCCGGTGCGCGGGCATCACCACGTCGGTGCGGGTCAGCAGCCCGCGCTGGCGCCGGAACCCGCGCGCCGAGCGGGTGAGGGTAAAGCCCCAGTCGCGCAGCACGGTGCGCGCCACGCCGGTGGCAAACCCGAAAAGGATCAGCGCCAACAGACCGATCACCGCCCCAAGCGCCTGGGCAAACGGGCCAAGCGCTGCGACGGTGCTGCCCTGCTGCTGGAGCCAGGAATACCACCTCTCGACATTCCACAGGTCGAGATCGGTGACGTTTTCGAGATATTGCAAGCCACCGCCGAGCACCGCCAAGGCCGCAAGCGAGAATTCGAACAGGCCGAAGATGACAAGCCGCCCGGGGCCCATTGCGAACAGCACCTCGTCCTGGCTGCTGGCTGAAACCGCCGCGGGCGCCGGCACAGCACCGGCAGATGCCGGCGCTGCCTGCTCTGCCTCGCGCCGTTCGCGCACCAGCTGGCGCAGGCGCTCGCCCTCGCTGGCGGTGAGATATTCAAGGACGAGATCATCGCCCCCGCCCGCCCCGGTCTCGAACCTGACCGCCACCAGCCCCAGCAGGCGCGGCAGCGGCTTGGCCTCCAGGCTGACATCCTGGATCCGCTCGAACGGCACCGACCGGGCCGAGCGGCTGAACAGCCCGCTTTCCACGCGGATATCAGTCTCCCCGATGGTGTAGGTCAGCCGCTGCCAGCGGACAAAGCTCAACGCGCTGCCGATAAGGGTCGCGGCCAGCCCCACGCCGAGCGCGATCCACAGCCGGTCGCCCCCGCCGATACCGGAAAAGGCGATCGCGATCGCCGGGAAGATCCCGCTGCGGATGCTGCCAAGCGTGCCGAGGACAACGCTGAGCGGAGCAGTGCGCCGCACGTCGCTCACAGGCTCTCCCGGCGGATATGGGCGCGAATCTCCTCGCGCATCGCGCGCGCCTGCTCCTCGCCGAGGCCGGGAAGCGATACGCTCGCATTGTGGTTGCCGGCGGTGTGCAGCGTCAGCGTGGCGATGCCGAACAAGCGCTCGATCGGGCCTTGATCGACATCGATATGCTGCACCCGCCCGAAGGGCACCACCGTGTCCGACCGGAACAGCAGCCCGCGCACCACCCGCAGACGATCGGCCGCCATCTGGTAGCCGCGCGCATGGTAGCGGCGGGTGGGCAGGCGGATGATGCAGGCCAGCGCGATCAGCACCGCCGGCCCGGCGATGATCCCGGCCGGGAACAAGGCCTTGCCGATGAAGGCACCCTCCAGCACCAGCGCGCCGACGAGAAACGGAATCGACAACAACGCCGCCTGCACCCGCAGCGCGTGGGTGTAACCGGGGTCGAGCCGGGTCAGCTCGCCCTCGTCACCGGGTGGCGTGGCGGCGGGGGCTGCGGAGTCAAGGCGATCCATGGTGCCTTACTGGCGCAACACACCCCGTGCTTGCAAGCGCTATCGGCGCTGATCGAACCTGCGGCCCACCAGCGCGGCGGCGATGTTGGTCTTCTGCACGTCGATACTGCCCCCGGCGATGCCCCAGGCATAGGCATCGCGCAGGCGCTGCTCCATGCCGTAGTCCTTGTGATAGCCATAGCCGCCCATCACCTGCATGCCCATCGCCGCGACCTCGCGCACGATCTCGTTGGCAAAGCACTTGGCGAGCGAGCTTTCATAGACCGTCGGCAGGCCATCGGGCTGCTCTGCGGCATTGGCGGCGGCGCGGTGGATCAAGAGGCGCGCGGCTTCGACCTTCATCGCCATCTCGGCGATCTTCAACTGCACCGCCTGAAACTCGATGATCGGCTTGCCGAAGGCGACCCGCTCCTGGACATAGGCGGTCGCTGCCTCCAGCGCTGCCGCCGCCACGCCGAGCGACTGGGTGGCATTGCCGCAGCGTTCCAGCCCGAAGGCGCTCATCAGCCTGGCAAAGCCGCCCGCGCCGATGATCACGTTTTCGGCGGGAACGCGCACATCCTCGATCGCGTAGTCGGCGGTGGCGATGCCGCGGAAGCCCATCAGCTCCTCGCGCTTGCCGAAGCGCATCCCCCGCGCATCCCTTTCCAGCAAGATTGCGCCGATGCCCTTGGCACCTGGCTCGTCGGTGAAGCGGCAATAGGTGACGTAGTAGTCCGAATGGCCCCCGCCGCTGGTCCAGCGCTTGTAGCCGTTGACAACGTAAGTGTCGCCATCGCGCACCGCGCGGGTGGTGAGATCGGTCAGCGCGGTGCCGGCATCGGGTTCGGACATCGACACCGCGACGATTTTTTCGCCCTTGATCACCTGCGGCAGAATGCGCGCCTTCATTTCGGGGCTACCAAAGCGTTCGATGGTACGCACCGGCCCGGCCAGCGCCTCGAACACCGGAAAGGCGACCGCGTTGGAGATCTTGGCAAACTCCTCGAGCACGATCAGCGCTTCGAGGTGGCCAAGCCCCAACCCGCCATATTCGACTGGCAGATTGACGCCCAGAAAGCCCATCTCGCCATAGGCGCGCAGCATGTCGTGCGGGACGGGATAGTCCTTCGCTTCCATGTCGCGCGCCAGCGCCGGCAGTTCCTTCTGCGCGAATTTGCGCGCGGTGTCCTGCAGCTCGCGCTGCGCGTCGGTGAGCTGAAAGTCCATGGCCGCCTCAATTCCTTGTGTTGCCGTGCAAGTCCCCTAGCGCATTTGCGAGGCTGGCGCGCAAGAGCGTGCCGATTAAGCTAGCAAAAACGCGCATCGGGAGAGCGACAGATGATGATCCTCCATTCCAGCCTCGGCCCCAACCCCCGCCTCTTGCGGATGTTCCTGATCGAAAAAGGGCTTGAGGAAGGCAGGGATTTCACCCGCGTCCACTATGACATCATCACCGGGCAGAACCGGCAGGATGCGGCCTACATGGCCAAGAACCCGCAGGGCACCACGCCCATGCTGGAGCTGGACGATGGCACCTGCCTCACCGAAAGCTGGCCGATCTGCGAATATATCGAGGAACTGCACCCGCAGCCCAACCTGTTCGGCGAAACCCCGGTGGAACGCGCGACAGTACGCAAATGGGTGCGCCTGTTCGATCAGGAAGTGGTGGTGCCGATGACGATGGGCTTCCGCGCCGGAGCCGGCCGGCCGATGTTCGAACCGCGCATGCCGGTGGTCTCGGCCGAGGCGGGGGCCGAACTCACCGCGATGGCCGATGCCAAGTGGCGGATGTTCGATGATCTGCTGGGTGGCAGCAATCACATCGCGCTGGGGCGCTTCACCTTTGCCGATCTGATCATCTTCGCCTTTGCCAATTTCGGCTTCACCATCGGCTGGAAACTTCCGCAGGGCACCGACAATCTTGCCCGCTTCGTCGATACCCACAACCAGCGCCCCTGCGCGGGCGTGTGGCAGCAGAGCGAATAATGCCTGACCTGTCCGGCAAGGTGGCAATCGTCACCGGCTGCGCCAGCGGCATCGGCGCAGCAACGGTGCGGCGGTTCGTCAGCGATGGCGCGCAGGTGCTGGGCACCGACATGAACACCGGGCAGGGGGCGGCCCTGTGCGCCGCCGCGGGCGCGCTGTTCGCGCCGCAGGACGTGTCCGAGCGGGAAGCCTGGCCGTCAGTCGTGGCCCGCGCGGTGGAAGCCTTCGGGCGGCTCGACATCCTGGTGAACAATGCCGGGATGGTTTCGGGCGCTGGCATCGGCGATCTCGATGACGAGGCGATGTTCGCCGCCTGGGACAAGGTGCTGCCGGTCAATCTCACCGGCACCATGGCCGGCTGCCGCGCGGCGATTGCCGCGATGCAGGCCAATCCCGGCGGGGCCAAGGGCGCGATCGTCAACATCGCCTCGACCACCGCGATTGCCCCGCTGCCGACCGACATTGGCTATTCGGCCAGCAAGGCGGCGGTCAGGGTGCTGTCGAAATCGGTCGCCACCTGGTGCGCGCAAAAGGGCCTGCCGATCCGCTGCAACACGGTGATCCCCGGTGCGACCATGACCGGGATTCTGGAGGCGGCGGAACAGCAAACCCCAGGGCTTATCGCGGCCGTGGCCAAGACCTCGCCCCTGAACCGGCTCGCCGATCCGGCCGAAACCGCAGCGGCGATCGCCTTCCTCGCCAGCGACGAATGCCCCTACATGACCGGGGCCGAAATGCTGGTGGACGGCGCGATGATGGCGCTCCATCCGGGGTTTTAGCCTCCCCGCAGCTTCTCCAGATAGCCGCTCGGCCCCATCTGCGCCGCGGTCCAGGCGAAGATCGCAAGACTGGCCAGCCCCGCGCCAAAGCACACGGCGAACACCGCCTGCCCCAGCGCGCCCGCCCCTTGGCTTGGCGCCAGCGCATCGCTCAGCGCGCCGATCACGCCGAGGCCCAGCGTCTGGCCGATGAGGTTGTTGAAGAACAGCGCGATCGCCACCGCAAAGCCGCGGCTCGCCGGTTCGACCGCGGCCTGAATGCCCGACAAGATGCCCGCCTGACTGGCGACATAGATCGCATAGGCCACCCCGAACCAGCCAAGAAAGCCGGCGAAACTGCCCGATGTCAGGCTCAAGCCCAGCGGCACCACGCAGCCGAGGCTGACAAGGCCCGGCAGCCACGCCCGCCAGCGTTCGTCGCGCAGGGTCAACCAATGGGTGACATAGCCGCCCAGAATCGGCCCCGGAATGCCGCCGAGGAAGAAGGTGAAGCCAAGATAGAGCCCGACCTCGCCGGTCGAGATCGGGAAGGCGCGCAGCATCACCGCCGCCATCCAGAAGGCAAGGCCATAGCCGATCATGATCTGCACCGCCCAGCCCAGCGCCAGCCCCATGAACACGCGGTTGGTGACAAGGCTGCCGACGGTCTCGCCCAGCGGCCGCTGCGCCATGTCGGTGCCCGCCGGGGCATAGCGCCCGCGCTGCGGTTCACGCACGGTAAGGTAGATCGCTGCGCCCAGCAGCACGCCCGGCAGGCCCATCAGCAGGAACGCCCGGCGCCAGTCGAAGATTTCGGCCAGCTGCCCGCCGATAATCAGGCCGCCCGCTGTCCCCATGCTCGCGCCGACGGTGAGATAGCCCATCGCCTTGGCCAGTTCGTGGCGCGCGAAGTAATCGGCAACGAGGCTTTGCGAGGACGGGCCGGAACAGCCCTCGCCCACGCCCACGCCGGTGCGCGCGAGGAACAGCGTCCAGAACCCGCTCGCCATGCCGCAGGCGGCGGTCATCAGGCTCCAGAAGCTGATCGCGGCGGCAATGATGGTCTTGCGGGTCGAGCGGTCGGCCAGGCGCGCGGCGGGGAAGCCGGCGAGCACATAGATAAGGCTGAAGGCCAGCCCGCCCAGCAATCCAAGCTCGAAATCCGAAAGCCTGAACGCGGCCTTGATGTCCTCGACCAGAATGCCGAACACCAGCCGGTCGGCGACGCTGAAGGCGCTCGTCAGCGTCAGCAGCCCCAGAACGTACCAGCGATAGGCACCCGGCGGCGTGTCTGGCGCCTTAGTGGTGGGGGCGGGCGTAAAGGCCATTGTCCACCGGGATCGTCAGGCCATTGAGGAAGCGCGCCTCGTCCGAGGCGAGGAACAGCACGCAGCCCGCCACATCCTTGGGATGGCCCAGCGCGTCGGCCGCCAGCGGGCCATCGGGAATCTCCATCGGGGCCTGCCCTGCCCGGCCCGACACGCCCATCACCATCGGGGTTTCGATCCCGCCCGGCGCCAGCGCATTGACGCGGATGCCATAGCCCTTGTCCTGGAAATCGATCGCGAGGCTGCGGGTCAGCCCGGCGATCCCGGCCTTGCACGCGGCATAGGCGGGGATGTTGCCATAGCCCATCAGTGCGGCGGTGGAGGCCATGTTGATGATCGACGAGCCGCCCCCGCCCACCTTGAGATGGCGGTGCTTCATCAGCGCAACGCCATATTTGCACCCGAGGAAGGTGCCGACCAAGTGGATGTCGAGATGCAGCCTGAAGTGGGCGAGGCTGCAATCCTCGATGCTTTCGAAGATCACGTTGCCGGCATTGTTGACAAGGATATCGAGCCCGCCGTGGCGTTCCTCGACCGCGCGCATCACCTCGATCCACTGCTCCTCGCGGGTGACGTCGAGCGCCATGGCATCGCCGCCGATCGAATCGGCGACCTGGTGGGCCAGTTCGACCTCGCGGTCGGTGACGATCACCTTGGCGCCCTCGCGCGCCAGCGCCTCGCAATCGGCCTTGCCCAGGCCCATCGCCCCGCCTGTCACGAGCGCCACCTTGCCCGCTACCCTTCCCGCCATTTCGCTTTCTCCCCAAGGCTTTTTCTTGCCGCCAGCCTATCGGGCAGGTGGTGCGGTGCCACTGTCGAAAGCGCGAGGGCGCGTGGCGGGGGCGGCGATGTATCTTCATCCGCGAGGGAGAGGCACGATGATGGACGAAGCCGAAGTCGCGCGGTTGAAGGCGCTGATGGAGTGGGAAGGCACCCGCACCGCCCCGCCAGAGGGCTTCCCGGTGCTGCCCGACATGCCGGCCGGGCGCTACACCAGCCCCGAATATTTCGCGCTCGAGCAGCAGCACGTCTTCCGCAAGTCGTGGCTGTTTGCCGGCCACCTCGACGAGATTCCCGAACCCGGATGCTACATGCGCTGGCACAATGCCGGCGATCCGATCGTGATCGTCCACGGCATGGATGGCCGGGTGCGCGCCTTCCACAACACCTGCCGCCACCGCGGCGCGCCGGTGGTGACCACCGATCGCGGCAAATCCTCGCGGCTGATGTGCGGCTATCACAACTGGACCTACAAGACCGACGGGAGCCTGGTGGGCGTGCCCGAAAGGCGCGATTTCCCCAAGGATTTCGACCTGTCGTGCCGCGGCCTGCTGCCGGTGGCTTGCGAATTGTTCGGCAAGGTCATCTTCGTCAATTTCGACATGCAAGCGATGCCGCTGCGCGACTGGCTCGGGCCGCTGGCACGCGAGTGGGAGGAATTCGCCTTCGACCGCATCAGGCTCGCGGCGCGGCACAGCTTCGATCTCCAGTGCAACTGGAAGGTGGCGATGGAGGCCAACATGGAAGTTTACCATGTGCCCTTCATCCACCCCAACACGGTTGCGCCACTGGTCGATCCCACGCGCAATCTCAACACCATCTATCCCAATGGCCACGCGCGGATGCTGGCCCCGCCGCCGCGCGATACCAACCGCGAACACGTGCGCGCGATCGATTCGCCGCCCGGCTGGCAACAGATCGAAACCGTGGGCGAGCTGGGCCGCACCTGCACCCAGAGCTACACGCTGTTTCCCAACTGGGTCAGCCCGCTCTCCAACTACTTCGTGCCGCCGCTGGTGTTCTGGCCGACCTCGCTCAACACCTGCCGGCTGGAGCTGGTGACGATGGCGCTCGACTGGGGGGACGAGCCCGCGCCCGACCTGTGGACCGTGCCCGACGCCAGCCAGCCCAACGGCCGCCAGATGAGCCCGATCATCCTCGAAGACACCCAGTTCGGCGAGGCGATCCAGAAATCGGTCGAAGGCGCGGCCTTCCGCTCGGTGCCCTTGTCCTATCAGGAAGCGCGGATCTATGCCTTCCACCAGAGCCTCGACAAGATGATCGGGATCGCCAACGTGCCCGAACACCTCAGGGTCGAACAGGTGATCGGGCCGGAGTGGATGTGGCCCAACGATCCGCGCACCGCGCAGATGGAGCGCGAGCGCGCGGCGCGCGAAGCGGCCGAATGACGTTACGTCAATGGCGCTTTCACGGGCGAATGTTGCGTTTTTGTCGCAGTTTGCCGGTGTCACTATCGCTTTTGCTGATAGCGTGATTGCGGGCGCGACATACACCTTCAGCCCATACCGATAGATGCGAAATAATGGCGTCACGGCATTGGGGAACCAAGGCGCGCAGGCATTGCGGGCCGTAGGGGAGAGAGAGCAATGAACACATTTCGTGCCCGAATTGCGTGCCGGACCCGCGCTTGCGGCTTGCGGTCTGCACTATTGTGCGGTGCCGCTCTGGGCGGCTTTGCCGGCCTGCCGGGCATCGCCCACGCGCAGGATGCCGAGACCGCACAATCGGCTGCGGAAGACCGGGTGATCATCGTTCAGGCCCGCCGTCAGAACGAAACCCTGCAGGAAGTGCCCGTGACCGTCACCGCGATCGGTGGCGAGACGCTCACGCGCTACAATATCGACCAGGTGGCCGACGTTACCAGCCGCGTGCCGACCCTCAACGTGCAGGTGGGCGGCTCGGGCTCCGGCGGCCAGCTGTCCTTGCGCGGGGTTGGCTCGTCGAACATCTCGGCGGCCTTCGATTCGGCGGTGGCGCTCGAATATGACGGGGTGATCGTGTCCTCGATGCGCCTCGTGCAGGCCGGCTTCTTCGATGTCGAACAGATCGACGTGCTGCGCGGCCCGCAATCGCTGTTCTTCGGCAAGTCGGCCACCGCCGGGGTGCTGTCGCTGCGTTCGGCCAACCCGACGTCCGACTGGGAAGTCGGGATGCGCGGCTCCTACGAATTCGAGGAGAAGGGCTATCTGCTCTCGGGCTACATTTCCGGCCCGATCAGCGACACGCTGGGCGTGCGCTTGGCCGCGCAGTTCAACGACATCGACGAATTCCAGAAGCTCCAGCCCGGCACGCCCGCGGTCAACCAGGAGCGCGGGCTGACCGATCTGATCGTGCGCGGCACGCTCGACTGGCAACCCTCGGACCGCTTCAGCGCCAACCTCAAGGTCCAATACACCAAGAATGAAAACGACGGCGCGATCGGCACGGCCGAAATCAACTGCGGGGCCAATGGCGTGGCCGATGCGGTGTTTTTGCTGGGTGGGGCGATCCGCATCCCCGCCGGCTATAACTGCAATACCCGCGACCAACGCTACTTCCTGCCCGATGCCGCCCCCCAGCTCGCCCCCGGCGTGCCGACCCCGTCGCGCGCCGCCGGCCGCAATGGCGTGCCTTTCGGTGAAACCGAGATCTGGTTCGGCCGGCTCCAGTTCGATCTCGATCTGAGCGACACGTTGAAGCTGACATCGGTTTCCGGCCTGCTCGACATGGATGCGGTCGATTTCGATTGCTATGCCTATGGCGGCGTGTTCCCCGGCGGGGTGCCGGGCGGGGCCGGCTGTTCCGATCCGATCAACGCGCTCGAACAATATACCCAGGAATTGCGGCTCACTTCGGATTTCGACGGCCCCTTCAACTTCATGCTGGGGGCCTTCTACGAAGATCGCACCTTCATCTTCGATACCGCCCAGCAGGCGGTCAACATCTCCTTCCTCGGGCGCGACCCGGTGACGGGCTTTTCCTATGATTACGACAAGATCCACACCACCAAGACCGAGGCATTGTCGTTCTTTGGCAGCGTGATCATCGATCTCACCGACAAGCTCGAGCTGTCGGGCGGGGTGCGCTGGACCGATGAAAAGAAGGTGCAGACCATCGCGGTGCCCTATGTCCATACCTTCCTGCAAGGCCCGGCCTTCGTGCGCTCAGGGTTCTTCTCCGGGCCGATCAATTTCTCCGACGACAATTTCTCGCCCGAGGCAACGCTGCGCTATCAGGCAACCGATGATCTCAACATCTTCGCCTCGTTCAAGACCGGGTTCAAATCGGGCGGGATCGACAATTCGGCGCTGCCGTCCAACAGCCTGAGCCAGGCGGCGCTGTCGGGCGATTTCAGCTCGCTCATCTATGATTCGGAAAAGGCGATCGGTGGCGAAATCGGCTTCAAGTCGCAGTGGGCGGATCGCAGCGTCACGCTCAATGCAACCGCGTTCTACTATGTGTTCAAGGACCTCCAGGTTCAGAACTTCAACGCCGTCACCATCCAGTTCGTGACCAGCAATGCCGGGGAGCTGACCACCAAGGGGATCGATCTGGAGACCCGCTGGATCACGCCGGTCGACGGTCTGACCCTGTCTGCCAACCTGTCGTACCTCGATTCGGAATATACCGACACCTTCGTCCAGCCGCTCGGCATCAGCACCGTCGACCTCAAGGGTCGTCGGGGCAGCCAGGCGCCGGAATGGGCCGGCAATTTCGCGGTGGACTGGGCGATTCCGCTGTCGGACAGCCTCGAGCTGTTCCTGTCGGGCAACGCGGCCTACAATGATGGCTACATCACCGACGAATCGACGCTCAACGACTACGTCCAGCCGAGCTTCTGGCTGCTCGATGCCAATGTCGCGATCGGCCACCCGGACGGCAAGTGGAAGCTCTCGCTGATCGCGCAGAACCTCACCGACGAGATCTTCACCATCACCACCGGCGGGCGGCCCTTCCTCCAGCCGGGCGTGGGTGACGACTTCGTGATGACCCAGAACCGCGGCCGCCAGGTGTTTGCCGAGATCAGCTTCAAGTTCTGATCCTCCGGAGCAGGGGAAAAGCGGGGGCGGGCCGGCAACGGTTCGCCCCTTTGCTGTGGAGCGCTCTGCCAAAAGTGAGCATTGCCGGGCCTGCCGTGAAGGCGGATCTTTTCCGGCGATGACAAGTGCCGGGAGAGCAATGCCATGTCGCGCGAAGAACTGATCGTCATGACCCGCAATCTGGTCGCCCATGGCGCAGCCGGGACAATGGATTATGCCGACGACGTCGTCCGCATTCCCGCCAGCGCCTATACCGACGAGGCGCTGTTCGAGCTTGAGAAGAAGCAGATCTTCCGCCGCCTGCCGCTAATGGTGGCGCCGAGCTGCGAATTGCCCAAGCCGGGCGATTACAAGGCGATGGACATCTGCGGCGTGCCGCTGCTGCTCAGCCGCCAGAAGGATGGCTGCATCGGCGCCTTCCTCAACATGTGCACCCACCGCGGCAACCCGCTTGCCTCCGGCTGCGGCAATGCCAGCCGCTTCACCTGCGGCTATCACGGCTGGACCTTCAAGGCGGATGGCGCGCTTGTCGGCGTTGCCTCCCCGCAGGATTTCGGACGTATCGACAAGGCGGCACACTGTCTCAAGCGCTTTCCCGTCTATGAAAGCGCTGGCTTGATCTGGGTGACGCTCGATCCGGATTCGAAGCTGTCGATCGCCGATTACCTGTGCGGCTATGACGCGCTGCTCGAGGCCTTCGGCTTCGCCGGCTGGACGCTGTTCTCGCAGCGCACGCTGGCCGGGCCGAACTGGAAGACGGCCTATGACGGCTATCTCGATTTCTATCACCTGCCGGTGCTGCACAAGGACACCTTCGGCGCGGATTTCTACAACCGCGCCAATTACTTCGCCTTCGGGCCGCACCAGCGCCTCTCCACCCCGTCGCAGTTCGCCATCAAGGTGCAGGGGGATGACGATCAGCAGCTCGACATCTCCAGGATGGCGGATGACGAGATCCCGCAGGAGGTGCTGGTGCAGGGCGTGTGGACGATCTTCCCGCACATCTCGATCGCCAGCTTCTATGGCGGCGGGCAGCGCGGGGCGATGATCAGCCAGCTGTTCCCCGGCGCCAGCGTGGGCGAAAGCTACACCACGCAATACTATGTCATGGAAAACCAGCCCGAAACGCCCGAACAGGTGCAGGCGGCGCACGACCAGTTCAACTTCCTCGAAATCGTGGTGCGCGATGAAGACTACGCCACCGGCAAGCGCCAGCATCAGGCGCTGCAATCGGGGCTGATGAAGGAGGTGCTGTTCGGCCGCAACGAGAAGGGCGGGCAGGTGTTTCACCAGTGGGTCGAGCGGCTGACGCAGGCGAGCGACGAGGAACTGGTGCAGATCTTCGCCGCAGAGCAACGCCAGGCGGCGGAGTAACATCCGCGCTTGGCGGACCACAAAAAAGCCCGCGGCGCAAACCGCGGGCTTTTTTGTTTGGCGCGCCGATCCGGGCGCGAACCGCGCGCTCAGCCGAAGGCGGGCCGGTAGTTGCTCTCGCCCCAGTCCTGCCGCTTGGTCCATGCGCCCATCGTCTCGAGCTTGCCTTCCAGTTCAGGGAAGCGTTCATAGACGTGGTCCATATCGACCGCGAAGGGCCTGGTCGGCGCGGTGTTGTTATATTCATAGAAGGCCTGGATGCCCTTGGCGAAATCCTCGCGCATTTCGGCCGGCATCGAATCCCCCGCCGCCGCGACAAGGTAGCGGCCGAATTCCTCCGGGGTGCAGGGATCGTATGTGATGTCCTTGCCCAGCGCTTCGCTGAGATACTGCGCCACCTGCTTGCCCACCAGCCGCTCCGGGCCGCCGATGTTGAGCCAGGCGCCTTCCATGTCGGGCCGTTCGAGGCTCGCCAGCATGAACTTGGCCACGTCGTCGAGGCTGATCCAGTTGGCTTCGAGATTGGGGTTGTGCGGATAGACGTAGCGGCCTTCGCCCACGATGAAGGGCCGCGCCCAGCCCGTCAGCAGATTGTCCATGAACAGCACGCTGCCGAACACCGTGCCCGGCGCGCCCGAGCGCCACAGCGCGTTGATGCCCTTGGTGTTTTCGCCATAGGTGAAGGGATCGCCGGGCTTGTCGGGAATCCAGCTCGACGTGTTCCACACCACGCGCTTGACGCCGAGCGCGGCGGCGACCTTGCCGACCTCCCCGATCAGGTAGGCCCGGTCGGCGCGGGCCTGCAGCGGGTGCGTGTAGAAAATGTAGTCCGAGCCTTCGAGCGCATCGTGGAAGGTCGAAGTGTCGTAGAGGTCCATCGGGCGCACCTCGACCCGCTCGACACCCTCGACCGGCGCACCCTCAAGCGCATCCGGGCGGCGCGAGATCGCGCGCACATCATATCCCGCCGCCAGCGCCTGGCGCACCTGCGCGAGCCCCTGCCTCCCGCTCGCGCCGATCACTGTGATAAGTGCCATATCCTCTCTCTCCCCATCAGCTCCGGCCGCGAGACTAGGAAGCGCCTGCCCCCCGCGCACCGCGCCAAAATGATAGCCATGCGGCCCAAGCCCCTAGCGAAATGGCGGGGTTGCCGTGGTGGCGCACGGGCCGGACAGTGGCACTCATGGACAACCGCATCTGGCGCATCGCCCGCCGCCCGGAAGGTATCGAATTTGCCAGCGCGCTGGAACTGGTCGAAGCCCGGCTCGCCCCCCTTGCCGCGGGCGAGATCCGCATCCGCAATTCGCACCTGTCGATGGATGCCGGCACGCGGATGTGGCTCTCGCCACGCGAGGATGGCTATCAGCCGCCGCTGCCGGTGGGCGGGCCGATGACGGGGCTGGTGCTGGGCGAGGTGATCGAGAGCCGCGCCCAAGGGTTCGCCCCCGGCGATCTGGTGCGCGCCTTCGGGCAATGGGCCGATCTGAGCACGGTCGATGCGGCGGCGGCGGGCGCGATCGTGCTCGATCCTGCCGTCGCTGACCGGCGCGCGTGGTTCGGCCCGCTCGGCATGAATGGCTGGACCGCGCTGTGGGGCGTGGGGCAAACCGGCGCGGCCAAGCCGGGCGAAAGGGTGCTGGTTTCGGCAGCGGCGGGCGCGACCGGCATTCTCGCGGTGCAGATTGCGCGGTTGCTCGGCTGCGAGGCGTGGGGCATCGCCGGCGGCGCGGCCAAGTGCGCTTACCTCACCGGCGAACTGGGGATTGCCGGCGCGGTGGATTACAAGGCCGCAGACGTGGGCGCGCAGCTCGATGCCGCCGGCGGCTTCGATGTCTATTTCGACAATGTCGGCGGGGGGCTGCTCGATCAGGTGCTCACCCGCATGAACCACTATGGCCGGATCGCGGTGTGCGGGCTTCTGGCGGACTACGCTGGCGGCACCCGCACCGCGCCGGCCGAATTCGATCAGGTGTTGATGCGGCGCCTAAGGATCGAGGGCTTCTTCTCGCCCGATTTCATGCACCAAGGCCCTGCGCTGACAGCGCGCCTGCGCGCATGGCACGAAGCGGGCGAACTCGTGATGCCCTATGACGTGACGCGAGGGCTGGAGAACACCCTTGCCGCCTATGCCAAGCTGTTCACTGGCGGCAATATCGGCAAGGTCATCGTGGAGCTGGAGACATGACCGCAACCCTCGAAGACCGCGAAGCCATCCGCGACATCCTCGCCGCCTATGCCCACGCGATCGACCGGCGACGCTGGGCAATGATGGCGCGCCTGTTCCACGCTGATGCCGTGTTCAAGTTCGGGGCGATCGAAGGCGACTGGCGCAGCTTCGTCGAACAGGCGCGCGCCATCATCGACCCGTGCCTCGCCACCCAGCACCAGCTCGGCCAGACGATCTTCGGGTTCGAGGGCAACGCGGTGTGCCATACCGAAACCTACATGACCGCGATGCACACCATCCCGCCGGGCTACCCGATGACAGCCGCCTTCCCCGACAAGGGGATAATCTATTCCGCGATTGTCGCGGGGCGTTATGTGGACCGGTTCGAGAAAAGGGATGGCGAATGGCGCATCGCCCGGCGCACCGGCCTGTATGACTGGCGCGAGCTGCGGGTGGTGGAAGGCGTCGACCTGTCCGACACGCCCGAAGGCGCAGCGGGCCATCACGACGAACGCGATCCCTCGACCGCGGCGGTGCGGCAGTGGCTGGGCTAGGGCCGCCGGAAGGCGAACACGCCCGACATCGTCGCCACCTGCTCATCCCCGCGCCAGATGCCGCCCGAGGCATAGGCCGTGCGCCCGCCCAGCCGGTCAATGCTGACCCGCGCTTCCAGCCAGTCGCCCAGCCTTGCCCCGCTGAGATAATTGACCGTCAGCGTCACGGTTGACGGCGACAGCCGGGGCCGCTCGGCATCATGGACCGCATGGCTCAGCGCGACATCCGCAAAGGTCGCCATCACGCCCCCGTGGGCGGCGTCCTGGTAATTGATGTGGTGCGGCATGATGCACAGGCCCATGACGCGCACCCCCGCGACCACCGGGCCGAGCCAATAGGGCCCGCCATGATCGAGAAAGCCGGGAGTAAAGCGCGCTTGCTCAAAGCCTGAAGGTATCGCCATTCGCCCACCCTAGCCCGCCACGCAGCCTGGCGCCCGCTATGAATTGTGCCAATGGCAGGCACGGGCGCAGGGGGTATCTCCTCGCCCCTATGGGAGACAGCACAGCCTTGGCCGCACAGAGCTTCTGCGACATCGTCCGCGAACACGCCCGCACGCAGGGCGATGTGATCGCCTTCACCTACGGGCAGGAAGACATCAGCTTCGCCGCGCTCGATGCAGGCGCCGACCGGGTGGCCAACGGCCTCGCCGCGCTGGGGGTGAAGCCGGGGGACCGGGTGGCCTTTCTCGGCAAGAACCATCCGCTTTATTTCGAGGCCTTCCTCGGCGCGAACCGGGTGGGCGCGGTGATGACCCCGGTCAACTGGCGCCTCGCCGCGCCCGAAGTGGCCTATGTGCTCGACAATTCGCAAGCCCGCGTGGTGTTCGTGGGCGAAGGCTTTGCCGCGGTGCTCGATCAGATTCGCCCGGACTGCCCCCATGTCGAACAGGTGATCGGGATCGACGCGCCCGACTTTGCCGGCACCGATTACCGCACCTGGCGCGATGGCTTTCCGGCCACGCCCCCGGCGCATCAGGTCAAGGCCGGAGACGACGCGCTCCAGCTCTACACCTCGGGCACCACCGGCAAGCCCAAGGGTGCGGTGATTACCCACGGCTCGCTGCTTTCCAGCCGCGACGGCACCGCTGCGGGCGAACAGATGCGAAAGTGGCAGGAACCGATCCCGGGCGATGTCACGCTGCTTGCCATGCCCTGCTTCCACATCAGCGGCACGGGCACCGGCATCGGCACGATGGTGGCGGGCACCAACGCGATCGTGCTGCCCGAATATGATCCGACCAAGGCGCTGGATCTGATCGAGAATTACAACATCTCGAAGATTTTCCTCGTGCCGGCCGCGCTTCAGATCCTGCTCAATCACCCGCGCGTGAACGAAGTCGATTTCAGCCGGCTGAAATATGTCACCTACGGCGCCTCGCCGATCCCGCTCGAACTGATGCGCGAGGCGATGCGGGTGATGGGCTGCGGCTTTGTGCAGATGTATGGCATGACCGAGACCAGCGGCACCATCGTCGCGCTCGATCCGGAAGACCATGTGCCCGAAGGCAGCGTGCGGATGCGCTCGGTCGGCAAGCCGCTGGCAGGCGTGGAGATCAAGGTGATCGACGAGGCGGGCAAGGAAGTGCCCACCGGCACCGTGGGCGAGATCGCGACCCGTTCGAACAAGAACATGCGCTGTTACTGGAACAACCCAGAGGCGACCGCCGCCACCATCGACGCGGACGGCTGGCTCCGCACCGGGGACGCGGGCTATCTCGACGCGGACGGCTATCTCTACATCCACGACCGGGTGAAGGACATGATCATCTCAGGCGGGGAGAACGTCTATCCCGCCGAGGTCGAGAACGCGCTCTATTCGCACCCCAAGGTGGCGGACGTGGCGGTGATCGGCGTGCCCGATGCCAAGTGGGGCGAGGCGGTGAAGGCCTGCGTGGTGGTGAAGGAAGGCGAAACCCTGACCGAGGCCGAGCTGATCGCCCACGCGCGCACGCTGATCGCGGGTTACAAGTGCCCCAAGTCGGTCGATTTCATGGCAGCGCTGCCGCGCAATCCCTCGGGCAAGATCCTGCGCCGCGAACTGCGCGCGCCCTATTGGGTGGGCAAGGACCGGGCGGTCAATTGATCGGGCTGCCCGTCAGACAACTGGCCTACAAGGTCAATGACCTTGAAGCCGCGGCAGCGGCGCATCACCGGCGCTTCGGATCGGGGCCGTTCTTCTTGGCTCGACACGTGGCGCTTGCCTCCTCGCACCATCGCGGGGTGGCGCGCCCCTTTGATCATTCGAGCGCCTATGGCCAGTGGGGCAGCGTGATGGTGGAGCTGGTGGTGCAGCACAATCCCGACGATAGCGCGCTGCACGAGATGTTTCCGCACCACGAGCGGGCCGAAGGGCTGCACCATGCGGCGCTGTTCGTCGATGATCTGGAGGGCGCGATTGCCCGCTTCGAAGCCGAAGGCGCCCCGCTGGCGCAGCTTTCGGTGACGGCGAGCGGCACCGCCTTCGCCTTCATCGATAACCGTGCGAGCCTCGGGCACATGCTCGAACTCTACGAGCCGACCGCGCCGCTTACCAGCTTCTACGATTTCGTCGCCGCTGCGGCGCAGGGGTGGGACGGGCGCGACCTGCTGCGCGAGCTGGGTTAGGCGGCCACCAGCCCCGGCAGATCGACCAGCGCGGCGCGGCATTCGGCATCGGCGAGCGCTGTCACCACCGAGAAGGCGACGAACCCCGGCTCGCCCAGATGGGCGACCACCGCAGCAGCCTCGGCATCGCTGATCGCGGTGTGCTCGAACGGCATCCGGCGGGCATAGGCAAGGCACAGGCGGGTGCCTTCATCAAGGCCAGCTTCCTCGGGCGCGTCCTCGATGCCGTGCACCGCCGCCACCGCCTGCCGGATCAGCGCCACGAGGCCCGCATCGAGCGCGCCCTCGGCCTTGGCGCGGAAATCGGCATAGTGCCCGGCCAGCACCGGATCGCCCGCCAGCGCGGCGTGGATCGGCCCGCTCATGCCGCCGCCTCCAGCACGGCGGGAGTGGGCAGCACGGTGCGGTCCATCGCCTCCGGCTCCAGCCCCATCGTAATCAGCGCCTTGGCGAGCGCGAGGAACAGGCTCACCCCCAGCCCCAGTTCCGCAATCTGCGCCGGGGTGAGATGGCGCCGGAGCGCGGCGCGCGCCTCGTCGCCGAGCAATTCGGGATCGTGGATCAGCGCATCGGTGAACTTGAGCGCCGCCTTTTCGGTATCGCTGAGCTTGTCAGACGTTTCGTAGCCATCGGTGATGTCGTCCACCACCTCCTCGCGCAGGCCTTCGGCCAGGGCCTTGTCGAAGCGGACATTGCGGCAGAACCCGCACTGCGTCACCCGCGCATTACGCATCCGCGCGACTTCCTTGATCCGCGCCGCCAGCACGTCCGATCCCCAGAAGCGGCCATAGAGCGCAAAGAAACTCTGCGCGATGTCCGGCTGGTGGGCGAGCACCGATGTAAAATGCGCCGGTTCGTCGGCAATGGCCGAGGATACGCGGGGGATGGTCGACATGGGGCCTCTCCTTTGTCGGCAAGGATAGCGCAGGGCGGCGCTGCGACAGCCTCGCCATTTTCACAGGCAGAGCCTTTGCCTAGCGCGTGGCACAGTGGTCGAAACATCTAGGGAGAGAGCACATGCCCGGCGAAGCACAGCGCGTGATCGAGGAATTCTGGCGCATCCAGGACGGCGGCGACTATACCAGGCTGGTCGATCTGTTTGCCGAGGATGCCTTTCTCGAAGACCCGATCTGGGGGCAATATCGCGGGCGCGAGGCGATCATGGGCTTCATGACCACGATGGTGAAGGAGATGGGCGCGCGCAAGGTGCACTTCACCGTCGATGAAATCTGCGGCGATGATCACGCGGCCTGGGCGCGCTGGACGATGCACATGGACGGCCAGCCCCCGCGCGGCGGGGTCGGCATCTACAAGGTCGAAGGCGGCAAGCTGACCTATTACCGCGACTACATCGACCCGCCGGCAGAGTAGGCTACATCCGCCGGTAATCCGGGTGCCCGCTCTGAGTGAGATCGAGCATCGGCAGCGGGAAGGCGGCATTGGGGCTGGCATTGGGCTGGTCGGGCATCGCACAAGTCCAGTCCATGATGTAGCGGCGGCTCGCAATCCGCCACTCACCCTCGCGCTTTTCGTAGGTGTCGAGATAGCGCCCGCCATAGATGTTGCCGCGGTAAGGCTCCTCGTCGCTCTCGCGCCGGAAACCCAGCGCGACACCGTAGCACTCCCCTTCCGCCGTGGTCGCGCTGGTGAGCTTGACGGCCAATGGCGCGAGCAGGTGCCAGCGCCGCCCGGTCGAACGTTCGACCTGCATCACCACCGGCACGAAATCCGCCGCCGTGCCCTTGAAGAAGCCATAGTCGATCGCCGCATCGGGCCAGTAGCACCCGGCCTGCCCCGCATCGTCGAGCCAGTCGAGCGTGCGCGCATAGCGTGCGATGAGATCGTGAATCGCCTGCCGGTCAAGGAGCTGCTGCAATTGCGCCTGCATGGTCGCCATGTCGATGCTCATGCGCGCGCACTCCACCATGCCGGAATGGTCAACGGGAAGCGTTCCTGCGCGGTCTTCATCGCCTCGCTGGCATCCTCGGGCAGCGCCGGATCGCTGGTGTGCGGCAGCCCCCCGCCCGCGCCTTCCACCGGATCGACATATTCGAGCCGGATGCCCGCGAGCACGTCGGCAAAATCGTGGCCTTCGTGATGATCGGACATCTGGTGATGATAGAAGGCCCACTTGTCCTTGAAAGAGAGCAGGCAGTAGTAGCTGAGCGCTTCCTGCCCCTTCCAGTATTCGTAGCGCAGCACGCCTTCCTCGGTGGCGAAGGTCTGGGTGACCATGTCGCGCATGATCGCCTCCCACTTTTCCTCCTTGCCGGGCTGGATGGTGATGTGTGCGAGCAAAGTGGCCATGCGTGATGTCTCCCTTCAGGCGGGGGTGAGGTTGAGGAACAGGCGGTAGATGCCGAGCATGATCCCGCCCTGGTGGGCAAAGTCGTTGCCCGGCGCGTAGTCGATGTCGGCGAAGGCATCGCACAGCTTGTCCCACGCGATCATCTGTTCGAGGCGCGAGAGGTTGGAGCCGGGGCACGAACGCGGCCCCTGGCTGAAGGCGAGGTGGCGGGTGGCGGCCTTGCGGTTCAGCTTCAGCTCCAGCGGGTCCTCGAATTCGTCCGGGTCGATATTGGCCGCGGCCCAGCGCAGGTGGAGCATCGAACCGGCCGGAACCTTCACCCCCTGAAACACCTCGTCGCGGGCGCAGATGCGGGTCGACAGGCCCTGCGTGGGCGAGCGCAGCCGCATCGCTTCCTCGATGAAGGTGCGGATCAGCGCGCGCTCGCCGCGCAGGCGCGCGAACATCCCCGGGCGATCGCACAGCAGCTGCGCCTGTTCGGCCAGCGCATATTGGGTCGTCTCCAGCCCGCCAATCACCATCGCATAGACCACGCCATTGATCTCGTCGTCGGTGAGCTTGCGGCCCAGCGCGGCATATTCGACCTGCGTCAGGAAGCTCACCATGTCGTCCTGCGGGCGGGCGCGTTTCTCGCGCGTCTGCTGCGCTACATAGTCCTTCATCCCCGCCAGCAGCCGGAACTTCTCGGCGGTTTGTTCAGGGGTGAGGATGTTCTTGTGGCCCTTGCCGATCACATAGGACATGACCTGCGCGTTGCCCCATTGTTCGAGCCGCGGGATGTCCTCCTGCGGGAAGCCGAGCACATCGGCCATCACCCGCTGCGGCAGCGGCCGGGCGAAATCGGCGACGAAATTCACCGGTGCCCCGGCGCGCGCCTTGTCCAGCAATCCGGCAATCAGATCGTCGACATGGCGCGCGATCATCCCCGCGTGGCGGGTGCACCCCGGCCCGACCCACGGATCGGTCAGCTCCTTCCTGTGCGCGCGCCACAGTTCGGGATTGGGCCGCAGCGAGACGATCGAGGCAACCATCGCGTCGATATCGGGAATATGCGCCGGCATCTCGCCCGAGGCCTGGATCTGCGCCACCAGCAAGGACAGCGTCGGGGGAAAGCGCTCCCAGTCCTTCACCACGCGGGCCACGTCTTCGTACTTGGTGAGCACGAAGGCATCGCTGCCCGGGGTCAGCCCCTCGCCGGCAAGGCGTTGCACCGGGCATTGCTCATGCAGGATCGCATAGGCCTGATACCAGTGCTCCTGCGCGCCCGGAGCGAAGAGATCGACCTCGTCAAGCGAGCGCGGGGCGCTCTCTCTTGCCTCTTGCAAAACCGCCTCTCCCTATGCGCTGGCGCCTCGCTTGCTTAGCGAATCCGCCAATTGCCCAGGCCAGGGTTGTCCCCCAGCCTCGCCCTTACGGAAACGGGCTAAATTGCCAGTGCCGAAAGGGGAGAGCATCGTGAGCCGCATCGCCAAACTGGCGCCAAACCAGTGGGACGCGCGCCTCGTCGCCGCGGTCCAGCCGGACAACCTGACCGATCTCGAACAGGGGCTGACGCGCTATTTCGCGCATTGCCCGGAACAGGCGCTGGGGCTGATCGCCTTCGCCGGGGCGCTGAAGCTGAACCGCAGCCTGCCCGAACGGCTGGTCGAGCTGGTGCGGCTGCGCGTCGCCTTCTTCAACCAGTGCCGTTCGTGCATGGCGATCCGCTATGCCGATGCCGTGGCCGACGGCGTGACCGAAGCGCTGGTGTGCTCGCTCGAGCGACCGCAGGAGGCCGAAAATCTCAGCGCCGCCGAAAAGGTGGCGATCCGTTACGGCGAGCTGATGGCGACCGATCACCTCGCCGTCGATGACGCGCTCTATGACGAATTGCGCGAGCATTTCACCGAGGCGCAGATCGTCGAACTGGGCATGACGGTCGCCTTCTTCGTCGGCTTCGGGCGGCTGGCGGCGACCTGGCACATGATCGAGGAACTTCCGCAGGCGTTCCAGACCACAGAAACCATCGCGCCGTGGGGCGCGGACAGCATCGAGGTGCGCTGATGAACCAGCCGGTCATCAACCTGTTCGATCCCCAGCTCCAGCAGTGCCCTTACGAGGCCTACAAGCGCTTGCGCGACGAGGCGCCGGTTTACAATATCCCCGGCACGCCGATCTATGTCGTCAGCCGCTATGACCATGTGCGCGAGGTGCTGATGGATCCGCAGCGCTTCCGCTCGACCGCCCTGAGCGAGCTGATGCGCGCCAGCCCGACCGATCTCGAACGCGGGCGCAAGGTGGCCGAGCGGTTCAGGGAGAAAGGCTGGCTGCCCGCGCCCACGCTGGCCGGACGCGATGATCCCAATCACAAGCAGATGCGCGCAATGTTCAACGAGGCGTTCAAGCCCAGCCGCATCAAGGAAATCGACCCGCGGGTGGAAGCGCTCGCCTACGAGCTGATCGACAGCTTCCTCGATGATGGCCGGTGCGACTGGGTGCGCCAGTTCTGCGTGCCGCTGCCGCTGTTCATCATCGGCGAGCAAATGGGCGCGAGGCGCGAGGACATGTGGCGCATCAAGGGCTGGACCGATGCCTTCTTCCACCGCATCTCGATGATGCTGCCCGAAGACCAGCATCTGGAGATGGTCGACCGCGAGATCGAGGCGCAGCACTATTTCCAGCCGATCTTCGAGCGGCTGCGCCAGCAGCCCGACGACAGCCTCATCAGCGTGCTGGTCAACACCGTGATCGAGGAATGGGGCCGGCCGCTGAACGACAATGAACTGCACGCCGAGATGATGGCCGACACCTTCGTCGGCGGCTCGGAAACCACCACCAACGCGCTCGCGGCCGGGATGAAGCTGCTGATCGAGAACAAGGACGTGTGGGCCAGGCTCAAGGCCGATCCCGAACGTTACATGCGAACCTTCGTCGAAGAGGTGCTGAGGCTCGAAAGCCCGGTGCAGTCGCTGATGCGCTTCACCCATGAGGATGTGGAACTGGACGGGGTGACGATCCCCGCAGGCTCGGTCGTCAATGTGCGCTATGGCGCGGCCAACCGCGATGAACGCTTTTTTGAATGCCCCGAAAAGCTCGATCTCGATCGGCCCAAGGCCGGCGCGCACATGGCCTTCGGCTCGGGCACGCACCACTGCCTCGGCGCCCCGCTCGCCCGGCGCGAGCTGACCTGGGGGTTCCAGGCGGTGGTCGACCGGTTCGAGGACATGGACTTTGCCGAAGGCGAGAACGACATCACCTATCACCCGCACTTCCTGCTGCGCTCGCTCAAACAACTCAACATCATCTTCGAGCCAAAGAAGCGCTGAGATGGCGACGCTGCCGACACCCGCGCCGACACGGATCGACATCACCCCGCAACCGATGCCGGCCCTGTCGGACAAGCCCATCGATGGCAGCCGCTACTGGAGCCATGAGTTCATGGCGCGCGAGTGGGACGGCATCTGGACGAAAGCCTGGCTGATCGGCGGCCTCGCGAGCCAGGTGGCCAAGCCGGGCGATTTCTTCACCTACGAGATCGGGCGCGAGTCCATTCTCGTCACCCGCGGCGAGGACGGGGTGGTGCGCGCCTTCTACAATGTCTGCCCGCACCGCGGGAAGCGGCTCGTGATGGAGGAACAAGGCCACGCCAAACGCCTCGCCTGTTCCTATCACGGCTGGCGCTTCACCTCGGACGGCGCGCTCCATTTCGTCCCCTGCCCTGAGGATTTCGCCGGCGGCAGCCCCTGTGGGAAAGTGCGATTGGAGGAAGTGGCTTGCGAGGTCTTCGCCAGCTTTGTCTGGGTCAATCTCGATCCGGACGCCGCCCCGCTCGCCGACCATCTCGGACCCATAGCCCACCAGATCGCGGGCTATCGCATGGAGCAGATGCACCGCACCCACTGGGTGACGCTGGAGGGGACGTGGAACTGGAAATGCGTGCAGGACAATTTCAACGAGAGCTACCACCTGCCCTTCGTCCACCCGCAGACCCGCTTCGTGATGGAGCAATCTTACCGCGACTGCCAGTTTGATCTCTACGCCCCGCACGGCCATGCGCGGATGATCATGCCTGGCTCGCGCCCCTCGCGCAGCTTGCGCGGCCACACCGACACCGTGCTCGAAATGATGCGGACCGAGCTGAGCTTTTGGGGTCTCGACCCGGAGGACTTCCGCGCCGATCGGCTCAAGATGCGCGAGGCGCTGCAACGCGCCAAGCGCACCAAGGGGGGCGAAAAGGGCTATGATTTCAGCCATTTCCACGATGCCCAGCTGACCGATCACTTCCACTACACGATCTTCCCCAACCTCAGCTTCTCGCTCAAGCCCGATGGCTGCATCTGGCTGCGCGCCGATCCGCACCCGACCGATCCCGAGCGGTGCTATTTCGACATGTGGTATTTCACCTGGTTCCCCGAAGGCGTGGAGCGTTACTACGCCCATTCGATGGGGCAGGAGGTCGATCGCACCGTCCCTGTCCGGCACCAGCGCGGGCGCGTGGGCGAGCTTTCCTGCGGCCCCGGCATCGATCAGGATGTCAGCATCTGGAGCGAACAGCAAAAGGGCCTGCGTTCACGCGGCTATCGCGGTGGGCATCTGGCCGGGCAGGAAGCGCGGGTGCGCTTCTTCCACGATACGATCGATCGCTGGCTGGGGCTGTAGCTCAGGCGTTGGCCAGCGCCGCGGTGCGCCCGGCGATATAGCCGAAGGTCAGCGCCGGGCCGAGCGTTCCGCCCGCGCCGGCGTAGATTCCCCCCGTCGGGCAGGCGATGGCATTGCCGGCACCCAGCAGGCCGGGGATCGGCGCGCCGTCATACCCAAGGATGCGCGCCTGCCCGTCGGTGCGCGGCCCGCCATTGGTGCCGAGCAGCCCTGAGGCAATCTCCACCGCGTAGAACGGCGCCACGCGGATCGCGCCGAGGGTGACGGCGGCGCCTTCGCGCGTGCGGTCGCCGTAGAAATGGTCATAGGCAGATGTGCCGCGGCCGAAATCGGGATCGTGGCCCGCGTCGGCGTGGGCGTTGAAGCGCGCCACGGTATCGGTCAGCGCGAGCGGATCGAGGCCGATCTGTTCGGCCAGCCCTGCGAGCGTATCCGAACGCTTCACCCAATCGGGCATCGGCTGGCCCGGCTGGCGAGGCCCAAGCGGGTAGCGTTCGGCATATTGCGCGTCGAAGATCAGCCAGGCGGGCAGGTTGAGGTAATCGTAGCGCGCCGGATCGAACTGGTGGAACACCCCGCCCAATGCCGAGTAGTTTGCCGCCTCGTTGCAGAAGCGCTTGCCGGAACGGTTGACCATGATCGAATGCGGCACGGTGCGCTCGATCAGGATAATCTGCGCGCGTTGCTCGCCGCTGGCCCAGGGCTGATCGGGGGTGACGAGCGTTGGCGCCCACCACGCGCTGGTCATGTTGCCGAGCTTCGCGCCGGCCGCCATCGCCAGTTTCAGCCCTTCGCCCTTGCCGGTCGGCGGGCTGGCGGGGGCAGTAACGGGGCCGCGCAGGAAGGTCTGGCGCAGGTCTTCGTCCCACTCGAACCCGCCGGTGGCGATGATCACCCCGCGCCGTGCCGAAAGCGCGAAAGGCGCGCCGTTCTGCGTGCCTTCGATGCCGACGATGCGTGTCCCGTCCCTCACCAGCCGCTTTGTTTCAACGCCCAGCACAGGGGCAATGCCCCGGTCGAGACACGCCTTCAAGAGCCGCGCCACCATCGCCTGGCCGAAACCGCATTGCCGCGCGGCCATGCGCTGGCCCAGCACTTGCGGCGGCGGCATGGTGGTCGCCCCGCCGAGCGGGGTTTCGCGCAGCATCAGCGGCTTGGGTTCCTCGATGGCGTAGATCTTCGCCGCCCAGTCACCCAGCTCGGTAAGAGTGAACAGATCATGATCGAGCGCGCGGCTGCCTTGGGGCTTGGCGCCGGGGCGGTCGAGATAGTAGTCGGGATAGCCCGGCAGCACCGCCACCTTGAGCGCATCGATGCTTTCGAGGAAGGCGAGCGCCTCCGGCCCCTCCTCGACGAAGGCGGTGAGCGTCTCTTCCACCAGATCGCCGTGATCGAGGCTGCGGAAATAGGCGAGCGCTTCCTCGCGGCTGTCGGGCATCCCGGCTTCGCGCATGCGGGGGTTGTCGGCCACCCAGATCACCCCGCCCGAAATCGCCGAGGTGCCGCCGATGCGGTCATATTTCTCGATCAGGGCGACCGATGCGCCCGCTTCATGGGCGGCCAAGGCCGCGCTCATGCCGGCCGCGCCTGTCCCGAGGATAATCACGTCGACCTGGCTCATGTATGGCATTGATGCCGTGCCGGGCGGGCGCGGCAACCCGTCATTTTGGCAAGGTGCGCGCCTCCACCGCGACGGCTACCCATCGAGGCAAAGGAGACAGGACATGAAACTGGAAGGAAAAGTCGCCGCGATCACCGGGGGCACAGCGGGCATGGGGCGCGGGATCGCCGAGGCGTTTCTGGCCGAGGGCGCCAAGGTCGCGCTGTTCGCGCGCAATGCCGACAAGGGCGCGCAGGTGCTGGAGGAACTGGGCGCGGGCGACAAGGCGATTTTCATCGCCGGCGACGTGATGCGCCAGTCCGATCTTGAAGGCTTCATCGATGCCACCATCGCCCATTTCGGCACGCTCGACATTCTCGTCAACAATGCCGGCGGGGCGGGCGATTTGCAGCCGCTGGTCAACCTGTCGGATCACGCCTTCGACGAGGCGATGAAGTGGAACGTCTATTCGACCTTCTGGGCCACCCGCCGCGCGCTGCCGACGATGCTCGCCAAGCAGGACGGGCGGATCATCAACATCTCCTCGATGGAAGGCAAGCACGGCAAGCCGGTGCTCACCGCCTATTCCGCCGCCAAGCACGCGGTCAACGGCCTGACCAAGAGCCTCGCGCGCGAAGTCGGCGCGCAGGGGGTGACGGTGAACGCGATCTGCCCCGGCCTCGTCATCACCGACATCATCAAGAACAATGGCCCCGCCACCGCCAAGGCGATGGGGATGGAGCTGGAAGAGATGATCGCGCTGTTCGCTTCCGAGGCCGCGATCAAGCGCCCCAACGAGGTCGAGGAAATCGCCGCCGTGGCGGTGCTGCTCGCCAGCAAGGCGGGCGCGGGCATCACGGGCGCACAGATCAGCGTCGATGGCGGGACCGCGCAATATTGAGGATATTGCCCGGTGGTTGGCGGTCGAATGCCGCCCCTTGCGATGTTTCACGTGGAACATCGCAAGGGGCGTGAGGCCTATCCCTGCAGCTTCGCCATCGCCGCGCCGACGGCTGCGGCCACATCGCCCGCCTGCGGGTTGCCGCGCAGGATGAGGCCGCCGTTGGGCTGGATATTCGCCCCCGTGACATAGGCCTGATCGGTGCTCAGCCACAGGCAGGCGTGGGCGACATCGTCCACCGTGTTCAAACGCCCCATCGGGTAGCGCGGCAGGAAGGCATCGACGAGACCCGGCACCTGGAAGCTGTCATGCGTCATCGGGCTGTCGGTGAAGGCGGGCGAAACGGTGTTGGCCTTGATGCCCAAGTGCCCGTAATCATTGGCGACGCACTCGATCAGCGCCTCGGACCCGCGCTTGGTGCCGATATAGGCGGCGTGGTTGGTGATGATCGCCTTGGTGGTGGCAGACGACAGCGAGATGAGCGAGCCGCCGGTCGGCTGCTGCTGGCTCATCACCCGCACGAAGGCCTGCAGGAAGTGGTGCACGCCCTTGAACTGCAAATCGACGATCTGGTCGAGCTGTTCCTCGGTGATCTCCTCAAGGCTGGCGAGCAGGCCCCAGCCGGTGGTGTTGATCGCGATGTCGACCCGGCCGAAGGTATCGCGCGCCTTGTCGGCCATGGCGTTGACTTGGGCCTTCTTGGTAATGTCGCACAGAGCATATTCGCCGCCGATTTCCTGCGCGAGCGCGGCGAGCGGGGCCTGCTTGCGGCCCGCCACCATCACCTTCGCGCCTTCGCGCGCGAACAGGCGGGCGATGGCCTGGCCCATGTTGCCTTGCGATGCCGCCCCCAGCACCACGGCGCTCTTGCCCTGCAATTGTCCCATCTCGTGTCTCCTCTCGCCGGAGCCGAGTAACACGGGCCGGCCCACGCCTGCCCTTCCCAAAAGTGTCCATTGTTCGCGGCACCTGCGGGCCTGATAGCCGCAGGCGACACTCTGGGGAGAGCACGAGACATGTTTACCGGACCGCTGGAGGATCGCGTCGCGATCACCGAACTCAACGGCACCTATGCCGATGGCGTGGTGCGCTTCGATGCCGCGACCTGGGCGAGCGTATGGGCCGATGATGCCGACTGGGATCTGATGGGCCACCAGACCCACGGCAAGGAGGCGATCGTCGCCTTTTGGAACGGCGCAATGAGCGGGCTGGAGGCGGTCAGCTTCCATTGCATCCCCTGCATGATCGAAGTCACCGGCGACACCGCCCGCGCCCGCGTGCAGACGCAGGAAATCTTGAAGCCCAAGGAAGGCAAGGCGCGCCATGTCGGCGGGCTGTATGAAGACACCTTGGCGAAGATCGACGGGCAGTGGCGCTTCACCAGCCGTACCTTCAGGATCGTCGCCGAATTCGGAGTGGAAGGGTAGCCCAATGGCCAAGATTCTCATCTCCGCACAGATCGATCTTGATCCCGCCCGGCGCGAGGAAGCGCTGCGCTCCGCCCGCCCGCATATCGAGGCCGCGCTCGCCGAGAAGGGCTGCATCCATTACGACTGGAGCGCGTGCTCGATGAACCCGGCGCGGGTCAACGTGTTCGAGGAATGGGAAAGCGAGGAGGCGCTGGCCGCCCACTTCCGCGATCCGGCCTACACCGGCATGCGCGATCACATCGGCAAGTTCGGCGTCACCGCCGCGGTGAGCAGGAAATATCGGGTCGATGCCGAAGGCCCGGTTTACAACGATCAGGGCGTGGCGACCGAAGCCTTTGACTAGGCTGCTGGGCGCGATCCTTGCCGGCGGAAAGGCACGCCGCTTCGGCAGCGACAAGGCGCAGGCGCTCTGGCGCGGCGCGCGGCTGATCGACCGGGTGGCGGCAGCGCTGGCGGCGCAATGCGAGGGCGTGGTGGTTTGCGGGCGCGAGGAGCCGGGCTTTGCCTGCATCTCCGATTGGCCCCAACCCGGCCTCGGCCCGCTGGGCGGTCTGGCAGCGGCGCTGCGCCATGCGGCAGGGCATGGCTTTTGCCATGTCCTGTCCGCCGGCGTGGACGCGCCCGATCTGCCGCACAACCTTTATGCGATGCTGGCCGGGGAAGGCGCAGCCATCGTCGAAAGCCAGCCGGTCGTCGGGCTATGGCCGACGGAGGCTGCGCCGGTGCTCGAAGCCTTCATCGCAGACGGCGGCCGCTCGCTCTACCGCTTTGCCGACCATATCGGCGCGCGGCGGGTGGCGCTTGCCGTCCCCTTGATGAACGTCAACCGGCCGCAGGACCTGCCCCCGGCCTGAGACATCACAGCTTGAGCAGCTGCTTGCCCCGGTTCTGGCCGGTGAACAGGCGCTGGAGCGTGCGCGGGGCGTTCTCGAAGCCGTGCTGGATGTCTTCCTGATACTTCAGGCGCCCCTCCTTGACGAAGCCTTCAAGCCGCTTGCGGATGCCGGGGAATTCGTTTGCCCAATCGAGCACGATGAAGCCCGCCATGGCGGCGCGCCGGAACACGAGGTTGAAATAGTTTTCGGGGCCGGCCGGCAGCGTGCCGGTTTCATAACGGCTGATCCCGCCGCAGATCACCACCCGCGCGCCGGTGGCAATCTGGCTGAGCATGTCGTTGAGGATCGCGCCGCCGACATTGTCGTAGACAACGTCCGCCCCGCGCGGGCACAATTCGCGGATCTGCGCCTTCACATTGCCCGCCTTGTAGTCGATCGCCGCATCATAGCCCGCCTCCCTGACGAGCCAGTCGCACTTGTCCTGGCCGCCGGCGATGCCGACCACCCGGCACCCGGCGATCTTGGCAAGCTGGCCGACGATGCTGCCGGTCGCGCCCGCCGCACCCGACACCAGCACGGTATCGCCCGCCACCGGCTTGCCGACCTTGAACAGCCCGCAATAGGCGGTCAGCCCCGTGGTCCCCAGCACCGAGAGCACGGCGGTGGGCGAGATTTCGGTTTCGACCTTGGTCAGCTCCTTGCCGTCGGTAACGAGATATTCGGTCCAGCCGGTGGTGCCGAACACCATGTCGCCCACCGCAAAGCGCCCGCCATTGCTCGCCACCACTTCGGCAATCCCGCTGCCGCGCATCACGTCGCCGATATTCATCGGGGCAACGTAATCGGCAATGTTCTCCATCCAGCCCTTCTGCGCCGGATCGAAGCCGAGGTAATGGATCTTGAGCAGCATCTCGCCCGGCCCCGGATCGGGCAGTTCGACCGTGGCGAACTTGAAATCGTTGTCGATATCGATCCCGCGGCCGCGCGGGTGTCCGTTCAGCAGCCATTGGCGAGTGGTGGTGGGCATGGGGGCGTCTCCTTTTCTGTCGCCGCCCTATTGCGGGTGCCTGCGCCGCCTCTCCACGGACAAAAGTATCAGTCGAGCCGCCTGCCCCCTGTGGTAGTTTGCGCGCTCCCAAGGAGAGAGATGATGGGCGTCCGAACGCACAAGACCTTCTGCCGCTTCTGCCACGCCAACTGCGCGATGGAAGTCGATGTCGAGAACGGCAAGGTCATCGAGGTGCGCGGGGACCCGGACGATCCGGCCTATGGCGGCTACACCTGTATGAAGGGCCGCGAGCTGCCGGATTCGCACAATTCGGAAAACCGGTTGCACCACAGCCTCGTGCGCAATGATGCGGGCGAATTCGTCGCGACCCCGATGCCGCAGGCGCTCGCCCATGTCGCGGGCGAGCTGCGCCGCATCATCGATACCTATGGCCCGCATTCGGTGGCGGTGTTCATGGGTTCGGGCGGATTTCAGAACTCGGCCGCGATGGCCGCCTCGCTCGCTTTCGCGCAGGCCGTGGGCAGCCGCAACTTCTACACCTCGGTCACGCTCGATCAACCCGCCAAGGTGTTCACCACCGCGCGCTACGGCAAGTGGATGGCGGGGCCGAACACCTTTTCCGAAAGCGACGTGGCGCTGTTCATCGGCAACAACCCGATCGTCTCGCACTATGCGCCGGTCGGCGGGGTTCCGCCCTTCAGCCCCTCGCGCCGCATCCGCGACCAGAAGGCCAAGGGATTGAAACTGATCGTCGCCGACCCGCGGATGAGCGATGTCGCGCGGCTGGCCGACATCTACCTGCCGGTGAAGCCGGGCGAGGATCCGGCGATGCTGGCAGGCATGCTCAACGTGATCATTGCCGAAGGCCTGTATGACCGCAATTTCGTCGCCCTCCATGTCGACGGGTTCGACGCGCTGGCCGAGGCGGTGAAGGCCTTTCCGCCCGAGGTGGCGGCCGAGCGCGCCGGGCTCGACAAGGATCAGCTGGTCGCCGCTGCACGCATGTTCGCCGGCGGCACCAAGGGCTGCGCCATCACCGGCACCGGGCCGGAAATGGCGGGCAACGGCACGCTCACCGAATATCTCGTCACCTGCCTCAACACCATCTGCGCGCGCTTCAAGCAGGAAGGCGAAAAGGCCGCGATCCCTGGCGTGTTCAGCCCCTTGCAGACCGCGCGGCGCGCGCAGGTCGCCCCGCCGGTGCCGCTGTTCGGCGTGGAAGGGATGCCCAAATCGCGCTTCCGCGGGCTTGGCCACCTGGGCTGGGAAATGCCCTGCAACGTGCTGGCCGACGAAATCCTCACCCCCGGCGAAGGGCAGGTGCGGGCGCTGATCTCGGTCGGCGGCAATCCGGTGGTGGGCTTTCCCGATCAGGCCAAGATGGTGCGCGCGCTCGACGATCTCGAGCTGTTCGTGCAGATCGATCCGTGGATGAGCGCCAGCGCGAAGCGTGCCACCGTGGTGCTTGCCCCTTCGCAATGCCTCGAGCGTGAAGATATCACCAACCTTTCCGAATGGTGGCACGAGCAGCCCTATGCCCGCTACACCGAGGCGGTGGTGGCCCCGCCGGGCGATTGCATCGACGAATACGAAATGTTCTGGACGCTCGCTCATCATCTGGGCCTGACGATGGTGCTCAGCGGCGGCCCGCTGCCGATGCACAGGAAGCCATCGAAGCAGGAATTCCTCGACCTGATGGTGGCCGGCAGCCTCAAGAAGCCATCCGAAGTTCGCAAGGATTGCCGGGCCAACGGCGGGGCAGCGATGGTCTATCCAGAAGTTCACCCGCTGGTCGAACCGCTCGACGAAAGCCAGTTCCACCGCTTCGATCTGGCGGCGGGCGCGATGCCGGCCGAACTGGGCAAATATGCCGAAAACCGCCGGACACGCGAGGGCTTCGACTTCCGCCTGATCTCGCGCCGCTCCAAGACGCGGTTCAATTCGATCGGCCACCCGCTCAAGAAATTGCAGGCCAAGACCACCACCAACCCGGCCTATATCCACCCCGATGACATCGCCGCGCTGGGGCTGGAGGAAGGCGGGCTGGTGGCGATCACTTCGCCCCACGCCACCATCCACGGCGTGGTCAAGGCCAGCGACAAGGTGCGGCGCGGGATCGTGTCGATGGCCCACGCCTATGGCGATGCCGATGCCACCAGGCAGAACGTGCGGGAACGCGGTTCCTCCACCAACCGGCTGGTGAGCGAGGTGGTCGATTACGATCCGATCACTGGCCAGTCGCTGCAAAGCGCCATTCCGGTGAAGCTCGAACCGGCCTGATCCTCTCGAACCCAAGGACATTTATGCCCGCCAACCGTCGCTTCCTCCTCCAGCGCCGCCCCAATGGCACGCCCGTGCGCGAGGACTTCGCGCTCGTCACCCAGGACACGCCCGCACTCGAAGAAGGCCAGTTCCTGATCCGCAACCGTTACGCCTCGCTCGATCCGGCGATGCGCGGGTGGATGGATGCGACAGGCAATTACATGCCACCGATCCCGCTGGGCGATCCGGTGCGCGCCAGCACCATCGGCGTCGTGGAGCAAAGCCGCGCCGAGGGCTTTGCCCCCGGCCAGTGGGTGATGGGGCTCAACGCGCTGGAGGACTATTCCATCGGGGTCGCGGGCGGCTTCACCCAGCCGATCGACCCTTCGCTGGTGCCAAGCGTCACCAATTACCTCTCGATTTTCGGCGCGGTGGGGATGACGGCCTATTTCGGCTTTCTCGAGGTGTGCGAGCCGAAGGCGGGCGAAACCGTGCTGGTTTCGGGCGCGGCGGGAGCGGTGGGCAGCCTTGTCGGCCAGCTGGCGAAGATCCACGGGCTGCGCGCGGTCGGCATCGCCGGCGGGCCGGCCAAATGTGCGCGGCTTACCGAAAAATACGGCTTCGATGCGGCGATCGACTACCGCGGCAAGGATGAAGCCGCGCTCACCAAGGCGATTGCCGAGGCCTGCCCCGACGGGGTCGATGTGATCTTCGAGAATGTCGGCGGGATCATCCTCGATGCCGGCCTGATGAACTTGAACCTCCACGCCCGCGTCGGGCTGTGCGGCCTCATCAGCGAATACAACACCGAGCCGCGCGGATGCCGCAACCTGTGGCAGCTGATCGTCAAGCGCGCCCAGATCCGCGGCCTCCTGGTGGCCGACTATGTCGCGCGCTTTGGCGAGGGCGCGCAGGCGATGGGCGTGTGGGCCGCGCAGGGGCGCCTGACCATCGACGAGCATATCGACGAAGGGCTGGAAAACGCCTTCGACAGCTTCATGCGGCTGTTCGCGGGGACGAATGACGGCAAGATGATCCTCAAGATCGCCTGACGCCATGGCCCGCTCGCTGCTCGTGCTGTCCGGGGGGCATCCTTACGCGGCCGAGCCGTTTGCGGAGTTGCTCGCCAGTCTCGGCGATTGGGAGGTGACCCACCTCGTCCACCCCGAGGGCGGCGAGGCTGATGCCGCCGGAGCAATCGCTGCGGCGGACGCGCTGCTGTTCTACGACATGGCGGGCTACAGCTTCAGCGCGGGCAGCCTCACCCTGCGCCCGCCCTCGTCCGCCTTGCGCGCGGCGCTGGCGGCGCGCTTTGCTGCGGGCAGGGGCGCGGTGGCGATGCACCATGCGCTGGCCGGATGGGCGCTGTGGCCCGAATGGCACCAGTGGCTCGGCGGGCAGTTCCACTATCAGCCCGGCAGCCATGGGCCGGATTCGGGCTATCGCCACGATGTCGCCTACGCGGCGCGGGTGGTCGCCGATCATCCGGTGACGCGGGGATTGCCCGCCAGCTTCCCCGTTACCGACGAGCTTTACCTGTGCCCGATCGACGAGCGCGCCCTGACCCCGCTGGTGCGGGCGGAGGGCTTCGCGTTTGTCCGCGACAATTTCTACTCCGCCGCCCATGCGGTGGCGGGTGCGATGTTCAGCCGCGAGGGCTGGGAGCACCCGCCGGGCAGCAATTGCATCGCCTGGGAAAGCCGCAAGTGCCCCGCGCCGCTCATCTACCTGCAATGCGGCGATGGCCCTGCGACCTACGCCAACGCCCATGTCCGGCAGATGCTGGCCCAGGCCCTCGACTATACCTCAGGAGGAACCGCATGACCCCGCAAGAAACTGTCAAAGCCTTCATCGCCTATTGGAACGCCTGCGACATCGACGCGATGCTGGGGCTGTGCGCGCAGGACATCGTCTATCACAACATCCCGATGGAGCCGATCCACGGCGCCACCGCGATGCGCGCGATGGTCGAAAACTTCCTCGCCAATATCGCCGCGTGCGACTGGCAGGTTCACGCCATCGCCGCCAATGGCAACACCGTGCTGACCGAGCGCACCGATGCCTTCACCTTCAAGGATGGCCGCCGCGCGGCGATCCGGGTGATGGGGGCCTTCGATCTCGACGAGGCCGGCCGCATCGCCGGCTGGCGCGACTATTTCGACATGGGCGAATTCCAGCGCGAGTTTGCCGGCGGCTGACGCCTGCGCGCCAATCCTAACACAAACGCGCATCGCATCGCAGGCGCTCTCATGGCTAGGCTCGCAGCACTTTTCCAAGGGGTCTGGAGCCTGCCCACATGAACAAGCCTGAAGGCAACGTCTTCGCGCCGGAAACGCTGATCGATCCGTTCGACTACTATCGCGCCGTGCACGAGGCGGGGATTGCGATCGAGCATATCGAAGGCATGAACACCTGGGTCGTCTATTCCTACGACCTGTGCAGCGAGGCGACCACCAAGCCGGAGATCTTCTCCAACGATTTTACCGCGCTGATGGGGCGCGAGGCGGACGAGGAGATCCAGGCGATCCTCGCCGAGGGCTGGCCCGATCTGCCCACGCTGCTGACCGCCGATCACCCGGTTCACACCCGCAACCGCAAGCTGGTGAACCTCGCCTTCTCGGCCCCGCGCGTCAACGCGATCGAGGCGGACATGCGGCAAAAGTCGATCGAGCTGATTGAGGCTTTTGCCGACCGGGGGAGCTGCGAATTCGTCGAGGAATTCGGCGTGCCGCTGCCGGTGGCGATGATTGCCGGGCAGATCGGGCTGGATGATGATCCCAAACGGGTCAAGCGCTGGTCGGATGCGGCGGTCGACCGCTTCAGCCAGATGATCGATTTCGAACGCAAGAAGGAATGCGCGCGCAGCCTCGTCGAATTCCAGCACTACATGAAGGGGTTGATCGACGATCGCCGCGCCAATGGCGGCAATGATCTGCTCACCGACCTCGTCGAGGCGCGCATCGAGGGGGAAACCCCGCTCAGCGACGCCGAAATCATGTCGCTGATGCAGCAATTCATGGTGGCCGGCAATGAAACCACCACCTCGACGCTGGCCGGCGGGCTGCTCCAGCTGATCCGCAATCCCGACCAGATGGCCAAGGCCAAGGCCGCCGCCGGCGGGCGCGATCCCAAGGTGATCATGAACCTGGTCGAGGAAGCGCTGCGCTATGAAACACCCACTGCGGGGATGTGGCGCATCGTCAAGCAGGACACCGAGCTGGGCGGCGTGAAAATCCCCAACGGCGCGGTGGTGCAGCTGCGCTATGCCGCGGCCAACCGCGATCCTTCGAAGTTCCCCGATCCCGACAGGTTCGACATCGAGCGCGCCAATGCCCGCACCCACCTCGCCTTCGGCAAGGGGCCGCACATGTGCGTGGGCAACATGCTCTCCCGCAAGGAGATGCTGGTTGCCTTCGACGAGCTGCTCGAACGGCTCGATAATTTCGCGGTCGCGGACGAGAGCCAGATCCGCATCCTGCCCAACATCCTGCTGCGCGGCGTGACCCATCTGCCGATCACGTTCACGCGCTCTGGCGCCCGGAAAGCCTGACAGCCATGAATTTCGACCTTTCCGAAGAACAGCAGATGTTCGTGACTTCGGTCGAGCGTTTCGCCGCGCCGATCGATGTCGAGGCGCGCCGCAAGCTGCGCCGCTCGCCCGCCGGCTATGACCGGGCGCGCTGGCGGAGCCTGGCCGAGCTGGGCCTGATCGCGCTGGCGGCGGGCGAGGATGCGGGCGGCATGGGCGGTTCGGCGGTGGATCTGGCGCTGGTGGCCGAAGCGATCGGCAAGGCCAACGCCCCCGATCCGTGGCTTGAACTGGGGGTGCTGCCGGTGCGGCTGCTCGAACGCGGCGGGGCGGGCGATGTGCTCGCCGGCGTGCTGACGGGCGAAACCATCGCCACCCTTGCCTGCACCGAGCGCAGCCAGCGCTACAGCCTCAGGCCCAAGGGGATGAAGGCCCAAGGCGCCGGGGGCAGTTTCACTCTTTCGGGCGACAAGACGATGGTGATGGGCGCGCTGCTCGCCGATCTGTTCATCGTCACCGCCGATCTGGGCGGCGAGACCGCCTGCTTCCTCGTGCCCAAGGACGCGCCGGGGCTGGAGCTGCGCGCCTATCGCCTCGTCGATGGCAGCATCGCGGGCGAGCTGAAGCTGACCCGCACCCCCGCCGCCAGGAAGCTGGCGTTGGATGCGGCCGCGCTCGCTGCGATCATCGCCGACATCCGCCTGCTGGCGGCGGCCGAGATGGTCGGCCTCGGCCAGCGCCTGCTCGATGATACCCTCGCCTATGTGAAGGAGCGCGAGCAGTTCGGCGTTGCCATCGGCAGCTTCCAGGCGCTCCAGCACCGGCTGGTTGATTGCTACGCCCGCGAAGAACAATCGCGTTCGATGCTCTACCGCGCCGCGCTGACCGAGCGGGGCGATGCCGCCCGGTGGCAGCGCGCCGCTGCCGGGGCCAAGGCCTATATCGGCGAGAATGTCGATGCCATCGCCCGCGAGGCGGTGCAGATGCACGGGGGCATGGGGATCACCGACGAGCTTGCGATCGGCCATGCGCTGAAGCGCGTGCTGCTGCTTGCGCGGCTGTTCGGCGATGTCGATACCGTGCTGGCGGAATATGCGCTCGCGGCGTGATCGACAGGCGGGAAGGGACTGAAACAATGGGCGAAAAGATCGACCCGAAGCTGTGGAGCGATGATCCGCAGCCGCATCTGATGGGTGGCCGGCTGCCATCGGGGGAAATCGTCTTCCCGATGCCGGTTGGCGATGCGGCCGAGGGTGTGGAACCGTACAAGCTGTCGCGCCGCGGCAGGCTGTGGTCGTGGACCAGCCAGGGCTTTCTGCCCAAGGAGCCTTACGAAGGCCCCGGCTCCGGCCCCGGCGAAGGCCCGCCCGATTTCCAGCCTTTCCTTATCGGCTATGTCGAACTGCCGGGCGAGGTGATCGTCGAAAGCCGCATCGTCGATGCCCGGCTCGAAGACCTGCATCTGGGCATGGAGCTGGAATTCTGCATCGTGCCGTTCAACCCGCGCTACGACACCTTCGCCTTCCGTCCGGTCGCACAAACCGAAAGCAAAGCCGCATGAGCGAGAATGTCTATATCATCGGTGCAGGGATCCATCCCTTCGGCCGCACCGAGGGCCGTTCGGGCCGCGAACAGGGCGTGTTTGCCGTGCGCGAGGCGCTCAAGGATGCGGGGCTGGAATGGCCCGATATCGAATGCGCCTATGGCGGCTCGGCCGCGGCGGGCAGCGCCGACATCATGGTCAACGAGCTGGGGCTGACGAGCCTGCCCTTCACCAATGTCGCCAATGGCTGCGCCACCGGGGGCAGCGCGCTTGCCGCCGCGCAGCAGGCGATCGCCAGCGGCATGTATGACCTCGCGCTGGCGGTCGGCTTCGACAAGCACCCGCGCGGCGCTTTCAACGCCAAGCCCGCCGATTACGGCCTGCCCGACTGGTATGGCCAGACCGGCATGATGCTGACCACGCAGTTCTTCGCATTGAAGATCCAGCGCTACATGCAGCTGCACGGCATCACCCGCACCACGCTCGGCCGGGTGGCCGAAAAGGCCTTCCGCAACGGCGCGATCACGCCCCACGCCTGGCGGCGCAGCCCGGTCGATCTCGACACGATCATGAACGCGCCGATGATCAACGATCCGCTCACCAAATACATGTTCTGCTCCCCCTCCGAGGGCGCGGTGGCGCTGATCCTTGCTTCGGAAAAGAAGATGAAGCAACTCGGCGCCGACGGGGTAAAAATCCGCGCCGTGGCGGTGAAAACCCGCCCGCCCAACTCCTTCGAGGTGTTCCAGCCCGGCATCAGCATCAAGGAAGGCGGCAAGCCCACCGTGCTCGCTTCGCAGGCTGCCTTCGAGAAGGCCGGCGTGGGGCCGGAGGATATCTCGGTCGCGCAGTTGCAGGACACCGAAAGCGGCGCAGAAATCATGCACATGGCCGAAAACGGCTTCTGCAAGGATGGCGAGCAGGAAGAATGGCTCGCCAATGGCTGGACCGAGATCGGCGGCAGGCTGCCGGTCAACACCGATGGCGGATGCCTTGCCTGCGGGGAGCCGATCGGCGCTTCGGGCCTCAGGCAGGTTTACGAGAACGTCCAGCAGCTGCGCCAGCGCGGCGGCGAGCGGCAGGTGCCCGGCAAGCCGAGGCTTGGTTACAGCCACGTCTATGGCGCGCCGGGGCTGTCGGCGGTCGCGATTCTGGAGCGCGAATGACCCAGCCGGACACCAAGGGGCGCATGCAGGGCAAGGTCGCGCTGGTTTCGGGCGGCGCGGAAGGGATCGGAGCGGCGGTCGCCCGACTGATCGTGGCCGAGGGCGGCAGCGTGATGCTGGGCGACATCCAGCTGGAAAAAGCCCGGCAACTCGCCGCCGAACTGGGCGAGCGCGCCGAGGCTTGCGCGCTCGACGTGCGCGATCTGCACCAATGGGAAGCCGCCGTTTCAGCGACGCGCGGGCGGTTCGGCAAGCTGACGGTGCTGTGCAACATCGCCGGCATCTCCGAACCGGGCAATGTGCCCGACGGTTCGCTCGACGTGTGGGAACGCACCCTCGCCATCAACCTGAATGGCCCCTTCTACGGCATGCGCGCGGCGATCCCGGCGATGGAAGCGAGCGGTGAACCCTGCGCGATCGTCAACATCGGCTCGATGATCGCGCTGCGCCCGGCGGCGTTCGTGGCGGCCTATTCCGCCTCCAAGGCGGGGCTGCGCGGCCTGACCCAATCGGTTGCGCTCGATCTTGCCGAACGCGGCCTGCCGATCCGCGCCAACATGGTCCACCCCGGCGCGATCCGCACCCCGATGTACAACCGCTACAAGTTCTCCGGCACCGACAGCCCCGAGAACATCGAGACCAACTTCGCCGCCACCCACCCGATGAACCGCATCGGCGAGCCTGAGGAGGTCGCCCGCGCCGTCGTCTTCCTCGCCAGCGACGAGGCGAGTTTCACGACAGGCTGCGATTTTACCGTCGATGGCGGCGGCAGCATCAGGAGCTGACATGGCAGAGCAACCCGCCACCCGCATCGACGCGCATTTCATCGCTGCGGGCAAGTATCACGATATCGACTATGCGCGGCTCGAGATCCTCAAGCTGCTGGCCGAGCATCCGCATATCCGCACCACGGTGGCGGCGGATTATTCGGGGCTGGAGCGGCTCGACGCCTGCCGTTTCCTCATCACCTACACCTGCGACCTGATGCCGAGCGTGGAGCAGGCCCGGCAATTGCGCGCCTGGCTGGAAAGAGGCGGCAAGTGGATGGCGCTGCACGGCACCAATTCGATCCTCGTGTTCACCGCCGATGGCCTGGTCGATGCGCCCGAGACCCGCCCCGACGTGATGGAAATGCTCGGCACGCAATTCCTCGCTCACCCGCCGATCGACAAGTTCCCGGTCGAGGTGGTCAACAAGGACCACGAGCTGACCTGCGGGATCGCGGATTTCGAAGTGGTGGATGAGCTTTACCTGTCCAAGACCACCGCGCCGATCGAGACGCTGATGCAGACCACCTTTGAAGGCGAGGCGACCGGCTTCACCCAAAGCCAGTGGCCCAAAACCACCGTGCCTATCGTTTATACGAGGGATATTGGCGAGGGGCGGATCGTTTACAACGCGCTCGGCCATTGCCGCGGGCATTACGACCTGCCCGGCATGGCCGATTTCTACCCGCACAAGGAAATGTGCGCCTGGAATTACGATGTCTATTATGACCTGCTGCGGCGCACGATCCGCTGGGCCATGAGAGACCGGGCCTGAACCGCCCGACTGACGACGACGAACGGGATCAATTCGACATGGACATGGAATTCTCGTCCGAGGACATCGCCTTCCGCGAGGAAGTGCGCGCGTTCCTCAGGGACAATCTGCCCGATCGCCTGCGCGATGGCGCGCGCCGCACACCGGGGGTGTTCGTCGAGCCCGATATCGGGATGGAATGGCACCGCATCCTCTATCAGAAGGGCTGGGTTGCACCCCACTGGCCCAAGGAGGACGGCGGGACGGGGTGGACCCCGACGCAGAAGTTCATCTTTGAAAAGGAATGCGCGCTGGCCGGTGCGCCCGCGCTGGCGATCCTTGGCCTGCGGCTTGTCGGCCCGGTCATCTGCCACTTCGGCACCCCCGAACAGAAGGCCCGCTTTCTGCCGCGCATCCTTTCGGGCGAGGATTACTGGTGCCAGGGCTATTCCGAACCCGGATCGGGCTCCGACCTTGCCAGCCTCAAGACCAGCGCGCGGCGCGAGGGGGACGAATATGTCATCAACGGCTCCAAGATCTGGACCACCCACGCCCACCACGCCGACTGGATCTTCGCGCTGGTGCGAACCGATCCCTCGGTGAAGAAGCAGCAGGGCATCAGCTTCCTGCTGGTGCCGATGGATCAGCCCGGCGTGGAAGTGACCCCGATCCATTCGATGTCGGGCGATCACGAGGTCAACGCGGTGTTCTTTACCGATGCCCGCACGTCGGTGGAAAACCGCATCGGCGAGGAAGGGCAGGGGTGGACCATCGCCAAGTTCCTGCTCGAAAACGAGCGCGGTGGATCCTGCTATGCCCCGCGCCTGCTCCAGAGCATCGAGCGGCTCGAAACCCTTGCGCAGACCCAACCATCGGGGGTCAATGGCGCGATCGCGCATGATCCGCGCTTTCGTGACAAGCTCGCCCGCGTGCGGCTCGAGGCCGAGGCGCTGGAAGTGACCGAGCTGCGTATCCTCGCCGAACTCGCCAAGGGCCGCGCGCCGGGGCCGCAGACCTCGCTCGTCAAGCTGCTCGGCTCCAACATCGGCCAGAAGATCGACGTGCTGCGGCTCGAACTGCTCGGGCCGGACGCGCTGCAACTGCCGCTCGAACGCCCGCTCTACGGCAACGAGGCGCCCGAGCCGGTGGGGAGCGAATATGCCCAGACCGCGATGGGCAAATACCTCAACAACCGCGCCGCGACGATCTTCGGCGGTTCGGACGAGGTGCAGAAGAACATCATCGCCAAGACCGTGCTGGGGCTGTGAGAGGACAGCGACAATGGACGTATCAAAGCTGATGTTCCGCGACGGGTTGCTGGCGGGCGAGCGGATCCTCGTCACCGGCGGCGGCACCGGCCTCGGGCGCGAGATGGCGGAAGCCTTCCTCAAGCTGGGCGCGACCGTCTACATCTGCGGCCGCCGCCAGAACAAGCTGGACGAAACCGCCGCCGAGCTGACCGCGCTGCACGCCAGCGATTCGGGCGGCAGGATCGTCGGTATGGCCTGCGACATCCGCGATGCGGACGCAATCCACGCGATGGTCGATAGCATCTGGGCCGACGGCGGCGCGCTCACCGGCGTGGTCAACAATGCGGCCGGCAACTTCATCAGCCGCACCGAAGACCTTTCGGTGGGCGGCTTCAACGCCATCGCTGACATCGTGATGCGCGGCACCTTCTATGTCACGCTCGACATCGGCAAGCGCCTGATCGCCGAGAAGAAGAAGGCCAGCTTCCTGTCGATCCTCACCACCTGGGTGTGGTCGGGCAGCGCCTTCGTGGTGCCTTCGGCGATGAGCAAGACCGCGATCAGGGCCATGACCCAGAGCCTTGCGACCGAATGGGGCCGCTATGGCCTGCGCTTCAATGCCATCGCGCCGGGCCTGTTCCCCACCAAGGGGATGAGCGCGCGCCTCTCCCCCGGCGGGCAGGGCGGCAACTCGGGCAACAACCTGAACCCGATGGGCCGCGCAGGCGAAATGCACGAACTGGCCAACCTTGCGGTGTTCCTGATGGGGCCGGGCGCGGAATATGTGAACGGCCAGACCATCGCCATCGACGGCGCGGGCTATCTGGCCAATGGCGGCACCTTCTACCCGCTGCTCCACGCGCTCGGCGATGCCGAGTGGGAACAGATGCGCGCCATGATCAAGGGCACCAACGAAAAGGACAAGGCCGAAAGAACGGTCGGTTGATTCAACCCGCCGCCGCGTCGGCCAGCGCCTGCGCGGTCTTGTAATCGGGCTTGCCGTTGTTGAGCCGGAGCGACTTGTCGGTCAGCACGTAAAGGCGCGGGATCTTGTAGCCGGCAAGCCCGGCGCGGGCGTGGGCATCGAGCGCGGCTTCATCGACCGGCCCCTCGGCCTGCACCACGGCGACCACCTTGCGCCCGAAGCGCGGGTCGGGCAGGCTCACCACGCGCACGTCCTTCACCGCCGGGTGATCGAGCAGCACCGCCTCGACCTCCTCGGGAAAGACTTTTTCGCCCCCGGTGTTGATGCACATGTTGTCGCGGCCGATGAATTCGAGCGTGCCGTCGGCCGCCCAGCGCGCACGGTCGCCGGTCATCAGCCAGCGCTTGCCATCAATCACCGGGAAAGTGGCCGCGTTCTTTGCGTCTTCGCCGAGATAGCCCAGCGGCAGCGGGCCGGTGCGCGCGACGATCCCGACGCCCGTGGTGCCGGGAGGAATTTCCCTGCGGTTTTCGTCGAACAGCTTTGTCTCGCGGCCCGGCAAGGGCTGGAACTTGCCCCCGCCGCTCGATCCCTGCGCGGTGGTGATGACGATCCCCGTGCCCGAACTTTCGGAAGAACCCAAAGCATCGACGATCATCAGCTGGGGCGCGTGCGCGATCAGGCGCTGCTTGAGAGCGGGCGAGAACACCGCGCCTGACGAGGTGATCGCGCGCAGCGAGGCTAGCACTTCGGCGCCATCACCCCGCGCATCGAGCCGGTCGGCAAGCGGCAGGGCAAAGGCATCGCCCACGATGAAGATGCCTTTCGCACCAATCCGCCGCACCTCGTCGAGCGCCAGGTCGGCGTCGAATTTCGGCCCCGGCAGCAGCGCCAGCGTCCCGCCCTTGAGCAGGTGGATCACCGCGGTGAACTGCCCGGCCCCGTGCATCAGCGGCGACAGCAGCAGCAGCGGCGAGGTGCTGGCCGGATGATCGGGGCCGATCGCAGCGGCCTCGGCCACCTGTTCCGCAAGGCTGGCGACCACCAGCGGCGGATTGCCCGGCCCGCGCTGCCACAGCCCGATATTGAACGCGCCCCAGGCCTGGTCCATCGGCCACATCACCGCCTTGGGCATGCCCGTGGTGCCGCCGGTCGCGGTGAGGAACAGCGCCGCGGGGTCGGTATGGATGGCGAAACCCTCCGGCACATCGCTGGCGCACAGCGCCGCCCAGTCATCGCTGCCGACATCGATGGTCAGCCTGCCCTGGGGCATGGCCTCGCGCGCGAGTTCGGCAAATTCGCTTTCGGTGAACAGCGCCTTCAGGCCGAAACGGGTGAAGATATCGGCCAGTTCGCGGCGCCGGTAATGATAGTTCACATTGACCGGCACCACGCCCGCCTTCACGCAGCCGAAATAGGCGAGCAGGTAGTCGGGCGTGTTGCGAAGCATCTGGCCGGCAATGTCGCCGGGCCGCAGTCCGCGTCGCCTCAGCCCGGCGGCAATGCAATCGGTCACGGCATCAAGCGCCCCCCAACTGACGATGCGCTCACCATGCACCAGCGCCGGGCGGTCGGGCGGAATGGCTCCGGCCAGCGCCTTGAGCACCACCCCGAAATTCGCACCCGCAAAAGCCATGGCCGCCATCTCCTTCGTCATTTTCGCTAGCCCCCTCGCCCGCCGCTTTCCCCTAGGCAAATTAAGAGGACATTCCGGAAAATTGCGCTAGTCTGCGCTAGCGGGAGAACAAACGAGAGGAGCAAGGCTGACAATGGCAAATAATGTTGTCGAACTGCGGACACCGCAAGGCCGCGAATCCCTTGAGCAATTGCTCGATTCCGTCACCATCACCTGCCCCGATGACATCCATGATGCCGCGGTCAACCTGGCGCGAATCGCGCAGGAACGGGGGATGCAGATCGCCGTGTGCGACGATATTTCCTCCAAAGAGCCGATGGTCGATGCCGAAGGCACGATCCTCAATGCCGATATCTTCCGCTGGCTTGATGATGGCGCGCGCTGGTGGGAAGATCACCGCCTCGCGCTGCACTCGCCGCTGCCGCGCGCCTGCCGCTATGAAAGCGAGCCGTTCTGGGTCAATCGCCACGGCTTCTACACCCGCTGGCGCAACCACTATCTGGCCGAGATCGACCTTGCAGATTTCGAGCGGCGGGCGCTGTGCAAAGCGGCGATCGTGATCCCGACGCATCTGCCCTTCGGCCAGATTTCGGCCAGCAGCTTCATCTCGATGGATCGCGACAAGGAAGATCTTTCGCGCGAGTTCGCCGAATATGGCGCGCTGTTTGCGATGGTCACGCGGTGCTTTGTGGCAGGCTATGTGCAGGCCAACCGCACCAAGCGGCGCATCCCGTCCGACTGCGTGCTGTCCAAGCGCGAAGTGGAATGCCTGCGCTGGGCGGCGATCGGCAAGACCGACAAGGAGATCAGCATGATCCTTAATCGGTCACACGCCACGATCCGCTATCACATCCACCGCGCGGGCGAGAAGCTCGATTCGGTGAACCGCGCGCAGACGATCTTCAAGGCGGGACAGTTGGGGTATCTGGGCGCGAGCGACTGATGCATCGCGTGCCCGCCTGCGCGGGCACGTCCTCGGTGCGGTTCCCTTCGCTGCGCTGCGGGGCACCTGCGGCTCGCGCGCTTGCGCTTGCGACGCCTGCGGCGTCGATCCATCTTGAGATTGCCTGGGCAGCGCGAGCATCGGTCGCGTAGCGGCCGCAAGGGCGACCGCCCGCCCGCAGCGGGCGCAGCTTTGCTGCGCGTCGAGCGAGGACCGCACGCCCGGAGGGGCGTGCGGAAATCAAAAGCGGCGAAGCGGCTCCGAGCCATCCCAGTCCACCGCGGCGGCCTTGATCATTCCGAACAGGTCCGGCCCGTCCTTGGCCTGCTGCAAGATCTCCACCAGCGTCCCCGGCCCGCCGCCGGCATCGACATAGATCGCCTGGCTGGTGCCGAAGGTGCCCTCGATCATCACCTCGGCCCCTTCCGCCTCGCACACGGCGCGCGCATGGGCAATGTCGTCGACCAGAATGCACACATGGTGCAGCCCGTTGCCCGTCGCCCCGTATTCGCCGGTGTAAACCGAGGGGTGATCATCGCGCGGGCGGATCAGCTCGATCTGCATGTCGCCCCAATAGGCCAGCGCCAGATCGAACACCGCTTGCGTCGGCTCGCCGCGGTATTTCATCCCGTCAAGGTGAATGCCCTCGATCAGGAAGAACGGGCCGACCCCCATCACCTCGGTCCAGTGCTTTACCGCCGCGTCGAAATCCTCCGGCACGAAGGCCAGCTGCATGATGTTGCCCAAGGCAGCGATTTTCCCCGGCAAGGCCATGTTCCTCTCCAATCCGCTAGTGTGCCCTGCCGGCGAAGCTGTGTGATATTCCTGTTCCAAGACACTGCACAAAGTGCGAGGACGAGAGGCGGGGTTCGCCCCCGGTGAGGACGGAACAGCCCGATGAACGAGATCAAGGACATTGCCCGCGCCGACCGCTGCCCGGGGATCAGCTACACCGATATGCTCAACGGCGACACCCGCCGTCCGCCCGATTACCTGTTCAAGGAAAGCACCATTGAACTGGGTGATGAACCGCTGTCGGTGGAGCCCTATATTTCGGAGGAATTCGCGCGGGCCGAGCGCGAAAAGATGTGGCCCAACGTGTGGCTGTTCGCCGCGCGCGAAGACGAGATGCCCGATCCCGGCGACAGCGTGGTGTTCGACATTGCCGGCAAGAGCTTCCTCTTGATCCGCCAGAAGGACGGCAGCGTGAAGGCGTTCTACAACGCCTGCCTCCACCGCGGCCGCAAGCTTCGCTCCGAGAGCGGCCATTCGGTGCAGCTGCGCTGCCCCTTCCACGGCTTCACCTGGCGCAATGACGGCAGCCTCAAGGAGATCCCCTGCGCCTGGGACTTCAAGCACCTCGAAGGCAAGGACATGGCGCTGCCGCAGGCGCGCGTCGAACTGTGGCAGGGCTTCGTGATGCTGACCGAAAACCACAGCCTGCCCGATTTCAAGACCTGGCTGGGCGAGCCGGCAAGCCATTACGAGCGTTACGACTTTGCCAACCGCTACACCGGCATGTGGGTGCAAAAGCGCATCCCGGCCAACTGGAAGGCCACCGCCGAGGCCTTCATGGAGGCCTGGCACTCGATCACCACCCACCCGCAACTGCTCGCCTTCCTCGGCGATGCCAACACCCGCTATGATCTGTTCGGCGATCACTTCAACCGCGCGATCACCCCGTCGGGCGTGCTCAGCCCGCACGTGAAGGGCAAGAATTCGGATTACGTGCTCGAAAAGATGAACGAATTTTCTGGCGGGCAGGACGCGCGCACCAACCGGCGCTTTTCCGCCAGCGAGGGGCCGGATGAAAGCTACCAGGCCGATGATCCGCTGGCCGCGCGCAAGCTGCTGGCCGAGGCCGGGCGCAAGGGTTTCACCGAACAATATGGCTATGACTATTCGGATGCCTCGGACGCCGAGATCCTCGACAACTTCACCTATAACATCTTCCCCAATTTCTCGCCCTGGATCGGCTTCCTGCCGACGCTGGTATACCGCTGGCTGCCGGGCGACACGCCCGACTGGTGCATCATGGAAATCCGCCTGCTGTTCCCCACGCCCAAGGGCCAGCCGCGTCCGCGCGCGGTCGCGCCGACCTATATCCCCGACGATCAGCCCTTCGCCTGGGCGGCGGACAAGATGGGACCGCAGCTCGCCAATGTGTTCGATCAGGATATGGCCAACCTGCCCTATGTGCAGGAAGGCATGAAGGCGATGAAGGACGGGTTGATGGAACTGGGCCACTATCAGGACAGCCGGGTGCGGCATTTCCAGCGGACGCTGATGAAATATATCAACGGGGAGCTGCCTGCGGCCAAATAGACCGCCATGGGCTTTTCCTTCGATCTCTCGGCACGCACCGCGCTCGTCACCGGCGCATCCTCTGGGCTTGGCACCCGATTCGGCCGGATCCTCGCCGCAAGCGGCGCGCATGTCGCGCTCGGCGCGCGGCGCGCGGACCGGCTGACGGCGCTGGCAGACGAGATCGGCCCTGCCGCCACCGCCGTGCAGATGGATGTGGCGCGCGAGGCCGATATCATCGCCGGGTTCGACGCGGCCGAGGCTGCCTTCGGCCCGGTTGACACCGTGATCGCCAATGCCGGCGTCGATGGCGCGGGCATGGCGACGGCCATCTCCGAGGCGGAGATCGAGGCCACGCTTGCGATCAACCTCAAGGGCGCGATCCTCACCGCGCGCGAGGGGGCGAAACGGATGATGGCCCACGGCGTTGCCAAAGGGCGGATCGTGCTGATCGCCTCGATCACCGCTTTCGAGGCTTCTCCGGGCCTTGTCGCCTATGCCGCCAGCAAGGCGGGCGTGGTGCAGGCGGGACGCACGCTGGCGCGCGAATGGGCGCGCAGCGGGATCAACATCAACACCGTCTCTCCCGGCTACATCCGCACCGCGATCAATGATGCGTGGTTCGATACGGAAGGCGGGCAGAAGCAGATCGCGCGCTTCCCCAGGCGCCGGCTGATGGGCGAGGAGGGGCTGGATGCGATGATCTTGTTCCTGTGCTCGGACGCGAGCGAGTTCGTGACCGGCGCTGATTTCGTGCTGGATGACGGGCAGACCCTGTGATGCGTTTTCGGTTCAGGCTGACGCGGACCGAAAGCCACGCTCATCCGCCATTCGGACTTTTTCGCGCCCTCCCTCCGGCAGGCGCTCACCGTGCCTGAACGCCTGATCTCGCTCGCCGCCGGAATCATGCCCGAGGCCACCCCTGCCCAGCTGATCGAATGCGCTGCCGCCAGCGATTTCGACTTTGGCGGGATGTGGGCCGAGCGCGACACGTGGACCCCGGCGACCACCCGTGCGATTCGGCGGCAGGCGCGCGATGCAGGGGTGGAGCTGCTCGATCTGGAGGTGGCGTGGATCATGCCGGGCGCGCCCGATCCGTGGCTCAGCGAACTGGTCGACATCGCCGCCGAACTCGGCGCGCGCAACCTGCTGTGCGTCTCGAGCGATCCGGACATGGCCGCCACCACCGCCAAGTTCCAGTTGCTGGTCGATCGCGCCAAGGGCACCGGGGTCAGGGTCAATCTCGAATTCGGCATCTTCACCGAAGTGAAGTCGATCCACATGGCCCGCGCCATTCTTGAAAGCGTCGAGGGCGAGGCCAAGGCGCTGCTGGTAGACACGCTGCACTGGGCGCGGTCGGGCGGCACGGTGGCGGAGCTGGCCGCGATCCCGTGCGAATGGCTGTCCTATTGCCAGCCCTGCGACGCGCCCGCCGAAGGGCCGGAGCTGACCAATTTCGACGCCATCATCGACGATGCGATCAACCGGCGGATGCCCTTGGGGCAAGGCGGTTTGCCGCTTGGCCAGATGGTCGATGCCCTGCCCGCGCACCTGCCGCTGGCGATCGAGGAACGCTCGGCGGCGCTGCGCGACAATTTCCCCGATCTCATCGAACGCGCCCGGCAAGTCGCCCGCACCAGTCGGGCATGGCTGGATGGACGCGACTGATCAGGCGCGCGCCGCGATCTCGGCCGCGTCGAAATAATGGATGCGAAGCTCGCGCAGCAGCCCGTCCTCGAAACGCCCCGCCTCGCAGATGGTCTGCGTGAAAGGCGCCGAACCGTCCCTGGGCTGCATGGTCAGGCGGATCACCATCACCGCCCAGGTCTCGCCCCCGGTGCAATCGAGCATTTCGAGGCTGGTATCGGCCCAGGTGCCATACATTGCCGCGGCGCAGCGCTGGAGCGCGTCCTTGCCGCGCCACTCGCCTCCGAAGGGCAGCGAATGGGCCTCGTAGAGCACGAAATCGGGGTGGATCAGCGCCTCGACCGCGTCCCAGTCGCGCGTGCCGGCGGTGGCATAGACCCTCGCCAGCAGCTCGCGCGGAGCGAGTCCTTTTTGCCCTACCGCTTCGCTACTTGAGGAGGTCATTGTTGCCCTACCGCTTCGCTACTTGAGGAGGTCATTGTTGCCCTACCGCTTCGCTACTTGAGGAGGTCATTGTTGCCCTACCGCTTCGCTACTTGAGGGCATTATTCCTCGATCGTGCCGATCAGAT
>JBKBOH010000004.1:0-95668 GCA_046294975.1 Erythrobacter sp. | reverse complement strand
CCGCTCGGCGAGAATGTCGCCCGAGGTGTCATTTTCGGCCGTGCGGGTGTCGGAAACGGTCAGCACCGCGATATTGATGGGTCTGAACACCCTGCTTTCGTCGATCGCCATTACGGTTCCAGTCTGGCCGAACGCATGGATTGCGGGCGCGGAAATTCCGGCCAGCGGCCTTGCGCCAGCGCCTGGCGGCTGGGGGAGGGCACGCCTGCGGCGCGTTCATACATCCAGTAATTACGCATCACGATCGCAACATAACTGCGGGTTTCCCAATAGGGGATTGATTCCATCCACAGCAGCGGATCGTTCTGGTCGTTGATCTCGACATTCCAGCGCCCGACCGGAGTGAGGCCCGCATTATAGGCCGCCATGATCTTGGGCAGCGCGCCGCCGGTGGCGGGGGAATCGCGCAGCATTTCCAGGTGCCGCTGGCCATAGGCGAGGTTGACCTGCGGATCGTTGAGATCGTTGTAAGAAGCGCCGAGGCTGAGGCGTCCGGCGTGGTCGCGCGCGGTGCCAGGCATGATCTGCATCAGCCCGCGGGCATTGGCGGGGCTAACGGCGTTGGCGCGGAAATTTGATTCCTGCAAGGCATGGGCAAAGGCGAGGTTGGGATCGACCTGCCACCCACCGACAGGCTGCCAATAAGCAACCGGAAAGCGCAAGGCGGGATCGCTGCGGGTGCCGTAGGGTGCGTTGCTGGCCATAAATAATTGGGTTGCCGGAAGGCCCAGTTCGCGTGCCAGCCGGGCGAGCGCGTCGAACTGGCTGACCGGGCCGATCTGCGCCTCGCGTCGCAGCACCTCGTCGGCAAGTCCGGCACGGCCGATCTCGGTCAGCGCAATCGCCACCCGCACATTGCTGCGGCCCGCCAGTTGTTCCCAGTCGCGGCGGTCGAAGCGCGCGGGCGGGGCGTGGGCGGGCAGCTCGATCCCGAGCTGGTCGGCGGCCAGCATCCCGTAGAGTGTCTCGTGCATCTGTGCCGCAGCGGAGAGGTGTTGCTGGGCCTGCCCCGGCTCGCGGCAGCGCACCAGCGAACGGTGTGCCCAGTAGTGGCCGGCTGCGGCAAGTTCGGGGTTGGATGCGAGGACGGCGGTGCGGGCAAAGGCCTCGCCCGCGAGCGAGCAGTAGCCGAGCCGCCAGGCGGCCAGCCCTTCGACCCACGCCCCTTCGGCCACCCATTCGCCGCTGCCCTCGGCCACGGTGCGCGCCAGTTCGAGCGCTGCGGTGTCGTTGTTCTCGATATAATAGCTCCACGCCACCCGCTGGCGCCATTCGGCGCGCGCGTCGCTGGAGAGCATCGGGTCAATCTCGGCCAGCAGGCGCTGGGCCTCGGCGGGATTATCGGCCTTGATCGCCTCCAGGATGGCGGTGGCGGTTGCGGCTGGCATGCTTGTGTCATTGACGGGGCGCGGCAGGATACGCTTGGGGGCGGAAGGCTGGCGTGCAAAACCTTGCGGGCTGGGCAGTGGCGGCAGGTATGCGACCCCGCGCTTGGCCCCCATGCGGGCGATCTGTTCGGCCTGCGGCAGTTCGGTGCCCTGCGCGAGCCATGCGCTGATTTGCTCGGCCGAAATCTTGGGACTGTTGGCGTGGGTGTAATATTCGGCGCGGGCGATCTGGCTCAGCACCCCGTCGGGCCGCGCGGCGAGCAGGCTTTCAACCTCGCTCCATTGCTCGGCATCGATCATCGCAAACAGCTGGCGATAGAAGCTGCGATCTTGCGCCGAGAGCACCTTGCCGATTGCGCTGTCCTGCTGCCCGGCATCATCCCAGCGCGCCACGAGGTCGCTCGACTGCGCCGCCGCCACCGGCAGGGCCGTCGCCAGCGCGAACCCGGCAATCGTCGGGACGAGAAGCCCACGTGTCAGGTTGAGGCCGACCATTCCATCCATCTCCGCCAGAACCGCGCCTTGAGCGCGGGCGAATGCAGCATCGCTTCGAGCGTTTCGCTCATCATCACCGGAACCTTGCGGCCCGACTGGTTGATTTCCCGTAAATCATCTGCGTTGTCCGCGCCCAGCATGCCGCTCAGCCCCGTCCCCAGCACCAGCACTTTCTGCGGCGCGACAAGCGCGATGTGATGCGCCGTTACCGCATCCATGCCGCTGGCCGCCAGCATCGGCAGATCGGCCATCGGCATGTGGCACGGCAGGGCAGCTGCGAGATAGACTACGCTCTCCTCCAGCCCCATCGCGGCAAGGATATTGGCAAGCAGCTGCCCCTGTGGCCCTTCGAGCAGTTGCGCCCGATCGCCTTCCTCGGGCTGCGGCACCAGCACCATGAGAGCCGCGCCGGTGTTCCCGCGGGGCGAAATCCGGGGGAAGGTCCGCGACGCCGTGAGGCTGGGAGCGGTCATCCACCAGTCGCGGAATGCGGCAAGGTCGGCCGGAGGCGAATCGCCCAGTAGGTTGGAGCGCGGGCTTGGCGGCGGCGCAGGCGGTGCGGTGCGCGCGGGGCGGACATTGCCTGGTTCGTCGGCAGCAGCCCGCGCGCCGATGCGCTGCGCCCCCGGGCGCGGCGCCGCTGAAGCCGCAGCGGGCGCGAGCGGCGCTGCGGCCAACCAGGCCGTAACGTCATCGTGGAAATCGTGGCTGACCCCGGCCGCCTGCCAGAACGCAAGCGCGGCCTCGAGTTCGCGGATAAGGGTGGGTTCGGGACGGGTCATCGGGGCGGGTGCTATCCATTGCGGGTCTTGACTGTCACGGCCCTGCTTAGCAAGTGAACGGCCAAAGCAATTCGCCGGAATGTGCGCCGCGCGCGCCCAAAGCATCAAGGATGGGGAAAGCCCATGAGCGAACGTGAATCAATGCCCTGCGACGTGGTGATCGTCGGCGGCGGGGTTGCGGGCCTTGCGGCGGCGATCCGGCTCAAGCAGATCAATACCGAGCTCGAGGTGATCGTGCTCGAGAAGGGCTCGGAGATCGGCGCGCATATCCTGTCGGGCGCGGTGGTCGATCCGAAGTCTCTGGACGAGCTGTTTCCCGATTGGCGAGAGATGGGCTGCCCGATGGCGCAAACGCCGGTCACCGACAACTGGCACTGGGTTCTGTCCAAGACTGGCAAGACCGCGCTGCCCCACGCGATCATGCCGCCGCTGATGAGCAACCACGGCTGCTACACCGGCAGCCTCGGCAATCTCGCCCGCTGGCTGGCCGAACAGGCCGAAGGGCTAGGGGTGATGGTGTTCCCCGGCTTCCCCGCCGCCCAAGTGATGATCGACGAGGAAGGCCGCGTGGCCGGCGTGATCACGCAGGACATGGGCGTTGCCGCCGATGGCAGCCACAAGAGTGATTTCCAGCCCGGCATGGAAATCCACGCCAAATATACCCTGTTCGCCGAAGGCGCGCGCGGGCACCTCACCAAGCGCATGAAGGCGATGTTCGACCTTGAAGCGAACTGCCAGCCGCAGGTCTATGGCCTGGGCATCAAGGAGTTGTGGGATATCGATCCGAAGAAGCACAAGCCGGGCCGCGTCATTCACACGCAGGGCTGGCCGCTCACCGAAAGCGACAGCTGGGGCGGGGGCTTCCTCTATCATCAGGCCAACGGGCAGGTGGCCTTGGGCTTCGTGACCGCGCTCGATTACAAGAACCCCTGGGTCTCGCCCTATCAGGAGTTCCAGCGCTGGAAGCAGCACCCGGCGATCCGCGAATATCTCGAAGGCGGCAAGCGTGTCGCTTATGGCGCGCGGGCCATCAACGAAGGTGGCTGGCAATCGGTGCCCAAGCTTGCCTTTCCCGGCGGGGCGCTGATCGGCTGCGCGGCGGGCTTCGTCAACGTGCCGCGCATCAAGGGCAGCCACACCGCGATGAAGAGCGGGATGCTGGCGGCCGAAAGCATCGCGGCGGCAATCGCGGCGGGTCACGAGAAAACCGAGCTCAATGATTACGATGCGGCCGTGCGTTCGAGCTGGATCGCCACCGAGCTGAAGCTGGTGCAGAACGCCCAGCCGGCCGTTGCCAAGTATGGCGGCGATATCGGCACCGCGCTCGCCGGGATCGACATGTGGATGCGAACGCTCAAGATCGGGCTGCCGATCAGCATGAAGCACAAGCCCGATTACACCTATACCGGCCGCGCCGATCTCTTCCCCAAGATCGACTACCCCAAGCCCGATGGCGTGATCAGCTTCGATCGCCTCACCAACGTCGCCTACAGCTACACCAACCACGCCGAAGACCAGCCGGTGCACCTGCAAGTGCGCGACCTTGCGCTTCAGGCGGATAGCGAGCTGGCGGTGTTCGGCGGCCCTTCGACGCGCTATTGCCCGGCAGGGGTCTATGAATGGCTGACCGATGAGAAGACCGGCGCGCCGAAGTTCCAGATCAACGCGCAGAACTGCGTCCACTGCAAGACCTGCGACATCAAGGACCCCAACCAGAACATCAACTGGGTGACGCCCGAAGGCGGCGGCGGGCCGAACTATCCGAATATGTGAAACACCGATTCTATTCGCTCGCAGCGCAGTGCATCACGGCAAGAAGCGTCATCGCTGTTGCGTGACCGCATAAGACGAAAGCGAAGAAGCGGCGAGGGAAGCTGTGGAAGAACTCTCTCGACAGGTCGCGGACTTTGGAGGACGTATGCGAACGCCTTCGAATTCCACGACCTATGGCAAACGGAAATAGCTTGCGCCTCACCGAAACCGCCTACGCCAAGATCAACCTCGCGCTGCATGTCCGCAAGGTGCGGGAGGACGGGTATCACGTGCTTGAGACCCTGTTCGCCTTCGTCGATGCGGGCGATGTGCTGACGGTGGTGCCGGCCGTGCAGGACAGCGTCACCACGGTGGGCGAGTTTGCGGGCGGGCTGGACAATCCCTTCGACAACCTCGTCGCCCGTGCATTGAACGCTCTCCCGCGCCCGCAGGGTCTCGCGGTGATGCTGGAGAAGAATCTCCCCGTCGCGGCGGGTCTCGGCGGTGGGTCAGCGGATGCGGGGGCGGTGTTCCGGATCGTCGAGGCGCTGCACGGCTTGCCCGATAACTGGCAGGCGCTCGCGGCGAAGCTCGGCGCGGATGTGCCCGCCTGCGTGCTCAGCCGCACCCATATCGGCCTCGGCACTGGCACCGACCGGCTTGCGGTCGCGGACGATCTCGCCGGCACCCCCGTCCTGCTGGTCAACCCGCGCGTGCCGCTGAGCACCGGGCCAGTGTTCAAGGCATGGGACGGGGTGGACAGGGGCGCGCTGCCGGAAGGCCCGGCGTCCAAGATCGCAAGGGAAGGGCGCAACGATCTCGAAGCCCCCGCCATCAGCCTGTGCCCGGTGATCGCCGAGGTGCTGGCGGCCTTGCAAGCCACCAACCCATGGCTCGCCCGCATGTCTGGCTCGGGTGCGACCTGCTTTGCGCTCTACGACACGCCTGAGGCCTGCGATGCGGCGGCAGCGGCGATGCCACGCGAATGGTGGACGATGACAGGGCGGCTGCGGTGAGCGAAGCCTTTCGCCAAATCGGCACGCCCACACCCGGCGGGATCGTCTGCACCGCCGACCATGCCAGCAACCATGTGCCCGCCGACATCGACCTCGGCATCCCCGCGCACCTGCTTGGCGAACACATCGCCCTCGATATCGGCACCGAAGCCATCGCCGAACGGCTGGCGCGCGATCACGCCATCCCCGCCCACATCGCGGCGGTCAGCCGCCTCGTGTGCGATTTGAACCGCGAGCAAACCGCCCCCGGCCTCGTCCCAGAAGCGAGCGATGGCCATCCGATCCCCGGCAATGTCGGCGCAAGCCGCGAAGGGCGCCTCGCGCGCTTTCACCGCCCCTATCACACCGCGCTGGCGCATTGGCTGGCGCAGGCCGAACCCGCCCTGATCCTTTCGCTCCACTCCTTCACCCCGCGCCTCGCCACCTCCGAGGCAGCGCGACCTTGGCAGGTCGGTGTGCTCTATAACACGGACGACCGCGCTGCGCGGATCGCCATTTCGCTCCTGCAAGCCGAGGGGCTGAAGGTCGGCGATAATCTGCCCTATTCAGGCCGCGATCTCAATTACACCATGAACCGCCACGCCGAAGCGCATGGCCGTGCCTATCTGGGCATCGAACTGCGGCAGGATCTGGTTCAGACGCCTGAGGCCCACGCCCGCTGGGCGGCATTTTTGGCGGATATTGTGCAAAGGGTTGCGTCGGCGCTCTTCTAGGGGCAAGGGCATTTCGTAAACTGCCTTCAACGGGAAATCTTATGTCGCAAAAGTTTGACAAGTCGAAGCTTCCCAGCCGCCACGTCTCGGTCGGGCCGGAGCGCGCGCCGCACCGTTCCTATTACTACGCGATGGGCATGAGCGAGGAGGAGATCGCGCGGCCCTTCGTCGGCGTGGTCAGCGCCGGCAACGACTCCGCCCCTTGCAACACCACCTTGAACGCCCAGGCCGATATCTGCCGCGAAGGCGTGATCGCGGGCGGCGGCACCCCACGCCGGTTCAACACCATCACCGTGACTGACGGTATCGCGATGGGGCACCAGGGCATGAAAAGCTCGCTCGTCAGCCGCGAAGTGATTGCGGATTCGATCGAGCTTTCGGTGCGCGGCCACTGCTATGATGCGCTGGTCGGCTTTGCGGGCTGCGACAAGAGCCTGCCCGGTATGATGATGGCGATGCTGCGGCTCAACGTGCCCAGCATCTTTGTGTATGGCGGCTCGATCCTGCCCGGCACCCACCGCGGCGCTGACGTGACCGTGGTCGATGTGTTCGAGGCCGTGGGCCAGCACGCCGCCGGCAACTGCCCCTTGAATGAGCTGATCGCGCTCGAAAAGGTCGCCTGCCCCGGCCATGGAGCCTGCGGCGGGCAGTTCACCGCCAATACCATGGCCTGTGTTGGCGAGGCGATTGGCTTGTCTCTGCCAAACAGTAATATGGCGCCTGCTCCTTACAGGTCGCGTGAGGATATCGCGGTCGCCGCCGGCAAGCAGGTGATGGAACTCGTCGCGCGCAACCTGCGCCCCCGGGATATCTGCACGCGCGCCGCGTTCGAGAATGCCGCGCGCGTGGTGGCGGCCACGGGTGGTTCAACCAACGCCGCGCTGCACCTGCCGGCGATGGCCCATGAATGCGGCATCGACTTCGATCTGTTCGACGTGGCGGAAATATTCAAATCAACCCCTTACATCGCAGACTTGAAGCCCGGCGGCAAGTATGTGGCCAAGGACATGCACGAAGCCGGCGGGGTCTATATGGCGATGAAGACGCTGCTCGACGGCGGGTTTATCGACCCCAATCCGATCACCGTTACCGGCAAGACCATCGGCGAGAATCTTGAGGAGATCATCTGGAACCCCGATCAAAAAGTGTTTTACGATGTAAGGACCCCGCTCAGCCCCACCGGCGGGGTCGTCGGCCTCCAGGGCAGCCTCGCGCCCGATGGCGCAATTGTGAAGGTTGCCGGGATGGCGCGCTTGCAGTTCTCCGGCCCGGCGCGGGTGTTCGATTGCGAGGAGGATGCCTTTGCCGCGGTTGAGAAGCGCGACATTGCCGAAGGCTGCGTGATTGTCATCCGCTACGAAGGCCCCAAGGGGGGGCCGGGGATGCGCGAGATGCTCTCCACCACCGCTGCGCTTTACGGGCAGGGCATGGGCGAGAAGGTCGCGCTGATCACCGACGGGCGTTTCTCGGGGGCGACGCGTGGCTTTTGCATCGGCCATGTCTGTCCCGAAGCCGCCGATTGCGGCCCGATCGCGCTGGTCGAGGATGGCGACATCATCGCGATCGACGCGGAAAACGGGACGATCGAACTCGATGTCGCCGAGGAGGTGCTGGCAGAGCGCCGCGCCAAGTGGCAGCCGCGCACCAATGACTATCAGGCAGGCGCATTGTGGCGCTACAGTCAGATTGTCGGCCCGGCGCGTTATGGTGCGGTCACCCATCCGGGCGCGAAGGCGGAGAGCCATGTGTTTGCGGATATCTAGCGCCAGCGCGATGCTCGCCCTGCTGACAGCGTGCGGTGCTCAAAGCTCCACGCTACCGGGGGATAAGATTGCCTGCGCGATCGGTGCGGGGGCCGATTTCTCCCCCGTCTGCACGCTGGAGAAAGTGGCCGGCACAGCGCAGATCGTCCTGCATCACCCAGATGGCGGTTTCCGGCGGCTCACCCGCGATCCGCAAACCGGCGCGCTGGTGACGCGTGACGGAGCCGAGCCGCTGGTTGACGAAGTGCGCGCGCAGGATGCGGTGCAGTTCGCCATCGGCGCGGATCGCTATCGCATCCCGCTGCTATTGCTTGACAGCGCATCGTGACCGGGCAGCAGGTTCTTTCTGCAAGCCAGATGCGCGCCGCCGAACAGGTGCTGTTCGATGCGGGGACAGCCGTTTCCGCACTGATGGAGATTGCCGCAGGTGGTGCGGCCGAATGGATCCGGCGGGTGGCGGCGGGACGAACGGTCACCGTGCTGTGCGGGCCCGGCAACAACGGCGGGGATGGCTATGTCATCGCCCGCCGCCTGCGCGAGGCGGGCAATGCCGTCACCGTGGTTGCGCCGCTTGATCCCGCCACCGATGCCGCGCAGGAGGCCAGGCGCCGCTGGGGCGGGGCGGTGGCCACCGCGGGTGCAGCCGGGGGCGATGTGTTTGTCGATTGCCTGTTCGGCTCCGGCCTCGCACGCCCGCTGGTGGCCGAGCACGCGCTGCTGCTGCGTGATCTCGCGGCGCGGCACCGATACCGGGTGGCGGTGGATGTGCCCTCTGGCATCGCCAGTGACAGCGGCGCGGTGCTGAACGATCGGCTGCCCGCCTTTGACCTGACGCTGGCCTTGGGCGCATGGAAGTTCGCGCATTGGAGCCTGCCCGGCCGCGCGCTGATGGGGCAGATGCGGCTGGTGCCGATCGGGATTGCCGGGGTCGCGGGTGCGGCGCAGCTGATCACGCGGCCGCGTATTGCGGCGCCCGCTGCCGACAGTCACAAATATCGCAGAGGCTTGCTTGGCATCGTTGCCGGAGCGATGCCGGGGGCGGGCCTGCTTGCGGCCGCCGCCGCGCAGCGCGCGGGGGCGGGCTATGTGAAACTTCTCGCCGCTGCGCCCGATCCGCGCACGCCCGCCGATGTGGTGACCGAAAGCCTGCCGCTCGCGAAGGCTCTGGCTGACCCGCGTGTGGCAGCAGTGCTGATCGGACCGGGCTTCGGGCGCGACGGGGCCGCGCGGGCGATGCTGGCAGAGGCGCTGGCTCATGCCCCGGCGCTGGTGCTTGATGCTGATGCGCTGGTGCTCCTCACCCCGGCATTGCTCGCCCGCGAGCTGCCGATCCTTGCCACCCCGCACGATGGCGAGCTTGAGGCGTTGTGCCGCGCTTTCGGTGTCATCGCTGACAGCCGCCGCGAACGGGCGCTGACGCTGGCGAAGGTCAGCGGCATGGTGGTGCTCGCCAAGGGACCGGACAGCATGGTGGCCGCACCCGATGGCCGCCTTGCTCTTGGCACGCCCGCGCCGAGCTGGCTATCGGTGGCGGGCACGGGCGACGTGCTCGCCGGGATCGCCGCGAGCCGGATGGCGACAGGGGCCGATCCCTTCATCGCCGCCTGCGAGGCCCTGTGGCTCCACGGCGAGGCCGCGCGCCGTGCCGGGCCTGCCTTTACGCCATCACAGCTTGCCGAAAGGGTGACAGACGCGCTAGCGGCCTGTCGGTGAGCAATTCCGAACCCATCATCCGCCTCGCCGCCAAGGGCGACGGGGCCACCGCTTTGGGCCGTCATGTCGCAGGTGCAGTGCCGGGTGACATGGTGGACGAAAGCGGGGCGATCATGTGGGGGCCGCACCACGTCGCGCCGATTTGCCGCCACTTTGCGATGTGCGGCGGGTGCCAGTTGCAGCAGGCCGACGACACGGTGCTCGCCGATTTCGTGCAGGGCCGGGTGGTCAATGCGGCCAAGGGGCAGGGGCTGGAGCCAGAGGAGCTGCTCCCTGTCCATCTGTCCCCGCCGCAAACCCGCCGCCGTGCAGGGCTGCATGGGCTGCGAACCGCCAGAGGCGCGGTGTTGGGTTATCGCGAGGGTGGTGCCACCCGCGTGGTCGATCTGGCCGAATGTCCGGTGCTCCATCCTGCGCTCGCCGCGCTGATTAGGCCCTTGCGCCAATTCGTCGCAGCGCATGGTCCCAAGGGCATGGTCGGGATCGATCTGACCTTGGCCGATCAGGGGGTTGAGGCAAGCCTTGCCCATTTCCCGCTCGAAGGCTTGGGGCCGACCGAAGCGGCGCTCGATTTCGCCCGCGCGCAAGGGTTGGCCCGCCTGACCATCGATCAGGGCTATGGCCCTGAAACGCTGTGGGAGCCAGAGCCGGTGACGGTCTCGCTGTCCGGCGTTCCGGTCAGCCTGCCGCCGGGGGCATTTCTTCAGGCGACGCAGGATGCCGAAAGCCGCATGGCCGCCGACGCCGCGGCCTGGCTGGATGAAGCGCGGATTGTGGCCGATCTGTTCGCTGGGCTTGGTACCTTTGCCTTTGCCTTGCGGCAGGGACGCAAGCTGCTGGCGATCGAGGCCGAGCGTGCGGCGCACCTTGCCTGCAAGACCGCCGGGGCGCTGGCCGGGGGACAGGTGCTGGCGCTGCACCGCGATCTGTTCCGCTCCCCGCTTCAGCCGGACGAGCTGAACCGTTTCGATGCCGTGCTGCTCGATCCCCCGCGCGCCGGTGCCCGCGCGCAGGTGGCTGAGATTGCCGCGAGCAGGCTGGCCCGCGTGGTCTATGTCAGCTGCAATCCCTCAAGCTGGGCGCGCGATGCGGCGACGCTGGCGAAGGCAGGATTCCGGCTCGCGAAACTGCGCCCGGTGGGGCAGTTTCGCTGGTCAACGCATGTGGAGCTGGTGAGCCTGCTTATCCGGCCCTGAGCGCGGCGAGAATTTGCGCTTCGAGCCACGCCTGGTGCTCAGGCGCGACATAGGCATGGCCCGCGCCCTCGCAGCGCCGGATGCGCGGATCGTCCTTGTCCCACGCCGCCTCGAACACCTGCGCGGTGCGATCGGCGGTGGCGAGCAGGATGCGCGCCTCACCGGCAAAGCCATCCAGCCCGGCGCGCAGTTCCTGTGCAAGGCCCGACGGGGGCGGAGCGGGGCCGAGCGCGCGCAACAGGCCGCGCACAAGCTTGCCCAAATCGACACCGCCGCCCAGCAGTCGGGCAATCTCGCGCGGATTCTTCAGCTTTTCAAAATAGCGTGCGCGGATCGCACCCGGAAGTGGGGTGGCATCGGCTGGCGCGCCGCTCTCGTCCTGCTCGATCGTCCACGGGTTGGACAGCACCAGCGCTTCGCACCCCGCTCCGCTCGCCAGCATCAGGGCCGAGGCCGCATCGCAATTGCCGAAAGCAACCACGCGCTCGATTTGCGGGGCGATGGCACGGAAGGCCTCGATGGCGGCGGCGATATCAGTGGCCGTGTGACGGAAGCCACGGTTTTCGCCTTCGCTGTCGCCGACCCCGCGACGGTCGAAGCGGAACACCGGAAAGCCGGCCCTGGCGATCCGTGCGGCGAGCCTTGCCTGACCGGAAAACGCCCCGGCGCGCACTTCGTTGCCGCCACTGACAATCAGCAGGCCGGCAGTTCCCGGCGCGGTGTCGAGCGTCGCGGCAAGGCGGAAGTCCTTGCAGGCGAAAGTCAGCGGCAGGCGGCTCATGCCAAGCTCCCTGCGATGATCGCGGCCAGCGCATCGCTCTGGCGGGGATCCTCGCCCGGCTCGGCGCGCAGCCACAGGCCGGGGCCGCCCAGCGCGGATGGGGCAATCTCGCTCTGCCTGTCGGTCAGCTGCGGTTCGGCATCGCAAAGCGCCCGGATCATCGCAGCGCCGAGCGGCCAGCCGCCGAGCACCAACCCTTCGCTGCGGCCAAGCGCCAGCAGTGCTTCGGCTTTTTCTTCGCGTCCGGCCTCGCGCGCGGCGATGATGCGAGCGCGGATCATGCCGCGCAGCAGCCTGATGCCCGGCAGCGGGGCATAGTGCCAGCCGGGCAGGTCGGCAGGGGCCAGCAGCGCGCCGGCGCGGATCGCCAGGACGTGGGTGGCGCGGAAGACTTGCGCGGCGCTGGCCATGCCCGCCTGCCATCCGGCCAGCGTCTGCGTGTCGAGCGGGGCGAGACTTTCGTTGCAGCCCGGCAGATCGGGCAGGAAGCAGTCGATCCCGGCCTTGTCGAGCCGCCGCATCACCTCGACGGTGAAGCGCCGCAGCTTGTTGGCCTCGTCGAACCATGCGGGGCAAACGAGCAGGCGGATGGCACGCGCCTGATCGAAGGCGACGAGCAGTTCCTCGCCCTTTGCGCCGTCAGCGCCGGTTACTGTCCACGTGGAAGTCATGCCCTTGCGGGCCTAACTGTCGGCGAGCTTGGACTGGGCAAAGGCCAGCAGGCCGCCATAGGTTTCCAGCATCGCGCCATCGACATCATCATCATCGATCACGATGCCGAGCCGGTCTTCCATCTCGGTGAGCAGGCCTGCGACTGCCATCGAGTCCAGTTCGGGAAGGTGGCCGAACAGGCCCGATTCCGGCCCGAACGCGGCCGCCTGCTCGGGAGCAAGCCCGAGCACATCGGCGATCAAACCCTTGAGTTCGCTATCAAGCGCAGTGTCGGCATCTGCACTCGGGATGGTCGGAGAAGCATTCATCGGATCGGCCAAACCCCTGTCATCGGCGGATGGCCGCGGGGCTTAGCCATGCCGGTTCTTGCGTGCAAGCCTTGCTGCGGTTCACGCCCGCCAGCCGCGCAGCATTCGCTTGGCGAGCGGTGCCCAGGCGGCAGGCTGACCCATGTCGAGACAGTCGATCCGGAAACGTGGACGCATCGCCTCCATCCAGTCGGCCTTGTAGCGCTGGTCGCCGGTTCCGAAGTCGATCAGATCGACCTTGTCGATGTCGATCACATGGGCAAACAGCGCGGCGCTGAGCGTGGTGCCCGCAGACAGCGGCTTGTGGCTTTCGAGATGGGCGAGCTTGTGGATATAGGCAATGCCGTTTTCGACCGTCCAGCACTGGGCGGCAACCGCGATGCCATCGGCCCGCGCAACGCCAAGCCGCAGCCGTCCGGCCGCGCCTTCCTCCTGCGCAAAGGCGCGCAGCATGGCGGGCTGATCTTCGGGCGGCTTCCAGCTGGCGGCATAGATCGCCTCGTAGTCGGCCCAGACATCGGCATCGAAACGGGTGAGCACCTCGGTTTCGACCTTCTTCGCCTTGCGCTTCAAGGTGGAGCGTAGCGTCCCCGGACGGCTCTCCCAATATTCGGCGAAGCTGCGCCCGCCGACTTCGAGGATGTGATTGGTGTCGCAGACCTCGACTCTCACGCGCCAACCGGCGGCGCGGAAGGCGCGGGCAAGCCGTTCTGCCGAACCATCCTCGCCCGGCACGGGTTCCAGGGTGACGCGGTGGCCGCGGCGCTTCAACTGCCGCGCGATGGCTTCGAGCAGCCGGTCACCCGCTTCGCCTGCCGGGGCAAGCTGGCGCCAGGTGAAGGAGTACCAGTTGCGTAGCGGCGTGATTCGCCCGCCTTGTTCGGTCAGCACCAGCGCGGCAGCATGATCGGCATCGCTGGCCATCGCGATCAGCGGGGTCAGGCCGGTCTTGGCGAGCAGGGCATACCATTCCGCACGGTCGAAGGGCGCGGCCGCGGCAGGTGCAGTCAGTGCTTGCAAGACGTTAACGCTATCGTGATACCGCGCTTCGATCACTGGAAAGAATGCTCCCGCTTATGGCCAGCCTGCCCGATCCTCTCCCGCGTCCGCTCGATCACCTCGCCGAACTGGCGGGAACGGCGGGGCATGGCGAAAGGCCGGCGCTGGTGTTGCGCGAGGGGACCCTTAACCACAATCAGTTAAGACAGCGTGTTGCGCTGCTGGCCGGATGGCTGGCGCGACAAGTGCCGGAAAAGGGCGCGCGGGTGGCAAGCTGGGCCGCCAAGGGCGAGATTACCTGCCTGCTGCCGCTCGCCGCGGCGCGCGCAGGGCTGGTGCACGTGCCGGTCAATCCGCTGCTCAAGCGCGCGCAGGTGGCGCATATTCTCGGCGACAGCGGGGCAAAGCTGCTGATCGGCACCGGATCGCGGCTTGCCTCGCTGATACCGGGCGATCTGCCTCCCGGATGTGCGGCGCTGGGCGAGGGTGAGGCCTTGGCGGCGGCGGAGGAGGCAGGGCGCGTGCTCGGCCCATCGCAGGCCGATCCGGCAGAACTTGCGGCAATTCTCTACACTTCGGGTTCCACTGGCAGGCCCAAGGGCGTGATGCTGAGCCACGCCAATATGTGGCTCGGCGCGGTGAGCGTGGCGGATTACCTGGGGCTGGCGCAGGACGATGTCACGCTCGCGGTGCTGCCGCTGTCGTTCGACTACGGGCAGAACCAGTTGCTCTCGACCTGGTTGGCGGGAGGTTGTGTGGTGCCGCTGGATTTCCTGTTCCCCAAGGATGTCGCCAAGGCTTGCGCGAAGCACGGCGTTACGACGCTCGCCGCGGTGCCGCCCTTGTGGGTGCAGTTGACCGAGATCGAATGGCAGGCCGAGGCTTCCGCGCCTCTGCGGCGGCTGACCAATAGCGGCGGGGCATTGACGGTAGAGCTGGTGCGGTCCTTGCGCGCCCTGTTCCCGCAGGCGCGGCTGTTCCCGATGTATGGCCTGACGGAGGCGTTCCGATCCACTTATCTCGATCCGGCATTGGTTGATTTGCACCCCACCTCAATGGGTAAGGCGATACCTTTCGCAGAAGTTCTCGTTATCAACGACGCGGGCGAACTTGCTGCGGACGACGAGGAAGGCGAGCTTGTGCACTGTGGCCCGCTGGTGGCGCAAGGCTACTGGCAGGATCCCGAGCGCACCGCCGAACGCTTCAGGCCTGCTCCGGCTGTCTCCCGCTATGGCGGAATCGCGGTGTGGTCGGGCGATCGGGTGCGGCGCTCGGCCGAGGGGCTGCATTATTTCGCCGGTCGGCGCGATGCGATGATCAAGAGTGCGGGAAACCGTATCAGCCCGCAGGAAATCGAAGACGCCGCGATCGCCACCGGTCTGGTGGCCGAGGCGGTCGCGCTCGGCGTGCCGGATGCGCGATTGGGGCAGGCGGTGCACCTGGTGGTGCGCGGCAGCGGCGACGCGGCGGTGCGGGCAGACCTTTCCAAGCGCCTCCAGCGCGATCTGCCCAATTTCATGCAGCCGCAGCAGATCCACTGGCGCGCTGCCCTGCCGATCAATCCCAATGGCAAGATCGATCGCGCTGCCCTGCAGGCCGAACTCGATCAGGAATTTGCCCGATGAAGCCCGTCGGTCCGATCCCCGCCGGTTATCAGGCCCTTGATGGCGAACTCGCCATTGGTGGCAAGCGTGTCAGCGAACTGGTGGCCGAGGCGGGGCGCACGCCGCTGTTCGTCTATTCGCGCAAGCACCTCGATAGCCGTTTGGCGCAGTTGCGTGCCGCGCTGCCCAAGCGGGTTGGTATCAACTACGCGGTCAAGGCCAACCCGCACCGTGCGGTGATCGGCCACATGGCCCCGCTGGTCGACGGGTTCGACATCGCCTCCTTGGGTGAGCTGGGGCTGTGTATTGCGGCCGGGATCGATCCGGCGCAGATCAGCTTTGCCGGGCCGGGCAAGCGCGACGAGGAACTGGAAGCCGCGATTGCCGCCGGGGTGACGCTCAATTGCGAGAGCGAGGGTGAGGGGCGCCGGGCGCTCGCGATCGGCGAAAGGTTGGGCAAGGCACCGCGCATCGCGATCCGGGTCAATCCGAGTTTCGAGCTTAAAGGCTCGGGCATGAAGATGGGCGGCGGGGCCAAGCCGTTCGGGGTCGATGCCGACAAGGTGCCTGCTCTTGCCCGCGAACTGATTGCGGGCGGGGCCGCGTGGCGCGGCCTGCATATCTTCACCGGCAGCCAGGCATTGAGCGCAGATGCGATCATCGAAGTGCAGGGCAAGGTGCTGGAACTGGCTGCCAATCTGACCGATATGATCGGCCATGGCTGCCCCAAGCTGAACATGGGCGGAGGCTTTGGCATTCCCTATTTCCCGGGCGATGAGCCTCTGGATCTGGCGCGCGTCGGAGCGGCGCTGGCCGAGCGGGTAGAGCATCTTCCGGCCGTGCTGGCGGACAGTGAATTGTGCGTCGAACTCGGGCGCTATCTGGTGGGTGAGGCGGGCGTTTATCTGTGCCGCGTGATCGACCGCAAGGAAAGCCACGGGGTGGTCTATCTTGTCACCGATGGCGGGCTGCACCATCAGCTGGCGGCTTCGGGCAATTTCGGAACGGTCGTACGGCGCAATTATCCCTCTGCTATTGCAACACGTTACGGGGCGGATCCGACAGAGGAAGTGAATATCGTGGGCTGCCTGTGCACCCCGCTCGACCGGCTTGCCGACAACGCTGCCATGCCCCGCGCCGAGGTTGGCGACCTGGTCGCGGTGTTCTGCGCCGGGGCCTATGGGGCGAGCGCCAGTCCGGCGTCCTTTCTCGGCCATGGTCCGGCGGCTGAAATGCTGGTCTGACCGCAGGCCGCGTCCGAGACTGTTAACCCGCGCAACTCGGCTGTCCCGTTCCGGGATAGGATCGGTATTGCCGCTGTATAGCTAACCAGATGTTCACCATTTCTGGCGAGAAGGGACGCGTCGCCCGCAAGGCACGGGTTGCCGGTCGCTCCTGCATCCGGTTCGTGCCTCGCGCTGCGGCGCGCATAGGCCCAAGGATCCTCGTCAATGCCCCAATCGCTGTCTTTTGCCCGTCTTGTCACCCTCGGTCTCGCTACGGCGGCGCTGGCGGCCTGTGTCAGCGGCGGTCGGGAACTGCCGCCAGCCAATTACAGCGAAAATCCGATCGCGCCTTCCGAGGAATACACCATCGGGCCGCTCGACGAGATCACCATCCACGTGTGGCGCAACCCCGAACTTTCTGCCGACAAAGTGCGCGTGCGGCCCGATGGCCGCCTGACGATCCCGCTGGTGCAGGACATCCCCGCGGTCGGCAAGACCGCCACCCAGTTGCAGGAATACATTGCCGGCGAATTGTCAAAATATATCGAGCAGCCGATTGTCTCGGTGATCGTCAACACGCCGGAAGGCAACTTCACCCAGCAGGTGCGGGTGATTGGTGCGACCGCACAACCGGCCTCGTTGCCGTTCCGCGCCAACATGACCGTGCTCGACGCAATGATCGCGGTCGGCGGCCTGAGCGAATTTGCGGCCGGTAACTCGGCCAAGCTGATCCGCCAGAACCGCGAGACCGGCAAGCAGGAGGAATACCGCCTGCGCCTGTCCGATCTGATCCGGCGCGGCGATGCCAGCGCCAATGTGATGCTGATGCCCGGGGATACCATCATTATCCCGGAAAGCCGGTTCTGACGGGGCCGCCGGCAGCATGAGCGAGATCTTCGAGGAACTGCGCGCGGCGCTGTGGTCGGTCTGGCACCGGCGCTGGCTGGCGATTGCTGTCGCCTGGGGCGTGTGCCTGCTGGGTTGGCTGGTGGTCAGCATGATCCCCAATACCTACGAGAGCAAGGCGCGGGTCTATGTCGATGTCGAGGACGTGCTCTCCAAACAGCTCGGGATTGCCGGTGACGGCAAGGAAGAGATCATGCGCGTGCGCCAGACCCTGTCGAGCGCCAAGAATCTCGAAAAGGTGATTACCGCCACCCGTCTCGGCGAAGCGGTGACCGAGCGCGGCGCGCTCGATGCGATGATTGCCGAGCTGGAAAAGAAGGTGAAGGTGACGAGCGAGCAGGACAACCTGTTCGAGATCACCGCCGAAATCGGCCGCAGCGATCTGTCCGATGCCGAAAACGCCGTGCTGGCGCGCGATGTGGTGCAAAAGCTGCTCGACATCCTGCGCGAGGAGCATGTGGTCGGCAACCGCGCCGGGATCAGTTCGGCGATCGGCGATCTTGACCGCCAGCTCGAGGAGCGCAAGCGCGAGTTGGAAGCGGCCGAACAGCGCCGGCTGACCTTTGAAGCGCAATACCCAGAACTGGTTGGCGGTTCGGACAGCCTGTCAAGCAAGGTTCAGTCCGCCCGCGCCGAATTGCGCGCGGTCGAGGCCGATCTTGCCGCTGCCGAAAGCGCGCTCGCTGCGATCTCCGGTCAGCTTGCGAACACCCCGCGCACCGTAGTTGGCGGGCCGCAGGCGACCGGCCCGCGCGCCGCGCTCCAGCAGGCCCAGACCCAGCTCGCCGAGCTGCGTTCGCGCGGTTTGACCGACAGCCACCCCGATGTCGTCTCCACCACCCGGCAGGTTGCGCTGCTGGCGCGGCAGGCGGCGGCAGCCGGTGACGATGTCGGCGGAACGCCCAATCCGGCCTACGCCTCCTTGCTGGCGATCCGCACCGAGCGCCAAGCGAATGTCGAGGCCTTGCAGGCTCGCCGCGCCGCGCTGCAGAGCGATTTTGCTGCCTTGATGGCGAGCCAGGCGTCCGAGCCCGCCGTGGCCGCCGAAGCCAACCGCATCAGCCGCGATTACGATGTGCTGCGCGCCAATTACGAAAAGCTGCTGCAGGATCGCGAGGCGCTGCGAACGCGCGGCAAGGTCGAGGACAAGGCCAGCCAGTTCCGTTTCGACGTGATCCAAGAGCCGGTCGTGCCGCGCAAGCCGGTCGCACCCAACCGGCCGCTGTTGCTGCTCGGCGTGCTGATCGTCGGCCTCGGTGCCGGGGTGGCGGCCGCCTACATGCTTGGCCAGCTCAAGTCGAGTTTCGCCACGCCGCAGAAGCTTGAGCGCGCTTTTGATCTGCCGGTGATCGGCGCGATTTCGCTGACCATGTCGGAGGCTGCGCGGGCGATGGAGCAAAAACGGCTCAAGCAGTTCGTTGCGGCCTGCGCCGGGCTGATCGGTGTGTTCGTGATCCTGCTGGCGATCGAGATTGTCTCGATCGGGACGATTGCGTGAGGACGGGGGAAGCGCGATGACCGATCAGGGCAAGATCACTTGCGAAGGCGCAAGGCCGGCCTCGCTGTTCGAGCGGGCGGACAGCGCGTTCGGCCTGAACCCGGTTCGCAGTGCGCTGAGGCTGCCGCCGGTGCCCGAAGCGGTGCGCCGCGCGCCCGCTCCGCGCCCTGCTGCGCCACGACCTCATCCGGCATCCGCGGCCACGACGGCCATGGAGCGCGCGCCTGCGCCCGATCAGCCCCCGCCACCCGAGTCCGTGCGCGCGGTTGCCTTCAGCGGGCCGTTGGCCGCGGTCGATCGTGATCATCTGCGCGATGGCGGCCTATTGGTGCCCGAAGACCCGGTGACCGGGCTGCTTGAGGAGTTCCGGATCGTCAAGCGCGAGCTGCTGGCTGATGCCCGCGTCGACGACAGCGCGCTCGCCCGCCGCATTCTTGTATGCTCGCCCCATCCGGGCGAGGGCAAGACCTATTGCGCCACCAATCTCGCCATCGCGCTTGCGGCAGAGCGCGATCTCGAAGTGCTGCTGGTGGATGCCGATGTGGTCAAGCCGAGCGTCACCGCGAGGCTGGGAATCGACGCCGATCGGGGGCTGATGGATGCGCTCGCCGACCCTGCGATTGCGCCGGAAAGCCTCGTGATCCGCACCGACATCGATGGGCTGTTCGTGCTGCCCGCGGGCGCCGCCAGCTCGCGCGATGCCGAATATCTGGCCAGTGCCCGCACCGGCGCGGTGCTCGACCGACTGACGCGGGGCGCGCCCAATCGCATCGTCATCTTCGACACGCCGCCCGCGCTGGCCGCATCGCCCGCTGCCGAACTTGCCGCCCATGTCGGGCAGGCGCTGCTGGTGGTGCGCGCCGACGAGACAGGGCGTGCCGCGCTGGAGGACGCGCGGCAGCTGCTGTCGGCCTGCGCGGACATCAAGCTGCTTCTCAATGCCGCGCGCTACAGCCCCTCCGGACGGCGCTTCGGCAGTTATGGCGCCAAGAGGAAATAGCCATGCGCGCTTCGATTTTCACTTTGCCCCTCGCACTGGCCGCGCTGGTCACCGCCGCGCCGGCGCTTGCCCAGCAGCAACCGAAGGGATCCGGTCCGGGGCAGGGCGCTGGTACCGCCGCCAGCCAGCGCCCGAACCGCGTGGTGCAGCCCTACATCGAAGTCGGGCAGGTGCTCTCGGCCGAGCTTTCGCCGGGCGATGACGTGCTCACCTTTACCACTATCGCGGCCGGGGTGGACATCAACGTGCAGGGCCGCGCCAGCGGAGCCGCTGTCTCGCTGCGCTATGAGCGCAATATCGGCTATGGCGGCAACAGTGTCGATACCGACACCATCAGCGGCATCGCCCGCGGCACGCTGGCGCTGGTGCCTAACACGCTGAGCCTTGAAGCCGGCGCGCTCGCATCGCGCAGCCGCGTCGATGGCGGCGGCGGCGCCACCACCAATCCGCTGGTGCGCGAGGATGCCGAGAGCCGCTTCTACAGCGTCTACGCCGGGCCGAGCCTCAACACCCGCGTCGGCGATGTCGGCGTGCAGGGCGTGGCGCGGGTGGGCTATAACCGCTTTGAAAATGATGCGGTGCTGACCAACGCACAAGGCGCCCCGGTGGACGTGTTCGACGACAGCGTGACCTATATGGGCCAGCTGCGTGCCGGCACGCGTGCGGGCGAAGTCCTTCCCGTTGGCCTCGCGGTTACGGCCGGGGGCTTTCAGGAAGACATTTCCAACCTCGACCAGCGTGTGCGCGATCTGTTCGTGCGCGGCGATGTGACCGTGCCGCTCAGCCCGACTGTCGCGCTGGTGGGCGGTGCGGGTTACGAGAATGTCGAGATTTCCAGCCGCGATGCACTGCGCGATGCCAATGGTGATCCGGTGATCGGCAATGACGGCCGCTTCGTCACCGATTCCGCTTCGCCGCGGGTCATCGCCTTCGAGGTTGACGGGTTGCTGTGGGACGTGGGCGTGATGTGGCGGCCCTCCTCGCGCACCTCGCTTGAGGCGCGGGTGGGCGAGCGTTACGATTCCACCACCTATTACGGCACCTTCACCTATACTCCGAACCAACGCAGCGCCTTTGCGCTTTCTGTCTATGACGGGGTGACCGGTTTCGGCGGGCTGCTCAATAATTCGCTCGCCGGCCTGTCGAGCGATTTCGAGGCGATCCGCAATCCTGTCACCGGTGATTTCGGCGGCCTTGTCAACGGCACCCAGGGACAGTCGATCATCGGCGGACTGGGTTCGGTGCGTTCGGCGGCGTTTCGTGGGCGGGGCGTGCGCGCTTCGTACCAGCGCACCATGGGCCGCACCACGGCAGCGCTGGGCGCGGGCTACGACCGGCGCACCTTCATCGCCGCGCCGGGCACCGTGCTCGCCGCGCTCGATGGTCTGACCGACGAAAGCTACTATGTCATCGGCGGGCTGACCAGGCAGATCGGGCAGAACGCGAACCTCACCACCAACGCCTATGTCAACTGGTTCGACAGCGCTTCGGCCAATGGCGATGTGACGGCGCTTGGTGGTTCGGCGGCCTACAACCAGGCGCTCACCCGCCGCCTCACTGCGCGCGCGGCACTGGCGCTTGACTATGTCGACAGCGAATTCACCGCTGAAGATTTCGCCTTTGCCACCGCGCTGGTCGGCCTGCGTTACGATTTTTGATTGGGGGGAGCCAGACGCCCATGTACGAACAATATTACGGCTTCACCGCCCGGCCTTTCCAGCTGACGCCCGATCCGCAGTTCTATTTCGAAAGCGCCAGCCACAAGAAGGCGATGAGCTACCTCGGCTATGGCCTCGGGCAGGGTGAGGGCTTCATCGTCATCACCGGCGAGGTTGGCGCGGGCAAGTCGACGCTGGTCGCGCATCTGATGGAGAGGATCGACCCGGCGGCGCTGACCGTGGCACAGGTGGTCACCAGCGCGCTTGACGGGGCCGAACTGGTGCACGTCGTCGCACAGGCCTTCGGGCTGGTGGTGGAAGGCCACGACAAGGTCGGCGCGCTCGGCGCAATCGAACGATTCCTGCAGGACGAAGCCCGCGCAGGGCGCCGCTGCCTGCTGGTGGTGGATGAATGTCAGAACCTTGATCTGGCCGCGCTTGAAGAGCTGCGGATGCTGTCGAACTTCCAGCTCGGCGCGCACCCGCTGCTGCAATGCCTGCTGCTCGGCCAGCCCGAATTCCGCCGCACGCTCGCTCATCATCCCGGTCTGGAGCAGCTGCGCCAGCGGATCATCGCCTCGCACCATCTCGAAGCGCTCGATGATGGCGAGGTCGAGGACTATGTCCGCCACCGCCTCGGTCATGTCGGGTGGCGCGGCCATCCGGCGCTGAGCGAAGGCCTGCTGGCCGCGCTCTACCGTCATACCGATGGGATACCCAGGCGGGTCAATCAGGTAATGAACCGTCTTCTGCTGCTCGGCGCCATCGAGGAGCGCGGCGAACTGACGCTGGCGATGCTCGACGAGGTGGTGGCCGAAATGGCGGTCGATCAGACCCGCGGCGCACATAGTCGCGGCGATCCGCCAAGCGCGCCAGTGGCGGCCAGCGAGACGGTGGCCGGCGCCGACAGCCTGCCGGCCGCGGAAGTCGCCGCGTTGCTGGCTAGCCGTGATGCCCGCACCGCCGAACTCGAGGCCGCGATCAGTGCGCTACAGGCCGCCGGAACAGGGCATTCTCCGGCCGATGAGGATGCTCTTTCGCCTGAAGAAGTGCGCCTTGCCGAGGCGCGCTTTGCCGCAGAACTCGAACGCATCGAGGCGCGGCTGGAGGAGCAGGAGCAGTCCTTCCGCCATGTGCTGACCATGCTGATCGAGTGGCTTGAGGAACATCCGTCGCGCGAGGCGGCGTGACATGAACGCGCCGCAGGCTTCCTTTCCCGATCTTTCCGACCCTGGCCCAAGCATTGTCAACGGCCTGTCGGTCGATGTCGAGGACTGGTTCCAGGTTGGGGCCTTCGAAAACGTGATCGCGCGCGGCGAGTGGGATGCGATCCGCACCCGGGTCGAAGGCAATGTCGACCGCATTATCGACCTGTTCGCCCAGGCCGATGTGCGCGCCACCTTCTTCACGCTGGGCTGGGTTGCCAGGCGCCACCCGGCGATGATCCGGCGTATCGCCGAGGCCGGCCACGAGATCGCCAGTCACGGCTATGATCATGCCCGCGTGTTCACGTTCACGCGCCGCGAATTTGCCGAGGATATCCGCAAGGCGCGTGCCATCCTCGAAGACAGCGCAGGCGTGGCGGTAAGCGGTTACCGCGCCCCGAGCTTTTCGATCGATCAGCGCACCCCCTGGGCCTTCGCCGAACTGGCCGAACAGGGCTATGCCTATTCCTCCAGCGTCGCGCCGGTGGTGCACGATCACTATGGCTGGCCCCAAGCCCCGCGCTTTGCCTTCCGCCCGCTCCCGTGGGCCTCGCTCATCGAACTGCCGGTCACCACCGCGCTGCTGGGCGGCAGGCGAGTGGCGGCGGGTGGCGGCGGGTTTTTCCGGGCGCTGCCCTATGGCTTTTCCCGCTGGGCGATCCGGCAGGTGAACCGCCGCGAGCGCCGCCCGGCAGTGTTCTATTTCCACCCGTGGGAAATCGATCCCGATCAGCCGCGCGTCAACCATGCACCGCTGCGTTCGCGCCTCCGGCACTATACCGGCCTTGCCCGGATGGCCGACAAGCTGCGCGCTTTGGTGCACGAATTCCGCTGGGGACGAATGGACATGATCGCCCACCGCGAGGCAGCGCGGGCAGGGGAACTGCCTGCGGCGGACAGTCTTGAGGGGGAGACGCTGGCATGAACGCGCCTGTCAAGACTACATATCAGGTGCGCCCGCTCGACTGGCGCGATGCGGCTGAGATGCGCCGCATCGAAGGCTTTGTCGCACAGACGGGCGGCAGCCTGTTTCATCGCCCGGCCTGGTTGCGGGCGGTTTGCGCCGGTACCGGCCAGCGCGCCGCGGGGCTGTTGTGCGAGCGGCTGGGGGTGGTGACAGGCTGGCTCCCGCTCACCGAAGTGCGCTCGGCCCTGTTCGGCAGGGCGCTGGTATCGAGCGGGTTCGGCGTGGGCGGCGGCATCCTTGCCGAAAGCGCCGAGGCCGCCCGCGCGCTCGCCGAAGCCGCCGAACATCGCGCGGTGGCGGGCGGCTTTTCCGGCATCGAACTGCGCGGCGGGCCGATCCCGCCGCACTGGCAAGCCTGGTCCGACAAGCATTGCGGCTTCGAACGTCCGCTCGCCGCCGATGACGAAGCCGAACTGCTTGCCATCCCCCGCAAGGCCCGCGCCGAGGTGCGAAAGGGTCTGGGCTTGGGTCATCGGGTCACCATTGGGCGGGGACGTAGCGATCTGGCCGCGCATTATGCCTGCTATAGCGAAAGCGTGCGAAATCTTGGCACCCCGGTGTTCCCGCGCACGCTGTTTGCCGCGATGCTTGATGCCTTCGCGCACAGCAGTGACATCCTCACCGTCTGGGCGGGCGAGCGTCCGCTGGCGAGCGTGTTGAGCTTTTATCACGACGGTGCGGTGATGCCGTTCTGGGGCGGCGGCGTTTTCGCCGCACGCGCCGCGCGCGCCAACGAGGTGATGTATTACGAACTCATGCTCCACGCGCGCCGTCAGGGGATGACCCGCTTCGATTTTGGGCGCTCCAAGACCGGCAGCGGGCCGTTTGCCTTCAAGAAGAACTGGGGCTTTGCGCCGCAGCCGCTGACCTATGGCGCGTGGACCGCGCCGGGCGCGAAGCCGCGCAACATCGATCCGACCGACGCCGGCTATTCGCGCAAGATCGACCTGTGGAAGAAGCTGCCGTTGCCGCTCGCCAACGCGCTGGGGCCTTGGATCGCACGCGGACTGGCGTGATGGGCGGGGTGCTGTTCCTCGCCCACCGGGTGCCGTTCCCGCCCGATCGCGGCGACCGCATTCGCTCGCACCATTTGCTCAAGGCGCTCGTACGGCTTGGCCCTGTCCATGTCGGCTGCTTTGGCGAAGGCAATCCGTCGGCAGATGCCGCGCTTGCCAAAATCGCTGCCTCGCATTGCATTGCCCCGCGCACCAGGCCCTTGCCGCTGGCGGGGATCGCGGCGGTGCTGGCGGGCAAGCCAGTGAGCCTCACCGCGTTCCATTCGCGCCAGCTCGAAGGCTGGGTGCGCCACACCATCGCAAGCCACAATATCGCGGCCATTGTGGTGTTTTCGGGCCAGATGGGGCAATATATCCCTGCTGACTTCACCGGGCGTGTGGTGATCGATCTGTGCGATGTCGATAGCGCCAAGTTCGCCAGCTATGCTGCCAATGGCGAACGCGTGTGGCTCAACGCCCGCGAGGCGCGGCTGCTGGCACAGGAGGAGGAACGGCTCGGCCAGCGCGCCGATGTGACGATCCTGATCTCCGCAGCCGAGGCCGCGCTGTTCCGCAGCCGCTTGCGCGAGCCTGATAAGGTGAATGTTGAGGTGATCGGCAACGGCATTGATGCTGACTTCTTCGATCGGGCTGCGGTTCGCCCGCATCCGGCGCTTGCGGGTCAAACGGGTCCGCATTTCGTCTTCACCGGCCAGATGGATTACCGCCCCAACGAACAAGCGGCGCTGTGGGTGATCGAAGCGCTGTTGCCGCTGCTGCGCCAGCGTTTTCCCGATGCGCTGTTCCATGTCGTTGGCCGCAGTCCGACCGCGAAGCTGATGGCGCATCACGGCCAGCCGGGCATTCACGTCTGGGGCGAAGTGCCCGACGTGCGTCCCTTCATCGCCGCGGCCGACGCCGTGCTCGCCCCGTTGCTGATCGCGCGCGGGGTGCAGAACAAGGTGCTCGAGGCCATGGCGATGGCAAAGCCCGTGGTGCTGACCCCAGAGGCCGCGACCGGCATTGACGCCGTTGATGGCGAACACTGGCTGGTCAGCGCGCCACAGCCGGAGGCCATGGCCGCACGAATCCTCACCCTGCTGTCGGACCCCGAAGCGCCGTCGCGCATCGGCAAGGCAGCGCGGCGTTTCGTGCGCGAACATCACGACTGGGAAGCAATGCTGGCGCCGCTGGCGGCGTTGCTGGGGCCGGGCCAGGAGGGTGCGCGCTATGCTGCCTGAACCGGCGAGTATCGGCAGGGTGTCCGCAAGGCCGGTTAAGGGTATTCCCGCCGCATGGCGCAGCGCTCTCGCAGCGCTGGCAGCGGCGGTGCTTGCGCTGGTTGCGGCCACTGCGCCAAGCTGGGCCGAGATGCTGCACCAGTGGTGGAACATTGATACCTATAACCATCTGCTGCTGGTGCCCTTTATCATCTCTTGGCTGGTGATGCTCAAGACGGGCGAACTGGCACAGATTGCCCCACGCCCCTTCGCTCCGGGCCTGCTGCTGATCGCAGCGGCTCTCGCGCTGTGGTGGGCGGGGCGTGCGAGCGGGATCAACCTCATCGCCCATGCCGGAGCGGTGGGCGCCTTGCAGGCGGCGGGGGTGAGCGTGCTCGGCCTGCGCACTGCGTTGCTGCTGGCCCTGCCGCTGGCCTTTGCGACTTTCCTTGTGCCCTTTGGCGACGAGATCATCCCGCCGCTGCAATCCCTCACCGCCCAGATCGCCATCGCGCTCACCCATTGGAGCGGGGTGGAGGCGCGCATCGACGGCATCCATATCCACACGCCCGCCGGCCTGTTCATCGTTGCCGAGGCGTGCGCGGGCGTGAAGTTCCTGATCGCGATGGTAACGCTGGGCGTGCTGGTGTGCTTCACCCGCTTCGAGCGCTGGTCGCGCCGCGCGGCGTTCATGGCGGCCTGTATCATCGTGCCGGTTCTCGCCAACGGGGTGCGCGCATGGGCGACGATCTATGTCGCCCAGTTCATCGGTGCCGAGCGCGCCACCGGGTTCGATCACATCGTCTATGGCTGGATCTTTTTCGCCATCGTCGTCGCTGCGCTGTTGGGCGGCGCATGGCGCCTGTTCGAGCGCGAGCCGGAGGATTATGGCTGGACTGCCGCCCATCTGGCCCATTCGGCGTGGCTTTCCAGCGCCGAGCAAGGCCGCCTCGCGCCCGCCGGTGCCGCGCTTGCGAGCGTCGCGCTGGCCGCGATTGCCGCGCTCGCCGCCATGCTCTAGGCCGCTGCCACGATGTGCGGGATTGCCGGGATTTTCCATGCCGAAACCCCCAAGCCGGTCGATCCCGCGCGGGTCGAGAGGATGTGTGATGCGCTCGCGCACCGCGGGCCGGACGGGGCAGGGGTGTGGGTTGATCACGGGATCGGGCTGGGCCACCGGCGGCTGTCAATCATCGACGTGGCAGGATCGCCCCAGCCGATGCATTCGGCCGATGGCCGCGCGGTGATCGTCTTCAACGGCGAGATCTACAATTTCCGCGAATTGCGCCGCGATCTGGAGAAGGCCGGATTCACCTTCCGCACCAAAGGCGATACCGAGGTGATCCTTGCAGCCTGGCAGAAATGGGGGCCGGATTGCCTCACGCGGCTCGACGGCATGTTTGCCTTCGCGATTTTCGAGCCTGGATCGCGGCGGCTGTTTCTGGCGCGTGACCGCTTCGGGGTGAAGCCGCTGTTTTTCGCGCATCTGTCTGACGGCAGCATCGCCTTCGCTTCGGAGCTGAAGGCTCTGCTTGTGCAGCCGCTGCTGCGCCGCCGGGTGAATCGCCAGGCGATCGAGGCTTACATGGCCTGGGGCTATGTCCCGGATACCCACTCCATGCTGACCGGGGTCGAAAAGCTGCCCGCCGGCCATTTCTGGTTGCTGGAACAAGGCCGCGCGCCGGGCCGTCCGCAGCGCTGGTGGGACATCGATTTTACCGCCCGCGAGAAGGGCAGCGAGGCCGACCTTTCGGCCCAGCTCGTCCACCTGCTGCGCGAAGGGGTGCGTTCGCGGATGGTGGCCGATGTGCCTTTGGGCGCGTTCCTTTCGGGCGGGGTGGACAGTTCCGGGGTGGTCGCGCTGATGAGTGAGGCCAGCGCAGCGCCGGTGCAGACCTGCTCGATCGGCTTCGATGTCGCCGCCTATGACGAGACCTCCTACGCCCGTGTGGTTGCCGCGAGGTTCGGCGCGGACCATGCCGAGCGCATTGTCGCCACCGATGATTTCGCCGCGATCGACCAGCTTGCGGCGATGTTCGACGAACCCTTTGCCGATGCCTCGGCGCTGCCGACCTGGCGGGTGTGCCAGCTGGCGCGCGAACGGGTGACGGTGGCGCTGTCGGGCGACGGGGCGGACGAGGCCTTTGCCGGCTACCGCCGCCAGGTGTTCCACCACCACGAGGAGCGCGCCCGCGCGGTGCTGCCCGCTGGCCTGCGTGTGCCGTTGTTCGGTGCCTTGGGCCGCGCATGGCCCAAGGCCGATTGGGCACCGCGCCCGCTGCGTGCCAAGGCGACCCTGCTGGCGCTGGCCGAAAGCGGGGAGGAAGGTTACGCGCGCGGCCTGTCGGTGACACTGCCCGATGTGCGCCGGGCGCTTTATTCGGACAGCTTCGCGGCCAGCCTCGAGGGTTTCCGTGCCGAGGCCGAGCTGGTCGCGCTGATGCGTGCGGCACCGGGCCGGTCGGGCCTCGACCGGGCGCAATATGCCGACCTTGTCTTCTGGATGCCCGGCGACATCCTCACCAAGGTTGACCGCACCAGCATGGCGACGAGCCTTGAGGCGCGTGAACCGCTGCTCGATCACCGCCTTGTCGCGTTTGCTGCGCGGCTGCCCGAACGGATGCGGGTGAGGGGCAGCACTGGCAAATTTCTGCTGAAAAAGAGCCTCGAACGCTATCTTCCGCAGGATATTCTCTACCGGCCCAAGCAGGGATTTGTCACCCCGATCGCCGACTGGTTCAAGGGGCCGCTGGCGGGTGCGGCGCGGGGGATCGCCGGGGGAAGCCTCGCACAGACCGGGTTTTTCCGGCCCTCGGCAATCCTGGCCATGGCCGAGGCGCATATCGCGGGCCGCGCCGATCATTCGCGCACCCTGTGGCAATTGCTGATGCTGGAGAAGGCGCTGACGCGGCTCGGGGTGTCGGCCTAGCCTTGGGTGCCGTGGCCGAGCGCCATATAGGCATCCGATTGCATCTCGTTCAATCGGCTTACCGTGCGCGCGAACTCGAAGGCGCCGTCGCCTGACGGGTAGAGTTCCTCCGGCGCGGCCTCTGCGGTGACGAACAGCTTCACCCGGTGTTCGTAAAGCGCATCGATCAGCTTGGTGAAACGGATCGCCTCGTTGCGGTTTTCCGGCCCCATCCTGGGGATTCCGACAAGGATCACCGTGTGGAACGCCTGCGCTATGGCAAGATAATCCGCCGCGCCGCGGTTCGCGCCGCATAGCTTCCTGAAGCTGAACACACCCACGCCCTTGAGGCTCTTGGGCACATGCAGTTTGCGTCCGCCGCCAAGGTCAAGTTCGCCGCTCGGCACGTGGGCGGCATCTTCGGGTTCGAAGTCGGTGAGGCGGAAGAAGGCCTCGCGCACCTGCGCGGTTGCTGCATCGCCGATCGGGGCGTGCCACAAGGCAAGCCCGCCGATCCGGTCGAGCCGGTAGTCGGTTGGGCCATTGAGGCTGAGCACATCCATCCGCGCTTCGACCAAATCGATAAAGGGCAGGAACAGCGAGCGGTTGAGCCCGTCCTTGTAGAGATCGCGCGGGGGGCGGTTGGAGGTGGTGACGATCACCGTCCCGGCCTCCATCAGCGCGGTGAAGAAACGCCCCATGATTGCCGCATCGGCGGTATTGGTGACCACCATTTCGTCGAAGGCAAGGCACTTGAGACCCGCTGCCATATCCTGCGCGACGGCAACCAGCGGGTCGGATCGCTCGGCCTTGCGCGCCTCGGCGATGCGGCGGTCGACTTCGAGCATGAAGGCGTGGAAGTGCACCCGGCGCTTGGCGTCAATCCCAAGCGTCTCGACGAACAGGTCCATCAGCATCGATTTGCCGCGCCCGACACCCCCCCAGATGTAAAGCCCGCGCGGGGACGGGGCAGATTTTTTGCCGAACAGCTTGCCGAAAAAACCCGACGCGGGCGGGGTAGCGTCAAGTTCGCGCTGCAGGCGATCGAGCCGTTCGGCCGCGGCGCGCTGGTCAGGGTCGGCGCGCAGTTCGCCGCTGGCGATCAGCGTGTCGTAACGGGCAAGGAGGCCTGCCACGCGTGCCTCAGCCGCGCGGCAGCATCTTGCGGACGATGCCGGAGAAGCTGGCGACCGTGTCGTTTTCCTGCACCACCAACCCGCGCACAAACACCAGCTTGCCGGTTTCGCGCACGATCTCGGTTACGGCATCGAGGGGCCGCTGCGGATCGCCGCCGCCAACGAACTGGGTCGAAAGTTCGAGCGTCACCGAAGGGCCGGCATTGCCGGTGCCGACGCGGTGCATGGTGACGAACAGCGCAATGTCGATCAGCGCCAGCGTCACCGCGCCGTGGATGACGCCTTGCAGGTTCATGTGCCTGCGCTCCGGGAACATCCGCAGGCGCGCTTTCCCATCGTCATCGACGCGGGTGATGAGCTTGCCCATCACCGCGCCGTTAAACAGCGTTTCATCCTTCAGATTCCAATGGTGCCAACCGGGATTGTCCGGGTCCGGCCCGTGTTCGAACACCTCGTCTTTGAGCGCCACCGCGTCAGATGGCCCGTTCGGCCATCATCTTCTTGGTCTCGGCAATCGCCTTGGCCGGTGAAAGCCCCTTGGGGCACACGTTCGCGCAGTTCATGATCGTGTGGCAGCGATAGAGGCGGAAGGGATCTTCGAGCGCGTCGAGCCGCTCGCCGGTCATCTCGTCGCGGCTATCGGCGAGCCAGCGATAGGCCTGAAGCAGGATGGCCGGGCCAAGGAACTTGTCCGAATTCCACCAATAGCTCGGGCAGCTCGTCGAGCAGCAGGCGCACAGGATGCACTCGTAAAGGCCGTCGAGCTTTTCGCGCTGTTCGGGCGATTGCCGCCGCTCCTTGCCGCTCGGAGTCGGGCTGACCGTCTGGAGCCAGGGACGGATGCTGGCATATTGGGCATAGAAGTGGGTAAAGTCGGGCACCAGATCCTTGATCACCTCCATGTGCGGCAGCGGGGTGATGCGGATTTCGCCCTTCAGATCCTCGATCGCGGTGGTGCAGGCGAGGCCGTTCTTGCCGTTGATGTTCATCGCGCACGAACCGCAGATGCCTTCGCGGCACGAACGGCGGAAGGTCAGCGTCGGGTCAATCTCGTTCTTGATCTTGAACAGCGCGTCGAGCACCATCGGCCCGCATTCGTCGAGATTGATCTCGAACTTGTCGTAACGCGGGTTCTGGCCACTATCGGGATCGTAGCGGTAGATCTTGAACGCTTTCACCCGGCCGCCCGACGCCTTGTGCACCTTGCCGGCACTGTTGATCTTCGAGTTTTTGGGGAGAGTGAAGGTCGCCATTTCGTGATCCCGCGTTGCAGTGTGCACCCTATCTAACGCGATTGTCCGGCCACGCAAGCGGCCGCTGCCTCGCTATTCTTGCAGGTATTCGCACAGCCGTTGCCCCCGGCACAGCATAGCCTGTTGGAGATCGGTGAGACACCGTTCAGGCGCAGAAAACCGGCCCTCGCGCACCGCCCCGCAGTGTGTTCCTTGGCATGGATGAAAAAATCGCGGAACCTGCGGCCCATGCGGGCACTTAAAGCGCAATGGACAAGGCAGGACAGAGCGCTGTGCACATCCCCCGGACGGCCTGCGTGTTCGGCGCATCAGGCGGGATTGGCCGGGCGCTGTGCGAGGCGCTGGCGGCGACCGGGTGCGGGCGCATCTACACCGGATCGCGCCGGGGTGAGGGGCCTGAAGGCGCAGTCTTCCAGCCTTTCGCTTTTGATCTCAAAGAGGAAAACACCATCGAAGCCGCTGCCCGGATGATGGGCGATGCTCCTCCCGAATGGGTGATCGTGGCGACCGGCGTTCTCACTTTGCCCGACGGTACCGGGCCGGAGCGCAGCTACAAGCGGCTCGATGCGGCGGTCATGGCTGAAGTCTTCGCGCTCAACACCATCGGCCCGGCGCTGGTCGCCAAGCATATCCTGCCGCTGATGCCGCGCAGCGAGCGCTTCGTGTTCGCGGCTTTGAGCGCGCGGGTCGGCTCGATTTCCGACAACCGGCTCGGCGGGTGGCATTCCTACCGCGCGAGCAAGGCGGCGCTCAACATGCTGCTGAAGAATTTCGCGCTGGAAATGGCGCGCACCCATCCCTTGGGCGTGGTTGCGGGGCTGCATCCCGGAACGGTGGATTCGGCGCTGTCGCAACCGTTCCAGTCGGGCCTTGCACAGGGCCAGCTGACCGCGCCCGATGCGGCGGCGGCCAATCTGATTGGGGTGCTGGCGGGCCTTGCCCCCGAGCATTCGGGGCGAGTGTTCGATTTTCGCGGGGAAGAAGTTCCGGCCTAATCGAAGATGCCAACAGCGAGTTCGGCCCACACCATCAGGAAACCGAGCACGGCGGCGATCAGCCCCAGCAGCAGCCCGGCGCGGGAGCGCGCAAGCCGGGCCACCAGCATCAGCGCGCCCGCGAGAAGGCCAAGCATCACCGCCCACAGGACAACGTCCGCCGCGTTCCACTGGAACTGGGCGCTGACCAGACTGCCGATCACCGGAAAGGCCGCCAGCCCCGCCACCAGCGCCGCGCTCATCCAGCCAAAGCGCGTGCGTGTGGCGTCAGACGAGACCATCACCCCAGCAGCCCGTGGCGGCCAAGGCTTTCGGCCAGCAGCGTTTCGATCAGCTCCGGGTGGCTCCAGCCCGCCAGCGCGGCCGCCCGGCCGAACACCTTTTGCGACCACAGGTTGCAGTTGAGGTTGAGTTCAAGGAAGGTGATCTCGCCGCTGTCCTCGTTAACGCGGAATTCGAACCGGCCGTAATCGAAGGGGCGATATTCCTGCATCGCGGCCTTGGTGTATTCGGTGATGCGGGCGATCATCGCTGGATTATCGAACGGGTCGAGCGAGTATTTCTGGCTGCGATCCACCAAATCGCGCTTTTCCTGATAGGTTCGCAGGTGCGACGGATCGGCTTGGCGGAAGATCATCATCGGCAGGATCACTGGCTCGCCGTGGATGGTGACGACCGGCACTTCGACGTCGGATCCGTCGATGAAGGGTTCGACCAGCGCGTCATGGCCGAGCTCGTGCACGCCGTGGATCGCCTTCTCGACGCTTGGCCAGTCGGTCGCGTCCATCACGCCCCAGCTGGCCGAGGAGTTGTTGGGCTTGACCACGAAACGGCTGCCCTTGGGGCACTTGGCCGGATCGATCGGCGCGCCGCGGCGGTAGATCGCCCAGGGTGCGGTGGGCACGCCGACATCGCGCACCGCGCGCTTGGCGAGATGCTTGTCATCCGACAGCCCGCGCAGAATCGGGCTCGCACCCAGGTAAGGAATGCCGGCACGCTCGCACAGCAGCGGGCAAAGCATTTCCGAATTGAAGAACCCGGCGCGGTTGAGCAACGGGAAGACGAAATCGACATTGGGCTTGTCGAACAAGACCTCGAAGCGGTTTTCCACGCGCAGGTTGAGGCCAAGGGCCTTGAGCGTTTCACGCATTTCGACGTGGTAGGTGGCGTGATTGCCGTCTTCGGCCCTGCCGGAGCCGTCCCACAGCGCGTTCTTCGCGATGAACATGATCTTGAGCCGCTGCTTGGCTTCGAGGGGAATGGTTAGCGGCGCGGGGTAGCTGGTCATTGGAGTGTCGGGCCTTGTAGCGGGAAGCGGCGCATTTAGTGCGCGCCGGACAGGTGCGCCAGATGCATTTTGCGGTTTTATTGCGACAGCGCATTCTCTAGAGCGCCCGCACCTCGTTATCTGGCCGCTTTGAAAGGTTGCCCCGGTGCCTCCTCTGAACCGCCCGCTGCCCGGGCTTGAGCCTTCCCAAGACGTTGTCGCGCTGGTCGCGGCGCTGGCGAGCGGGGGTGATGCACGGATCACGCTGGACCCGGCAAGCGGGCTCAACCGCTACCTCTCCGCGCCGCATCCGCGCGATGTGCTGGCCTATTCCTCCTCGACCGTGAGCGACATTTCCGCCGATGCCTTTGCGCATCTGCTGGCGCGCGGGGGCGCAGGGGGCGGCGGGGCCTATGATGCGCGGCTCGATGCCCTGCGCGCCCGGATTCGCGCGGCCTATGGCATCGGCGCGGATACCCAGATCGTGTTCGCGCCCTCGGGCACCGATCTCGAATATGTCGCGCTGGCGTTGGCCCTGGGGCGCAGCGCCGCGGGCATCCACAACGTGCTGCTGGGCGCGGATGAGACCGGATCGGGCTGCATCCATTCCGCCCACGGACGTTTCTTCGCCTGCGAAACCGCGCTCGTCGACGGGGTCGCCCCGGGCGAGGATGTGGCGGGCATGGGAGAGATTACCCTGGTAGATGTGCCGGTGCGCTGCCCAGACGGGGTGGCGCGCTCCAGCGCCGAGATTGCCGCCGGGATGGCGCAGGAAATCGCTGCCGCGCGCGCACTGGGCAAGCACAGCGTGGTGCACTGTGTGCATGGCTCCAAAACCGGCCTCGTGCTCCCCGCGCTCGCCGATCTCGACGCGCTGATGGGCGAATTCAGGGATCATGCGACGTTCGTGGTCGATGCCTGTCAGGCGCGAATCACCAGCGCGGCGATCGCCGATTACCTCGCGCGCGGGGTGATCGTGTTGATGACCGGGTCGAAATTCGTCGGCGCGCCGCCGTTCAATGGCTGGGCGCTGGTGCCGCCCGCGCTTGCCGCCCGCGCTGCGCCGCTGCCGCATGGCTTCGCGCAGATCTTTCGCCGTGCCGAGTGGCCTGCGGGCTGGCCGGGGGCAGAGCGGCTTGAGGATAGCGCCAATCTCTCGCTTGCGCTGCGTCTCGAAGCCGCGCTGTTCGAAATCGAGCGGTTTCAGGCGATCCCGATGCAGCGCGTCGAAGCGATGATCGCGGCATTCGAGCGGGCCTTGCAGGCACAGCTGCTCGACCCGCTTGGCCTCGCGCGGGTGGCGCCGGGCAGCGGGGACGAAGGTGACAGCCCGATCGAGATGCGTACGCTGGCGACGCTCGACCTCTCGGCGCTGCCGGGGCTGGGCACCTTCGAAGCAGCGCAGATGGCGCACAAGGCGATGGCGATGGACGGTATCCGGCTTGGCCAGCCGGTCAAATGTGTGCGGGTGGACGGGGGCTGGGGCGGCACCATGCGGGTCGGCCTGTCGATGCCGCAGATTGCGGGCTGGGATGCCCTTTGTGCCGATAGGCTCGCCGCGCAGCTCGCCGCCGACATGGCCCGCATCGCCGATAGCCTTGCCGCAGCAGCGCAGCGCCAGACCGGCTGAACCCGCTTTGCCTGACGGCGATTGCGGCTAAAACCGGGGCAGGTTTGCGGGGAAAGGAACAAGCAGATGGGCCTCAAGGGTTGGTACGAAGCGCGGCTCATGCCGAAGCTGATCACCTGCGCCTGTTCGCAGGGTCAGGTGATGAAGCGCCGCAGCGCGGTGGTGCCGCTCGCGCGCGGCGAGGTGTTCGAACTGGGTTGCGGCGGCGGGATCAACCAGCAATTCTACGATCCGGCTGCGATTACCGCCTATGCCGGGATTGACCCGCACGAGGGCCTGCTTGAGGCCGCGCGGGGGGCGGCGCGCGACAAGGGCTGGAGGGCCGACCTCAGGCAGGGGAGGGGCGAGGCAATCCCTTTCGGCGATGCCAGCTTCGACTGCGTGGTGTGTACCTTTACCTTGTGTTCGGTCGATGATCCGGGTCAGGTGATGGATGAATTGCGCCGCATTTTGCGCCCCGGCGGCCAGATGCTGTTCCTAGAACATGGCCGTGCCCCCGATGCGGGTGTGCGCGGGTGGCAGGAACGGATCGAGCCGGTGTGGAAGCGGCTTGCCGGGGGCTGTCACCTCAGCCGCCCGATCGCCAGCGCGCTCGCTGGCGCCGGCTTCGCGGTCGAAAAGCTGGGCGAGGGCTATACCCCCAAGGCTCCGCGCTTTGCCGGTTGGATGGAGTGGGGGATCGCCCGCAAAGTCGCTTGAATCGGACGCGCAAGAGCAAAGGGCGGGAGAGGTTGCCCGCTCCCGCCCTGCTTTTGTTTTGCCTTAGAACGATTTAATCACCGAAAGTGCGGCTCCACCAGCCCTTGCGCGGCTTGGTATCGGCTGCTTCCGCAGCCTGTTGGGCAGGTTGCGCGGCCTGCTTGGCAGGGGCCTCGGTTTCAGCTTCCGGCGTGGGCTGCGGTTGCGCGACTTCGGCGGTTTCTGCCGGTTCCGGATCGGCGACCTTGGCTTTGCGCGGCGCGCGCTTGCGCTTGGGCTTCTCAGCGCGCGTGTCCGCGGCAGCGGGCGCATCCTCGGCCGCCCCGGCAGGCGCGGCTTCAGCCACAACTGCTTCGGGAGCTGCCTCGGCTTCGGGTTCGGCAACCTTGGGCTTGCGCGCGGCGCGCTTGCGCTTGGGCTTTAGAGCCGCGGCTTCCTCGACGGCTTCGACCGCAGGGGCTTCGGCGGGGTCAGCTTCGGCCTCGGGAGCCGCATCGCTCACATCTGCGAGCGCGCTGCCTTCTCCGATATCATCAGCGGTTGTGGCATCCGGTGACTCGCCCCTGCCCGCCTCATCAGCGCCGGCCTCGCCATCGCCGCGCCGCTTGCGCCCGCGACCACCGCGACGGCGGCGCTTCTTTGGGCGGGCCTCGCCGTCATCACCTTCGTCGGCGGGTGCATCGCTGCGCGCTTCGCTGTCTACGCTGTCTTCGCTGTCGCCGTTTTCGCCGCTGTCGTTGCGGGCTTCGCTGTCCGTGCTATCCTCGCTCTCCGCGCGGTTACGGCCACGGCCGCCCCGGCGGCGACGGCGCTTCTTGCGGCGCGCGCCATCTTCGTCATTCTCGCCGGTGTCGCGGCGCTGGCGCGGTTCGCGCTCGGCTTCTTCTTCCGCGGAGGCTTCTTCTTCAGGAAGTTCCGCCTCGTCTTCCTCGTCGATGATCGGTTCGAAGCGCGGCACCTGCGCCGGACGCGGGCCGCTGCTCGAAACGCTCATCTTGGCACCTTCGTTCTCGCCTTCGGGCACGACTTCGACGCTGACGCCATAGCGCCGCTCGATCTCGACCAGATCGGCGCGCTTTTCGTTGAGAAGGTAGATCGCCGCTTCGGTGCTGGCAGCGAGGCGGATCTGCGTGCCCTTGCCCTTGGCGGCTTCGTCCTCGATCAGGCGCAGCGCCGAGAGGCCCGCCGATGACGCGGTACGCACCAGGCCGGTGCCGTCGCAATGCGGGCAGGGACGGGTGGTGGCTTCAAGGACGCCGGTCCGCAGGCGCTGGCGGCTCATCTCCATCAGCCCGAAGCTGGAGATCCGGCCGATCTGGATGCGCGCGCGATCATTCTTGAGCGCCTCTTTCATCGCCTTTTCGACCTTCCGGACGTTGGAGGGATACTCCATGTCGATGAAGTCGATGACGACGAGGCCGGCCATGTCGCGCAGACGCAGCTGGCGGGCGATTTCGCGCGCCGCTTCAAGGTTGGTATGCAGCGCCGTCTGCTCGATATTGTGTTCCTTGGTCGAGCGGCCCGAGTTGATGTCGATCGAGACCAGCGCCTCGGTCGGGTTGATGATCAGATAGCCGCCGGACTTGAGCTGCACCATCGGGTCATACATCGCGCGCAGCTGGTCTTCCGCGCCATAGCGCTGGAACAGCGGCACCGGATCGGAATAGGCCTTCACCCGCCGAGCATGGCTGGGCATCAGCAGCTTCATGAAGGCCTTGGCCGATTTGTAGCCTTCCTCGCCCTCGACGACGACTTCCTCGATTTCCTTGTTGTAGATATCGCGGATCGCGCGCTTGATGAGGTCGCTGTCCGAATGGATCAGCGCCGGCGCCACCGAGGCGAGGGTTTTTTCGCGGATCTCGTCCCACACGCGGGCGAGGTAATCGAAGTCGCGCTTGATTTCGGGCTTGGTGCGGCTCATGCCGGCGGTACGTACGATCAGACCCATCGACTTGGGCAGCTTGAGATCGGACACCATCTCCTTCAGCCGCTTGCGATCGCTGGTCGAGCTGATCTTGCGGCTGATGCCGCCGCCGCTGGAGGAATTGGGCATCAGCACAGTGTAACGCCCGGCCAGGCTGAGATAGGTGGTGAGCGCTGCGCCCTTGTTGCCGCGCTCTTCCTTAACGACCTGAACGAGCAGCACCTGGCGGCGCTGGATCACGTCCTGGATCTTGTAGCGGCGACGCAGCGCCTGACGCTTGGCGCGCAATTCATCGACCTGCTTGGCGCGGCTGCGGCTCTTGTCGTTGCCAGCCTTGCCCTGCCGACGACGGCCGCGACGGGCGCGACCGCGATCCTCGTCACCACTTTCACCGGCTTCGTCATCGTCGCTGTCTTCGTCGGCAGCGTTGTCGTCGTCCGAACTGCCATCCTCGATGGTGGCGACATCGTCCTTGTCGACAGAGTCGACTTCCTCGACCCCGTTTTCGGCAAAGTCTTCGGCCAATGCTTCGCCGCTGTCGTCTTCGGCATCATATTCGTTGCCGGGGGCGATGCCTTCCTCTTCCTCCTCGGCGCGCAGACGCTCCTCTTCCGCGGCGGCTTCGGCCTCTTCGGCCAGCAGCGCATCACGATCAGCCTTGGGGATCTGGTAATAGTCGGGGTGAATTTCGCTGAAGGCAAGGAACCCGTGACGGTTGCCACCGAAATCAACGAAAGCCGCCTGCAGCGAAGGTTCGACCCGGGTTACCTTGGCGAGGTAGATATTGCCCTTGATCTGCTTGTGTTCGGCAGATTCGAAATCAAATTCCTCAATCCGGTTGCCTTGCAGGACCGCCACCCGGGTTTCTTCCGGGTGGCGCGCATCGATGAGCATGCGCGTTGCCATTGAATATTCTCCATGCGTCCGGCCTGGCCCGCTTGGGGATGTGAAGGGGACGCCAATTGTGGGATAATCCGGACAGTCCCGAAGGACGACCGGAAGGGATTGTCGCGCTGCGTCCGGGATGGACGCAAAGCGCGAAGCTCGTGTCTGCAACGGCAAGACTGCGGCCCAACGCCGCGCTTCTGCCCGCAACGACACAGGCGGCCAAGGCGCGCGCTGTGCTGGATTGCGGGGAAAAGCGTCTTGTCACTGCATCAACCTGTGCTGGAACCGGCTTCCGCAGGAAGGCGGGAACCCGGCGCGAGAGGGGTGTGCTGGCCAGTGCCGGAGCACCAGATGCGACCTCGCACTGGCACCGCTAGCACCGCGGGACAAACCCCGCAACTCTATTGCGTTGAAGACGGGCAAGAACGTAAGCCGGTGCTGACATGAGCTTTCGCACCCTGCTGCTGATCGTGCTGTTGGTTCCTGCCGCGCTGCTGGGCGGGGCGGCGGCGCTGGGCGTGCGGATTCCGGTGCCGGTATGGGGCCGCGATTACGTGCTGCGCTTTCCTTTGGAGGACGGCGCAAATCCGCTCGACCTGCCCGAGATCTCCGGGCCGGCCGATTCCAGCCTGCCGCTGGTGGTGATCGATGCCGGGCACGGCGGGCGCGATCCCGGAGCGATCGGCCAGGATGCCGAAGGGCTGAGGGTGCAAGAAAAGGACATCACCTTGGCCCTGGCACGAGCGTTGCGCGCGCAACTGCTGGACACGGGCCGCATCCGGGTGGCCTTGACCCGCGACGATGATCGCATCCTGCCGCTATCCTACCGGCCAGAGATTGCCCGCCAGCTGGAGGCGGATCTGTTCATCTCGATCCATGCGGACTCGGCCGGAACCCGCGAAAATGTGAGCGGGGCGAGCATCTACACCTTGTCCGAGCAGGCATCGAGCGAGGCCGCGGCCCGCTTCGCCGCGCGCGAAAATGATGCCGATCGGGTGAACGGCATCACCATTGACGGGCAGAGCGCGGCGGTGAGCGCAATCCTGATCGGGCTGTCGCAGCAGCGCGCACAGGAAGATGCGCTCGACTTTGCGGCCCTCGTGGTGCGCGAAGGCGGCGATGCACTGGCCTTCGTGCCCGAGCCGCGCCGCGCCGCCGCGCTGGCGGTGCTGCGCGCGCCCGATGTGCCATCGGTGCTGTTCGAAAGCGGCTTTGTGACCAACCGGCTTGATCGCGCGCGGCTGACGACACCTGAGGGACAGGGCCAATATGCCGCTGTGCTGGCGCGCGCGATCCGGGTCTATTTCGCGCGCCGCGCCGATCCGCAAAGCAGCGGGGAATAGCGGCTGAAAGCGGCTAGCTTTGGGCAAGCTCCGCGTGCTAGTTGCGCCTCCGCGCATGACCGAGCCGACCGCCGCCTCCAGCCCGCAATCGACCTGGGCCTACTTTCGCTACCGCGTGCGCCGCGATGCGAGGGCAGCTCTCGCGTGGTTCCGTTCCAGGTGGCGCGAAAGCCGCCTGTTTCGTATCATTGCCAGTCTGGCAGGCTTTGGCCTGTTCATGTGGATCGCGCTATTCGTGTGGCTCGCCAGCGATCTGCCCGAGGCCGAGGCGTTGCTTACCTACGAAACCCCGCTGCCCACCGTGGTGCGCGGCTATGACGGCGAGATCGTGCACTCCTATGCGCGCGAGCGGCGGGTGCAGCTGCAATATGCCGATTTTCCGCAAAAGCTGATCGAGGCCTATCTCTCGGCCGAGGACAAAACCTTTTTCAGTCACGGCGGGATCGATTTTCTCGGCACCGCGAATGCGGTGTTCGACTATGCCAGAAAGCTCGGTTCGGGCGAGCGCGCGGTGGGCGGGTCGACCATCACCCAGCAGGTCGCCAAGAACCTGCTGCTGGGCGACGAATATTCGATCACCCGCAAGCTGAAGGAAATGATCCTTGCCGGACGCATCGAACAGGTGCTGACCAAGCAGGAGATCCTTGAACTCTATCTCAACGAGATCCCGCTCGGGCGGCGTTCCTTCGGCGTGCAGGCGGCCGCGCGCGCCTATTTCGACAAGGATGTCGACGATCTCCAGCTGCACGAGATGGCATTCCTCGCGATCCTGCCCAAGGCACCCGAGCGCTATGGTCGCAAGGGTCAGGAGCAGGCCGCGCTCGAACGGCGCAATTTCGTTCTTGGTCAGATGGAGGCCAATGGCTTCATTTCCGCTGCCGAGCGGCGGGCGGCGGCCTCCATGCCTCTGGGCCTCGTTACCCAGCGCCGCGAGCGCAGCGTGGATGCCGGCTATTTCCTTGAAGAAGTGCGGCGCGAGCTGATCGAGCGCTTCGGTGAAACCGCCGAGGATGGCCCTAATTCGGTTTATGCCGGGGGCCTGTGGGTTCGCACCAGCCTTGATCCTGAAATGCAGATCGCCGCGCGCGACGCGCTGCGCGAGGGATTGTTGCGCTATCACGGCGGGCGCGCTTGGACCGGGCCGTTGGCGAGGATCGACCTCTCGCAAGGCAACTGGGCGGGGCAGCTGCAAAGCTCGCCGCTTGGCATTAGCTACAAGAACTGGAGGGTCGGGGTGGTCACCAGCCGCAGCGGTGGTGCCGCGCGGATCGGCTTTGCCGACGGCACCGAAGCGCCGCTCACCGGCTTGCCTGACAAGCTCAAGGCGGGCGATGTAATTGCCGCCAGCCCGACAGGCGCTGCCTGGCAGGTGCGTACCCTTCCCGAAGCGCAGGGCGCGCTGATCGTCGAAAATGCACAATATGGCCGGGTGCTGGCGATGCAGGGCGGGTTCGATCACCGGCTGTCGGATTTCAATCGCGCAACTCAGGCGATGCGCCAGCCGGGTTCGACCATCAAGCCGTTCGTCTATGCCACAGGGCTTGATTATGGAATGACGCCATCGACCCAGATCGATAACTCACGCTTCTGCTATTATCAGGGCGCCAACCTCGGCGAAAAGTGCATCCGCGGCGGGCGCGCGGGGCAATATCCGCTGCGTTATGGTCTTGAACAGTCGCAGAACATCATGACCGTGCAGATCGGCATGACGGCGGGGATGGCCAATGTCGTCAAGACCGTGGAAAAGCTGGGGATCGGCAAGTTCGACCCCTATCCTTCGACCGCGCTGGGGGCAGGAGAGACGACCCTGTCGCGGATGGTCGCCGCCTATGCCGCTCTCGCCAACCACGGGCGGCTCAACCCACCGACGGTGATTGACTATGTGCAGGACCGGCGCGGCAAGGTGCTGTGGCGCGCCGATAACCGTGACTGCCGTGGCTGCAACATGCCCAAGTGGGACGGCAAACCCATGCCGCGCTTCGGGATCAAGGGCACCCAGGCAATGGATGCACGCACCGCGTTTCAGGTGATGCACATGCTGCGCGGTGCGGTCAGCCGCGGCACGGCAACCGTGCTCAACCCGCTCGGCCTGCCGCTGTTCGGCAAGACCGGCACTACCACCGGGCCCAAGGACGTATGGTTCATCGGCGGCACCCAGCAGATTGTGGCAGGGGCTTACGTTGGCTTCGATCAGCCACGCAACATGGGCGGCTATGCCTTTGGCGGCACGATCTCCGCGCCGATCATCAAGAGCCTGATCGAAAAGACCCGCAAGAAATGGTCCGATATCCCCCCGGTCGCGCCGCAGGGCGTGCGGATGGTGCGGGTCGACCGGCGCACCGGCAAGCGCGTGTTCGATGGCTGGCCGACCGATGATCCCAAGTCCGCAATCATCTGGGAGGCCTTCAAGCCCGATACCGAGCCTGAGCGCTATACCCGCCAGGACGAGATTGCCGCGCGCCGCAACGAAATTCTCGCGTTGATCCGTGCGGGCCGTCAGAGTGCCGACCGCGCCGTGATCGACGATAATCCCGATCAGCCGGCCGACTTGGTGGAGGAGCCGGGCGGGGTCTATTGAGCCTGCGCGTGTCCTGCTTGAGGGGAACCGGGTGCCGTTTTGACGGTTGCGTTGCCATGACCAGAAAGCTGCTCATCATTGCCGCCGCTGCCGCGCTTGCCGCTGCGGGCTTTGTCACCGCCGCCTCGGCCGAACTGCCGGTCGGGCAGAAGGCTCCGGACTTCACCACCCGCGCTGCACTCGCTGGCAAGGAATTCGGGTTCTCGCTCGCCGCGGCGCTGGCAAAGGGGCCGGTCGTTCTGTATTTCTATCCCAAGGCCTTCACCTCCGGCTGCACGCTCGAAGCCAATGCCTTTGCCCAGGCCATGCCGCGGTTCAAGGCTGCTGGCGCGAGCGTGATCGGCATGTCGAACGACGATATCGCCACGCTCAAGCGCTTCAGCCGCGAGGAATGCCGCGATGCCTTTCCGGTTGGGGTGGCCGGGCCGCAGGTCATAAAGGGTTATGACGTGGCGCTGGGCAATTCGGGCCTCACCACCCGCACCTCCTATGTGATCGCCCCGGACGGGCGGATCGTGGCGGTTTATTCCAACGCCGACTATCGCGGCCATGTGGCAAAGACGCTTGCGGCGGTGCGGGCGCTCAGAAAGTAATCGTCCGGCAGCCACCAGCGCGCCGCTTTACAATCGCGTCGGCCCCGCTAATCGGGGCCGGATTTTTTCGCGCCTTGTGAAGGACAGACCATGCGGGCCGAGGCCCAAGCCTATATCAACCGGATCGAAGCGGCGCTGGCGCTGGTGCGCCTGTCGCTCGATTGGGACCGTGCGCTGCGGCGCCTCGATGAACTCAACGCGCGGGTCCAGGATCCGAACCTGTGGGACAATCCCCGGCAGGCGCAGGCAATAAACCGCGAGCAGAAGGCGCTCGAAAGCGCGGTGAACACCGTCAACCAGATTTCGGCCGAGATGCGCGATGCGGTCGAGTTCATCGAAATGGGCGAGGCCGAAGGCGAGGAGCCGATCGTCAATGAGGGCCTCGCCACGCTCGCTGCGCTGGCGGACCGGGCCGATGCCGACAAGGTGCAGGCGCTGCTTTCGGGCGAGGCGGACGGCAACGACACCTATCTCGAAATCCACGCCGGCGCGGGCGGCACCGAGAGCCAGGATTGGGCCGAAATGCTGCTCCGCATGTATACCCGCTGGGCCGAACGGCGCGGGTTCAAGGTCGAGACGGTCGAATATCAGGCCGGCGAACAGGCGGGCATCAAGTCGGCGACGCTGCTGATCAAGGGCGAGAACGCCTATGGCTATGCCAAGACCGAAAGCGGCGTGCACCGCCTGGTCCGTATCAGTCCCTATGACAGTTCCGCCCGCCGCCACACCAGTTTTTCGAGCGTGTGGGTCTATCCGGTGATTGACGACAGCTTCGAGATCGAGATCAATCCGGCTGATCTCAAGATCGATACCTACCGTGCTTCAGGTGCCGGCGGGCAGCACGTCAACACCACCGATTCCGCGGTGCGAATCACCCACCAGCCGAGCGGCATCGTGGTCGCCAGCCAGCAGGATCGCAGCCAGCACAAGAACCGCGAAATCGCGATGAACATGCTCAAGGCGCGGCTTTACGAGGCGGAAATGCGGGCACGCGAAGAAGCCGCCAGCGCCGAACATTCGGCCAAGAGCGACATTGGATGGGGGCACCAGATCCGCTCTTACGTGTTGCAGCCCTACCAGATGGTCAAGGATCTGCGTACCGGGGTGGTATCGACTTCGCCCGATGCGGTGCTCGACGGCGCGATCGACCCCTTCATCTCGGCCGCCCTGGCGCAGCGGGTGACAGGTGAGACGGTCGAGATCGAGGATGTGGAATAGCGATGGTTTCCGGGTTTGCGGCGCGTGTGGGGTTGGCGCTGATCGGTGCGCTGGCGGTGGCGGCGTGCGATCCGATCACGCCCGTCACCACCGAACAGCCCGGCAACGCGATGGAATTCCCCCGGCCTGACCGGCCGGTGGCCAAGGTGGTTTCCAACCAGTTCGCCAACGAGGACGCGCGCGACGAGCGCAACGAGGCGCAGGTGGTGATGGACCTCGCCGCCATTCGCCCCGGCATGACCGTGGCCGATATCGGGGCGGGCGAGGGCTATTACACTGTCCGCCTCGCTGAACGGGTGGGGGCCGACGGGCGGGTGCTGGCGCAGGACATCAGCCGCCAGGCGCTCGAACGGCTCGGCCGAAGGGTCGAGAAGGAGCAGCTCGAAAACATTTCGATCAAGCTTGGCGAACCTGCCGATCCGCAGCTTCCCCCCGACAGCTTCGACCGCATCTTCATGGTTCACATGTATCACGAAGTGACCGATCCCTACGCCTTCCTGTGGCGGATGTGGCCGGCGCTCAACGCCGAGGGGCAGATCATCGTGGTCGAAAGCGACAGTCCGGTTGGTCATCATGGTCTGCCGCACACGCTGCTGTTCTGCGAGTTCGAGGCGGTGGGCTACGTCCTCGTCGAATATATCGAGCGACCCGATATCGAGGGATATTTCGCGCGCTTCCAGCGCGGTGCCAAGCGCACTGAACCCGATGCCATCCAGCCCTGCAACGTCGGCTAGGGGCAAGCGCCCGGCCACGGTTGCAGGCCGGGCCGCGCGGCACTATGTCAGCACCACAAGATGCGCGCCAAGGAACGGCGCGAAGGGGAGTTTTCATTGTTCAAGGGATTGAGCCCGATCGTCTATGGCGGGCGTGAAGTGTGGCCGCTGGTCGAAGGCGGCAAAGGTGTTTCGGCAACCAATCACGCCAGTTCGGGGGCATGGGCGGCAGCCGGTGGGATCGGTACGGTCAGTGCAGTCAATGCCGACAGCTACGATGCCGACGGCAACCCTATCCCGCAGGTCTATCATGGCCGTACCCGCGAGGAGCGCCACCAGGAGCTGATCCGTTACGCCATCGATGGTGGCACCACGCAGGTGAAGAAGGCCTACGAGATTGCCGGCGGCAAGGGCGCGATCAACATCAACGTGCTGTGGGAAATGGGCGGGGCGCAGGCCGTGCTCGAAGGCGTGCTGGAAAATACCCGCGGCATGGTGACCGGTGTGACCTGCGGGGCGGGGATGCCCTACAAGCTGGCCGAGATCGCGGCGCGCTTCAATGTGTGCTACCTCCCGATCGTCAGCTCCGGCCGTGCCTTCCGCGCACTGTGGAAGCGCTCCTATCACAAGGTGCCCGATCTGATGGCGGCGGTGGTCTATGAAGATCCCTGGCTTGCAGGCGGGCACAATGGCCTTTCCAATGCCGAAGATCCTACCAGGCCCGAAGATCCATACCCCCGCGTCAAAGTCCTGCGCGACATGATGCGCGCCGAAGGCGTGCCTGACAGCGTGCCGATCGTGATGGCCGGCGGGGTGTGGTACTTACGCGAATGGAATGACTGGATCGACAATCCCGAGCTTGGCAGCATCGCGTTCCAGTTTGGCACCCGGCCCTTGCTGACCCGCGAAAGCCCGATCCCGCAGGTCTGGAAGGACATGCTGCGTAACGTCGAGCCGGGCGATGTGCTGCTGCACAAGTTTTCTCCGACCGGATTCTATTCGAGCGCGGTCAAGACCCCGTTTCTCTATGATCTGATGCACCGTTCGGAGCGCCAGATCCCGTTCTTCAAGCGCGGCGAGGTTGAAGGCACTGTTCAGCTCGGCGATAACGGCAAGGCGCGCAGCTTCTGGGTGCGCCCGGAAGACAAGGCCAAGGCCGAAATGTGGATGCGCGCAGGGCATAGCGAGCCGCTCAAGACCCCGGACAACACGATAGTCTTCGTCACGCCGGAGGCGCGCGAGACGATCCGCAAGGACCAGCAGGACTGCATGGGCTGCCTGTCGCACTGCCAGTTTTCCAGCTGGAAGGACCACGACGATCACACCACCGGGCGGCTCGCCGATCCGCGCAGCTTCTGCATCCAGAAGACCTTGCAGGAAATTGCCCACGGTGATGATCCGGACAGGAATCTCGCCTTCGCGGGCCACGCAGCCTACCGCTTCAAACAGGATCCGTTCTATTCGAACGGCTATACCCCGACCGTGGGCGAATTGATCGAGCGGATTTTGACGGGGGATTGATCGATGCGCCGGCGCCGCACGCTCAATCGCGCACCAGCGCGGTGAGCACCTGATCGGGCGGGCGGTGGCCATCGGCCCAGATGCGGATATTGGCGATCACCTTGTGGCCTGAATCCTCGCGGCCCTCGGCGGTGGCGCTGCCGATGTGGGGCAGGGTCATAACATTGGGATGCGCGATCAGGCGCGGATCGACCTTGGGTTCATCGGGATAGACATCCAGGCCTGCGCCCACCAGGTGGCCCGATTCAAGCGCGGCGATCAGTGCCTCCTGTTCGATCAGCTCCCCGCGCGCAGTGTTCACGATGCAGCTGCCCGGCTTCATCAAGGCAATCCGGCGCGCGTCCACCAGATGCCACGTCTCCTCTGTCAGCGGGCAGTGCAGGGTGAGGATATCGGCCTCGCCCATCAGCGCATCGACAGTGGCGACGTAACGCGCGCCCAGCATCCGCTCCACTGCCTCGGGCAGGCGCTTGCGATTGGTATAGGCGATTTCCAGCCCGAAGGCGCGCGCGCGGTGCGCGACGGCCTGGCCGATCCGGCCCATGCCGATGATGCCGAGCACCTTGCCAGCGAGCTTCCTGCCGAGCAGGCCCGAAGGTGTCCAGCCGGTCCATTCCCCGCGCCGCACCAGCGCGGTGCCTTCGCGCATCCGGCGCGGCACACCGATGATCATCGCCACGGCGAGATCGGCGGTGTCGTCGGTGAATACGCCCGGAGTGTTGGTAACGATGATTTTGCGGGCGGCCGCAGCAGCAAGATCGATATGTTCGGTGCCGGCCCCGAAATTGGCAATCAGGCCAAGCCGCGGGCTGGCCCCGGCAATCAAATCGGCATCGATCCGATCGGTCACGGTCGGCACCAGCACGTCAAATTCTTGCATCGCTGCGGCGAGCTGGTCACGGGTCAGCGGCACATCGCCAGGGTTCAGCACCACATCGAACAATTCGCGCATCCGCGCCTCGACTGCGGGCACCAGATGGCGGGTAACGATGACGCGGGGACGTTCGAGCGGGGTGCGGATGTCTGGCATGATCAATCGGCTAATGCCACTGCCCCTGCATGGTCAAGCAGGGAAGCGGTGCAGGGGCACCAGGGCGTGGCTGCAAGGCGTGCTTGAAAGCGGGAGGCAAGAGGCGCTATCGCCGTTGGCATGATGGGATCTCGTCTTCCTGCGGCCATCGGCCTTGCCTTGTTCACCGGCGCTACGATCATCGCCACACCACTAAGCGCCCAAGACCGCGAAGTGCCCTACTGGGCGACACTGCGCTATGACGAGGTGCGTATGCGCGTCGGCCCGAGCGAGGAATATCCGATCCGGTGGGTCTACAAGCGCAAGGGCCTGCCGGTGAAAGTTTTGCGGGTGCGCGAAGGCTGGCGCCTGGTCGAGGACCCGGAGGGCGACAAGGGCTGGATCGCGCGCAGCCAGCTTGATCCCCAGCGCGGCGCGATGGTGCGGGGCAGCGGCCTTGCCGATATCCGCGCGCAGCCGGCGGCCAATTCGGCGGTGCGTTGGCGGGCCGAGCCGGGCGTGGTCGGCCAGCTCGAAAGCTGCCGCGCGCAGTGGTGCGAAGTCGATATCGGCGGCCGCAAGGGCTGGGTGGCGCGCGAGCGGCTGTGGGGCGCCGAGGATTTGCCGGGCGACGAATGAACCGGGCGACGAATGGTCGCCGCCCGGATTGCCACGGTTACAGCAATTCGACGGCCACCGCCGTGGCTTCGCCGCCGCCGATGCACAGACTGGCAACGCCGCGCTTCAGCCCTTGCGCCTTGAGCGCGGCAATCAGCGTCACGATGATGCGCGTGCCCGATGCGCCGATCGGGTGGCCCAAGGCGGTGGCACCGCCGTTGACGTTGATCTTTTCATGCGGAATGCCGAGGTCGCGCATCGCGAACATCGCGACGCAGGCAAAGGCTTCGTTGACTTCAAACAGGTCGACATCCTCGATGTTCCATCCGGCGCCGGCGAGCACCTTCTGGATGGCGGGGATCGGCGCGGTTGTGAACGCGGCCGGGGCTTGCGCATGGGCAGCGGTGGCAACCAGGCGGGCGACCGGCGTCAGGCCTTTGGCTTCGGCGACGCTGGCGCGGGTGAGCACCAGCGCGGCGGCACCATCCGAAATCGACGAGGAGGTCGCGGCGGTGATCGTCCCGTCCTTGGCGAAGGCCGGCTTCAATTGCGGGATCTTGTCCGGACGGCCCTTCGCGGGCGATTCATCATGCATGACCACCACTTCGCCCGCTCGGCTTGCAACCGTCACCGGCACGATTTCATCGGCAAAGGCGCCGCTTTCGATCGCGCGGTTGGCGCGGGCGAGCGATTCGATCGCGTAGGCGTCCATTTCCTCGCGGGTCAACTGGTAGGCGTTGGCGGTGTCCTGCGCGAAGGTGCCCATTGCGCGGCCGGGTTCATAAGCGTCTTCCAGCCCGTCGAGGAACATGTGGTCATAGGCGGTGTCATGCCCGAGCCGCGCACCCGAGCGGTGCTTCTTGAGCAGGTAGGGCGCGTTGGTCATGCTCTCCATCCCGCCGGCAACCACCATGGCGATGGTGCCGCTGGCGAGCGCCTCGGCCCCCATGATGACGGTCTGCATACCGCTGCCGCACACCTTGTTGACAGTGGTCGCCTCGACCGAAAGCGGCAGGCCTGCCTTGATCGCAGCCTGGCGTGCAGGAGCCTGGCCCAGGCCGGCAGGCAGCACGCAGCCGATATAGGCGCGGTCGATATCCTCGCCTGCCACCCCGGCGCGCTCGACCGCCGCTTTCACCGCCACTGCGCCCAGATCGGTCGCCGCCACATCCGTGAGCGAACCCTGCATCGCGCCCATCGGGGTGCGGGCATAGGAAAGGATCACGATCGGATCGGCAGGGGAGAGCTGGGTCATGGGCATTGTCCTTGATGGTTGACCTATGGGAATAGCCGCGCGGTTTAATGCTGCATTGCGGCATTGGCAATCGCGCCTGCGCGGCGGCAACACGCTTGTCAGGCTTGCAGCTTTGCGCGACAACGCGTCGCAAATCGAAACGCATCTTGAAGATGCGCCACTGTTCAGGGGAGAATGACATGGCCGACGATCGCCGCGAAGAACTTGAAGCCTTGCTGGCGCGGCAGCGCGCTGCCTTCACCGCATCGCGCCCCGAGCCGATGAACCAGCGCAAGGACCGCATTCGCCGCGCGATGGCGCTGGTCAAGGATCACGGCGAGGCGCTCGCCAAGGCGATGAGCGCCGATTTCGGCAGCCGCTCGCTCCAGCAGTCGATGCTGACGGATATTGCCGCAACCGTCGGCGCAGGGGCGTACGCGCTCAAGCACATGGATAGCTGGGCGAAGACGGAAAAGCGCAAGGTGCAGTTTCCGCTCGGCCTGCTCGGCGCCAAAGCCGAGCTGCGCTACGAACCCAAGGGCGTGATCGGCATTCTTTCCCCGTGGAACTTCCCGGTGCAACTGGCCTTTGGCCCATTGATGCAGGTGCTGGCTGCGGGCAATCGGGCGATGATCAAGCCGTCCGAATTCACCGAGCGCACCAGCGCGTTAATGGCGCAGCTGACGACCGATTATTTTTCGCCCGAAGAGGTCGTCGTGGTGACGGGCGGGCCGGAAGTGGCGGCGGCGTTTTCCTCGCTGCCGTTCGATCACCTCGTGTTCACTGGCTCGACCGCAACCGGTCGCCGCGTGATGCAGGCGGCGGCGGCGAATCTCGTTCCCGTGACGCTTGAACTGGGTGGCAAGTCGCCGGTGGTGATGGGTCGCAGCGCTGATTTCGCCAAGGCGGGCGAGCGCATCGCGATCGGCAAGATGCTCAACGCCGGCCAGATCTGCCTTGCACCCGATTACCTGATGGTGCCTGAGGACAAGGCGGACCAAGCCGTGGCGGGCGTCACCGCCGCGGCGGCGGCGATGTATCCGCGCATCCTCGATAATGATGACTACGCCTCGATCGTCTCTGATCGCCATTTCGAACGGCTGCAGGGCCTCGTCGCCGATGCGCGCGCCAAGGGTGCGGAAGTGATCGAGGTCAATCCGGCCGGCGAGGATTTCGGCAATGCCAATCAGCGCAAGATGCCGCTCACGGTGCTGCGCGGGGTGGATGACAGCATGACGGTGATGCAGGAGGAGATCTTCGGGCCTGTCCTGCCGGTGATGACCTACAGATCGGTTGATCAGGCGATCGATTACATCAATGAACACGACCGCCCGCTTGGTCTCTATTATTTCGGCGAGGACAAGGCCGAGCAGGAGCGCGTGCTGACCCGGACGATCTCGGGCGGGGTAACCACCAATGACGTGGTGTTCCACGTGTCGATGGAAGATCTCCCGTTCGGCGGGGTCGGGCCGTCGGGGATGGGGAGCTACCACGCGATCGAGGGTTTCCGCGAATTCAGCCACGCCCGGGCGGTCTATCACCAACCCAAGATCGATATCGCCAAGCTTGGCGGGCTGAAGCCGCCCTATGGCAAGGCGACCGATCAAGCCATAGCGCGCATGATGAAATGACCGGGGCGGCGGGCTGCCGGGGCGCAGTCTGTCGCAACGATTGTTTGATTTCCTGCAACATCACGCGAGGCTTTTCTCCGAGTCGCGGGCTTGCGCGGTGCGCGCGACAGGCCTAGGGCGACCCGCGGGATTAACTAGCTTGGACATCGCCGTGATCGATCTCAGCCAGTATCTGCCGATACTGTTATTCATTCTCATCGCCCTCGGGCTGTCGATCCTGTTCGTGGTCGCCCCGATGGCGGTGTCGCGGCTCACCGGTGTGCACAATCCCAATTCCGAGAAGCTTTCGGAATACGAGTGCGGCTTTCCCGCCTTTGAGGACGCGCGCAGCCAGTTTGACGTGCGTTTCTATCTCGTGGCGATCAGCTTCATCGTGTTCGATCTCGAAGCTGCGTTCCTGTTTCCCTGGGCGGTGAGCCTGGGCGAAACGGGCTGGATCGGGTGGATTGGCATGATGGTGTTCCTCTTCATCCTCGCCGTGGGGCTGACCTACGAATGGAAGAAGGGAGCGCTGGATTGGGAATGAACACGGTGCAGAACAATCTCGCGGGCAATTCGTCGATCATGCCGGCGGCACAGGGCGGCGAACTGCGCCAGCCCGACGCCGATTTCCTCAACGCGCTCCAGGGCGAGGTCAGTGACAAGGGCTTCCTTGTCACCTCGACCGAGGAACTGTTCCAGTGGGCGCGCACCGGCAGCCTGTGGTGGATGACCTTCGGCCTCGCCTGCTGTGCGGTTGAGATGATCCACGTGAACATGCCGCGCTATGATATGGAGCGCTTCGGCATTGCCCCGCGCGCATCCCCGCGCCAGTCGGACGTGATGATCGTCGCGGGTACGCTGTGCAACAAGATGGCGCCTGCCCTGCGCAAGGTCTATGACCAGATGTCCGATCCCAAATATGTGATCAGCATGGGCAGCTGCGCCAATGGCGGCGGCTATTATCACTACAGCTATTCGGTGGTGCGCGGCTGTGATCGCATCGTGCCGGTTGACATCTACGTCCCCGGCTGTCCGCCGACCGCCGAGGCGTTGCTCTACGGCGTGATGCAGTTGCAGCGCAAGATCCGCCGCGTGGGCACGATCGAGAGGTAAGGGCAAGGGCATGGCCGTTCTGCATTCCGCCCCGAAGTTCGCTTCCAACGAGGGCGTGATCGACGCTATCAGCGAAACCATCTCGGTCTGGCTGATCGAGGCAAGCGAAGCGCATGGCGAGGTGATTTTCCGCGTTGCGCGCGACGGGATCGAAAAGGTGCTGCGTAGCTTGCGCGACGATCATCAGTATCAGCAGCTGATGGAAATTGCCGGGGCGGACTATCCCGCACGACCGGAGCGTTTCGAAGTTGTTTACATGCTCCAGAGCCTGACGAAGAATCACCGGGTGATGGTGAAGTGCTCGGCGAGCGAGGACACGCCGGTGCCGACCGTGACGAACCTGTGGCCCAATGCGGGCTGGCTTGAGCGCGAAGTGTTCGACATGTACGGCGTGACCTTTGCGGGGAACCCCGATCTGCGGCGTATCCTCACTGATTACGGTTTCGAAGGGCACCCCTTCCGCAAGGACTTCCCGATGACCGGCTATACCGAGCTGCGCTATTCCGAGGAGGAAAAGCGCGTGGTTTACGAGCCGGTTGAGCTGGCGCAGGAAATGCGAAGCTTCGATTTCCTCAGTCCGTGGGAAGGCGCGCAATATGTGCTTCCGGGCGATGAAAAGGCCGCGCCCGCGCCCCAGGGGGAAGCCAAGAAATGAGCATGACCCGCGAAGAATCGCTCACCACCACGGGTGAGGTGATCTCCAACTACACGATCAACTTTGGCCCCCAGCACCCCGCGGCGCATGGTGTGCTGCGGATGGTGATGGAGCTCGACGGCGAAGTGATCGAGCGGATTGACCCGCATGTCGGCCTGCTCCATCGCGGCACCGAAAAGCTGATCGAGCACAAGACCTACCTTCAGGCGCTGCCCTATTTCGACCGGCTCGACTACTGTTCGCCGCTGGCGATGGAGCATTCCTATGTGCTCGCGATCGAAAAGCTGCTGAACCTCGAAGTGCCGATCCGCGCGCAATACCTGCGCGTGCTGTTCGCCGAACTCACCCGTATCTGCAATCACATGCTCAACATCGGCGCCCATGTGATGGACGTAGGCGCGATGACACCCAACCTGTGGCTGTTCGAGCTGCGCGAGGACTGCCTCAACTTCTTCGAGCGGGCGTCGGGCGCGCGGATGCATTCGGCGTGGTTCCGTCCGGGCGGGGTGCATCAGGACGTGCCGGAGAAGCTGCTGGTGGATATCGGCGACTGGCTCGACAACCGCCTGCCACAGCTGTTCGGCGATGCGATGAGCCTGGTGGTGGACAACCGCATCTTCAAACAGCGCAATGTCGACATCGCCATCGTCGGCCGCGATGATGCGATCGCTTGGGGCTTTTCCGGCCCGATGATCCGCGCGGCAGGGATCCCGTGGGATCTGCGAAAGAGCCAGCCCTATGATGTCTATGACCGGATGGAATTCGATATTCCGGTGGGCACCAATTCGGACTGCTACGACCGCTTCATGGTGCGCGTGAAGGAAGTTTACGAGAGCGCCAGGATCATCAAGCAGTGCCTCGCACAAATGCCGCAAGGCCCGATTGCCAGCACCGACGGCAAGGTCTCGCCGCCCAAGCGGGCCGAGATGAAGCAGTCGATGGAAAGCCTGATCCATCACTTCAAGCTCTACACCGAAGGCTTCCACGTACCGGCGGGCGAGGTTTACGTGGCAACCGAGAGCCCCAAGGGGGAATTCGGCGTCTATCTCGTCAGCGACGGCACCAACAAGCCCTACCGCTGCAAGATCCGCCCCACCGCGTTCAGCCACCTGCAGGCGATGGACTTCATGAGCCGCGGCCACATGCTGCCCGACGCGACCGCCATTCTGGGCGCGATCGACGTGGTGTTCGGGGAGTGTGACCGGTGAGCAGGTTGGCCATCGCCGAACAGATGATCGCGCATTACAACGCGCAGGATGCCGACGCCTATGCAGCGCTGATGACCGAGGATGCCTGCGAAGCGGGCTATCGCGGTGCGTTGGTGCGCGAGGGGCGCGAGGGTGCACGCGCGGGACTCAAGGCGATGTTCGCCGAGTTTCCCGAAAACCGCGCCGAAATCATCAATGGCTACGAGCTTGGTGAATTCGTCGTGCTGCACGAACGCGTGTTGCGCTCCGCCACGAGCGAACCGTTTGAAGTCATGTCCGTCTATTCCTTCGAGGGCGGCAAGTGCTCTCGCGTGGAGTTCATCCGCTAATGGCTGACCGTACCCCCGCTCCCGACACCCCCGAACTGCGCGCCCGCTGGGGCGGGTTCGAATGGACGCCGGAGAACAAGAAAATCGCTGACTGGCACATCGCCAAGTATCCCGAAGGGCGGCAGCGCTCGGCAGTAATGCCGCTGCTCGATCTTGCCCAGCGACAGGTCGGCGCACAGACCGATACGCAGGGCTGGCTGCCGCTGCCGGTGATCGAATATGTCGCCAAGTATCTCGACATGCCGGTGATCCGCGTGCTCGAAGTCGCCAGCTTCTATTTCATGTACAATCTGAAGCCCGTCGGCAAATTCCACGTGCAGGTGTGCGGCACCACGCCCTGCATGCTGCGCGGTTCGGATGACATCATCGCTGCCTGCAAAAAGCGCGGGATGAAGAAGGGCGAGATATCCGAAGATGGTCTGTGGACCCTCACCGAAGTCGAATGCATGGGCAATTGCGCCACCGCGCCGATGGTGCAGATTAATGACGACAACTACGAGGATCTAACCCCCGAACGCCTCGACGCGCTGCTCGATGCGCTGGTGCGAGGCGAGCAGCCCAAGACGGGCACGCAGGAGCCGGGGCGGCACACGTCGGAGCCTTTGGGTGGGCCGACCACACTCAAGGACATGGTCAGCGAAAACCACGACTATCGGGGCGAGTGGTAAGTGACCGCTGTTGTCTCCCTGCTTGGTGCCGCAGTGCTGGCGTTCATCGCCTACAAGCTGCTGATGGGCATGGTGCGCGTCGGCGTCATCCTGCTCATCATCGGCGTGTTCTACTGGCTCTACAGCATGGGAGCGATCGGATGAATCCGGTGACGCTGCTCTATGCGATTCTCGGCCTTTCCGGCTTCGCGCTCGGCGCGGTGCTGAGCGCGACCGGCATGATCGAGACGGGCGTGATCTTGATGGGTCTTGGCCTTGGGCTCCAGGTGATTTCGCTGGTGCGTCTGAAGCGCGCCAAGAAGAAGGAAAGCAGCGATGCTCGCGGATAAGGACCGCATCTTCACCAACCTCTATGGCTTCCAGGACTGGGGCCTGAAGGCGGCGCAGGCGCGCGGCGATTGGGACAATACCAAGGCACTGCTCGAACGCGGGCCGGATGCAATCATCGAGGAAATCAAGGCTTCCGGCCTGCGCGGGCGGGGCGGGGCGGGCTTCCCTACGGGGCTGAAGTGGAGCTTCATGCCCAAGGAATCGCGTGACGGGCGGCCGAGCTTCCTGGTTATCAACGCCGACGAATCCGAACCCGGCAGCTGCAAGGACCGCGAAATCATCCGTCATGATCCGCACAAGCTGATCGAAGGTGCGCTGGTGGCCGGCTTCGCGATGCGCGCGCGGGCGGCCTATATCTACATCCGCGGCGAATATATCCGCGAGGCCGAGACGCTGCAGAAGGCGATCGACGAGGCCTATGCCGCGGGCCTGATCGGCAAGAACGCCTGCAAGTCGGGCTATGATTTCGACGTCTTCATGCACCGCGGCGCGGGCGCTTACATCTGCGGTGAAGAGACCGCGATGATCGAAAGCCTCGAAGGCAAGAAGGGCCAGCCGCGCCTGAAACCCCCGTTCCCGGCGGGTGCGGGGCTTTATGGCTGCCCCACCACGGTGAACAACGTCGAGAGCATCGCGGTTGCGCCGACGATCCTGCGGCGCGGGGCGGCGTGGTTCAGCTCCTTCGGGCGCGAGAACAATAAGGGCACCAAGCTGTTCCAGATCTCCGGCCACGTGGAAAAGCCCTGCGTCGTGGAAGAAGCGATGAGCATTCCCTTCGAGGAGCTGATCGAGAAGCATTGCGGCGGGATTCGCGGCGGGTGGGACAATCTGCTTGCCGTTATCCCCGGCGGCTCCTCGGTTCCGCTGGTGCCGGCCGAACAGATCCGCTCGGCACCGATGGATTTCGACGGGCTGAAGGAACTCGGCTCCGGCCTCGGCACGGCGGCGGTGATCGTCATGGACAAGTCGACCGACATCGTCCGCGCGATTGCCCGCCTCAGCTATTTCTACAAGCACGAGAGCTGCGGCCAGTGCACCCCCTGCCGCGAAGGCACGGGCTGGATGTGGCGCATGATGGAGCGCCTGCGGACCGGCAATGCAGCGATCGAGGAAATCGACATGCTGCACGAAGTCACCAAGCAGGTCGAAGGCCACACCATCTGCGCGCTCGGCGATGCCGCAGCGTGGCCGATCCAGGGTCTGATCCGGCACTTCCGCCCGGAGTTGGAGCGGCGGATCAACGAGCATAACGCCAAGTTCGCGGAGGCGGCGGAGTGAGTGGGCCGCTGATCTACAAAGACCACGAATTTAAGGTTGGTCCTCGGAAAGGGATCACCGAGCGTCGTCTACCCTATCGTTACACCGATGGGTTCTTTCGGGTGTACGACCCGAACAGCAACCTGAAGTTTAACACGGATGCTAACGCCACCAAGGTGTCGACGCTTGCTGAGGTCGCGCACTACGTTCGCCAAGGCTACGGATTGCGCATGACCGGTCCGCATACTCCATCGCCGAGCCTCTGCTCCGCCAAATATATCGTGGTAGAAGACTGATGCCTAAAGTCACCGTAGACGGTCAGGAAATCGAGGTCCCGGCGGGCGCGACTGTGCTGCAGGCCTGCGAGCTGGCGGGCAAGGAAATCCCGCGCTTCTGCTATCATGAGCGCCTGAGCATCGCGGGCAACTGCCGCATGTGTCTGGTCGAGGTGAAGCCCGGGCCGCCCAAGCCGCAGGCCTCCTGCGCGCTGCCCGCTGCCGAGGGTCAGGAGATCCGCACCGACTCGCCCATGGTCAAGAAGGCTCGCGAAGGGGTGATGGAGTTCCTGCTCATCAACCACCCGCTCGATTGCCCGATCTGCGACCAGGGCGGCGAGTGCGATCTTCAGGATCAGGCGGTTGCCTATGGCCGCGGCGGCTCGCGCTTTTCCGAAAACAAGCGCGCCGTCACCGAAAAATACATGGGCCCGCTGATCAAGACGATCATGACCCGCTGCATCCACTGCACCCGCTGCGTGCGTTTTTCCGAAGAGATCGCGGGCGTGGACGAAATCGGCGCGCTCTATCGCGGCGAGGACATGCAGATCACCACCTATCTGGAACGCGCAGCCAAGCATGAACTCAGCGCCAATGTCATCGACCTGTGCCCGGTCGGCGCGCTGACCAGCCGCCCTTATGCCTTCGAAGCGCGGCCGTGGGAGCTGAAGAAGACGCTCAGCATCGATGTTTCGGACGCGATGGGGGCGAACATCACCCTGCATTCCAAGGGCCGCGAAGTGATGCGCGCGCTGCCGCGGGTGAATGATGACGTCAACGAGGAGTGGCTGAGCGACAAGGGCCGCTTCATGGTCGACGGGCTGACCAAGCGCCGCCTTGACCGGGTGTGGGTGCGCCGTGACGGCAAGCTCCAATCCGCCGAGTGGACCGAGGCTTTCGAGCTGATCGCGGGTGCGCTCGGCAAGGACAAGGCCAGCATAGCAGCGGTGGCGGGCGATCTCGTCGATGCCGAGACGATGTTTGCCGCCAAGGCGCTGGTCAATGCCTGCGGGTCGCAGCTCACCGAGGCGCGCCAGACCGGTATGACCTATGATGTCACCAACCTTGCGGCGGTGAACTTCAACAGCACCTTCGCCGGCATCGAGACCGCTGACGCGATCCTGATCATCGGCAGCCATGTCCGCCGGGAGGCGGCGCTTCTCAACGTGCGTCTGCGCAAGGCAGCAAAGGCGGGTGCGAAGGTCTTCATCATCGGCCCCGAATGGGAACCGACCTATCCGGCAACCTTCCTTGGTTCCGATCTCAAGCTGCTGAACCGCATTCCCAAGGCCTTGGGCGATGTGATGAAGGCAGCCAAGCGCCCGGCGGTGATCATCGGCGCGGCGGCGCTGGCCAAGGGTGCGCTGCCGGCGGCGCTCAAGCTGGTTGACAAGTTTGACTTGGTGCGTGAAGGCTGGAACGGCTTCAACGTCCTGCACATTTCGGCGGCGCGCATGGCCTCGCTGATGCTGGGATTCACGCTGCCGGGCGGGATGGGCGAGATTGCCGCCGCCGCCCCCAGGGTGCTGCTCAGTCTCGGCGCGGACGAGATGGACTATGCGCCCTATGGCAAGAGCCTCAAGGTCTATATCGGCCATCACGGCGACAAGGGCGCGCATCACGCCGATATCATCCTGCCGGGTGCATCCTATGCCGAAAAGGACGGGACTTACGTCAACACCGAGGGCCGCGTGCAATTTGCCGAAAAGGCCGTCTTTGCGCCTGGCGATGCGCGCGAGGACTGGACGATCCTGCGCGCGCTCGCCGACGCGCTGGGCGTGACCGTCGGCTTCGACAGCTTTGCGGAACTTCAGGCCAAGATGATCGCCGCCGTGCCCGCGCTGGGCGAGGAGGGCCTCGCCAATTACGGCGCGCTGCCCAAGGCCGAGAGCGGCGCCAGGTTCGAGGGCGAAATCTCCGGCTACCCGATCAAGGACTTCTACCTCACCAACCCCATCGCCCGCGCAAGCGCGGTGATGCAGCGCTGTTCGCACGAATTGCTCGACGATGCTGACATCAAGGAGGCCGCGGAATGACCGCCTTCTTCCAATCGCTCGGCCTGCCATACGAATGGGCCTGGATCATTGCCACCGTGGCCGCGATCGTGATCGTCTCGCTGCTGGTGATGTTCAGTGTTGCCATGGTGATCTATGTCGATCGCAAGGTGCTGGGCGCGATCATGTTGCGGCGCGGGCCCAACGTGGTCGGGCCGTTCGGGCTGCTCCAGTCCTTTGCGGACGGGCTCAAGGTGTTCCTGCAGGAAACCATCATCCCGAGCGCTGCGAACAAGGGCATCTTCCTGCTCGCGCCGATCATCACCTTCACCGTGGCGCTGGCGGCCTGGGCGGTGATTCCCTTCTGGGACGGCGGGGTGATCGCCGATATCAACGTGGGCCTGCTCTACATCCTCGCGATTAGCTCGATGGGGGTTTACGGCGTGGTGATGAGCGGGTGGGCGTCGAACTCCAAATACCCGTTCTTCTCGGCGATGCGCGCCTCGGCGCAAATGATTTCCTACGAGGTTTCGATCGGCTTCGTATTGGTGTGCGTGGTGTTGTTCGCCGGCACCTTCAACCTCTCCGGGATTGTCAACGCGCAGCAGGGCTTCGGGCTGGGGCTGATCAACGCCTATGCGGTGCACCCGCTGCTGTTTCCGATGTGGGTGGTGTTCTTCATCTCGGCGCTGGCAGAAACCGCGCGCGCACCGTTTGACCTGACCGAGGCCGAAAGCGAGCTCGTCGCGGGCTACCAGACCGAATATTCCTCGATGAGCTTCGCGCTGTTCTGGCTTGGTGAATATGCCAACATCCTGCTGATGTGCTCGCTGAACACGCTGCTGTTCTGGGGCGGGTGGCTGCCGCCGCTCGACATTCCGGTGCTCTATATGGTGCCGGGAATCGTCTGGTTCCTCGTCAAGACCTTCATCTTCTTCTTCATGTTCAGCTGGATCTGGGCGACCGTGCCGCGTTACCGCTACGACCAGCTGATGCGCCTCGGGTGGAAGGTGTTCCTGCCGATGAGCCTGCTCTTTGTCGCTGCCACTTCCGGTTATCTCATGGCCATCGGGCATTTCGCATGACCACCGTCTCGCACCTCATCAAATCCTTCACCCTCTGGGACTTCCTCAAGGCGCACGCCTTGACGCTGAAGTATTTCTTCAAACCCAAGGTGACGATCAACTACCCGTTCGAGAAGTCGCCGCTCTCCCCTCGCTTCCGGGGTGAACATGCGCTCAGGCGCTATCCCAATGGCGAGGAACGCTGCATTGCCTGCAAGCTGTGCGAGGCCGTGTGCCCCGCGCAGGCGATCACCATCGAGAGCGAACCGCGCGAGGACGGCAGCCGCCGCACCACCCGCTACGACATCGACATGACCAAGTGCATCTTCTGCGGTTTCTGCCAGGAAGCCTGCCCGGTCGATGCGATCGTCGAGGGGCCGAATTTCGAATACGCCACCGAAACTCGCGAGGAGCTGCTTTACGACAAGGCCAAGCTGCTTGCGAATGGTGACAAATGGGAACGGGCCATCGCGGCCAATCTTGAAGCCGACGCCCCCTACCGCTAGGGCGCGCGGCGACAGGGGACACGGGGGTTATCGGGCCGGGGCGTTCTGCCGCGACTCACACTGGGACTAAGGGATCAAATGTCGCTTTCTGCGCTCCGGCCTTGCGCCGGATGACAGATCGGCGGAGACACAGCATGATACAGGCCATCGCCTTCTATTTCTTTGCGGCTATCGTGGTCGCCAGCGCCGTCATGGTGATCTGGTCGCGCAACCCCGTGCACTCGGTGCTGTGGCTCATTCTCGCGTTCTTCAACGCGGCCGGACTGATGGTGCTGCTGGGTGCCGAGTTCATCGCGATGCTGCTCGTCATTGTCTACGTCGGCGCAGTCGCCGTACTGTTCCTGTTCGTGGTGATGATGCTCGACATCGATTTTGCCGCGATGCGCGCAGGCTTTGCCCGCAACGCGCCGCTGGGGCTGCTGATTGCCGTGGTGCTTCTGGCCGAACTGCTGCTGGCGGTGGGCGCCTATAGCGCGGGCGGGCTGTCGCTCGGAACGCCCGACGGCTCGGCGATGCAGGCCGCCGATACGAGCAATATCGAGGCGCTCGGGGCGCTGCTCTACGGCAAATATATCGCGCTGTTCGAGATTGCGGGCATCATTCTGCTGGTCGCCATGATCGGCGCGATCGTGCTGACCTTCCAGCCGCCGGGGCCGGGTGCGCGGGCGCGGCAGGATGTCGGCAAGCAGATCCGCCGCCGCCCCGAAGAAGCAACCGTCATGAAGAACCCGCAAGTTGGTCAGGGGATCGAGCTGTGATCGGCATCGAACACTATCTCACTGTAGGCGCGATTCTCTTCGTGCTCGGGGTGTTGGGGATATTCCTCAACCGCAAGAACGTGATTGTCATCCTGATGGCAGTCGAGCTGATCCTGCTCGCGGTGAACCTCAATCTCGTCGCCTTCAGCGCCTTCATGCAGGATCTGGTGGGCCAGGTCTTCGCCATGCTGGTGCTGACCGTCGCGGCGGCCGAAGCGGCCATCGGGCTGGCAATTCTGGTGATTTATTTCCGCACCCGTGGCTCGATCGCGGTGGATGATATCAACCGGATGAAGGGGTAAGAGGCTCGTGCATCCCATCCTCATCATCGTGTTTGCGCCTTTGGTTGCCGCCCTGATTGCCGGGCTGGGCAATCGCATGATCGGCAACCTGGCGGCCAAGTCCGTCACCACCGGCGCGCAGTTCCTGTCGGCGGGTCTGAGCTGGCCGATCTTCCTTGGCTTTATCGGCGGAACCGCGACAGCCGAGGTTGTTGATGTGCTCAAATGGGTCGAGAGCGGCACGCTCTCCTTCGACTGGGCGCTGCGGGTCGATACGCTCACGGCGGTCATGCTGGTGGTGATCACCTCGGTCTCGGCGCTCGTGCACCTCTATTCGTGGGGTTACATGGCAGAAGACCCGGACCAGCCGCGGTTCTTCGCCTATCTCTCGCTGTTCACCTTCGCGATGCTGATGTTGGTGACCGCGGACAACCTGGTGCAGATGTTCTTCGGCTGGGAAGGTGTCGGCCTCGCATCTTATCTGCTGATCGGCTTCTGGTTCAGGAAGCCGAGCGCGGGTGCGGCGGCGATCAAGGCCTTTGTCGTCAACCGCGTGGGTGACCTCGGCTTCATGCTCGGCATCTTCGGCACATATCTGGTATTCCAAACGACCTCGATCACCGAGATCCTGGCAGCGGCTCCGGGGATGAGCGGATCGACGATCACCTTCGTCGGCATGCGGCTCTACACGATGGACATCCTGTGCATCCTGCTGTTCATCGGGGCGATGGGCAAGTCGGCGCAGCTCGGCCTGCACACCTGGCTGCCGGACGCGATGGAAGGCCCGACCCCGGTTTCCGCGCTGATCCACGCGGCAACCATGGTGACTGCAGGGGTATTCATGGTCTGCCGTCTGTCGCCGATGTTCGAGACCGCGCCCACCGCGCTCGCCATCGTCACCATCGTCGGGGCTGCCACCTGCTTCTTCGCCGCCACCATCGGCACGACCCAGTGGGACATCAAGCGGGTGATCGCCTATTCGACCTGCTCGCAGCTCGGCTACATGTTCTTTGCAGCAGGGGTGGGCGCTTACGGGGCGGCGATGTTTCACCTGTTTACCCATGCCTTCTTCAAGGCGCTGCTGTTCCTTGGCGCAGGCTCGGTCATCCATGCGATGCACCACGAACAGGACATGCGCTGTTACGGCGGCCTGCGCAAGCACATCCCGCTCACCTTCTATGCGATGCTGGCGGGCACGTTGGCGATTACGGGGCTGGGGGTTTATCACCTCGGCGCGGGCTTTGCCGGGTTCTGGTCGAAGGACGCAATCCTCGAGGTGGCCTTTGCGCGCGGCAACGCGGTTGGCCAGGCGGCCTTCTGGGCGGGTGCGGGCGCGGCCTTGCTGACGAGCTTCTATTCCTGGCGACTGATGTTCCTCACCTTCTGGGGCAAGCCCCGTTGGGAACAGTCAGAGCATATCCAGCACGCCGTTCACCACGATCATGGTCATGCAGATCACAGCCACGACGACCATGGCCACGCGCATGACGGCACCGCGGGCTACCACCCGCACGAAAGCCCGGTCTCGATGCTGATCCCGCTCGGTGTGCTGACGCTGGGCGCGGTTGCGGCAGGGCAGGTGTTCGCGCCGCAGTTTCTTGACAGCGCCGCCTTCTGGGCCGGTTCGATTTTCTACAACGAGCCGCTGATCCACGCGATGCATGCGGTGCCCTATTGGGTGAAGTACACCGCGCTGATCGTCATGCTGATCGGCTTCGCTGGCGCCTATCTGGCCTATATCGCCAAGCCCGACATCCCGGCGAAGTTCGTAGCGACCTTTGGCGCTCTGCACAACTTCGTTTACCGCAAGTGGTATTTCGACGAGCTGTACGACGCGATCTTCGTGAAGCCGGCTTTCTGGCTGGGGCGCCAGTTCTGGCAGCTTGGCGATATCGGCACGATCGACCGTTTTGGTCCCAACGGCATTGCCTGGATGATCGAGCGCGGCGCCGCTGCGGCCAAGCAGGTTCAGTCGGGCTATGTCTACACCTATGCGCTGATCATGCTGCTCGGGCTGGTCGCCGCTGTCACCTACGTTCTGTTTTAGGAGCGCGCTTCGTAATGGAAGGCCTTCCCATTCTGTCGCTGATGATGCTCGTGCCGCTGGCGGGCGCGGTGGCGTGTCTGTTCGCGGGCGTGAACGCGGCCCGCTGGATCGCGCTCGGCACCACGCTTGTCACCTTCGTGCTCGGCATCCTGCTGTGGTCGAATTTCCAAATTGGCGGCCCGCAGTGGCAGTTTACGGAGAAGGCCGATCTGTTTGGCGGCTTCAGCTATGCGCTGGGGATCGACGGGATCGCGCTTTTGCTGATCATGCTCAGCGTGTTTCTGATGCCGATCTGCATTCTGGCCAGCTGGGAATCGGTCACCAGACGGGTCGGCGAATACATGGCGGCCTTCCTGTTCATGGAAGTGCTGATGATCGGCACCTTTGCTGCGCAGGACCTGTTTCTGTTCTATATCTTTTTCGAGGCGGGCCTGATCCCCATGTACCTCATCATCGGGGTGTGGGGCGGGGACAACCGCATCTACGCGAGTTACAAGTTCTTCCTTTATACCCTGCTGGGTTCGGTGCTGATGCTGATTGCGATGTTCTGGATGGTGGCCGAGGCCGGCACATCCGACATCCCGACGCTGATGCAGTACGATTTCCCGCCGCAAGCGCAGACCTGGCTGTGGCTGGCGTTCTTTGCGAGCTTCGCGGTCAAGATGCCGATGTGGCCGCTGCACACCTGGCTGCCCGATGCCCATGTTCAGGCACCCACCGCCGGTTCGGTGATTTTGGCCGGCGTGCTGCTCAAGCTCGGTTCTTATGGCTTCATCCGGTTCAGCCTGCCGATGTTCCCCGAAGCCTCGGCCAATTTCGCGTGGCTGGTGTTCGTGCTGTCGATGGTGGCGGTGGTCTACACCTCGCTGGTCGCGCTTGTGCAGTCCGACATGAAGAAGCTGATCGCCTATTCGAGCGTAGCGCACATGGCGATCGTCACGGTCGGCCTGTTCGCCTTCAATGTTCAGGGGTTGGAAGGCGCGATGGTCATCATGCTCAGCCACGGGCTGGTTTCAGGCGCGCTGTTCCTGTGCGTCGGCGTGGTTTATGATCGCCTCCACACCCGAGAGATCGCACGTTATGGCGGGCTGGCGATCAACATGCCCTATTACGCGCTGTTTTTCCTGCTGTTTACCATGGCATCGATTGGCCTGCCGGGGACCAGCGGCTTCGTCGGCGAGTTTCTCGCGCTGGCGGGCATCTACCAGACTTCGAGCCTGGTTGCCTTGGTATCGACCACCGGCATCATCCTCGGCGCGGCCTATATGCTCTATCTCTATCGCCGCATCGCTTTCGGTGATCAGACCCATGAAGATGCCGCCGCGATGCCCGACATTTCAGCGCGTGAGTGGGTGATGATGGCCCCGATTGCCGCAGTGGTGCTGTGGATGGGGGTCTATCCCGAAAGCTTCCTTGCCCCGATGCGCGCCGACATTGCAGTGCTTGACGCGCGGCTTTCGGCGGCGGCTCCGGCCTCGGATGCACAGCTGGCTCCCGGCACTCCGCGCGGCGCGGCGGCCAACGCGCTGTCGCATCATGGCGAAGCGGATAAGGGCACCAGCCATGCGGGCGATAACTCTGACAGCGCCGAGGAGGGCGCGCACTGATGGATTTCGTTCCTTCCTTCGCTCTTGTCGCGCCCGAACTGCTGTTGATCGGGGCAGGCCTTGTGCTGCTGCTGGTGGCCGCTTGGGGCAGCGACAAGGCCGGACGCGTGATTGCCATTGCCGCTGCCGCCGCGCTGTTCGGCGCCGGCCTGATGCTTGTGCCGGGTGTCCATGCCGGAGCCGATGGCCCGGAGACCCTCGCGTTCGGCGGGCTGATCAAGGTCGACAGCTTCGCATTGTTCGCCAAGGCGCTGATCTATCTTGCAGCGATCGGCGCGCTGATTGTCGCACCGGCCTTTTTCAACAGCTCGGGTGCCGGTGCAGAGCGGGTGATGCGCGGGGAATATCCGGTGCTGATCCTGTTTGCGGCGGTCGGCATGGGGATCATGGTTTCGGCCAATGATTTCATGAGCCTCTATCTCGGGCTCGAGTTGAACAGCCTGTCGGCCTATGTGCTGGCGGCGATCCTGCGCAAGGACACGCGCTCGGGCGAGGCGGGGCTGAAATATTTCGTGCTCGGCGCGCTCGCTTCGGGGATCCTGCTCTACGGGATGAGCCTGCTTTACGGGTTCACCGGCGGCACCGCCTTTGGTGCGGTGCGCGCGGGGCTGACGGGCGAGATCGGCACCGGCGCGCTGTTCGGAGTGGTCTTCGTCCTCTCGGGGCTGGCCTTCAAGATCAGCGCCGTTCCGTTCCATATGTGGACACCCGACGTGTACGAGGGCGCGCCGACCCCAGTGACCGCCTTCTTCGCCACCGCGCCCAAGGTCGCCGCGGTCGCGCTCACCGCCCGGGTCGCCTTCGAGGTGTTCGGCGCGCAGGTGCAGGCCTGGCAGCAGATCGTGATGTTCACCGCGCTCGCCTCGATCATTTTCGGCGCACTGGGGGCGATCGGGCAGGAAAACCTCAAGCGTCTGCTGGCCTATTCCTCGATCAACAACATCGGCTTCATCCTGTTGGGGCTGGCCGTTGCCAATGCCGACGGCGCGAGCGCGATGCTGGTCTACCTGTTCATCTATGTCGCCATGAGCCTTGGCAGCTTCGTCGCGCTGCTGATGCTGCGGGATGATGAAGGCGCGCTGTTTGAAACCTTTGCCGATATCCGCGGGCTTTCGGTGACGCGTCCCGCCATTGCCTGGGCGCTGCTCTTGTTCATGTTCAGCCTCGCCGGCATCCCGCCGCTGCTCGGGTTCTACAGCAAGTTCGTGGTGTTTCAGGCTTCGGTTGAGGCCGGCCTGATCGCCTTCGGTGCGATCGCCATCGCTGCCAGCGTGATCGGTGCCTTCTACTACATCAAGTTCGTCAAGGTGATGTTCTTCGATGAACCTGCGGGCGTGGTCACCGGCAAGAGCGGGGTGGCGCATTGGGCGGTGCTGGGGCTGACAGCGGCGGTCATTTCGCCGCTCGGCTATCTGCTCACTCCGTCGCTGACCGATCTGGCCGACAAGGCCGCAGCCTCGCTGTTTCTCGCGGTTTGATCGAAATCGTCGACCAGACCGGCTCCACCAACGCCGACCTTGCCGCCAGGTTGCGTTCGGGCGAAGGCTGGGCCGAAGGGCGATGGCTGGTCGCCCGGCGCCAGACGACGGGGCGCGGGCGGCAGGGGCGCGTTTGGTTCGATGGGGCGGGCAATTTCATGGGCTCGACCGTGGTGCGCGTGGGAGAGGGCAGTCCGGCGCTTGCCTCGCTCGGCTTCGTCGCCGCGCTCGCCGTGCATGATGCCGCTGGGGAAGTGATTGGCGGACGCGGACAACTCGCGCTCAAATGGCCGAATGATGTGCTGCTCGATGGCGGCAAGCTGTCCGGCATCCTGCTAGAGATGGTGCGTGGACAGATCGTCGTCGGGATCGGCGTGAACCTCGCCCGCGCGCCTGAAGTGCCCGGCCGCAAGACCGCCGCTTTGGTCGATGTCACCGCGCCCCCGCCGCTTGGAAATTTCGCCGCCCGCCTCGCCGCTGCCTTTGATCGTCGGTTGGCCTCCTGGCGCACCTTTGGCCTCGGCCCGACCTTGCAGGCGTTCCTCGCCAAGTCGATCCATGCCCAAGGCACGGCCCTGACCGTCCACGACACCGATGGATCGATGCTGTCAGGAAGCTTCGCAGGCCTTGAGGAAAGTGATGGCGCCTTGCGCCTGCGCTTGGCGGATGGCAGCGAACGTGTCATTCGCGCAGGCGACGTTTCGTAAACAAGGACCGCCTTCATGCTGCTCGCCGCCGATGTCGGGAACACCAATGTCGTCTTTGCCCTGTTCAGCTATGGGGAGGACGGCACGCACCATATCCGCGCGCGTTGGCGGATCGCCACCGATCCGCGCCGTACGGGCGATGAATATGCGGTATGGCTGCTGCAACTGCTCAAGATCGAAGGGGTGGAGCGCAGCGAGATCAGCCGTATCATTGTCGCCTCGGTGGTGCCGCGGGCCGATCATAACCTGACCGTCCTGTGCCAGAAATATTTCGGCATCACCCCGCTGTTTGCCGGCCAGGGCGCGGCGCGCTGGCGGTTCGAGATCGATGTCGATCAACCCTCCTCGCTCGGGGCCGACCGCGCGCTCAATATCCTTGCCGCACACCACAAATATGGCGGCGATCTGATCGTGGTCGATTTCGGCACCGCCACCAAGTTCGAGGCGGTCGATTTCACCGGAGCCTACAAGGGCGGATCGATCGCGCCGGGGATCAACCTCTCGCTCGACGCGCTGGTGGGCAAGACCGCCAAGCTGCCGCGCATCGCCATCCGCGCACCCGAGAGCCGCAGCGTAATCGGCCGCAACACCGAAGACCAGATGCTGATCGGCGTGTTCTGGGGCTATGTCGCGATGATGGAAGGCATGGTCGCCAAGATGAAAGCCGAAATCGGCCGCCCGGCCAAGGTTGTCGCCACCGGGGGGCTTGCCATCCTGTTCGACGATGCGACCGAGATTTTCGACCACGTCGATGCCGATCTCACCCTTGATGGGCTCGCGATTCTTGCCCGTCAGGCCGAAACCGCCGACGCGCGCACAACGTAAGAGACAGTGTGAAGAACGATTTTACCCCCGAAGACGAATTGCTGTTCCTGGCCCTTGGCGGTTCGGGCGAGATTGGCATGAACGTCAATCTCTATGGCTGTCGGGGCAAGTGGCTGATGGTCGATCTTGGCATGACCTTTTCCGGCACCGAATATCCCGGTGTCGATCTGGTCTTTGCCGATCTCGACTTCATTGAGGAACGCAGCCGCGACCTGATCGGCATCGTGCTGACCCACGCGCATGAGGATCATATCGGCGCGGTGCCATACTTTGCCGGCGAGCTGGGCGCGCCGCTTTATGCCACGCCTTTCACCGCCGATCTGGTGGCACGCAAGCTGGAAGAGGCAGGGCTGCGCGGCAAGGTTGAACTCAACATCATCGAGCAGGACGAGGGCGCGTTCGAGCTCGGCCCCTTTACTATCTCCTATATCCCGCTCGCGCACTCGATTGCCGAGGGCAACGCGCTGCTGATCGACACGCCGCACGGGCGCATCTTCCACACCGGTGACTGGAAGCTGGATGAAGAACCGATCATCGGTGAGCCGGCGACCGAGCAGGAGCTGCGCGCAATCGGCGAAGATGGAGTGCTGGCGCTGGTGTGCGATTCGACCAATGTCTTCAATTCCAAGCCATCCGGCAGCGAAGGCGCGGTGCATCTGTCACTGATGGAGGAAGTGGCGCGCCACGCGGGCAAGCGGGTGGTCGTCACCACCTTTGCCAGCAATGTCGCGCGGCTTCAGACATTGGGGGATGTCGCCCGCGAAACCGGGCGACAGATTTGCATCGCGGGCCGCTCGCTCGAACGGATCATCGAGGTGGCGCAGGATAATGGCTACCTTGCCGATTTCCCCGCGCCGGTCGATTTCGACACCGCCATGAGCCTGCCGCGTGGCCAGGTTCTGATCATCGCCACCGGAGGCCAGGGCGAACCGCGCGCGGCTCTGGCGCGAATGGCGGAAAACAATCACCCGATCGAACTGACGGCGGGAGACGTGGTGCTGTTTTCGTCGCGCCAGATTCCGGGCAATGAAATTCCCATCGGCAAGATCCAGAACCAGCTTGCTGCGCGCGGGATAAGGATGGTGACCGACCGGCAAGCCTTCATCCACGTCTCGGGCCATCCCGGGCGACCGGAGCTGGAGGCGCTTTACGACTGGCTCAAGCCCCAGATTCTCGTGCCGGTGCACGGCGAGATGCGTCACATGGCCGAACAGGCGCGGCTCGGCAAGGCCTGCGGCATCCCGGTGCAGGTGGTGCAGAAGAACGGGGACCTCATCCGCCTTGGGCCGGGCGCACCGGGCAAGCTTGCCGAAGTGCGCGCGGGCAGGCTGGTGCTCGATGGCGATATCATTGCGCCCGCCAATGGCGAGGCGATCACCATGCGCCGCCGCATTGCCGCTGAGGGTATGATGGTGGTGGTGCTGGTGCGCGGGCAGCGTCCGGTAATCGAAGCAGTCGGCCTGCCACTCGACGAGGACATGCCGGCCTTCCTTGAAGAGGCCGCCAGCGATGTGCTGGACGCGATTGCCCGGCTCAAAGGCAAGGACGCGCGCGATCCGGCGCTGGTGCATGAAACGGCCCGTCTGGCGGCCCGGCGCGCCGCGCAGCGCTGGTCTGGCAAAAAGCCGCAGGTGCGGGTGGTGATGCCGGGAATATCCGACTGATGCAGATCACTTCGATTGCGGCGATCTATTTCCTGTTCTGGGTGATGAGCGCCTTCATCATGCTGCCTTTCGGGGTGCGTACCGCTGACGAGGCGGGGGTGGAGAAGGTGCCGGGACAGGCCGACAGCGCACCGGTCAATTTCCGGCCCGGCAAGCTGGCGCTGCGGGCAACCGTGGTTGCGGCTGCGTGCACCGGTCTGTTTGTCGCCAATTATGAATATGGCTGGGTAACGGCCGCGGACATCGACATTCTTCCCAGGCCTGCCGCCGTCACGCCTAAAGGTTAGGTGCGGAAGCGCTGGATCGCCTGTGCCAGCACGACATACAGCTTGCCCATGTCCGAACCGAGCATGGTCACGCTGAGCACGTGGCCATCGCGGGTCGATAGCGTGGAACGCAGCATCGCCTCGAAGTCGTGGATGTAGCGGCTGACATTGGCCCTGAAGGCTTCGTCGCGCGTGTAGAGTTCGGCGATGGCGCGCGCGTCGCCACTGTCGATCAGCCGCACCGCACGGCGCGTAAAAATCCCGCGGTCGCCCTTGAGGTAAGCCTCCCACGCGGTGTCCGAAACCTCGGTCGAAAGCGCGCCGGCGATGTCGATCGCGGCGGAATTCAGGCTGTCGGTGATCAGCGCCATGCGCCGCGCGAAGTCGTTGTTGACCTGTTCCTCGGCCAGTTCGCGCGCCCGGGCGACGCGTTGCTCGAGATTGCCGGTCAGCTCGTTGACCTTCACCAGCTGGTCGCGCAGCTGGATTGCCACCTCACGCCCGACACCCGAAGCGTGGGCGGCAGCCTGTTCGATCTTCCCCATGGTGGCCGCGGTTTCGTTGCGGATCGCCTGTTCGAGCACCTCCACGGCTTGCTCGCCCAGCGACTTGGCCAGTGCCGCAGTTCTTTCCTGGGTTCCGTGCTCCAGCGTGGCAAAGGCTTGGGCTATCGCAGCTTCAAGCATGCCCAACGCCGTCCGGAGCTGTTCCTGCGTTTCGCCCGCCAGCGCGCCGCTTTCCTCGACCAGCCGCGCAAACCCGCCGCGCAGGCCCTGCAATTTTGCCAGCGCATCGTCAGACTGTTCGGCGAGCCGCGCGCGCAGGCCGGCGAGCGCCTCGTTAGCCGCGTTGATTTCGCTGCGGGTCTTGATGAGATAGTCGGACAGGTCGATCCCGCTCTGGCTCGAACGCATCATCAGCTGGCTGATCTCGCCCGCGCGATTTTCCACCGTCGTCAGGCTGTCGCCCGCTTCGGCGATGGCCAATTGCAGATCCTCACGGCTTGTGCGGGCGCCGGACTGAATGATCTCAAGCAGGCGGATGCCGCTGTCGGTGAGTTGCGCCAGCAGCGCCTCGGTTTGCGCCAGCGCAGTGCGCTTGTCCGAGAGTTTCTCACCAAGCGTATCGAACCCGGTTGACAGGCTGCTGCGTGCGTCCTCGCTCTGCTGACTGATCTGTGCGAGCAGCGCGCCGAAGCGGTCCAGCTGCGCCGCGAGTGCTTCGCCTTGCGCCACCAGCCTTTCGGCATCGGCAATTTGCGCTTCGCGCCGCTGGGCGAGGGCATCATCGAGCGCGGCGAGCCGCTGCGAGAGCACTTCGCTGGCCTGCGCCTCGCGGGTTTCCAAAGCGGCCTGGCGCTGTTCGATTGCCTCGGCAAAGCGCAGATCGCGTTCGGCAAGGCGCGCGTCGATGGCATCGGCCTGCTGGATGATCGCCGCAATCCGTTCGCGCGTGTGGGAGAGCGCTGCGGCCTCGGCCTCGTTCAGGCGCTCGGCGGCGGCGGCAAGCTCGGTTTCCAGCGCGCCGGTCTGGGCGCGCAAGGCCTCCACGGCCTCGCTTTCGAGCGCATCGAGCCGTTTGCGATAAGCGGCGGTTTCGCCCTGAAGGGCAATAAAGCGGCTAGCTACCAGCGCTTCGACGCGCGCGACCTGCGCGTCAAAACTGTCGAGCGACTGGCCGATGGTTGCCACCAGGCCCTGCACCCGCGCATCGCTGCTGGCCCCAAGCTGGTCGAGCCGCTCGAAGCCCTCGCTCAGCCCTTCGAGCTGGGCGCGTGCGTTATTGCCGGCGCTGCCGATCTGGTTGGCAACATCACGCGCGGCATTGGCGATCACCGGCAGATCGTCGCGCAGCCGATTCATGTTCCCCAGCGCTGTGTCGCTGGTGGCGGCAATCGCATCCACCTGCGCGCCATTGGTGGTGATGAGCTGCTGCAATTCGGCCGCGTGGGTGGAAATCCGCTCGGCCGCGATCCGGCCCAACGCTTCCAGATCGCGCGCCTGCGCGGCGAGGAATTCGCGCGCGAGGCTCAGCTCGCGATTGACCACCTTGAGCCGCTCTTCCAGCTCGGCGCTCTCGCGGCTGAGCAGTGCGGCGCTGGCGGCAAACCGGCGCGCTTCTGCGCGCGAGGAACGCATCGCCAGCAGCCAAACAATCCCGATCAACCCGACCGGCACCGACCACTGCACGATCCAGCCGGCCCACGCCGCAGGGGTGGGGCCAGCGATCGCCTCGGCGCTGATCGTCCAGCCGAAAAAGCCGGTCCAGCCGCCGACCGCGAGCAGCGCAAGGGCAGGGACAAGCCAGCCGAAACGCGCAGGTGCAGCAACCTCACCATCAGGCTCGGCCCAGCTTTCCTCCAGCAGCATTTCGCCGCCATCGGATGCTCCCGGCTCCTCACCCGAAGCTGTCTCGCCCGCGCCGTCTGCGCCGCTCTTGCGCCCCAAGGCGCGCATTTGGTGCCGTCCTGCCATGCGCCCCTCTTACCACAGGCATGACCCGGATAAACCCCGCTTTAACCCAATCCGTGATAGCCCACATCCCATGGCCTATGACAACGGAGCCCTCGATGCGACGCTTGCCGCTGCGGCGGGCGATGATGCCGCGCTGATGCGCGAGCTGCGCGGGGCCTTCATCGAAAGTGCGATGCGCCAGCTTGACCTGCTCAAGCGCGCGCGCTGCGATGGCAATTGGACGGTGGCGGCGATGCGGTTGAAGGGGCTGGCCGCCAGCTTTCATGCCGAGGAACTGCTGGCCGCTGCCGAACACGCGCTCAATTGTGCGCCAGGAGAGCCGCTGGCGATCCGTCAGATCGAGACGGTGCTCGCGCGCTTTACCCGCCCGCAGCGACGCTGATCTGCGCGCTCCGCCCGTGCTGCGCGGACACAGGGCCGCTTGCAAAGCTTGAACCGCCAGCGCCAAACCGCCTACATCCTGACGCATTACCCCCAATGCGAAAGGCAGGCGATGCGTATTGCCCTGATCGCGGCCATCAAACGAACCGGCACCACCACCCTGCGCGCCGAACTTGCGCTTGCGGGCCGCTCGGTGCTGGCGCGGCAGGTTGACTGGCTGCGCGGGATCGGTTGTGCGCGCATTTTGTGCCTGTGTGAGCGTCCCGATGGCGAGATTCTGCGGCTGCAGCGCGAAACCGAGGCAGCGGGCTGCGATTTTCAGGCTCTGCGTGGTTTTCTGCACCTGCCGGCGCTGGTGCGAGCCGAGGACGAGCTGGTGATCCTGGCGGATGGCCTGTTGCCTGATCCGGAGATTGCCGCTGCCTTCTTCGCGCAGACGCCGGTGCGCTTTGTTGCCGTTCTGCCGGCCAGCAGCCCGCTGGTGGCGCAGCACCCCGATGATTTCGAGCGGATCGATTCCCGCGCACACTGGGCGGGTCTGCTGGTGATGCGCGGTGCGCCAGTGCAGCATCTTGCCGATTTTCCGCCCGATGCCGATGCGATCTCGCTGTTGCTGCGGCTTGCCTTGCAGGCCGGAACACCTTGCCGGGCGCTGCCGGGCGAGGGGGCGGTTCGGGCAGGCTGGTTGCTGGCCAGTGACGAGACTTCGCTGGCGGCGCAGGAACAGGCGTTGATTGTGCGCGCGGCGGGCATTCCCGATTGGCGCAGGCCATCGCAGGCACTCGGGCGGGTCGCCGCAAAGGCGCTCGCTCCGGCAGCGCTCGAAAGGGGGCCGCTAATCGCTGCTTGCGCGGCGGGGGCGCTACATCTCGGTGCGGTTGCGGCGGCATGGTGGGGCGCGGCAGCGGGCGCGCTGGCGCTGACGGGCCTTGGCGCATGTGCGGCGGCGCTGGCAGAATCGCTCGGACGAATGGCGGGCGACTTGCTTGGCAGTAAGGCTCGGCTTGCGCGTCTGGCGCGGTTCGACTGGGTGGTGGACGGGGTGGCCGCGGCGGTGCTGCTGATCGCGCTTTCACCTTCCGCCACGCTGGCCCCGCTGGCGGTGCTTGGGCCTGTACTGGTGGGGCTTGCCCGGCTGACCCCGCCCACGGCGTGGCAGGGCGTGCTGGCTGATCGGGCGGTGCTGTCGGCGGCGCTCGCCCTGGGCGCCGCTTTCGGCTTTCTTCCCCATGCGAGTGCGATACTCTCGCTGATCCTGCTCGCCGGAATGCTGCTGCGAAAACCTGCGGACTAGACTAACGCGGATTTAACTATGTGCAGGCTATGCGCGCATGATGGGCGAGACGACCATGAACCTGGCTGACGAGGCGACCGCCGAAGCGGTTCTGCGGGCCGAACTGGCACGCGAGACCCGCGCGCTCGGTTCGGTGGTGCCGGTGCTGCGCCACTTGCTCGCCAGCGAAGGTCAGCGCCTGGTCAGCGATGCGGTGCTGGCGCGGGTGCGCGGAATGCTGGGCGATTTGGCCGCGCAGCTGTTTGCGGCAGGCCACACCGGCCCGCCCGAGGCGCTCATCGAAAGCCTTGCCGCGGATCCCGGATTGCTCGTCTTCTGCCACGCGCTCGCCGCGGAAAGCCAGTTGTGCGAACGGCTCCATCAGCAGCGCGGGCTCGATCCGGTGCTCAGCCCGCTGCTACAGGAGCTGATCGCCTCCGATATCCCTGCGATTGCCGAGCTGGCGATGAACACGCTCGCCGCGCAGTCGCGCTTTGTCCAGACCCAGCGCAGGATGCAATTGCCGCTCGCTGAGCTTCCGGCCGAATTGTTTGCTGCGGTGCTGCGGGCAGGCGGCAATCCCGCGGCCTGTGCGGTGCTTCAGCAAAGCTACGACGAAGGCGCAAGCCGGCTTGGTCTGCTGGCCCGGCTCGTGGCCGCGATGCGGCGCGGGGCGGTCGCCGCCTTGGCGCTCGATCATGCCGGTCCGTCGCTGTTTGCCAGCGCACTCGCAACGCTTGCCAGCCAGACCCGCGAAACCGCCGTGCTGGCCTGCCATGAAGGGCAGGGCGTAAGGCTTGCGCTGGCGCTGCGTACAGCGGGGCTGACGCCCGAAGCGATCGAGCGGCAATTCCTGACCCTTCATCCAGCGGCACCGATGCCGCGCGAACTCGCAGCGCTTTCGCCTGAGCGGGCGCGGCTGTTGCTGGGCGCGGCAGGTGTGGATTGATGAACACGATGAACCTGCGCGATAGCCTGCTTGGTGCCCGCGGTCTGACCGACGCGCGCGACTGGCTCATGGGCGCTGACGAGACGCTGGCCGAATTGCAGGTGCGCTGCGGCGGGCGGGTGCCGGGACCGCTGGCGATTCCCGAACTGCTGGCGCTGGTCCAGCAGGCCCGCGCGCTTGGCCTGAAGATTGCGCGGGCCTTTAGCGCTTTCGACGGCGAGGCGCTGGTGAGCGGCTTTGCCCGCATCGACCCGTCGGCCGCGGCGGCCGATGGAGGCTGCGAAGTGCTGGTCGAAAACTGGCAACGCCGATTTCCCCCCGCGCCCGAGGGGCAGGCCTTGGCCGAGCGGCTCGATGCGATCGACCGGGCGACGGCGGAAGTCAGCGCCCGGCTCGACGCGCGTCAGCGGGTGCAGGTGCTCAGCGCGCTCGCGCACGATGCTGCCGCTTTGCAGGCGGCCGCAATGGCGCGCCCCGGGCAGGTGTGGAGCGATCTCGTCGAACTGGCCGATGTCAGTCATCACCAGCCGCTCCACTGGCGGTTGCTCGACGGGGCGGCTTGCCGCTTTGCCGGATCGGCGCGGCATTGGCGGGTGCGGCTGATCCCGCTCGGGCCGGATAGCCAAAGCCCGACAGGCTTCGAGCTGCTGCTGATCGCCGACGAGCCGCTGGCGGGTGGCGCGGCGGATGACGCGGATGGCAAGGCAGCGGAGGCGACACCAACCCGCCTGATCGGCAGCGCGATCGCCCCGGTGCTGCGCCAGCCGGTGGCGCGGATCATCGCCAATGCCGAGACCATCCGCACACGCCTTGCCGGGCCCCTGCGCGAGGAATACAGCGACTATGCCGGCACCATCGCCAGCGCCGGGCAACACCTGGCGGCGATGCTTGATGATCTGGCCGATCTCGAAGTGGTCGAGACTCCGGGCTTTTCGACCATCCGTGAGCGGGTCGATCTCGTCGATGCCGGGGCCCGCGCTGCGGGAATCCTTGGGGTAAGGGCGCAAAACCGCGATATCGCGCTGGTGGTGAAGGGCGCGCGTGGGACGGCGGTGGCCAGTGCAGAGTTCCGCCGGGTGCTCCAGATCCTCATCAACCTGATCGGCAATGCCATCGCCTATTCCCCGGAAGGCAGCACAGTGACGGTTGCTCTTGAGGCGGCAAAGCCTGGCAAGGTAAGTATCAGCGTTACCGACGAAGGCCCCGGGATCACGCCTGAGCAGGCGTTGCACATCTTTGACAAGTTCGAACGGCTCGGCCGCGAAAAGGACGGAGGCTCGGGTCTCGGCCTGTATATCTCGCGGCGACTGGCCGCGGCAATGGACGGCGCGCTTACCCTGGAGGCGCCAGCAACCGGCGGGGCGCGTTTCCGCCTCGAATTGCCGGCAGCCTGATGTGCGCTAGGGCCTGCGGCCCACCCCCAGCAGCGCCGCTCCCATGGCGGCCGTCGCCGCCCCATAAAGCGCCCAATCGCGGCGATCGAGCATGAAGCTTTCGGGCGGCCACCTGACCACGCCAAAGCCCTGCAGCGCCCAAAGGGTGCCGATGACCAGCAGGAACATTCCTGCCGCCATGAGCACCCGGTTCAGCATCGCGCCGATTCAGCGCTGCGAGAGCGGCACGTAGTCGCGCTGCGTCGGGCCAGTGTAAAGCTGGCGCGGACGCCCGATTTTCTGGCCTGGGTCGGAGATCATCTCGTTCCACTGCGCCACCCAGCCGACAGTTCGGGCCAGCGCAAACAGCGCGGTGAACATCGTGGTCGGGAAGCCAATCGCCGAAAGAATGATGCCCGAATAGAAATCGACATTCGGGAACAGCTTCTTCTCGATGAAGTAAGGATCGCTGAGCGCGATCTCCTCCAGCCGCAGCGCAGTCTCGAACAGCGGATCGGAGACCTTGAGCGCATCGAACACCTCGCGCACGGTTTTCTGCATCACCGTCGCGCGCGGATCGTAGTTCTTGTAGACGCGGTGGCCGAAGCCCATCAGGCGGAACGGGTCGTTCTTGTCCTTGGCGCGCTCAATATAGTGCGGGATGCGATCGGGGGTACCGATCTCCTTGAGCATGTTGAGCGCCGCTTCGTTCGCGCCGCCATGCGCCGGACCCCACAGGCAGGCGATGCCCGCCGCAATGCAGGCGAAGGGGTTGGCGCCAGAGGAACCGGCGAGCCGCACGGTCGAGGTCGAGGCGTTTTGCTCATGGTCGGCGTGGAGGATGAAGATCCGATCCATCGCGCGTTCGACCGCCGGGATCACCTCATAGGGTTCGGCCGGCACACCGAAAGTCATACGCAAGAAGTTGCCAGTATAGCTTAGCGAATTGTCAGGATAGATGAAGGGTTGGCCAACCGAATACTTGTAGGCCATCGCCGCAATCGTCGGCATCTTGGCAATCAGCCGGTGCGAGGCGATCATGCGCTGCTGCGGATCGGCAATATCGGTGCTGTCATGGTAAAACGCCGAGAGCGCGCCCACCACGCCGCACATCACGGCCATCGGGTGCGCGTCGCGCCGAAAGCCGCGGTAGAAGGTCATCAGCTGCTCGTGCAGCATGGTGTGACGGGTGATGGTGTAGGTGAACCTATCAAGCTCCGCCTTGCTCGGCAGTTCGCCGTTGAGCAGCAGGTAGCTGACTTCCATGAAGCTCGAATGCTCGGCCAGCTGACCGATCGGATAGCCGCGGTGCAGCAGCACGCCTGCGTCACCGTCGATATAGGTCAGCGCGCTTTCGCAAGAGGCGGTGGAAGTGAAACCAGGGTCAAAGGTAAAGGCACCCGTCTGCGCGTAAAGCTTGCGGATGTCGATCACGTCCGGGCCAGTGCTGCCTTCGAGCACCGGACACTCGTAGGTTTTACCGTCCAGTTCGAGTTTCGCCAGCTTGTTCGCCAAGGTCTGTCTCCTGTCCATTTAACCCCAGTCTGGCAACCGCCCCTAAGCCGCCTGGGCTTCAAGCCGTGCCAGGGCCTCGTCCCGGCCCAGGAGGACCAGAACATCGAAAATCCCGGGTGATGTGGTCGTCCCGGTCAGCGCCGCGCGCATTGGCTGCGCCAGCTTGCCGAGGCCCAATCCAAGCTCCTCTGCAAGCGCCTTCGTAGTGGCTTCGAGCGCTTCGCTTGTCCAGTCGTTTTGCGCCGCGAGCGCATTGCAAATGGCGCGCAGGATCGTGCGCGCGTCGCCTTCGAGCAGCTGGGCGGCCTTTTCAGTCATGGCAAGCGGACACTTGGCAAAGAGAAAAGATGCACCTTCAGCAAGTTCATTGATATTCTTCGCACGCACTTTGAGCACCGGCATGGCCCGCACCAGCAGTGCCTCGTCCGCGTCCTCACCAATGCGGGCGGCGACCAGCGCGGCAAGGCGCGCATCGTCAGCCTCGCGCAGATAATGCCCGTTGAGATTTTCAAGTTTCTTCAGATCGAACCGCGAAGGGCTCTTGCCAACGCCGTCGAGGTCGAACAGGGCCACCGCCTCCTCGCGGGTGATTTCCTCGCGATCACCATGGCCCCAGCCCAGACGCAGCAGGTAATTGAACAGGGCTTCGGGCAGGATCCCGAATTCGTCACGATAGGCTTCGACTCCCAGCGCGCCGTGGCGCTTGGACAGCTTTGCCCCGTCGCTCCCGTGGATCAGCGGAATATGGGCATAGATCGGATCGGGCCAATTGCCTTCGATTTCGTTCATCGCGCGAATGATGGGCAGCTGGCGAAAGGCGTTGTTCAAGTGATCATCGCCGCGGATCACATGGGTTACGCCCATGTCGTGATCGTCCACCACCACTGCGAGCATATAAGTCGGCGTGCCGTCGGCGCGCAGGATGATGTAATCGTCGATCTCCTCGTTTTTCACCGTCACCGCGCCTTGCACCCGATCGTGGATGGTGGTCTCGCCCTCGTTAGGCGTCTTGAGGCGGAGCGTGAAAGCTGCGCCTTCGGGCGCTTCGGACGGGTCGCGATCGCGCCAGCGCCCGTCATAGCGCAGCGGCTTCTTGCTGGCGCGCTGCTCCTCGCGCATCGCTTCGAGTTCTTCCGGGGTGGCAAAGCACTTGTAGGCATGCCCGGCCTTGAACAACTGCCAGGCGACCTCGGCATGGCGTTCGGCCCGGTCGGACTGGAAGATCGGCGGTGCATCGTAGTCAAGCCCAAGCCAGTCGAGCCCCTCGATAATCGCGTCGATCGCTTCCTGCGTGCTGCGCTTGCGATCGGTATCCTCGATCCTGAGCAGCGCGCGGCCGCCATGGTGGCGGGCGTAGAGCCAGTTGAACAGCGCGGTGCGCGCGCCGCCGATATGCAGGAAGCCGGTGGGCGAAGGTGCGAAGCGGGTTACCACTTCGCGCGGCAGGGTGGTGTGCTCGCTGCTGCTTTCGCTTGCCATGGACTGTCAATTCCTGTTCACTTTGAGCGGCTTGGCGCTGGCTTTTTGCCGGCAGCGAGCCGGGTTTGGGCCGGTTATGGGCGATCCGATGCGCGATGTGCCGTTCATTCCGATGGGAGACGAACCCGGCAGCCTGTCTGCCGGACCCGCCGTGTCGGCGCGGCCTTGGCAAAGTGGCGGGCGATTGTCCAGCACCGGTGGGGGCATTGGCGCACGGATCGCCGATCGTGCGGAGCAGGCTCTTGCTGCTGCCGGGTTCGACCGCGCGCCCTGGCTGGCGGTGCTGTTCATGGGAGGGATCCTCGCCTGGTTCGCGCTGCCGCTGGCGTGGCACTGGGTGGCGGCCATCGCGGCGGGTTGCGCGCTGGCGCTGGGAGCAGCGCGACTGTGGCCGGCGGGCACTGTGCGGGGCGATGCGCGCGTGCATTTGCGGTTCGCACTGATCGCCGGCGGGCTGGTGTTCGCGGCGGGTGTCGCGGTGATCTGGGCACGCTCGGAAATCGTCGGTTCACCAGCAATTGCCGCGCCGCAGGTCGCGCGGATGCAAGGCCGTGTGCTCGAACGCGAAGATCAGCCGGCCGAGGGTCGAATCCGGCTGACGCTGGCCGTGCGGCTTTCCGTGGCAGGGCAGGCCAGCGAAGCGCGCAAGGTGCGGATCAATGTGCCGCTGGAAGCGCTGGATGGCACGGCGGCGGGGATAGGCCTTGCCGAGGGGGCGGTGGTGCGGCTGCGCGCTCGACTTATGCCGCCGGCAAGTCCGATGCTGCCGGGTGCCTACAACTTTGCCCGCGCCGCCTGGTTCAATGGCCTTGCGGCGACAGGCAGCGCAATCGGGCCGGTCGAACTGGTGCACCCGGCACCGGCAGGCGGAACAATCCGCCGCCTCCAGCGTGCCCTGGCGGCCCACGTGCGGGCGCGGGTCGACGGCTCGGCGGGCGCGATCGCGGCGGCCTTTGCCAGCGGGGACCGCGGCGGGATCAGCGCAGCCGACGAGGCAGCTATGCGCGATGCCGGGCTCACACACCTGCTCTCGATCAGCGGGTTGCACGTCAGCGCAGTGATCGCGGCGGCCTACGTCGCGGTGCTGCGGCTGCTGGCGTTGTGGCCGGGGCTGGCCTTGCGGGTGCGGCTGCCCGTCGCGGCAGCTGCCGGTGGGGCGCTGGCGGGGATCGGTTACACCCTGCTCACCGGAGCCGAAGTGCCCACGATTCGCAGCTGTGTGGCGGCGATGTTGGTGCTGTTCGCTTTGGTGCTGGGGCGCGATGCGTTGTCGCTCAGGATGGTGGCGGTGGCCGCGGGCCTGATTTTGCTTTTGTGGCCCGAAAGCGCGATCGGGCCAAGTTTCCAGATGAGCTTCTCCGCGGTGCTGGCGATCATCGCGCTGTCGAACAGCGCGCCGGTGCGCGCCTTTCTTGCCGCGCGTGACGAACCGTGGTGGGCGCGTATCGGCCGGCGGGGGGTGATGCTGTTCGTCACCGGCATCGTGATCGAACTGGCGCTGATGCCGGTGGTGCTGTTTCACTTCCACCGCGCCGGGTTGTACGGCGCGCTGGCCAATGTCGCAGCGATCCCGTTGGTGACGTTCGTTGCGATGCCGCTGATTGCCGCCGGACTGCTGTTCGATCTGGTAGGCGCAGGCGCGCCGTTCTGGTGGGCGGTGCGCCAGTCGCTCGATCTGCTGAGCGCCATCGCGCATCTCACGGCGAGCCAGCCGGGTGCGGTCAAACTCATGCCCCAAATCAGCGGGTCGGTGATTGCGCTGTTTGCCGGCGGGGGCCTGTGGCTGGCACTGTGGCGCGGGCGAGCACGGCTGTGGGGACTGGTGCCGGTGATCCTGGCAAGCCTGCTGGCCGCGCTCACGCCGGTTCCCGATCTGCTCGTGACAGGCGACGGGCGACAGGTGGGGATCACTGTTAGCGCCGCCGACGGCACGCGTCGCCTGCTATCCCTGCGTGACAGCCAGTCGCGCTATGCCCGCGACAATCTGCTGGAGCTGGCCGGGGTGGCAGCTGAGCCGGTGCCGCTGGCCGAATGGTCTGGCGCGCGCTGTTCGAGCGCCTTTTGCACGCTGGTTATCCGGGGCGAGCGCCGTGACTGGACGGTTCTTATGGCCCGCAGCCGCGACCGGATCGAGGAGCGCGCCCTGGCGGCTGCCTGCGCGCGGGCCGACATCGTCATTGCCGATCGGTTTCTGCCGCATTCGTGCCGTCCGCGCTGGCTCAAGGCGGATCGCAAGCTGCTCCGGCAAAGTGGGGGCCTGTCAATCAACCTCGCGTCCCGGCGGATCGACAGTGTTGCTGCTAGCGAAGGCAGCCATGGGTGGTGGCGGGGAGCTGGTGGCGCGGGGACGGACTATTCCGCCACACCCCCACGCGCAGTTTCAGCCCATCAGTGATAGCGCCGCAGCAAGCCTGCAAGCTTGCCCTGTACCTGCACTTCATCGGGGCGGTAATATTGCGGATCATAGGCCGCGTTGGCCGGATCGAGCCGCACCTGCCCGCCTTCCTTCCGAAGATACTTGAGCGTCGCTTCCTCGCCGCGCACAAGCGCCACCACGATTTCGCCGTCGCGGGCAGTGTCGGTGCGGCGCACCAGCGCGAAATCGCCATCGAAGATGCCTGCTTCGATCATCGAATCACCCGACACCTCAAGCGCGTAATGTTCCCCCGGACCGAGCAAGGCGGCGGGGACGGGCAAGGTGCTCTGGCCTTCGAGCGCCTCGATCGGCGCACCGGCAGCGATGCGGCCATGCAGCGGCAGTTCGATCACGTCATTGGCCGGTTGCTGGGCTGAACCGCGCGGTTCCGGTACCGGCACGACATTGCTTGCCCCGCGCGAAGGCGTCACATCTTCGGGCTGGCGCACCACTTCAAGCGCGCGTGCGCGGTTGGGCAGGCGGCGCAGGAACCCGCGTTCTTCCAGCGCGGAAATCAGCCGGTGCACGCCCGACTTGCTCTTCAAATCGAGCGCTTCCTTCATTTCTTCGAAACTGGGCGAGATGCCGGTTTCTTCGAGCCGCTGCTGGATGAAGCGGATGAGTTCGTGCTGCTTTGCGGTCAGCATTGATCGGGTCTCCCATGGTCATGTCCGCGCCGCGCCGGTGCGGCCGGGAGCATGGCATGTTCGCTATTATGGTGAACGAACGAGGAACAATTAGGCAACTTGTTGGAACGAGTCAAGCACCACCGGTCGCAAAACCGCGCGGTTCAGCCATTCTGGAGCGAGAACACGCGCACCGGCTCGCCCGCTCCAACCGCGGGGGCGCCGGCCGGACGATCAATCAGGCAATCGGCTGTGGCCAGCGCGCTCAAGGCCGAGGAATCCTGTGATCCCGCCAGCCGCACCGCGCCGCCATCGCTGATTGCGCGCAGGAATTCGCGGCGGGGGCCGACTGCGGGCAGGGCTTCGCCTGCCGGCATCGTCACTGCGCGCGGCAGCGGGTCGGATGCGCCCAGCGCGGCGCGCACCAACGGCAGGGCGAACAGGAAGGCCGTGACGAAACACGATACCGGATTGCCCGGTAAGCCGAGGATCACCTGCGAACCGCCGGCTTTCTGACGCGTGGCGACCAGCAGCGGCTTTCCGGGCTTGATCGCGACCTTCCAGAAGGCAGTCTCGGCCCCCCAGGCGGACAGCGCCGGCTTGATCAGATCGTGGTCGCCGACTGAGGCACCGCCCGACGTGATCAGGATATCGGCCGGATCCGCCGCCGCCAGCGCGGCCGCCAGCGCCTCCCTGTCATCGCCGACCGGGCCGAGCCGCAGCACCTCGAACCTCAGCGGGGTGAGCATCGCCGCCAGCATCGGGCCGTTGCTGGCGGGAACCTGATGCGGCAGGCAATTGGCCGGATCGGGGCTGAGTTCATCACCGGTGTCCATCACCGCCACCCGCAGCTGGCGTGCGGCCAAAACCTGGCCATGCCCTGCGGCCAGCGCCAGCGCGATGCGTCCCGCGGTCATGCACGTGCCGCGGGACAGCAGCACATCGCCCGCGTGGAAATCGAACCCGCGCGCGCGGATGTGGCGGCCGGGCGGCGGGATATCTGTGGCACTGATGATGCCTGCCTCGGCCAGCGCGTCTTCCTGCAACAGCACGCGATCCGCACCTGCAGGCACCATCGCGCCGGTCGAGATGCGGACGCATTGGTTTGCAGCCAGTACTGCGCGGTAGGGCGCCCCGGCGCGGCTTTCGCCGACCAGCGCCCAAGGCCCCGCGCCGGGGCCGAGTGCGTAGCCATCCATTGCCGAGAGATCGGCGGCGGGCCGGGTGCGCGCGGCGCGGATGTCTTCGCGCAGATAGCGCCCGAGGCTCGCTTCGACCGGCACCTGCTCTCCCGGCATCACCGGTGCGAGCGCGAGCAGGCGGGCCTGCGCTTCCTCAAGCGGCAGCGGGGCGCTCAAACTTGGGCCTCCCACACGCCCGACTTGCCGCCCGCCTTGGCGATCAGGCGGATGTCGGAAATCACCATGCCCTTGTCGATCGCCTTGGCCATGTCATAGATTGTCAGGAGTGCGAGCGAAACCGCTGTCATTGCTTCCATTTCCACGCCAGTCTTGCCTGTCAGCGAGGCGGTGGCAGTGACGCGGATGCCGTCTGCTTCATAGGCGAACTCGACGCTGACCGCCTCCAGCCCGAGCGGGTGGCACAGCGGGATCAGCTCGCCGGTGCGCTTGGCCGCCATGATCCCCGCGAGCCGGGCGGCGGAAAGCACGTCGCCCTTTGGGGCGTTCCCTGCGCGGATAGCCTCCAGCGCCGCCGCCGACATCGTGATCCGCCCGCTTGCGACCGCGCGCCGCGCCGTGGCGGGCTTGCCGCCGACATCGACCATGTGGGCTGCGCCGTCGCTGTCGAGGTGAGTGAGCTTGCTCATGTGAGGCTGTTTGCGCCGAGCAGGGCGCGGGTGGCACTCGCAATATCGTCAGCCCGCATCAGGCTTTCGCCCACAAGGAAGCTGCGGACGCCGGCCGCCGCGAGCCGTTGGCAATCGGCGTGGGAATTGATCCCGCTCTCGCCGACGATCAGCGCGCCTTGGGGCATCAACGACGCAAGGCGTTCGGTGACAGAAAGCGAAGTGGTGAAGGTTTTCAGATCGCGGTTGTTGACCCCGATCAGGCGCGACTTGAGCACGCGGGCGGCGCGCTCCAGCTCGGCCTCGTCATGCACCTCGACCAGCACATCCATGCCCAGTTCGACCGCGGCGGCTTCGATTTCGGCCATGGTGCTGTCCTCCAGCGCGGCGACGATGACGAGGATCGCGTCGGCGCCGATCGCGCGCGCTTCGAGACATTGCCACGGATCGACCATGAAGTCCTTTCGCAGCACCGGCAGGGCGCAGGCCGAGCGGGCCTCGATCAGATAGCCCTCGTGCCCCTGGAAGTAGGGTGCATCTGTCAGCACCGAAAGGCAGGTTGCGCCGCCCGCTTCATAGGCAGCGGCGTGCTCCGCGGGGCGGAAATCGGCGCGGATCAGGCCCTTGGAGGGGCTGGCCTTCTTGATTTCGGCAATCAGCGCGTATCCGGTTTCGGCACGTTGGCGCAGGGCGGCCTCGAACCCTCTGGGAGCGGTCTGGGCGGCGGTGGCCGCTTCGAGCGCGGCGCGGGTGGTCGCGGTTTTGCGGACGGCGACTTCGACGCGCTTGTTCGCGCAGATTTCCTCAAGCTTGTTCATGTCTCACGTCTTGACCTTATTTCGCCAGCGCGATCCACTTGTCGAGCAGCGCCAGCGCTGCGCCGGAATCAATCGCTTCGGCGGCCATTGCCGCGCGTTCGGGCCAGTCTGCACCGCGCCCTGCCACCAACAGCGCGCCGGCCGCGTTGAACAGCACCGCGTCGCGATAGGGGCCGGGGGCGCCCATCAGCAACGCCTTGAGCGCCGCCGCGTTGTGCTTTGCATCGTCCCCGCGGATGGCCTCGATCGGCGCGTGGGGCAGGCCTGCAACCGAGGGATCAATGCGCTCCATCCGGAAGCCGTTACCGGCGACCACCGCGACTTCGTTGCCGCCCGCAAGGCTCAGTTCGTCCAACCCCTCGTCGCCCGAGACGATCAGCGACCTTGCCGTGCCCAGCCGCGCCAGCGCGCCGGCATAGATCGGCACATAGGCGGGTCGGGCAATGCCGATCAGCTGGCATTTGACCTTGGCCGGGTTCGACAGCGGGCCCATCAGGTTGAAGATCGTGCGCTGTCCGATCCGCACCCGGATGGGCTGGATGCGCGCCATCGCCGGGTGGTGGTTCTTGGCAAACAGAAAGCAGATGCCGATTTCGGCGAGGGTCTTTTCCGCCGTGCGCCCGGCCGCGTCCATATCGAGGCCGAGCGCTTCGAGCGTATCCGCCGCGCCGGCCTTGGACGAGGCCGCGCGGTTGCCGTGCTTGGCAACCGGCACGCCGCAGGCAGCGACCACGAGGCTGACCGCGGTCGAGACGTTCAAGGTGTGGTGCCCGTCGCCCCCGGTGCCGCACACGTCGATGGCGTTTTCGGGAGCGCTGATCGGGATCAGCCGCGCCCGCAGCGCCCGCGCCGCCCCGGCGATTTCGTCCGCTGTTTCACCGCGCGCGGACAGGGCGACGAGGAACCGCGCGATTTCGTCCTCGGACGGCGCGCCGTCGAGCAATACCCCGAAAGCGCTTTCCGCCTCGGCTTCGGTGAGCGGGGTGCTGATGTCGGGGAGCAGGCTCATGCGTTCAGCCTTTCGGGGATCACCGGTTCCAGCCCGCACAGCCGGACAAAATTGGCGAGCAACGCATGGCCGTGCTCGGTGGCGATGCTCTCCGGGTGGAACTGCACCGAATGGATCGGCAGGCTGGTATGGCGAAAGCCCATCACGCTGGGACGATCCGCGCCGGGTGTCTCGGCATGGGCATTGGCGACCAGAGCGGCGGGCACATCCACCACCTCAAGGCTGTGATAGCGCGTTGCGATGAAGGGCGAGGGCAGCCCGGCGAACAGACCCGTCCCGTCGTGAATGACTGGCGAGGTCTTGCCGTGCATCAGCCCGCCGCGCACCACCCGCCCGCCGAAGTGCTGCCCGATCGCCTGATGGCCAAGGCACACCCCCATCAAGGGCTTGCCTGCGTCGGCACAGGCGGCGACCAGATCGAGGCTGATCCCCGCCTCATTGGGCGTGCAGGGGCCCGGCGAGATCAGGAAGCCGGCGGCGTTGGTGCGGAGCGCATCGGCGGCGCTCAGCGCATCGTTGCGCTCGACCCGCACCTCGGCCCCCAGATCCATCAGGTAATGGACGAGGTTGAAGGTAAAGCTGTCGTAATTGTCGATGACGAGGATCATTCGCCTGCTGCCTTCTCGCGTTTCGTCACCACAATGATCGGGCCAACGCGGCCCTTGTCGATGCGTTGGCTGGCGGGATCCCACAGGCTCGACACCTGCCCGTCGAGATAGAGCGCGTTAGACACCTTCACCACGTCGCGGAAATAGCGCGCCAACTGGCCAAAGCTGACGGCTGCCTGGGAAATGACGAAGTGGGCCTTGCCGTCCGCGCTCACGCCGACGCCGCTGCGGATCGTCCTGGAGGGGCCGTTGTCCTGGATTTCCGGGTGCAGCTTGCCCTCGGCCAGCAGCAGCGGGCCGGACTGGGTGCCGAAGTCGGGCCGCTTGCCCACGGTGGCGAAGAAGGTGTTGCTGCCGAGCACGCGCCATGTGCCCCCGGTGCCGAAGAACACCCCGTTGGGCTTCATGTAGAAGTTGCCCTCGCCCGTGCCGCGATCCAGTTCCTTCAGCCGCTCGCCTTGTTCGACGTAGTAGCCCAGCGGCTCGAGATCATCGCCATACATCCCGCCATTGACGGCAAAGGCGATTTGGGTAGCATCTACGCTCGCCGCAAAGGCCGGGAGTGAGCCGTAGGGCTGCTTGTTCGCATCGAGGTTGGCCATGGTGATGCGGTGCCTGGCCGGATCGGCGGTGCAATGGGTGAAGGGCACGTCCTCAAAGGTGACGTTACGGCAGGCACTGTCGGCGGCAGGGGCCGGCGTGGGGGTTGGTGTCGCCTTGGCTTCAGGCTGCGAACCGTCGAGCCGGGCGCGCACCTGCGGCTGGCCGGCGGGCTGCTCCGAGCAAGCGGCAAGCGCCAGCAGCGCAGCGACCAGCAGAGCGGCAAGGCGCATCACTGGCCATACCCCGGCTCGCCTGCCACCCGCACCGCCTCGCGTGCGGCCGCGATCAGCGCGCCGGCCTTGGCACGGCATTCGGCCAGTTCATAATCGGGGTCGGAGTCCGCGACGATCCCCGCGCCCGCCTGCACGTGCATCACGCCATCCTTCACGACCGCGGTTCGCAGCACGATGCACGAATCAAGGCTGCCGTCGGGCGCGAAATAGCCCACGCCGCCGGCATAGGCCCCGCGCGTTTCCGGTTCGAGGCTGGCGATGATCTGGCACGCCCTGATCTTGGGCGCGCCCGATACCGTGCCGGCCGGAAAGCCCGCAAACAGTGCATCGAGCGCGTCCTTGGACGGATCAAGAGCGCCTACCACATTGCTAACGATGTGCATCACATGGCTATAGCGTTCGATGGTGAAGCTGTCGGTGACCTCGACCGTGCCGGCCGCAGCAACCCGACCGACATCATTGCGCCCCAGATCAAGCAGCATCAGGTGCTCGGCGCGCTCCTTGGGGTCGGCGAGCAGGCTGGCTTCGCTGGCGATATCCTCGTCGCGCGTCGCCCCGCGTGGCCGCGTGCCGGCGATCGGGCGGATGGTGACTTCGCCCTCCCGCACCCGCACGAGGATCTCCGGCGAGGAGCCGACCAGCGCAAATCCCGGCAGATCAAGAAAATAGAGAAACGGCGAGGGGTTCACCCGTCTGAGCGCGCGGTAGAGCGCCAGCGGCGGCAGCGCGAACGGGCAGGTGAAGCGCTGGGCCAGCACCACCTGGAAAATGTCACCCGCCAGAATGTAGTCCTTGGCTTTCAGCGCCATCGCCTTGTAGTCGTCGGGCGCGATCACGGGCGTCAGTTCGGGCAGGGCATCGGGCAGGTCGACATTCGCCTCACGCGGCAAGGCTTCGCCCAGCCGGCTCAGCACCGCATCGATCCGTTCGCCCGCATCGATCACCGCGGCTTGCGGATCGTCCCCCTGCCAGATCGGCGCGACCGCGTAGAGCGCATTGGTCAGCCCGTCGAATACCAGAATGACGGTGGGCCGCACAAACAGCATGTCGGGCAAGGCCAGCGCGCTGTCGGGGGCGCGCGGCAGACGCTCGACCAGCCCGATGGTCTCGTAGCCGAGATAGCCGACGAGGCAGGCCAGCGCCGGCGGCAGGCCTTCGGGCAGCGGATCGATCCGGCACGCGGCAACCAGCGCGCGCAGTTCACAAAGGGCATCGCCCGCGCAGGGGTCAAAGGCCGTGCGATCATGCCGCCAATTACGGTTGATCGCTGCCTGCCTGCCGCTGGCGCGGAACACCAGATCAGGATCAAGTCCAAGCAGGCTGTAGCGCCCACGCACCTCGCCACCCTCGACGCTTTCGAGCAGGAAATCGCCGCGCCCGGGCACCATCAGCCGCCGCGCCGCGCCTACCGGCGTGTCGCTGTCGGCGATGATCCGGCGCCACACCAGCGCAGCGCGGCCACTCGCCAGCGCGGCGGCAGCAGCGGCGGCGTTTTCGGGTAGGCCGGTGGAAGGACGATCGGGACGGTTGCTCACGAAGCGGCCAGCGCCTGCACTCACTATTCGCCCGCCAGCTGCTTACGCACAGCCGCAATCGCCGCATCGTCGCGGGTCACACCCAGCTCCTTTCGCATCGCGGCAGCGGCCTGACGGCGATATTCCTCGCTCAAGCTCGGGGCGAGCTGGCCACGGGTCTGTTCGAGCAGGCCCGGTTCGCCCTCGACCGGAGCGGTGCTGATGTCATCGAGGCTGACAACATACCAGCCGATATTGCGTGGCCCTTCGAGCACCTTGACTGCGCCTTCGGCCATGCTGAACATCAGCACCAGCGGCGACGGAATGTTGCGACCGCGCCGGGCCAGCAAGGCGCGTCGTTCAAGGTCGATGCTCTCGCGTTCGGAGGGCTTGCCTTCGGCAGCGAGTGCGGTCTCGAGGCTCGTTCCCCCGCGCGCTTTCGCCGCCACCCGGTCAGCCGCGGCACGGGCGAGCAGAGCGCCCTGCGCGCGTTTCCAGCCGGCCACCGCCTGTTCGCGCACCTCGGCCAGTGGCGGGGCCGAGGCCTCATCGACCCGCGCGACCTCGAAGATCACGAACTGCTTGCCCGCCACGACTTCAGCCAGTTGCGGTTCGCTTTCCTCCATCTGGAACGCGGTTGCCAGCACCGGTGCCAGCTGCGGGACGATCTGCACCTCAGGGCGGCCAAAGGCCTTGCCATCGGCGAGCAGGGCGGGGGTGGTTTCGACCTTGAGGCCATAGGCCTTGGCAACCTCGGTGAGCGCAGTGCCACTGTCGATCTCGGCTTCGATTTCGGCAACCAGATCGGCAATCGCGACGTTGCGCTTTTCGGCGGCGAGCGTCTCGGCAATCGCACCGCGCACGTCGGCAAGGCTGCGCGGCGGAATGCGCTCGATCTTGTCAAGCCGCGCGACATACCAGCCGAGCGTGCCCTGCGCCGGCTCAATCACGCCACCTTGCGCTGCCTTGAAGGCGTTTTGGGCGAAGGCATAGCTGGTGGCATTGGCGAACGCTTCGCGGTCACGCAGCGGTAAAGGGGAGGCGCTGAAGCCGGCCTCGCGGGCAACGGCTTCGAGCGAGGCTCCGTTCCTGATGCGCGCGGTCAGCGCGGTCGCGGCATCCTTGGTCGGTACCACGAAGGCGGTAACGGCACGTCGCTCGGTTGCCTGGTATTGCGCGGCATCGCGCTTGTAGCGGGCGGCGATTTCCGCTTCGGTCGGTACCGGGTTGACCTTGAGGGTTTCCTCACCGAACACCGCAAAGCGCAGTGTGCGGCGTTCGGGGCGCATGAACTGGGCGCGGTTCTTGCCATACCATTCGACCAGCTGCCCCTCGCTCGGATCGGCGGCGGGGGCGAAGGCGGCGCTGGGGATCAGCGCAATCTCGCCCTTGCGGCGTTCCAGCACCAGCGCGGCATATTGCCGGGCAATCTTGGCGGGCATCTGCGGCGCAGCCAGGGCGGGGCGCAGCAGCTGGTCTTCAAGCAGGCCGTTGACAAGATCGCGGCGGAACACCGCGTCGGTCAGGCCTTTCTGGCGCAACGCGGCAAGATAGGTCTGCTCGTCAAACTGGCCGCTGAGCGACTTGAACGCCTCGATCTGCAGGATTTCGCTGTTGACGAGGTTGTCGCCTGCCCTGAGGCCATATTTCTTGGCATAAAGCCCGATGGCATTGCGATCGATCAGCTGGCGCAGCACTTCATCCAGCGCGCCGGTCGCGATGAATTCGGGCATGGTCAGGTTCGGGTTCTGCTGGCGCACCTGATCGAGCGCGGTGTTGGCAGCGGTCACCAGCTCGCTGCTGGCAATCGGCTCGCCGCCCACCACCGCCACGCGGTCACCGCCCGATACGCCGCCGAAGGTCGTTGTCCCGGAAATGTCCGCCGCCGCGAAGGCCAGCGCCATCAGCACCAGAAAGCCCAGGAAGATCGGCAGGCCGATTTTCGACTGGAAGAAGCGGCGGAAGAAGGTGAGCATTGCGGTTACGGTCCCGAACGGAAAACAGGCTGACGGCAGGGGGTATTGTCTTGCCCCGGCGCGCCGCGAGCCGATGGCGGCGCGTGGGGCGCTTTATAGGCCATGCGACCGCGCGGCAACAGGTCACGGCCGGTTTTGACTACATGGTCTTCCTCGGCTAGCGGACGCGGCCCCGGAGCGATACAGCAACGACAGAATCACCGTTCCGGCCAAGCAAACCTCTCGAATCATTCAGGTGCAGGACAAAAGCATGACACGCCGACCCTACATCGTCGGAAACTGGAAGATGCATGGCACCCGCGCGATGCTGTCCGAAGCGCGCGCGATCGATCGTGCAGCCCAGCGCCACATGAAGGTGGAAGTTGCACTCGCGCCGCCCTTCACGCTGATCCATCCGATCCACCGCGAGGCCGAACAGATCTCGGTCGGCGCACAGGATTGTCACCACGCCGATGGCGGCGCCTACACCGGTGACATTTCCGCAGCGATGGTGGCCGATGCGGGCGCGAAGTTCGTGATTCTGGGTCATTCCGAACGGCGGCAGGGCCACGGCGAAAGCGACGCGCTGGTGCGGTCCAAGGCGCAAGCCGCGCTGGCCGCAGGCCTGAGGATCATCATGTGCTGCGGCGAAAGCGCCCGGACCCGCGAATCGGGCAGGGCGGTCGCCTTCGTCAAGAAGCAGCTCAAGGCGTCGCTGCCGGCGCCCGCGGATACCCCCGCCGACGTGGCCGAGCGCATCACCGTCGCCTACGAACCGATCTGGGCGATCGGCACCGGCAAGGTCGCCACCGCCGCCGACATTGCCGAAATGCACGCCGCCATCCGCAAGCTGCTGGTCGATCTCTACGGCGCAGAGCAGGGTGGTGAGATACGCATCCTTTATGGCGGCTCGGTCAAGCCGGAGAACGCTGCCGAAATCTTCGCCGTGCCCGGGGTGGACGGGGCGTTGGTCGGCGGCGCAAGCCTGACGGCCGACAGCCTCATGGGCATTGCGCTGGCGGCGGGCGAGCCGTCCGACCATTGAACGGGCAGAGCGGTGGGCCGCGCGCCCTTGCCGATTGCGCGCCGTGCGCCTACATGCCCCGCCAGTATCGCAGCCGGATGCGGCCGGCGTCCTTCTCAAGAGATTTGTCCATGTCGCTGTTCATCTTCCTCACCGTGATTCAGGCCATCGTCGCCGCCGCGCTGGTTGGCGTGGTGCTGATACAGCGTTCGGAAGGCGGCGGCCTGGGCATCGGCGGCAGCCCCTCGGGCGCGTTTGGTGCGCGCGGCGCGGCGGATTTCCTCACCCGCGCCACCAAGTGGCTGGCGATCGCTTTCGTAACCCTGTCGATCGTGCTTGCCGCGCTGGCGGTGCGCGAAAGCCGGGTCGGCACGGTGACTTCGACGCTCGAGCGCGCCAAGGGCGCCCCGGCCGCGGCCCCTGCGCCTGACCTTTTGGCCGAACCGCCAGTTGCGCCGGCGGCTCCGGCCAGCGGTGAAAGCCCGGCTCCAGCGCCCGAACCGGCCACCGAGTAATTGCCCCGCGCGGCCTTGCCTCGCCGTGCTTTCCCGATGATTGCTGTGGATGGAGCGCCGCGCTCCACCGCAATTGGCTTGCCCCGAATCCCTCTCGCTGATTAAGGCCCGACTCCCATGGCGCGGTTCATTTTCATCACCGGCGGCGTGGTTTCCTCGCTCGGCAAAGGTCTCATGGCGGCATCGCTTGCCGCGCTGCTGCAAGCGCGCGGCTACAAGGTCCGCATCCGCAAGTTCGATCCCTATCTCAACGTCGATCCGGGCACGATGAGCCCCTATCAGCACGGCGAGGTGTTCGTGACCGATGACGGGGCCGAGACCGATCTCGATCTTGGCCATTACGAACGCTTCACCGGCGTTTGCGCGCGGCAAAGCGACAACATCACCTCGGGCCGCGTCTATCGCGACATCATCGCCAAGGAGCGCCGCGGGGATTATCTTGGTGCGACGGTGCAGGTGATCCCGCACGTGACCGACGCGATCAAGGAATTCGCGCTCGCCGATCAGGGCGATCATGATTTCATCCTGTGCGAAATCGGTGGGACGGTGGGTGACATCGAATCGCTGCCCTTCATGGAAGCGATCCGCCAGCTCAGGAACGAGCTCGAACCGCTCCAGACGCTCTCGGTCCACGTCACGCTGGTTCCCTACATCAAGGCCGCGGGCGAGCTGAAGACCAAGCCGACCCAGCACTCGGTGCGCGAACTGGCCAGCCTCGGGATCAAGCCCGATCTGCTGCTGTGCCGCGCCGAGCATCCCATCCCCGAAACCGAGCGCCAGAAGATCGCCAACTTCTGCAACGTACGCAAGGAAGCGGTGATCCCCGCGCTCGATGCGCCCTCGATCTATTCGGTGCCGCTGCAATATCACGCCGAGGGCCTCGATGCCGAGGTGCTGCGCGCGTTCGGCATCACCGATGCGCCCGAGCCCGATCTGACGGCGTGGCGCGATGTCACCGATCGCTACTTCAACCCCGAAGGCGAGGTCACGATCGCGGTGGTGGGCAAGTATGTCGGCCTGCCCGATGCCTACAAAAGCCTCAACGAGGCGCTGGTGCATGGCGGACTGGCCAACCGGGTGAAGGTCAACATCAAGTGGATCGACGCCGAAATCTTCGAAGGCGATGATGACAGCCAGATCATCGCCCAGCTGGAGCCGATGCATGGCATTCTCGTGCCCGGCGGCTTCGGTGAGCGCGGCAGCGAAGGCAAGATCGCCGCGGTGCGTTTCGCGCGCGAACGCAAGGTGCCGTTCTTTGGCATCTGCCTTGGCATGCAAATGGCGTGCATCGAAGCCGCCCGCGCGGCCGGGTTCGAACATGCCTCCTCGACCGAATTCGGCCCTACCGACACTCCGGTGGTGGGCATCATCAGCGAATGGATGAGCAAGGAAGGCCTTCAGCAACGCAAGGCAGGCGGGGATCTGGGCGGGACAATGCGCCTGGGGGCTTATCCGGCCAAGCTCAGCCCCAACAGCCACACCTCGCGCATCTATGGCGGGGCCGAGATGATTTCGGAACGCCACCGCCACCGCTATGAAGTCAACAGTGCCTTCATCGCACCGCTGGAAAAGCAGGGGCTGATTTTCGCCGGGATGAGCCCCGATGGCTTGCTGCCCGAAATCGTCGAGCGGCCCGATCATCCGTGGTTCGTGGGCGTGCAGTTCCACCCCGAGCTCAAGTCGCGCCCGTTCGATCCGCATCCGCTGTTCGCAGGATTCATCGCCGCCGCGCTGGAGCAGTCGCGGCTCGTTTGACAGCCTTCAAGCCCTGTCCATGAGGGTAGGTCTGCCTGGTCCGCTCCTCGCCTGTATCTTTGGTGACCACACCGTTTTGTTACAAACATTTGAACGGGTGTGTCGTATCCTTACAAGTTTGTAAGTTTGCCCTTGCGTGAGCTTGCAATTCCGCATTAGACGCGGGGACATAGAGAGGATTTCTGACGGGCTGCCCGATTAAAACCGCCTCGACTCCGACACGAGTCTGTGCGGTTGCTAACGTTAAACTGAAATTCTCACCGACGACTTGGGCTTGCCAGATTTTGTCCGTCTTCTGCGACCCGGACGGACAGGACGAGGCAAGGCGGCGAAGGCCGCGGGGGCGGATTGTGAAATCCGCCCCCTATTGGTTCGGGCATTATCGAAAGCGGCGAAGGATCAGGCCGCGCTGGCCTGATCGCTTTCCGCGCTGTCGCTCTCGAGCGCGACGGCGCTCAGGCGGGGCGTGCCGTTGATGGCGATCTTCTTGGGCTTCATCGCCTCGGGCACTTCGCGCACCAGGTTGATCGTGAGCAGCCCGTCGGCCAGGTCAGCGCTTTCGACGCGCACGAAATCGGCCAGTTCGAAACGGCGTTCGAACCCGCGATTGGCGATGCCGACATGGATCAGTTCGCTGCCGTCGGATGCTTCCTCACGCTTGCGGCCCTGCACGATCAGCAGGTTCTGTTGCGCGGTGATGTCGATATCCTGCGGGCGGAAGCCGGCCACCGCGAGGGTGATGCGATAATTGTCATCACCGCGGCGCGAAATGTTGAAGGGGGGGTAATTGTCGCCCGCATTGAGCCGTGCCTGGTTCTCGAGCAGATCGAACAGGCGATCAAAACCCACGGTGGAGCGGCGGTAAGGAGTAAAATCAAAACGCGACATATCAGCAAATCCTCTGTCAATGAGCGATCTGGTTGGGACGCGGGCCTGCCGGATGCAGCACCCGCCTGCTGCCAAACAATCCCCAAGACTGGCGGAATGCGGCAACAGCCCTTATTTGGTTTTCGGTTCGCAGCTTTCAAGAGGGATCAATGCCCCCACCGCAAATCGACATCTACACCAAGTTCGGTTGCCCCTTCTGCGTGCGGGCCAAGCACCTGCTTGACCGCAAGGGCGCGGCCTACAACGAATATGACATCACCATGGGCGGCCCCAAGCGCGCCGAAATGCTGGAGCGCGCCCCCCATGCGATGACAGTCCCGCAGATTTTCATCGGCGCGGTTCATGTTGGCGGATCGGACGATCTCCACGCTCTTGAGCGCGCAGGCAAGCTCGATGCATTGTTGGCCGGTGAGGGGCTGGCGGG
>JBKBOH010000003.1:0-111198 GCA_046294975.1 Erythrobacter sp. | reverse complement strand
GCGCCCGCCGCTTCGGCCTTGCACTGCTCGAGCGTGGCATAATCGATCAGCCCGCGCGGGCGGCCGATTTCCTTCATCACCTTGTCGCAGGCGTCGATGCACAGCCCGCAGGTGATGCAGCCGATCTGCTGGCCGTTGCGGATATCGACCCCGGTGGGGCACACCGCCACGCACATGTTGCAATCGATGCAGTCGCCGTATTTTTCGGGGTTCTTGGCCGCCTTCTTGAGGCTGCCGCGTTTCTCGCCGCGCCAGTCCTTGTAGGTGACGATCAGCGATTTTTCATCGAGCATCGCGGTCTGGATGCGCGGCCAGGGGCACATGTAGATGCACACCTGTTCGCGCATGAAGCCGCCCAGCCAGAAGGTGGTGCCGGTGAGGATCGCGACGGTGGCATAGGCCACCGGCGCGGCGTTGCCGGTCCAGAAATCCACCGTCAGCGTCGGCGCATCGGCAAAATACATGATCCACGCGCCGCCGGTCCAGAAGGCGATGGCGAGATAGACGCTCCACTTGGCCGCCCGGCGGGCGATCTTGGACGCGGTCCACGGGGCCTTGTCGAGCCGGATGCGGGCGTTGCGATCGCCGTCGAAGAAGCGATCGACATGCTGGAACAGGTCGGTCCACACCGTCTGCGGGCAGGCATAGCCGCACCAGGCGCGGCCCACCGCGGAGGTGACAAGGAACAGGCCGATGCCCGCCATGATCAGCATGCCGGCAACGAAGTAGAATTCGTGCGGCCAGATCTCGATGTCGAACATGTAGAAGCGGCGATTGGCGAGATCGATCAGCACCGCCTGATCGGGGGCATAGGGCCCGCGGTCCCAGCGGATCCACGGGGTGGCGTAATAGATCGTCAGCGTGACGAGCATCACCAGCCACTTGAAGCGGCGGAACGGGCCGTTGATCCGCTTGTTGTGGATCGTCTTGCCCTTTTCATAGAGCGCCGAGCCCATGAAGCCCACGTCCTCGGCCACCGAGGCGAGGCGTGGGGGGGCGTCATCGGATCCGAGCGCCGCGCCCCAGTCGCGGGGAGGCTCCGCTTGCGGGGCGGGGCGCTCGGTTTCCTTGAGGTCAGCCATCGTTTTCGGCCTTGTTGGCCCGGGCGACATCGCCTGTGGGTTCGGCTTGCGGAGCGGCAGGCGCTGCCTGCTGGCCGCCGCCGCGCGAGTGGACATAGGCCGCCAGCATCTTGATCGTCACCGGATCGAGCCGCTCATTCCACGCTGGCATCACACCGTGACGGGGGCTGAGGATCTGCTTCTTCACGTCCGCCGCCGTGCCGCCGAACAGCCAGATCGCATCATTGAGCGCGGGCGCACCCATCGCCACCATCCCTTCGCCGCCCGCACCGTGGCAGGCCGCGCAATTATCGGCAAACAGCTGTGCGCCGGCGGGGTTGGGTTTGGCCTTGCCCGACAGCGAAAGCACATGCGCGGCCACAGCGTCCACCTGCGCGCCTTCAAGCACGCCGGCAAAGGCGGGCATGTAATTGGCGCGGGATCCATCGGAACCTTCCCAGCGGATGCCGTGGGTGATGGTGTATTCGATATCGCTGAGGGTGCCGCCCCAGATCCAGTCGTCATCGTTGAGATTGGGATAGCCCACAGAGCCAGCCGCGCCCGCGCCGTGGCACTGCACGCAGTTCACCTTGAACGCGGCCGCGCCCCCGGCAATGGCCGCCTGCATCAGTTCGGGCGAGGCGGCGAGCTGTTCGATATCGGTCGCCGCGATTTTGTTCACAATGCCCTGGCGTGCGGCCTGCGCCGCGCTGATCTCCCTTGCGAGTTCGCCGCGGCTCGACCAGCCAAGCGTGCCTTGGGTGGCCCTGTCGATCAGCGGCCAGGCCGGATAGAGCACCACATAGACCGCCGCGAACACGATGGTGGCATAGAAGGTGTAGAGCCACCAGCGCGGCAGCGGGGTGTTGAGCTCCTCGATCCCGTCCCATTCATGGCCGACGGTTTCGGTGCCGGTGGGTTGATCAATCCGCTTATTCGCCATCGGTCTCGTCCTTGAAAATCGAAAGCTTGGCCGCCTCCACATGGCGCTTTGCGCCGGGACGGAAGTGCCACAGGCACAGCACGCAATAGAGCGCGACGATCACCGCCAGAGCGTAGCTGTCGGCAAAGTGGCGCAGGGTTTCATAGACGCTCACCGGCCCTTCTCCTTGCTCAGCGCTTCCTGCGCCGCGGCGCTCTCGACATCGACCAGCGTGCCGAGCATCTGGAGATAGGCGACCAGCGCATCCATCTCGGTCACGCGGGTGGGATCGCCGTCATAGTCGCGGATCTGCGCCTTGGGATAGCGCTGCGCCAGGTCGCCCGGATCGGCGTTGGGATCGGCCTGCGCGATCAGATCGGCACCAGCCTTTTCGATATCGGCATCGCTGTAGGGCACCCCCACCCGCCGCAGCGTGGCCAGATTGGCCGAAGGATCGGGCACCTTCAGCTCGGCCTCGGCGAGGAAGGAATAATTGGGCATGATGCTTTCCGGCACCACCGAGCGCGGCGCCTTCAGGTGCTGGACGTGCCAGGCATCCGAATAGCGTCCGCCCACCCGCGCCAGATCCGGCCCGGTGCGCTTGGACCCCCACTGGAACGGGTGATCATACATCGATTCCGCCGCGAGGCTGTAATGGCCGTAGCGTTCGACCTCGTCCCGGAACGGACGGATCATCTGGCTGTGGCAGACATAGCAGCCTTCGCGGATGTAGATGTCGCGGCCGGCCTGTTCGAGCGGGGTATAGGGACGCATCCCTTCCACCTTCTCGATGGTGTTGTCGATCCAGAACAGCGGGGCGATCTCCACGATCCCGCCCACCGCCACCACCAGCAGCGTGACCGCGCCCAGCAGCGTGATGTTGCGTTCCAGCTTCTTGTGGCCCTCGAAGGGTTCCTTGCGGGTAGCGTTCGTCATTCTTCGCGTTCCTTGGCTCGCGGTCATTCGGCCGGTTGGGCACCGATTGATGGGGGGATCGGGCGATCGGCCGCTTCATCATGCGCGGTGTCGCCCATCGGGGCTTCGGCGCGCTGGTGGCCGGCGATGGTCATGCCAATGTTGTAGACCATGATGATCGCGCCGCTCAGATACATCAGCCCGCCCACGGCCCGCAGGATGTACATCGGGTGGAGCGCAGCGACGGTATCGACGAAGCTGTTCACCAGATAGCCATCCGAGCCGTATTCGCGCCACATCAGGCCTTGCGTGATCCCGGCGACCCACATCGAGGCGGCGTAGAACACGATCCCCAGCGTCGCGAGCCAGAAGTGCCAGTTCACCATCCGCAGGGAATAGAGGCGCTCCTGCCGCCACAGGCGCGGCACCAGGTAATAGACGCAGGCGAAAGTGATCATCCCGTTCCACCCCAGCGCGCCGGAATGGACGTGGCCGATGGTCCAGTCGGTGTAGTGGCTCAGCGAGTTCACCGCCTTGATCGACAGCATCGGGCCTTCAAAGGTGCTCATCCCGTAGAAGGCGAGCGCGAGCACCATCATGCGGATGATCGGATCGGTGCGGACCTTGTCCCATGCCCCGTTCAGCGTCATCAGCCCGTTGATCATCCCGCCCCAGCTGGGCATCCACAGCATCACGCTGAACACCATCCCCAGCGACTGCGCCCAGTCGGGCAGGGCGGTGTAGTGCAGGTGGTGCGGGCCGGCCCAGATGTAGAGGAAGATCAGGCTCCAGAAGTGGATGATCGACAGGCGGTAGGAATAGACCGGCCGCCCGGCCTGCTTGGGCACGAAGTAATACATCATCGCCAAAAAGCCGGCGGTGAGGAAGAAGCCCACCGCGTTGTGGCCATACCACCACTGGGTCAGCGCATCCTGCACGCCCGCGAAGGCGGAATAGCTCTTGGCCCCCAGCAGGCTGACCGGCAGCGCGAGATTGTTGACCACGTGCAGCATCGCGATGGTGACGATGAAGGCGAGGTAGAACCAGTTGGCGACATAGATGTGCGGTTCGTTGCGGCGCAGGATCGTGGCGACGAACACCGCCAGATAGGCCACCCACACGATCGTCAGCCACAGATCGACATACCATTCCGGCTCGGCATATTCGCGCGACTGGGTGATGCCCAGCAGGTAGCCGGTGGCCGCCAGCACGATGAACAGCTGGTAGCCCCAGAACACGAAGCGCGCGAGGCCGGGCAGCGCCAGCGTGGTGCGGCAGGTGCGCTGCACCACATAGAAGCTGGTCGCCAGCAAGGCGTTGCCGCCAAAGGCGAAAATCACCGCGCTGGTGTGCAGCGGACGCAGCCGCCCGAAATTGAGGTAAGGCTCGAGGTTGAGCCAGGGGAAGGCGAGCTGCGCGGCGATGAACACCCCTGCGAGCAGCCCGGCAATGCCCCAGAACATGGTCGCGATCACGCCCCAGCGGATCACGTCATCATCGTAGCGGCTCGGCCCCGGGGGCATCCGGAAGATGCTCTGGGCGCGGGCCAGCGGATCATAGGTGCCCAGCGTGGCGATGATCAGGATTGCCGCGACCAGAGCGACAATGCCCATGTGGATGGCAAACCCGCGGTCCGGGGTCAGCGCGATGGCACAAATGGCTGCGAGCAGGACAAGCGCCCAGGCCCCCAGCCGTCTTACGACTGCTTCCATGATGATGTATCCCTTCCGTCGGCCTGCCCTTAGCAAGCCCCCGTTGTCCCTGTTGTTGACCTAAATCAAAAATGTGTCAGGTTTTGCGTGTCATATTTACCTGACCAAGCTTTCTCCCGGCCAGTCTGGCCAGCGCATCGACATCCGACAGGCAGACTTTCGAACGCCCCTCGGTCGCCACCAGCCCGGCCTCGCGCAGCTCGGTGAGCTGGCGGCTGACCGTCTCAATCGTGAGGCCGAGACTGTCGCCGATATCGCGGCGGCTCATCGGCAGTTCAAAGGCGCAGGCACCCGCGGTGCACCCGGCCAGCCGTTCGGCCATCGACACGAGGAAGTCGGCGATTCGCTGTTGCGCGGATTTGTGGCCCATCTGCATCATCCGCGTGCGGTTGCGATGCAGCGCCTGCAAGCTGCGGGCGAGCACCGCGCGCAGCAGCGCCGGATCGCTCTGGGCAATGTCGAGAAAGCGTTCGGCGCAAAACACCACCAGATCGCAATCGGCGAGCGCGACCAGCCGCAAGTCGCCCCACGCGTCGCTGGCGCTCTGGTGGGGCACGGAAATCATCTCACCGCCGAAATGGAACGCCAGCACCTGTCCGCCCGGCGCATCGGCGAACGACCGGACGGCAAGCTTTACCGAACCCCTGACGATATGGACCAGCCTGTCCTCGCGCAGGTCGGGCGCCAGTTCCTCGCCCTTGGCGAGATGCAGGCAGCGGCCGATCGCGCACAGCCTGTCGGCCGTCAGCCCGTCGCCGGCTCCCGGCGGCAGGGCCTTGCGGAAGGCCTCGATGCTTTCCTGCCCGAATGACGTGCTGATCGTTGCCATGATGGTGCTGCAATGGCGCAGGCATGGGCAGAGGTCTTTGATTCCGATCAATGAGCACGGCCGCGTTCCGGGTCTATCGGGCCGTCACAGGCAGCAAGGATCCTGGGTCGCGCAGGGCGACCACTGCTGCCCACGAGGACGGGAATAATGAAGACTTTTCTGATGGTTGGTGGCGCTATTCTGGCGCTCGCCGCGACTCCGGTCATGGCGCAGGACGCGGTGCGGGACGGCGAGGCCGGCCGCGCCGGCGATATCCAGCTCAAGGTGCTCGGCACTGCGGTGCTGCCCGACGGCAAGATCACCGACATCAACGTCAATCTGCCGGGTCTGCCGGCCACCACCCAGACCAAGGCAAGCGACAATTTCGTGCCGACCATTGCGGTGGAATATTTCGTCACCGACAATGTCTCGATCGAAACCATCGCCGGGGTGACCCAGCACGATGTCGATGCCACCGCCGGCTTGCCGGTGGGCGCCGAACTGGTGTCGGACGCGCTGCTGCTGCCGGCCACCGTTACCGCCAAGTATCACTTCGATCTGGGCGGGGTGAAACCCTATGTCGGCGGCGGCGTGGCCTATTTCATCTGGCTCAAGGACGATCCGGGCGCGGCCACCCTGCCGCTGGGCGTGACCGATACCGATCTGTCGGACGAATTCGGCTTTGCCTTGCAGGCCGGCTTCGACGTGCCGCTGGGCGATGACGGCTTCGGCCTGACCTTCGATGCCAAGCGCTACTTCATCGACACCACCGCGCGCTGGTATGTCGGCAACACTCTGGCAATCGAAACCGAGCACAAGCTCGATCCCTGGGTGCTGAGCGCCGGGGTGTCCTACCGCTTCTGAGGCAGGGCAAGCCGTCAGCCAGGCCCCGCCAGCCGGACTGCGGCTGGCGGGGTTGCTGCTGCGCCGCAAGGGCGGACGTTGCCGGGGCATTGGCGGATCATTGCGGATTCATTGTTACTGACGCGCCGGAGAGAAATGCCGAAACGGCGATGTTTCACGTGAAACATCGCCGGATTGGTTTGTCTGTCCGGATCAGAAGTTATACTGCGTCGAAAACTGCACCCGCTGGAGATTGCCGCTGCGTCCGTCTTCCAGCGTGCGGCTCGCATACATCAGCTCCACCCCGACATTGAGCGGGCCGACCGGGTTCCAGATCAGGTTGACGAAGGCGTTCCAGCTTTCGTCGGTGACCTGGCTGGTGGTGAGGCGCACCGGGTTGTCGGCCTTGAAATAGGACCCCGCGATGTTCGAGCGCAGCCTGTCGCCCCAGACATGGCGGTAGGCGGCAAAGCCCGACCAGGTGAAGATCGGATCGAGCCGACCGTCGGTCTTGATCGCGGCATCATTGACGATGTTGAGCCCGATGTAGCGCCCCAGCCCGTCGCCCGCGGTGGCCATGAAGCGGAAATCGTCCTTTTCGCCGACCTTGAGCTTGCCCGACAGGCTGAGGCCATAGCCCCAGGCCGCGTCATCCACGCCCAGCAGATCGTCGGTCGACACGTGCAGCTGGCGCACGATCGCCGCGGCGCTGAGCTGGCCCCAGTCTCCGCTCCAGTTGTAGCGGCCGATCACGTCGGGGATCTGGTCGTCGCCGGGCGTGACCATCCCCCCGGTGCGGGTGGTGACCACGGTTTCGGGCTGTTCGAGCGCGATCTGCAAGCCCCCCTTGGTGTAGCGGATCAGCGGCTGGCGATCGAACACCGTGCCCGGCGTCACCCCGATGAAATCGAGGCTGTCGGGCAGCGCGCCGACATTCTGGAAGGTCGACCAGCCCTGGCCGAAGGTCCAGTTGTCATAGTTGATCAGCGCGTGGCGGATGCGCGGCGAATAGCTGTTGGTGACCCGTTCATTGCCACCGTCGGTGACGTTGAAGTCGAGCTCGATCAGGCTGGAAAGCTTGTGATCGGTGCCGACATCGGTCTCGGTCTTGAATAGGAAGCGCGTCTGGCGGGCGGAGAAATCGGTGTCGAACCCGCTCGCGCGCCCGCCCACCGGGATCGAGGAGGGGAACAGGAAATCGCGCAAGATCGAATTGCCCGGCAATTGCCCGCCGCTGGTGCGCTGGCTGACCGCGTCAAGCTTGACATAGCCGCCATAGGTGACGCGGGTCTTGCCAATCTTGAAGCCTTCGCCGGGCGCCATGGCGAAATCGATCAGCTTGTCCGACATCTCGGCCTGACGGGTGGCGAGGCTGCGGGTGGTCTGCTCGGTGGCATCCACCTCGCTGCGCAGCGCCTGCTGTTCGGCGCGGATGCTATCGGTCTCGGCGCGGATCGCGGCCAGCGCTGCGGCTTGCTGCTGCGCTTCGCCCGCCCCGGCATCGAGCCGCGCGACCAGGCCTTCGACCAGTTTTTCCAGCCGCTCCAGCCGCGCCTCGAGGCTCGCCTGCTGCGCCAGTGCCGGACTTGCCGTCAACATGCTCGCCGCGAGCAGCGCTGCGCGCAAGGTGCGCGCCGCACCCGTGTTACCCATAAGACCCTCCCACTGTGTTTTTTCCCATGGCGAGAATGGCCTGATCGCGGGGCAGCGGACAGTTAGCGGATGGTCGTAAGACCTTTGTCTGAGGGCGCGGCGCTGGTAGCGTGGGGTATAACGGGGTCAGAACAGGGAGAGTCGAGATGATCCACACCGTCGAGCGGCCGCAGGCCCACACCCCCACCCATTGCACGCCCGAACAATATGCCGCGATGTATCGCGCCTCGATCGAAAATCCGGACGCCTTCTGGCTCGAACAGGCGCAGCGGCTCGACTGGGTGAAACAGCCCAATATCGGCGGCGACTGGTCCTATGATCCGGTGGCGATCAGTTGGTTCGCGGACGGCCAGCTCAACCTGTGCCACAACGCGGTTGACCGGCACCTGCCCCATCACGCCGACAAGACGGCGCTGATCTTCGAGCCGGACGATCCGGCCGCGCCGGGCCGCAGCCTGACCTATGGCGAACTCCACCGCGAAGTGGTGCGGATGGCCAATGCGCTCAAGGCGCTGGGCGTTGCCCGCGGTGACCGGGTGACGATCTACATGCCGATGATCCTCGAAGGGGTCATCGCGATGCTCGCCTGCGCGCGGCTGGGCGCGGTGCATTCGGTGGTGTTCGGCGGCTTCTCGCCCGAAGCACTGGCCGGCCGGATCGAGGATTGCGCCAGCCGCTTCATCATCACCGCCGATGAAGGCCTGCGCGGCGGCAAGCGCGTGCCATTGAAGGCCAATGTCGATGCCGCGCTCAACCTTGCCGCCCACACCACCCCGATCGAAGGCGTGCTGGTGATTCGCCACACTGGCGGCGACATCGCCATGCAGGAGGGGCGCGATCACTGGCTTGCCGACCTCGCCAGCGATGCCGATTGCCCCTGCGCGGTGATGAACGCGGAAGACCCGCTGTTCATCCTCTACACCTCCGGTTCGACCGGCAAGCCCAAGGGGGTGCTCCACACCACCGGCGGCTATGGCGTGTGGACTGCCACCACCTTCCACTTCATCTTCGACTATCAGCCCGGCGAGGTGTTCTGGTGCACCGCCGATATCGGCTGGGTGACGGGGCACTCCTATGTCGTTTACGGCCCGCTGTTCAACGCGGCCACCGCGGTGGTGTTCGAGGGCGTGCCCAATCACCCCGATCACGGGCGCTTCTGGGACGTGGTGGACAAGCACCAGGTCAACATCATCTACACCGCCCCCACCGCGATCCGCGCGCTGATGCGCGAGGGTGACACCCACGTCACCAGCCGCAGCCGCGCCTCGCTGCGGCTGCTCGGCAGCGTCGGCGAGCCGATCAACCCCGAAGCCTGGCGCTGGTATTTCGATGTGGTGGGCGAGGGCCGCTGCCCGGTGATCGACACCTGGTGGCAGACCGAAACCGGCGGCTGCATGATCACCACGCTGCCGGGCGCACACGACATGAAGCCGGGCAGCGCGGGCCTGCCTTTCTTCGGTATCCGCCCACAGCTGGTCGACAACGCGGGCCATGTCCTCGAGGGCGCTGCCGAGGGCAACCTGTGCATCACCCACAGCTGGCCGGGTCAGGCGCGCACCGTCTATGGCGATCACGAGCGCTTCGTGCAGACCTATTTCAGCACCTATCGGGGCAAGTATTTCACCGGCGACGGGTGCAAGCGCGACGCGGACGGCTATTACTGGATCACGGGCCGCGTCGATGACGTGATCAACGTCTCGGGCCATCGCATGGGCACCGCCGAGGTCGAAAGCGCGCTGGTGCTCCACCCCAAGGTCGCGGAAGCCGCCGTGGTCGGCTACCCGCACGATATCAAGGGGCAGGGCATCTATTGCTATGTCACGCTCAATGCCGGCGAGGAAGGCAGCGAGGCACTGCTGGCCGAGCTCAAGGCGCAGGTCCGCAAGGAAATCGGCCCGGTTGCCACGCCCGATATCATCCACTTCACCGACGGCCTGCCCAAAACCCGTTCGGGCAAGATCATGCGCCGCATCCTGCGAAAGATCGCCGAAAACGATTTCGGATCACTGGGCGACACCTCGACGCTCGCCGATCCCTCGCTGGTGGACCGGCTGATCGAAGGCCGCCAGAACGCTTGAGGCCATGACCGCCCGGATCATCATCGCCGATGATCACCCGCTGTTCCGCAGCGCGCTGGCGCACGCGGTGGGCAAGGTGTGGGAGGGCGCGGCGATCATCGAGGCCAGCACCGCCGCCCAAGCGCGCGCGGCGCTGGAAAGTGCGGGGGCAGAGGCCCTGTTGCTCGATCTGCACATGGCGGATTCCTCGGGCCTCAGCGCGCTGATGGATCTGCGCCAGGATTACCCGGCGCTGCCGATCGTGATCGTTTCGGCCAGCGAGGAACCGCGCGTTGCCGCCGCGGCGGCGCAGCTGGGGGCGGCGGGGTTCATCCCCAAGTCCGCCAGCCTCGATGCGATGCGCGAAGGGCTGGCCGCGGTGCGCGACGGCGACGGCTGGTTTCCGGCTGGCGGCGAGGCGGGGGCGGACGATGATCTCGCCCGCATCGCCAGCCTCACCCCGGCGCAGCGACGCATTCTCGGTGGCATCCGGCAGGGGCTGCTCAACAAGCAGATTGCCTATGAACTGGCCATCTCCGAGGCGACGGTGAAGGCCCATATCACCGCGATCCTGAGGAAGCTGGGCGTGGGCAGCCGCACGCAGGCGGTGCTGCTGGCGGCCAAGCTCGACATCGATCAGCCCGCGGCCGAATCTGCCAGAGGCTGAGTGGCCTGCCCGTGCTCGCGCCCCTGCGCCAGCGCGGTTGCGATCAGGGCGCGCAGGGCCGCAGGCGATGACGGCTTGAGCAGCCGGTTGGCCCCCATCCGCGCCGCTGCCTGCTCGGTTTCTTCCGAGCTTTCCGCGGTCAGCAGGATTGCGGGCGGGTGGGCGCCCCAACCCTCGCACAGCGCGGCATAGGTGGCATCTCCCCGCTCGGCCCCGTCGAGCCGGTAGTCCATGATCGTGATGTCGGGAGCCGCGCCGGCGCGGGCCCGCGCCTCGGCCAGACTGGCGGCACACGTGACCTCCAGCCCCCATTTGCCCAGCAGCGCAGCGGTTGCGGCGAGCGCGGCCGGATCATTGTCAACCACCAGCACCCGTGCCGTGCCCAACTGGCCGGGCCGGGCCACCGGCGTGGACGCGCTCACGCTGGCAGCCTCGCGTCGCCACACCGGCAGCGCGAGCGCAAAGCGGCTGCCGCGCCCCGGCACCGATACGGTTTCGATGTCCACCCCCAGCAAGCGCCCCGCGCGCTGCACGATCGCCAGCCCGAGACCCAGCCCCTCGCGGTCGGTCGAGGCGCCGCGCTCGAACTCGCCGAAAATGCGCTCGATATCCTCAGGGGCAATCCCGCGTCCGGTGTCATGGACCGCGATCAGCGCCGCGCCTCCGCGCCGGCGCACCCCGATCAGCACCCCGCCTGTTTCGGTATAGCGCAGCGCGTTGCTCATCAGGTTGCGGAGCACCGCCGTCAGCAGCGCGCGGTCGGCCATCACCCAGGCGCTGGTGCGCGCGCGCTTCAACCGCAGCCCCTTGGCCTGTGCCTGCAGCGCGAATTCGCGCGCGATCTCCTCGAACAGCTCGTCGAGCGCGATGGCTTCCGGACTGGGCACGATCGCGCCGCTGTCGAGCTTGGAGATTTCCAGCAGCACCCGGATCAGCCGATCGGCCGAAACGATCGAGCCGTCGAGATCGGCCACCAGCCGCTCCAGCGCGGGGTTGCCCGCCACTTCCTCGCCCAGCGCCGAAGCGAACAGGCGGGCAGCGTTCAGCGGCTGGATCAGGTCGTGGCTCGCCGCGGCGAGGAAACGGGTCTTGGAGCGGGTTGCCTCGGCCAGCCGGGCATTGGCCTCGGACAGCTGGCGGGTGCGTTCGGCCACCTTCTCTTCCAGCGCCTGTTCGGCCCGGCGATCGAGCGTGATGTCGGTATAGGAGGTGGTGTAGCCGCCGCCGGGGGTGGGCGCGCCAACGATCCTGAGCACTCGGCCATCGTGCTGGACGCGCTCTGTCCGGTGTTCGGTCCCCGCGCGCATATAGGCGAGGCGACGGGCAACCTGTTCGTCGATCTCGGCTGCCGAAAGATTGCTGCGCTCAAGATTGAAGCGGATCAGTTCGGCAATCGGCGTGCCGACCTGCACCAGGCTGTCGGGCAGGTCGAAAAGCTGCTGGTAGCGGCTGTTCCACGCCACCAAGCGCATCTCGGCATCGACCAGCGCAACGCCTTGATCGATCGATTCGATCGCGGTCTGGAGCAATTCGCCCGAAAAGCTCAGGCGACGGTGGGTTTCGTCGAACATGGCGACCACTTCGGGCAGCGGGATCGGATCCCCGCCCGCCCATGAGGCCACCAGCATGCGCGCCGAGGAGGTGCCGATCACGCCCGAAATCACGCGTTCGGCCAGCTCCAGCACGTTGGCCTCGGCCGGATCGCCGTTTCGCAAGCCCAAAGGGCCGAGCGCGGCATCGGCGCGCTCGCGCCCGACGAACTGGGCGAGCAGCGCGCGCACATCCCCCACCCGCTTGGCGGTGGCGTGGCGCGGCAGGGCGCCGGGCATCGGCGTGCCGACAAAGGCCGCCGCCTGCGCCTGATCGAGCAGCGAGGGACGAACGAGCGCCGAGACCAGCCAGTACAGCGCGGTGTTGAGCGCGAGGCTCAGCACCACGCCCGACACCAGCGGATCGGCATGGATGCTCACCACCGGCGCGGTGCCGCTGGCTGCGGGCCAGATCAGCAGCACCAGCCACAGCACAAAGCCGGCTGTCAGCCCCGCCAGCATCCCGGCGCGGTTGCCGTGCTGGCTGACCATGCCCAGCACCAGCCCCGGCGCGAATTGCGCCGATGCGGCGAAGGCCAGCGTGCCCAGCCCGGCAAGATCGGTGATCCCGGCAAAGCCGCGGTAGAAGGCGTAGGCGCAGGCGAGCAGCGCCGCGATCACCAGCCGGCGGATCAGCAGCAGGCGGGCAGCGATACGGCTGCGATCGCCGCGTCCGGCCAGTGCGCGGCGCAGCAGCAGCGGGGCGATCAGATCATTGGTGATCATGATCGACAGCGCCACGCTGGCAACCACGATCATCCCGGCCGAAGCCGAGAAGCCGCCGAGGAACACCAGCACCGCCAGCGCGTCATAGCCGCCCGCCAGCGGCAGGGCCAGCACGATGGTATCGGGATCGGTGCCGGCGGGAAGCGTCGCAAGGCCGGCCAGCACGATCGGCACGATGACCGCGGCGGTAAGCGTGAGATAGGCCGGCAGCAGCCATTGCATCGCCGGGCTGGCGCGTTCGCCGGGGGCTTCGATGAAGCTCATGTGAAACTGGCGCGGCAGGCACAGGATCGCGGTTGCGGCAATCACGGTGAGCACCGCGAAGCGCGCGTCGAAGGGGGTGTCGGCCAGCACGGCTGGGCGGGCGGGCAGCGCCGGGGCATCGCCCGCGAGCAGGAGCCGCAGCGCCAGCGCCCCAACCGCCAGCAGCGCCGCGAGCTTGACCACCGCCTCGACCGCGATGGTCAGCACCATCCCGGCATTGTCGCCCGCCCGGTCCGCCCGGCGCGAGCCGAACAGGACAGCGAACAGCCCCATCAACCCCGCCACCAGCAGCACCAGCTCGTTGGCGGCAAGCTGGGCGCGCAGGGTCGGACCGAGGGTCAACATCGCTGCCCCCACCGATTCCAGCTGGAGCGCCATGTAGGGCAGGCTGCCGCAGGTGGCGATGACCGTCACCAGCGCGGCGAGGCTGGCGCTCTTGCCATAGCGGGCCGAAAGGAAGTCTGCGATCGAGGTGGAATGCTGGGCCTTGGCCTGCGCGAGAATCTTGCGAACAAGCCCGAAGCCGAAGGTGAAGACAAGGATCGGGCCGAGATAGATCGGCAGATAATCCAGCCCCGCCGTGGCGGCCGTGCCGACCCCGCCGAAGAAGGTCCAGCTGGAACAATAGACCGCAAGGCTCAGACCATAGACGAGGCCCTCGTGGCGCCGGAGCACACCCCCCAGCGGCTGATGCCCGTGTCCGGCCCGGTCGCGCCATGCAGCCAGCCAGAACAGCCCGGCCAGATAGATCAAGGCGGCGGCCAGCGCCGCTCCCAGTATCATGTTGCTGCTCCCTCTCCCACCAGCCAGGTTACTGCAATCAGGCGCATGTGCAAAGGGGCGGCGCCCTTGCGGACACCGCCCCTCGTTTGCGACCCTCGCGGGCTGGCTCGTGCCAATTCCCGGCGCGCTGGTTTTATTCGTCGATGTTGCGGCGGAAGGTTTCGGGCAGGAACAGCAGCCCCACCACCACCGTTAGCGCGCAGATCAGGATCGGATACCACAGCCCGTAGTAGATATCGCCCGTGGCCGCGACCATCGCGAAGGCGGTGGTGGGCAGGAACCCGCCGAACCAGCCATTGCCGATATGATAGGGCAGGCTCATCGCGGTGTAGCGGATGCGGGTGGGGAACAGTTCCACCAGCAGCGCGGCGATCGGGCCATAGACCATCGTCACCAGCAGCACGAGATAGGTGAGCACCGCGATCACCAGCGGTGTGTTGATCTCGTCCGGATTGGCCGCTTCCGGATAGCCCGCCGCGCGCAACGCCGCCTTGACCTCGTCCTGGAAGGCGGTGATCGCCGCCTTGCGTTCATCGCCCGAAACCTTGGACGGATCGGGCGCGGTGAAGCTTTGGCCGCCGATCCTGATCTGGGCGATCGTGCCCGGCTCTGCCTCGACCGCGGTGTAGCTGATCGCGCTCTTGGCCAGGAACGACTTGGCAATGTCGCAGCTCTTGGAATCGAACTTGTTCTTGCCGATCGGATCGAACTGCACCGAACAATCATCCGCATTGACGATCACGCTGACCGGTGCGGTCGCCTGCGCCCTGGCGAGCGCCGGGTTGGCGGCCTCGGACAGCAGTTGGAAGGCGGGGAAATAGGTCACCACCGCCAGCGCGCAGCCGGCAAGGATGATCTTCTTGCGCCCCACCCGGTCAGACAGCCAGCCGAAGACAATGAAGAACGGCGTGCCGATGGCCAGCGCCACCGCGATCAGGATATTGGTGGTCGCGCCGTCCACCAGCAGCATCTTTTCCAGAAAGAACATCGCGTAGAACTGGCCGGTGTACCACACCACCGCCTGCCCCGCGACCGCGCCCAGCAGCGCCACCAGCGCCCAGCGGCCGTTCTTCCAGTTGCCGAAAGCTTCCGAAATCGGCGCCTTGGAATTGCTGCCTTCCTCTTTCATCTTCTGGAAGACGGGGCTTTCCTGAAGTTGCAGGCGGATCCACAGCGACACGCCCAGCAGCACCGCGGAAATCAGGAACGGCACGCGCCAGCCCCAATCCTTGAAGGCGTCCTCGCCGATCATGGTGCGGGTGCCGATCACCACCAGCAGTGCGGCAAACAGGCCAAGCGTTGCCGTGGTCTGGATGAAGCTGGTGTACAGCCCGCGCTTGTTGTTGGGGGCGTGTTCGGCCACATAGGTCGCCGCCCCGCCATATTCGCCGCCCAGCGCCAGGCCCTGGATCAGCCGCAGCCCCACCAGCATGATCGGCGCGGCCACGCCGATGCTGGCATAGGAGGGCAGCATCCCCACCGTGAAGGTGGCAAAGCCCATCAGGCCCATGGTGACAAGGAAGGTGTATTTGCGCCCGACCAGATCGCCCAGCCGCCCGAACACCAGCGCGCCGAACGGCCGCACCGCAAAGCCCGCGGCAAAGGCGGCGAGCGCGAAGATGAACGCGGTGGTCTCGTTCACGCCCGAAAAGAACTGGGCCGAAATGATCGTGGCCAACAGGCCATAAAGATAGAAATCGTACCATTCGAACACCGTGCCCAGCGACGAGGCGAGGATGACGCGTTTTTCCGTCCTCGTGGCCTCGTGGTGCTTGGGCAGCGCGCCATCATATGTCGTTGCCATGCTTGCTCTCCCGCTTGTGCGCTCGATCCCCTCGCGGTCGTCGGGGCTTTGCGCCCTCACGATCCCGCTCCTGTCGAGGATGGCATGGTCGCGCTTTGCCGGCCCGGCGAACAGCTAGACCTTGGTCGCATGGCAGGGCGCAGGCGGTGAGAACGGTCGGCCCGCCGCCTGCGTGGCAACGGCTATTGGGCAGCCGCTTCGGCGTCGGCCGCCGGCGCCGACGGGGCCATGGTGTCGCCCTGCGGCACGCTCACCAGCGTGATGCCCTCGATTGTTTCGAGCAGCTTGCCGCCCAGCGCCTCGGCCGAGGCCTTGTCCGGGCAGCCCACGAGGACCGCGCTGTCATCGAGATAGTTCGAGGTCGCCGGGCTTTCGCCCAAGCGGCGGCACGGGTCACCGGCATTGGGATAGCCATCACCAAAGGCCGCGAGGCTTTCGGGGAAGGCAGCAGGGGTGGCGCTCGCCGCGGGCGCGGGCGGATTGGCGGCGGCCTCCGCCGCGGCGGCGCGTTCGGCATTGCCCTTGCCGGTGTTGCCGCTGCATGCGGCGAGCGCGAGCACGGCGGCGGCGATGATGGTGTTGCCTTTCATGATCGGTCCCTCCCATGTCCGGACACGCCAGATTAACCCGCGCGGCCCATCACTGGCAATCGCGGATTGGCAGGCGCACAAAAGGCCGCCGGAACGCGAATTCCGGCGGCCTGTGCTGGTCGTCCGGGGGCGCGGCGATCAGGCTTCGCGGGTGCCCGACAGCGGCATCGCGCCGAAAGCGCCGGCATTGACGGTGCCGGTCAGGGTGTCGCCGTCGATGGTCGCTTCGCAATCGAGCGTCATCGGCATCGGCACGGTCATGTTCATCTTCCAGCTGATGGTATTGCCGGAAATGGTGCCGCCGGTAATGTCCATCGAGCCGAGGCTGCCGACCAGCGAACCGCTGAAGGTATCGCCATCGGGCACCACGGTGAGCGTGCCGGTCTGGTCACCCATCGGGCTCTTGACGATGGTTTTGTAGGTACCTGCAACAGACATATTCAAACTCCCTCGGGTTGCGTGCTGGCCTTGCGCGACCCGGCACTTCCGGGTGCTTTACTTACAGCAATGTCAGCGCGCTTCAACCCGATTTGCTTGCTATCACGCCCAGGTTACGGCGTGCTTACTCCCCGGCCATCTCGCGCACTTCGACCGGCAGGCCGACCGCTTCGAGCTGGGGGGCGACCTTGGCCGCATCGCCAACCACCACCCACACGAAGTCATCGACATCGAGCGCCGCGCGCGCCGCGGCGTCGAGCGATTCGCGGGTCTGGCCCTCGTAGCGCGCGACCAGCGTCTCGTAATAGTCGTCCGGCCGGCCGTAGAGCGCATTGCTCTGAATCGCGCCGAGCACCGCGGGCGAGGTTTCGAAACTGCCCGGCAACTCGCCGATCTCGGCCGCGACGTTGCGCACCAGTTCTTCCTCGGTCACGCCCTTCTCGGTCAGGAATTCGCGGGTTTCCCGGATCATTTCGGCGAGCGAATCGCCGGTGCGGTCGGCCTGCACGCCGCCGCTGATGGCATAGACCACCGCATTCTCGTAGGTCTGCGGCCCGCCGCGCACGCCGTAGCTCCAGCCCTTGGTTTCGCGCAGGTTCATGTTGAGGCGCGCCAGGAAGTTGCCGCCCAGCGCGTTGTTGGCATTGGTGAAATCGGCCCACGCCGGATCGCGCGCGTCAAGATCGGTGCGCTGTGCGCCGAGGATGAAGCTTTGCGGCGAATTGGGGCGGTTGATCAGCACGATGCGGTTTTTCGCCGGCTGGCCGGCGGCCAGCGCCGTGAAATCCTTGGCCCCCTTGGGTGCGGCCGGCGCGGTCCAGTCGCCCAAGGCGGTGTTGAGCGCGGTGACGATCTCGCCCAGCGGACGGTCGGAGACGACGAACACTTCGCCATTGTCGGGACGGATCCAGCTGTCCTTGAAGGCAATCAGATCATCGCGGGTGATGGCCGAGATGCTCGCGATCGTCGAGACCCCGCCATAGGGCGCGGCGGTGCCGAACAGCTCGGTGCCGATCGCGCGGGCAGCGATCCCCTGTGGCGAGCGCATCTGCTGGCGGATACCGGTGATGGTCTGCGCCTTGACTCGCTCGAGATCGCTCTGGTTGAAGGCCGGCTCGCGCACGATCTGGCGCAGCAGATCGAGCGAGGGAGCAAGGTTGCTCGACAGGGCGGAGAGCGTGAAGGTTGACCGGTCGGCGCTGCCGCCGGCCGAGATCGTCACCCCCAGCCGCTCGCGCGCTTCGGCGATCTGCTGCGCGGTAAGCATTGCCGTGCCTTCCTGGAACAGCCCCATGGTCATGCCCTGCAAGCCCTGCAAGTCAACCGGATCGGCCGCGCTGCCCGCGTTGAACGACAGCGTAACGTAGGTGGCCGGCACCGCATCGCGGTGGGCGTAGGTCACCTTCATGCCGTTGGCGAGCGTGGTGCGCTCAAGATCGGGGAAGTCGAGCCTGGCGATGGTGGCGATCGGCGGGGCGGGGCGCTCGACCGACACGGTGATGGTCTCGGCCGCGCGGTCACGCTCGGAGGCATTGCTTTCGGTCTTGACCGATGCCGCTTCCTCGTAGGCGGCATCGCGCGGGCCGGGCTCGAGCACCACGGTCATCGCCGGACGGGTCATCCAGCGCGCCATCGCTGCCTTGACATCGGCCGGGGTGAGCCTGGCGAGGGCTTCGAACTCGCGCGCATAGAACGCCGGATCGCCCGCCAGCACCTTGCCCTCGGCAAGCGTCTGGGCCTTGCCGGTGAAGCCACCGACCTGCTCGAGCCCGCGGATCGTGCGGGCCAGCGTGCTGGTGACGGCGCGGCGCACTTCGTCTTCGGTCGGGCCTTCGGTGATCAGGCGGTTCACCACTGCGTCCATGCGCGCTTCGAGCGCGGCAAGTTCCACCCCTTCCTTGAGCGTCGCGCTGACACTGAGCAAGCCGACGCGGTGGAAGGCGGAATTGCTGGCCGACACGTTCACCGCCACCTGGCTTTCGCGCACCAGCGCATTATCGAGCCGGCTGGAAGCGAGACCGCCGAGGATCGCGGCCCCCACGTCGAGCGCGATGCGATCCTTGCCGCTGATGCCTTCGACCGCCCAGTAGCGGGTGATGCTGGTGGCGGCGACCTGGTCCTTGAAGGTCTTGCGGACCGGTGCGGCCAGCGTGGGCACGTCGGCCTGCGCCGGATCATTCACCGGGCCGCGCGCGATCGCGCCGAAATATTTCTCGACCAGCGGCCGGGCCTCGGCCGCCGAAATGTCGCCGGCGATCACCAGCGTCGCATTATTGGGGCCGTATTTGTCGCGGAACCACGCCTTCACGTCTGCCATTGAGGCGGAATCGAGGTCGGCCATCGAGCCGATCGCTTCGTGCCGATAGGGGTGGCCTTCCGGGAACAGGGTCTTGAGCACGTCGTAGAACACGAGGCCGCCCGGCTCGTTGTCGCCCTGGCGTTTCTCGTTCTGCACCACGCCGCGCTGGTTATCGAGTTTTTCCTGCGTCACCGCGCCGAGCAGGTAGCCCATGCGGTCGCTTTCCAGCCACAGCGCGCGTTCGAGCGCGGGGCGGGGCACGGTCTGGAAATAGTTGGTGCGATCGAACCAGGTGGTGCCGTTGTAATCGGTCGCGCCCATTTCGGCGAGATACTGGAAGTAGTCCTTGGGCGCGTTTTCCGAGCCGTTGAACATCAGGTGTTCAAACAGGTGGGCAAAGCCGGTCTTGCCTTCGGGCTCGTCCTTCGAACCGACATTGTACCACACCGTCACGTTGACGATCGGCGCCTTGCGGTCCTCGTGCACCAGCACGGTGAGGCCGTTGGCGAGCTGGAACTCCTCGTAGGGGATCCTGACCTGTTCCACCAGCGCCGAAAGATCCGCGCTGGCCGGTTGCGCTGTCTCGGCCTGGGCGTGGTCATCCGCCAGCGCCGGCGTCAACGGCGCGGCCAGCGCAAGCGCGAGCGCAGAAAGGCTCGCGGTGGCAAAAGGGTAGGTCATAGGATCTCTCTGCTTGGGGGCTAGTCGGACGGCTTACAGACGCCGCTTCAGCGCAGGCTGCTGCCCGCCGGGCTGGCCACGCTGCTGCGCGTGCTGGCATGGGCCAGCACGTCTTCACGCCAGAAATGCACCGGCTTCAGCCGGTGTTCGACGAACAGCCGCATCTGGTCGTTGTAATGCTTGCTGTCTGGCCGGGTGCTGGCCGAGCCGAACGGCTGGACCGAGCGCGAGAACACCCGCTTGCCCGGCTGCCATTCGACCCACTGGATGAAGCTGTCGCCATGCTTGAGGCTGAGCCGCCCGTCATCGTCCACATCCCAGGTGGTCGCGGCGCGCAGGGTGTCCGAACCGCCATCGAGCGGCAGGTCAAGCCCGCCCTGCCGCAGCCGCAGCAGTTCGGCCATCGGCGGATCGAGCCGGGCGAAATGGGTGGTGAGGTGATCGGCGGCGGCTTGCAGCTTGGCGGCCACATCGGGGAAGGGCTTGTTGTTGTAATCGGCCGACATGAAGTCGCGGATCATCAGCAGCGCCAGGGCATCAGCCTTGCCCTTGCCATCGGCGGTGAAATCCCACGACAGCAGCAGATCGCGCGCCTGCGCCAGCCTGCCCTTGGCCTTCAGGCCTGCAAGCGCATCGAACAGCCGGGCGACATAGCCCTCGCGCTCATAGCCGGTGTCGTACTTGATCGCCTCCAGCGCCTTGCGGTCGAGCACGCTTGCCCGCGACAGGAGCTTGTAGGCGCGCCGCGAACGGTTGGTCTGCTTGAGTTCGATCCCCATGATCGGTGCAAAGGCTTGAGGGTCGAGATCGCTGCCGGCACCCGCAGCGGTAAAGGGCGTGTTGTTGGCATTGTAGAGCCAGCCCGAGGCCGGGTTGACGATGCGGGGCAGCGCGGCAAAATCGACCGCGCCCTGCCAGATCAGCGCCGAACGGTTGCCCGGCAGCACGCTGCGCCAGTCGGCCTTGACGCTTTCGGGGCGGTCAGGGATCGCGGCGTTGTAGATATAGGCGATGGTGCCGGTCTTGTCGGCGTAGATGAAGTTGGTCGAGGGGATTGCGAGGCGTGCAATCTGTGCTTCCCACTCGGCAAAGCTGGTCGCCTTGCCCAGCCGGTAATAGGCATCGAGCTGCTGGAGCTGGCCCATCCCGCCGTAACGGATGGCAAAGGCCCCCTTGGCGTTGCGAATCACGGGCCCGTGCACCGAACGCAGCACCTCGCGCCGGATCGGCAGGACGACGGGGCCGACCTTGACCGGCAGCGTCACCCATTTGCTTTCCAGTTCGCGCCACGCGCCGTCGAGCCTGTAGCGCGTGCCGCTCTCGTCGAGTTCGAGCCGGTAGATGTCGATCATGTCGGGGGTGTTGACCGTGTTGGTCCAGCCCAGATGCTCGTTATGGCCAAGGAAAGGGAAGGGCGATCCGGGGAAATTGGCCCCGGCAAAGTGCCAGCCTTCGCCGCTTTCCACCACCAGTTCATACCATGCCACCCCGCCGCGCAGCGGCTGGTGCGAGTTGGAGATCAGCGTGGTGGTGCCGCCGCCCTTGTGCGGGGCGACCGCGAAGGCATTGGAGCCGAGGTGTTCGGCATCCTCGCCCAGCGGCAACCCGCGGTTGCCGGCCTGCTTCGGCGCGGGTGCGGGCGTGGCCGCAGGTGCGGAACCGGGCAGCGGCGGGCGCGGGAAGCCGGGAATGTCGGGGCCATGCTCGCGGCGCAGGTCTTCGTCCGCCACCAGCGGGCCAATCACCCCGTCGAGCCCGAAGAAGAACGGCTGGCGCAGCGCGAAACCGGTGGCGATGTCGATCCCGCTGACGGGGAACAGGTTGGCAAGCTTGACCTCGTCGGGATGCCCGGCGGCATAGTGGTTGAGTCCGGAGGCATAGGCCTCGAACACGGCGCGGGTATCTGCGGGAAGCTTGGGATAGTTCGCCTCGGCAGTGCCGCGCGCGTCGATCAGGTGGTAGACATAATCGATCTTGGCCCCGTCCTCGCCGGCGATCGCGCCATAGCGTCCGCGCGCCATCGCGACGACATCCTGAAGCGTGAAGAAATCATCCTGGGCATGGGCGATCGCCACACCGTAAGCGGTATCGGCATCGGTCTTGCCATAGACATGGGGGACGCCGAATTCGTCGCGGATGATCTCGGCCGCGTAGCGTTTGCCAGCCGGCGCACTGGCGGCACTGGCAAAGTGCGGCTCCCAGCTGGCCAGCACCACAAAGGCGGCAAGGCACACCACCAGCAGCGCCATCGCGCCGCGCTTCACCCACGTCATGCCGGAACTCTCCCCGCTTTGGCCCGCCGGTTCATTGCCCGCGCGCAGGGCAAGGTCAAGCCGCCCCCTTGCCTTGGATCAAGGCTGAACCCACTTCGGCGGGTAACATGCCTGTATGCCGGTTTTTTCGGGACAGGTTCTTGTGTTGCCAAAGTGCCACACTATCTGGGCAGGGTAACCTTTGGAGGGGTTAGAACAGATGAATCTCGAAAAGTTCACCGACCGCGCGAAGGGCTTTCTGCAAGCCGCGCAGACCGTTGCCATCCGCCTCAATCACCAGCGCATCACCCCGCTGCACATCGCCAAGGCCCTGCTGGAGGATGGAGAGGGCATGGCCGCCGGCCTGATCCAGCGCGCCGGCGGGCAGGCAGCGCTTGCCGCGACCGCGGTGGATGCCGCGCTGGCGAAAATCCCCGCCGTCACTGGCAGCGGCGCGCAAGCGACCCCCGGCCTCGATAACGAGGCGGTGCGCCTGCTCGACACCGCCGAACAGCTCGCGGACAAGGCGGGCGATGCCTATGTCACGGTCGAACGGATGCTGACCGCGCTGGCGCTCTCGCAAACTCCCGCCGGGGAGGCGCTCAAGGCCGCCGGAGTCACGCCGCAGAATCTCAACACCGCGATTGAAGCGCTCAGACGCGGCAAGCGCGCCGACAGCGCCAATGCCGAGGCCAATTACGACGCGCTGGAAAAATATGCCCGCGATCTCACCAAGGCCGCGCGCGAGGGCAAGCTTGATCCGGTGATTGGCCGCGACGAGGAGATCCGCCGCACCATCCAGATCCTCGCCCGCCGCACCAAGAACAATCCCGCGCTGATCGGCGAACCCGGCACCGGCAAGACCGCGATTGCCGAAGGCCTTGCGCTGCGCATCGCCAATGGCGACGTGCCCGACAGTCTCAAGGGTCGGACGCTGATGAGCCTCGACATGGGCGCGCTGATCGCCGGCGCGAAATATCGCGGCGAGTTCGAGGAGCGGCTTAAGGCGGTGCTCGACGAGGTCAAGAACGCCGAGGGCAACATCATCCTGTTCATCGACGAGATGCACACCCTGATCGGGGCCGGCGCCTCGGAAGGCTCGATGGATGCCTCGAACCTGCTCAAGCCCGCTCTGTCGCGCGGTGAGCTCCACTGCATCGGCGCCACCACGCTCGATGAATACCAGAAATATATCGAGAAGGACCCGGCGCTCCAGCGCCGCTTCCAGCCGGTGTTCATCGCCGAGCCGACCGTGGAAGACACGATCTCGATCCTGCGCGGGATCAAGGACAAGTACGAGCTGCACCACGGGGTGCGGATTACCGACGGCGCGATTGTCGCCGCGGCCAGGCTGTCAGACCGCTACATCCAGAACCGCTTTCTGCCCGACAAGGCGATCGACCTGATGGACGAGGCCGCCAGCCGCATTCGCATGGAAGTGGAGAGCAAGCCTGAGGAAATCGAGGCGCTCGACCGGCGGATCATCCAGCTCAAGATCGAGGAGCAGGCGCTCCAGAAGGAGACCGACCAGAACTCCAAGGATCGCCTGGTCGCCCTGCGCGAGGAACTGGCGAACCTCGAACAGCAGTCGGCCGAACTCACCACCCGCTGGCAGAACGAGCGCGACAAGATCGAGGCCGAGGGCAAGATCAAGGAAGCGCTCGATGCCGCGCGGCTGGAGCTGGAACAGGCCCAGCGCGAAGGCGATCTGGCCAAGGCAGGCGAACTGTCCTACGGCACCATCCCCGCGCTCGAAAAGCAGCTCGCCGAAGCGCAGAGCCAGGCCGGCAACGCCCTGCTGCGCGAGGAGGTGACCGAGGAGGACATTGCCGGGGTCGTCAGCCGCTGGACCGGCATTCCGGTCGACAAGATGATGGAAGGCGAGCGCGAGAAGCTGCTCCAGATGGAGGAGATTCTCGGCCAGCGGGTGATCGGCCAGACCCAGGCGATCGAGGCCGTGTCCAAGGCGGTGCGCCGGGCGCGCGCCGGCCTGCAGGATCCGGGCCGCCCGCTCGGCAGCTTCCTGTTCCTCGGCCCGACCGGCGTCGGCAAGACCGAGCTGACCAAGGCCTTGGCCGGGTTCCTGTTCGACGATGACAGCGCGATGGTGCGGATCGACATGAGCGAATTCATGGAAAAGCACGCGGTTGCCCGCCTGATCGGCGCGCCTCCGGGCTATGTCGGCTATGAAGAAGGCGGGGTGCTGACCGAAGCCGTGCGTCGCCGCCCCTATCAGGTGGTGCTGTTCGATGAGGTCGAGAAGGCGCATTCGGATGTCTTTAACGTGCTGCTCCAGGTGCTCGACGATGGCCGCCTGACCGACGGGCAGGGCCGGGTGGTGGATTTCAGCAACACGCTGATCATCCTCACCTCGAACCTCGGCAGCCAGTATCTCGCCAACCTGCCCGAGGGCGCGGACGTCGCCACGGTGGAAAAGGACGTGATGGACGTGGTGCGCGGGCATTTCCGGCCCGAATTCCTCAACCGGCTCGACGAAATCATCCTGTTCCACCGGCTCGGACCGGAACACATGGCGCCGATCGTCCAGATCCAGGTCGGCCGGGTGCAGAAGCTGCTGGCCGATCGCAAGATCACCATCGAACTGACCGATGCGGCACAGCGCTGGCTCGGGCGGGTGGGCTATGACCCGGTCTATGGCGCGCGGCCCTTGAAGCGGGCGGTGCAGCGCTATCTGCAGGATCCGCTTGCCGAGATGCTGCTCGAAGGCAAGCTGCCCGACGGCAGCACGCTGGTGATCGACGAAGGCGACGGCAAGCTGGAGATGACGATTCGATAAAAATCGGGGCGCAGCGCGCCCTGCAAGATTGTGACAAGCGCCGGTCTCATTCGGCAAGCAGGGCGGTTTGTTGCGTGCAAGCCGCCCTTTCTTTTAACATTCACAAAGCCACAAATTAACAATCTTTCCGAAAGATCCGGATTGGCCTGCTGAATGTGGGATTAACGCAACACCCCGACGAAAAGTGCCCCCTGCTCGCGCGGCGCTTTGACATGAATGTTACCCTATTGCACAAATCGGTCACTGCGGGGACTGCGTTGGACAACCACCGAAATGAGTGCCTGTCACGCAAGGCCTCTGCGTGACGGTGGCGGCTGGTCGTCTTGCATTCTCCGGTCAAGGTAACTGGAGCAATCATGAAAACATTTCAAAGCAATTCGCTGAAGCTGCTGGCTCTGTCGGCGTCTGCCATTGCATTTGTGGTGGCTGGCCCTGCCAGGGCGCAGGATGCCGACGCTGCGGCGCAGGCCGACGAGGATGAACCCGCCGAAGTCACCACCGATGCCGAGGGCAAGCCGACACAGGGTGGCAACATCACCGTCACGGGTTCGCGTATCGTGCGCGACACCTATAGCTCGATCTCGCCGCTCCAGGTGCTGACCACGGAAAATCAGCAGGCTGTCGGTGCCTTCGACCCGGCTCAGATTCTCCAGCGCTCGGCGGCCGCTGCAGGCACGCAGATCGACGCGACCTTCAACGGCTTCGTGCTCGACAACGGCCCGGGTTCGCAAACGGTCAACCTGCGCGGTCTTGATCCGAGCCGCACGCTGTTGCTCGTCAATGGTCGCCGCCTTGCGCCTGCGGGCGTGGAGGGTGCGCCGACCAGCCCGTCGGTCAACCTCATTCCGGCCACCCTGGTGGACCGCTTCGACATCCTCACCGACGGCGCTTCCTCGATTTACGGTTCGGACGCGGTCGCGGGCGTGATCAACATCATCCTGCGTAAGGATTTCGACGGCCTCGAGCTTCAGGCGGTGGGTGACATCAACCCGCAGGGGCAGGGTGAAGACTACACCATCTCGGCGGCCTGGGGTAAGAATTTTGACCGCGGTGTGTTCGGCATCGGCGCCGAATACCAGGTGCGCGAGGAATGGAAGCTGCGTGACCGCGATTTCCTGCGCGGCTGCACCACCAATCTCGAAGAAGATGCCAATGGCAATATCTACCGCCTCGGCCTTGCCGATAACGCGGTGGTGCGCTCGCGCAGCAACAATGCGATCGGCGTCTCGCAAAGCGAGTGCACCATTACCGGCATTGGTGGCCGCATCTTCCAGCCCTATGCCCGCTTCGGCTCGGTCTATTTCCCGGCCAACGGCAACATTGCCAACTTCCCGAACGATCCGCGCACCGGCCGTCCGTTCAACTGGGCGGAGAACACCAACGCCTTCGGCCGCGAACTCGATGTCAATGGGGACGGCATCCGCGATGTCGATTTCCAGAACGTCAACACCAATGCCAGCCCCGAAGAACTCGATCGCACGATCGTTTCGGGGCAGGAGTTGATCAACGTCTTTGCCTACGGGGAATATACTTTCCCGGGCGAAGCCAACATCACCCCGTTCTTCGAAGCGGCCTACACCCGAGCGGAAATCAAGAACACGGGTTCGGGTCTGCCGCAGATCTTCCCCTCGGTTCCGGCCGCGAACATCTTCAACCCCTGCAACTTCGTGACCAACCCCAGCGGTGTCGACTGTCGCTCGGTCGACAATGCGCTGCAGGGGCTGGTTAATGGTCGTCCGCCCGCGCTGTCGGTGGGCATTCCGTTGCCGACCATTCCGATCGTTTCGATCCTGGGGGATCGCAACAACTTCGAGGTCACGCAGGAGCAATATCGCGGTGTGCTCGGCGTGCGCGGCGATCTGCCCTTCATCGGGTCGTCGTGGACCTTCGAAGTGGCAGGCACCTATTCGCGTTCGGAAGGCCGTTCGTCGCGCTTCGGTATCCGCGAAGACCGTCTGGCGCTGGCGATTGGTCTCGATCCCACCGCCGATTACGACGGCGACGGCGTGTTCGACAATGATGGCGACGGCATTGCTGACGATTACATCGATGATGTCGACGTGTTCTTCGGCAACCCGCTCTACATCGGCGAATGCAACGTGGCGGGCCTTGCCAACCCCGGTGCTGCCGCGCCGGGCCTCACCGCCGGCTGCGTCCCTGTCAACCTGTTTGCACCCAGCGTGATGACCGGCGCGGTCGGCGACTTCGCCACCCAGGCGGAACGCGATTACCTGTTCGACAACCGCAGCTTCAAGACCACCTATGAACAGATCATGCTGTCTGCCTATGTCACGGGCGATCTGTTCGAACTGCCGGCCGGCCCCGTGGGCGTGTCGTTCGGCGGTGAATGGCGCGAGGATTCGATCAATTCGCAGCCGAGCTTCATCGCCTCGAACGGCCTGTTGTTCGGGTTCTTCGCGGATGGCGGGGCCTCGGGTTCGAAGTGGATCCGCGAGCTGTTCGGCGAAATCGACGTGCCGCTGATGGCGGGCGAAACGATGGTCGAGGAACTGACCGTCAACATCTCGGGCCGTCTGACCGACGAGGAGTTCTACGGCACCAACGGCACCTTCTCGCTCAAGGGCGGCTGGCGCCCGGTGGCGCCGCTGTTGCTCAAGTTCAGCTACGGGACCTCGTACCGTGCGCCGAACCTGCGCGAGAATTTCCTGCGCGGCCAGTCGGGCTTCACCACCCTGTTCGATCCCTGCGCGGTGCCCGATGCCGCCTTCGTAAACGGCGCCTATGACGCGACGCTCGATCAGCGCGAGGATTACGTGCTGGCGAACTGCCGGCGCGAGGGCCGCGATCCGACCCGTGTCGGCATTGATTCGGAGGGCCTGAACACGATCTCGTCGGTCAGCGGGGAAATCACCCAGGGCGGTTCGCTCGACATCAAGGCAGAAACCTCGCGTTCGATCACGACCGGGTTCGCGTTCGAGGAAGATTGGGCGAGCAGCTTCCGCTTCGCGTTCAACTTCAATTACTACGACATCAAGATCAAGGGCGCGATCATCGAACCGACGGGGCAGTTCATCATCAATGACTGCTACCTGCGCGAAGATTCAGCGCGCAGCGAGTTCTGCGACCGGATCGAAGTCAGTTCGACCGATCGCCAGCTGATCAGCGGCGTGCAGGCCGGCTTCCTCAACCGTGACCGGGAATCGGTGCGCGGGATCGATATGAATGCCACCTTCGGCTACGATCTGAATGTTGGCGGGGAAACCATCGGGCTTTCGCTCAACTTGCAGGCCAATCACCTGATCGAGCGTTCCAACGTCCAGCGGACCGGGGTCGACACCTTCGTGACGACCAACTTCACCGACCGCTTCGGCTTCCCTGACTGGACGGGCCTGGCGACCTTCGGCGCACGCTGGAACGATTTCCGCTTCACCTATCAGGTGCGTTATATCGATGCGATCGGCAACTCGGACTCGAATGGCGTGCCCTATCGTGACCGGATCCAGTTCGGTGATGCCTTCTCGCGCGGGCCGGACGGCACCACGACGATCTTCTCGCCCACCTGCCTCGGTCTCGGTTCGCCCAACGGCGTGGTCGCCGGTGACGGGATCTTCTGCCGCCCGGTTGGCACGGCGCCCGAATATTTCGAGCACACCACCTCGGTGCGCTGGGATAACGGCAATCTGCGCCTGATTCTCGGGATCCGCAACATCTTCGACGAAGCGCCGCCGCAGGTGTCGTCGCGTGCCGGGATCCTCCAGGTCTCGAATACCCCGATCGGCAACGGCTATGACCTCGACGGTCGCGAATTTTTCGGTCAGGTGCTGTACCGCTTCTGATCGCCGAATGATCTGAACTGACAAACAAAAGCGGCCTCTCGCAGCTTGCCGGGAGGCCGCTTTTTTGTTCTAATCGCGACCTGCGCCGCTGTCCGGGCCATCCCAAGGCGCGTCTGTGTCCTGTCCGATCTCCTTCTGGAAAAGGCATCCGCATGAAATTCCTCAAAACCCCCCTCATGGCTGCAATGGCCGGCGTGTCCGTGATCGGCCTCTCGCTTGCCGCTCCGGCCGATACCCAGGCGCAGGGCGCGGTGCCGGTCGATGTGTGGGCGCTGCGCGATGTCGTGAATGCAGTGCAGATCTCGCCTGACGGCAAGCACCTGCTGGTGCACAAGGTCGAGAGCAAGGATGGCGAATACCTGCTCGAGATCTACAAGACCGACGATCTGTCAAAACCGTTCCGGCGACTCAACGCCGATCCGATGGAGATCATCAGCGCGCAGTGGGTGAGCGACGATGTCATTTTCGGTTCGGCCTGGCAGGTCAACCGCAAGACGGTGAAGGGCCCCGAACAGGACGTGCGTGATTACCGCACCTATGCCTACAGTCTGGAAACCAACAGGTTCAACGCGGTCGATGGCGATTTCAGCATCGTCAACCTGCTGCCCAACGATCCCGACCACGTGCTGGTGGCGACCGGCAAGGTGGTGCCTGACGCAACCGGCGTTGATCCCTTCTCGGCCGGGCGTCCGCGCGAATATTACAAGTTCAACCTCAGGACAGGAACGCGTTCGCTGGTGCTCAAGGGCGGGGGCAAGATCCCGTTCGTTTCGGCCTGGGACAACGAAGGCAACCCCCGCTACACCGAAATCCAGGATCGCAGTTCGGGCAAGATCATCTCCTATTACCGCAAGCCCGGCGATGGCGAATGGACCAAGCTCAGCGAGCTTGATCTCAACGATCCCAAGAACCTTTACCGGGTGCTGGGCGGCTTTCACGGGGTGGTCGGGTTCGATCCGGCCAATCCCAATATCGGCTATCTGATCGACAATCCCAATGGCGAGGACAAGGCCGGGCTGTACGAGTTCGATTTCACCACCGGGCAGATCGGCAAGAAGCTGTTTCAGGCCGAGGATGCCGACGTGATGGACATCCAGCTGCACTCGATCCCCGGCAACGACAAGCTGGTGGCTGCCCGCTATCCTGGCGCGCGGATGGAGCGGCACTGGTTTGACGCGGAGGAAAAGGCGCTCCACGAGGCGCTCGAACAGCAGATTCCCTATGCCCATCAGCTGACCATCGCCAGCCGTTCGCGCGACGGCAAGTCGATGGTGGTCACCAACCGCGGGCCGCATGATCCGGGTTCGTTCTGGCTGGTGAAGGATGGCAAGTTGTCCAAGCTGGGCAGCCGCAATCCGCTGGTCAACCCCGAACAGCTCGCGGATGTGAAGTATATCCGCTATCCGGCGCGCGATGGGCTGATGATCCCGGCCTATGTCACCGTGCCCAAGGGTAAACCACCGTTTCCGCTGATCGTCCAGCACAATGGCGGTCCGCACGTGAACGGCATGGTGGGCTATGACGAGATAGGCCAGATGCTGGCCGCGGCGGGCTACATGGTGCTGCACCCGGAAAACCGCATCTCGGTGGGCTGGGGCCAGAAGCACTTTGATGCGGGCTATGGCGAGCATGGCCTGAAGATGCAGGATGACAAGGATGACGGGGTCAAATATCTGATCGCCCAAGGTCTGGTCGATCCGAACCGTGTCGCCTTTTTCGGTTGGTCCTATGGCGGCTATGCCGCGCTGGTATCCCTGAGCCGGGAAGAACAGCTCTATCAGTGCGCGATCGCGGTGGCAGCGGTGGCCGATGCCGAAAAGCAGTATCTCGGCCGGCGCGACCCTGATCTCAAGGCGCTCGACGAATGGTCGAAGCGGCGCGGGGCAATCGGTATCAACCCGATCAAAGAGGTGGCGAAGGTCAACATTCCGCTGCTGATGGTGCACGGCGATGTCGATCGCCGCGTGATGTATTACCACATGAAGGACTACCAGAAGGCCTTCGAGGCGGCGGGCAAGACCGGCGAGTTCATCACGCTGCAAGGCGCCGATCACTTCGGCAGCACGCTGATGTTCAGCCATCAGCAGCAGCTCTACACCAAGATGCTCGACTTCCTCGCCAACGATTGCGGCCCCGGCGGGCTGTAAGCCGGGGCGATAACCGTATAAGCGGGCCGCTTTCAGGGCCGTGCCCCCGGGCAGTTGCGCGTGCCGGGCCAGCCGTGCCGTCGGAACCAACTCAGCGATCGCACCGGAGCGTTGCACCAGAGCCATGGACAAGCCCGATATTCTCAAGGCGATTGACAGCCTCAATGCCCACGACCGCGCTGCGGCCGTGCGCCACATCATGGCCGAACTCCGAAAGGCCCCGCCAGACAGCAAGCGCTACAACGCGATTGCCCGTCTGGCGCAAGAAGTGGGCGAGCTGGACCTGGCGATCGAGGCCACCCGGCGACAAGCCCGGCACAATCCGATGGATTGCGCCAGCCAGCTCGCCTACCTGGGGCAGCTTGCCCAGGCCGGCCGCACGCAAGCCGCACTCGATGCACTGGCTGAACTGCCCGCCAGCATGAAGGCCGATCCCGGCTTGCGCCATTTCCACGCCACGCTGCACAGCGAAATGGGCGATTTCGACGCGGCGGTGCGCGCCTACCGCGCATTGCTCGACGATGATCCGCGGGTGTTGCAGAGCTGGTTTGCGCTGACGATGCTGAAGTCGTTTGCGCCGGGCGATCCCGATCTGGCGCGGATGGAATCTGCCCTGCCTGTCGCCATGGCGGCTGATCCGGTGCTCAGGGCGCGCTTTCTCTATGGCCTTGGCAAGGCGTGGGCCGATATCGGCGATCTCGACCGCTCCTTTGACTATTACCATCAGGGTGCAGCGCTGATGCGGGCAGCGCTGCCCTATCAGGCCGGGGCGCTCGCACAGCGGGTGAATGCGATCATTGCCGGCTTCACCCCGCAGGCGATGCAATCGCTGCGTCCCTCGCACGAGCCGAGCAACCGGCCGATTTTCGTGACCGGACTGCCGCGCTCTGGCACCACCCTGGTCGAACAGATCCTCGCCACCCATTCGCAGGTCAGCGACGGAGCCGAAACCAACCTGTTCAAGGCCGCAGCCATCTCGGCCAATTTCGATGGCATTGCTGGGGCAAGAGCATTCGAGCAGCGATTTGCCGCGCATCCCGACCCGTGGGGCGACATGGCGCGCGACTACCTGCGGATGCTCGATATGCGCTTTGGCGGGGATGGGCGGGTGGTCGACAAGACGCTGGTGCAATCGCAATTGCTGGGTCTGATCCTGCACGCCTTGCCCAACGCCCGGGTGATCTGGTTGCGCCGTCGCCCGGAGGATTGTGCGCTTTCGGCCTTCCGCTCGTTCTTTACCGCGCCGATTGCATGGAGCTGGTCGTTTGCAGACATTGGCCATTTCTTCCGGCTGGAGGATCGCCTGTTCACGCACTGGACCAGCGTATATCCCGAGAAAATCCTGGTGGTGCGCTACGAGGAGCTGGTGTCGCGCCCGGACGAGTGGATTGCCCGCATCCTCGATCACGTCGGCTTGCCGCATGAAGCGGGGCTGGAACAGTTCTACCTGACGCGGCGCAGCGTGCGAACCGCCAGCGTGCGGCAGGTGCGCGAACCGATTTCCACGGGACGAATCGGTGCCGCCGACCGCTATGCCCGCTACATGACCGACTTTCATTCCGCCTATTACGGCCCCTGACCCAAGCGCCGCGCAGGGATGTGGCCGGATGGCCATGTTCGGCCGTGTGGACGGCGGCACGTCGGGACTGGCCCGGATCTGCGCTCATCTCCACCCGGCATGTTCGTTTGTTGCACATTTGCAACATGACGTTTCATTTTAGCGTCAAATGGCCTGCGGCGCTTCACATAGCTTTGAAGATACATCATTGGTCAAGCCATCGCGGCGAGACGGGACATCCGAGCACATTCTTGGGGGGCTGGGGTCGGGCAAATCCCGTCCATCAGTTGGCCGCAATCCAAAGCGGCGCACGGGCGTCTTTGTCGTAGTGCTGTTGATTTTTTTGAGAAATCCTGATCCGGATTCAAGGGAGTTGATATGAAGAGCAAGTATGTCGTTGGCCTGAAGAGCGCGGCGGCACCGCTCGCCATGCTCGTCGCGGGCGTGGCCGCGCCGATGGCCTTTCCGGCCGTTGCCTTTGCACAGGACTACACCGCTGGCGCGATTTCGGGGACGGTGACCGATGATAGCGGCAATGCGGTTCAGGGGGCCACCGTGGTGGTGCAGTCGAAGTCGACCGGTGCTTCGCGCACCTCGGTGACGAGTGCGAACGGCAGCTTCCGTGTCACCGGCCTTGCGCCTGGGGCCTACGACATCACCGTGACCAGCCCGAACCATGCGCCCTACAAGGCCGAAGCGGTTCCGGTGGCGGCATCGCAGTCGGCATCGGTGAACATCGCGCTGGCCGCGATGGGTGGCGATGAGATCGTCGTGGTCGGCACCACCATCATCAAGAATTTCGAAGGCTCGACCACCGGCATCAACATCGATGTTGCCTCGCTGGTGGAAAACAGCCCGATCGCGCGCGATCTGACCTCGCTGGTGCTGCTGGCGCCGGGCGTGTCGCGCGGTGACGACGGTTTTGGCAACCTGCCATCGATCGGCGGTGCCTCGGTCGCTGAAAACGCCTATTACGTGAACGGCCTCAACACCACCAACTTCGACAACTACCTCGGTTCGGCGCAGGTTCCGTTCGAGTTCTACAAGTCGGTCGAAGTCAAGTCGGGCGGCTATCCGGCCGAATACGGCCGGGCCACCGGCGGTATCGTCAACGCCGTGACCAAGTCCGGCTCGAACGACTTCATGGCGGCGGTGCATCTCAACTGGTCGCCCAATTTCCTGCGCTCGGACGGCCGCGATCTGTTCAACATCGACAGCAACACCGGCGAGAAGACCAAGGTCACCAACCGTGCGGCGGATCGCCAGTCGAGCTATTCGGCGATTGTCGAGCTGGGTGGCCCGATCATCACCGATCGCCTGTTCGCCTATGGCCTGATCGAGTTTCGCAATCAGGAAAGCACGACCATTTCGCGCAACGCGGGTCTGGCCTTCCAGCGCAAGAACGATGATCCGTTCTACGGCATCAAGCTCGATGCTTACCCGGTGGACAACCACCACCTCGAATTCACCCTGTTCGATACCCGCAACACGACGCGCCGTTCGGACCTCAGCTATTCGGAAGTCAACGGTCAGCCGGTTCTCGGCCTGGCCGGCTCGGTCACCGATTTCAAGTCGGGCGGCGTCAACTATGTTGCCAAGTATACCGGCCAGTTCACCAACTGGCTGACGGTTTCGGGCGCCTATGGCCGGATGCGTGACCGGTTCGACAATATCGGCGTGGGCGGCGATGCCGGTGCGCCTTACATCCGCAACCTTTCGGGCACGACCATCAACGGCGTGCCGAACGGCGGTTTCTTCAACGGGCAGTCGGTCGCCAACGTCGAATCGCCCTACCGGACCGAGCGGGAATTCTACCGCGCCGATGTCGACCTGTATTTCTCGGCCTTCGGGGAACACCATATCCGCGGCGGGTTCGATCAGGAAGACAATGTGCTGTCCAAGGCGACCGTCCGCAATGGCGGCAACTTCCTGTTCAGCAACGGCTACATTTCGCCTGAAGCGTATAACCAAGGCCAGGGTGGTGCCGGGTTCCTGTATCTGCTGCGTCCGGGCGGTATCGTGGAACTCAACTACTTCAACAGCGGTGGTTCCTTTGATGCCCGCAACCGTGCGTTCTATCTCCAGGACGAATGGGCGATCACTGATCGTCTGACTGTCAACCTTGGTGTGCGCCGCGACGACTTCGAGGTGTTTAAGGCCGATGGTTCGAAGTATGCTTCGCTCAAGGACAACTGGGCGCCGCGGTTCGGCTTCACCTATGACATGTTCGACGATAATTCGGGCAAGCTCTATGGCTCCTACGGGCAGTATTTCCTGCCCTTCGCGAGCAACACCGCGTTCCGTCAGGTGGGTTCGGAGTTCTTCTATCGGCAGCGCTGGACCTACACCTCGTTTGACAACAACGGCGTGCCGATCCTCGGTAATCTGGTGACCACTCTGGGCGCTTATCAGGCATCCTGCCCGGCGCCGCTGGTTCCCGGTGGGCCGACCACGAACTGCAGCGTGACCGGTCGCGGTAACGTCGCGGATTCGAGCGCGCTTCTGGCCGCCAACCTGAAGGCGACCAAGGAAACCGAGTGGCTGATTGGTTACGAGCACCGTCTCGGCGACTGGCTGTTCGGCATCAACTACACCAACCGTCGCCTGAACACGACGGCGGAGGACGTGGCGATCGACGCGGCGGTGCTGGCCTATTGTGCCGATCAGGGCATTTCGGGCTGCTCGTCGACCTGGACCGGCTTCCACCAGTACGTGATCACCAACCCGGGCCGCGATCTGGTGGTCAATCTTGACGGTCTCGATGGCCGCCAGGTGACCTTCACCGCTGCCCAGCTCGGCTACCCCAAGGCGAAGCGCAAGTACGACGCTGTCACGCTGACTGCCGTGCGTCCGATGAAGGATGGCTACACGGTTTCGTTCAGCTATGTCTGGTCGGATACCCGCGGCAACTCGGAAGGCTTCGTGCAGTCCGACTTCGAGCAGGATGACTCGGGCATCACGCAGGACTTCGACCAGCCGGGCTTCTCGGACTTCGCCTACGGCAAGCTGCCGACGCACCGTCGTCACCGCTTCCGGCTGTTCGGCGGGATTGAGCTGAGCGATCAGTTCACCATCGGCACCAACATCCAGGTTGACTCGCCGCGTCCGCTGAGCTGCTTCGGCCACCACCCGACCGACGTGTTCGCGCGCGTTTACGGTGCGGCCTCGCGTTACTGCAACGGTCAGCCGAGCCCGCGCGGCACGGCGCAAAAGAGCGACTGGATCGCGAACTTCGACGTTTCGCTGCGTTACAACATGATGATCGCTTCGGGTCAGAAGGTTACGCTGCGGGCGGATGTGTTCAACATCCTCAACTCGGCCGGGATTCAGCAGCGCAACGAAATCGGCGAAATCGACTACGACGACACGCTGACCAATCCGTACATTCTCAACCCGAATTACGGGCTGCCGACCAGCTACCAGCCGCCGCGTTCGGTGCGTCTGGGCGTCGATATCGCGTTCTGATCCCAGTGGTCTGGAACCAATCGAAAGGGGCGGGATTTCCCGCCCCTTTTTTGTTGCGCTCACGGCGCCCCGCGCACCGCATTCCGGCACCATCATTTTGGCCGCTTGATTTGCACCTACAGCTTCAATAGGCGGGTCGCCGAGGGCCGGTGGCGATACGCAACCGATTTGCGCCGCGCGGGACTGGTCTGACACCGTCCGAAAACGGACTCCACAGGAGAGAGAGATGAGCACTGCCTATATCGTCGAAGCGGTCCGTACTGCCGGTGGTCGGCGCGGCGGGCGGCTGGCCGGGGTGCACCCGGTCGATCTGCTGGCCAAGTCGCTCGATGCCATTGTCGAGCGCAGCGGCATCGATCCTGCGGCGATCGACGATGTCGTCACCGGCTGCGTCAGCCAAGCGGGCGAACAGGCGATGCAGGTTGGCCGCATGGGCGTGCTCGCTTCCAAGCGGCTGCCGCAATCGACCCCGGCAGTGACAATCGACCGCCAGTGCGGCTCCTCGCAGCAGGCCATTCACTTTGCCGCGCAGGCCGTGATGAGTGGCACCCAGGACGTGGTGATCGCCAGCGGCGTGGAAAGCATGACCCGCGTGCCGATGGGATCCAACGTCACGCTGCACGCCAAGGAAGGGCTTTATTCCAAGGCCGCCGGCCTCGAGGAAAAGTTCCCCGGCATCAATTTCAGCCAGTTCATGGGCGCGGAAATGATCGTCAAGAAGCACGGCTTGACCAAGGACGAGCTCGATCGCTTTGCCCTGTCCAGCCATGAAAAGGCGATTGCCGCGACCAAGGCGGGCGCGTTCGAGCGCGAGATCGTGCCGGTGGAAATCGAAACGCCCGAAGGCACCCAGATGCACACCGTCGATGAAGGCATTCGCTTCGATGCGACGCTGGAAGGCATCGCCGCCGTCAAGCTGCTTTCCCCCGACGGGGCGCTTACCGCGGCCACCTCAAGCCAGATCTGCGACGGATCCTCGGCGGTGCTGGTGGTGAGCGAAGCGGCCTTGAAGGCGCACGGCCTGACCCCGCTGGCACGCATCCACAACCTCACCGTCACCGCCGGCGATCCGGTGATCATGCTGGAAGAACCGCTGTTTGCCACCGACCGCGCGTTGCAGCGCGCCGGGCTGAAGATGGCCGACATCGATCTTTACGAGGTGAACGAAGCCTTTGCCTCGGTGCCGCTGGCCTGGCTGAGGCACACCGCGGCTGACCCGGAAAAGCTCAACGTCAACGGCGGCGCGATCGCGCTCGGCCATCCGCTGGGGGCGTCGGGCACCAAGCTGATGGCGACGCTGGTTCATGCCCTGCGCGCGCGCGGCAAGAAGTATGGCCTGCAAACGATGTGCGAAGGCGGCGGCGTCGCCAACGTCACCATCATCGAGGCGCTTTGATGCGTTTTTCGCCCGCGCTGCGCTGGCGAAACGCTTCGCTCATGCGCCGCGCGGGCTGATTTCATCCCCCTTACCTGAGAGGAACAGCAATGGAAGTTTCAGCCAATACCCCCGCCGTTGTCACCGGCGGTGCCTCGGGCCTCGGCGCCGCCACTGCGCGGGCGCTGGCCGCCAAGGGCGCCAAGGTCGCGATCTTCGACATGAACGAGGAAAAGGGCGAGGCCCTTGCGGCCGAGATCGGCGGCACCTTCTGCAAGGTCAACGTCACCAGCGATGACGAAGTCGATGCCGGTTTCGCCAAGGCCCGCGCCGCCCACGGGCAGGAGCGCATCCTCGTTAACTGCGCCGGGATCGGCAACGCGATCAAGACCGCCAGCCGCAGCAAGGAAGACGGCTCGATCAAGCATTTCCCGATCAGCGCCTTCGATTTCGTGATCCAGGTGAACCTCGTCGGCACCTTCCGCTGCATCGCCAAGTCGGCGGCGGGCATGATGACGCTCGACCCGCTCGACGAGAACGGTGAGCGCGGCGCGATCGTCAACACCGCCAGCGTGGCGGCCGAAGACGGCCAGATGGGGCAGGCGGCCTATTCCGCCTCGAAGGCGGGCGTGGTCGGCATGACCCTGCCGATCGCCCGCGATCTGATGGCCGAGGGCATCCGTGTCAACACCATCCTGCCGGGCATCTTCGACACCCCGCTGCTGGCCGCCGCGCCGCAGAACGTGCGCGATGCGCTGGCGGCATCGGTGCCGTTCCCCAAGCGCCTCGGGATGCCGGTCGAATATGCCAAGCTGGCCCTGACCATGATCGAGACCGGCTATTTCAACGGCGAGGACGTGCGCCTCGACGGGGCGATCCGGATGGCCCCGCGCTAAGTCCGCGCTGTCTTCAGCCAAATGCCGCCCCTGCGCTGCCCGGCGTGGGGGCGGTTGCGTTTCGGGCTGCCGTCGCATCAGCCGGTCGGCTGCTGTGCGGTATCCCGGCGCGCCCGGAAACTTGCCGGCCTGGATGATACGCGCTCCCGGACGAGGGCTCGGCCTGTCTAAAACGTGCCTCTGCGCGAGGCTTGTTTTCGTGTTGCGGACAGTGTCTCATGTGTTTCCGACAGGCCCGAAGATAAACGGCGAAGAGAGGAACCCATGAGCGACTATACCCAGATCATCGTCGAAAAGACGGACGGCATCGCCACCGTCACGCTCAATCGTCCCGACAAGATGAACGCCTATACCCGCACCATGGGGCAGGAGATCATCGCGGCGATGGACGATATCGACGCGGACGACAGCGTGCGTGCGGTGATCTTCACCGGCGCGGGCGAGCGGGCGTTCTGCGCCGGGGCTGATCTTACCCCCGAGGGCGGCGGGCAGGTGTTCTCCGATCCGAGCGAGGTCGCCGATCTGTCCGATCCCAGGGTGCGCGACGGCGGCGGGTTGCTGACCTTGCGGCTGTTTGACAGCAAGAAGCCGCTGATTTGCGCCTGCAACGGCGTGGCGGTGGGCGTGGGCGCGACGATGCAGCTCGCCATGGACATCCGCCTGGCCAGCTCCACCGCGCGTTACGGCTTCGTCTTTGCCCGACGCGGGATCGTGCCTGAGGCCGCCTCGAGCTGGTTCCTGCCGCGCATCGTCGGCATCAGCCAAGCGCTCGAATGGTGCTACACGGGCCGCATCTTCGATGCCGAGGAAGCCAAGGTGGGCGGGTTGGTGCGTTCGATCCATGCGCCCGAAGACTTGCGGATTGCCGCGCGGCTGCTGGCGAGCGAGATTGCCGAGAACACCTCGGCGATTTCGGTGGCGATGACGCGGGCGATGATGTGGCGGCTTTCCAGCACCGACCACCCGATCGAAGCCCACAAGATCGACAGCCGCGCGATTTACCGGCTCAGCCGCAGTGCCGATGCCAAGGAAGGGATCGCCAGCTTCCTCGAAAAGCGCCGTGCGATCTATCCTGGCAAGGTCAGCACCGACATGCCCGATTTCTACCCCTGGTGGGATGCGCGGCCCTATGAATGAAGCAGGGCAAGGGCGGCTCGCGGGGTTTCTGCCCTACCAGCTCTCGATTGCGTCCAATGCGGTTAGCGATCTGATTGCCGAGCGCTATCGCAAGCGCTTCGCACTCAAGATCCCCGAATGGCGGGTGATGGCTATCCTCGGCGATGCCGGCAGCATGACCCAGCGCGCGCTGACGGCGGCGACCTTGATGGACAAGGTTGCGGTCAACCGCGCGGTCAAGGTGCTGGAGGAACGCGCGCTGGTGGCGCGGGCGGCCAACCCGGCCGACCGGCGTTCGCACCTGCTTGAACTGACCGCCGAAGGCCGGGCGATTCACGAGGAGGTGATGCCGCTGGCGCTGGCGACCGAACGGGACTTGCTGGGCGGCTTTTCGCCCCAAGACCAGGCGATGCTGCGCGACATGCTGGCGGCGATCCGGCTGCGGGCGGGTGAACTGGCCCGGGGCCAGCCCTAGCGCCAGATGCGAACATCCCGCCGCGCCGGGTGTGGCGCAGCGGGATGGTGCCTGCGAACGCGCGCTATTTGCCCGCCATCGCGCCGTTGGGACCCATCAGCGCATCGCTGATCGAACAGGCCGCCGGGCCAAGAATGACCACGAACAGCGTGGGCAGGATGAACAGGATCAGCGGCACCGTCATGATCGCAGGCAGACGGGCGGCCTTTTCCTCGGCGCGCATCATGCGCTCGTTGCGGAATTCGGCCGACAGCACCCGCAGCGCGCTGGCCAGCGGGGTGCCGTAGCGCTCGGTCTGGATCATGGTCGTGACCACGCCCTTCACCGCTTCGAGGTTGACGCGGTAGGCGAGGTTGTTGAACGCCATCTTGCGTTCGTTGAGGAACGACAGTTCGATCGCGGTCAGCGCGAACTCGTCGCCCAGTTCGGGATAGGCGCGGCCCAGTTCCTTGGCGACGCGGTTGAAGGCGGCATCGACGGTGAGACCGGCCTCGGCGCAGATCACCAGCAGGTCAAGCGCATCGGGCAGGCCCTTCTGGATTTCCGCCGTGCGCTTGCTGGCCTTGTTGCCGAGGTAGATTTCCGGGGCCTTGTAGGACAGGATGATGGTGGCGGCGAAGGCACCGAAGCGGGTCATCGGGCCCCAGTCGGGCCAGAATTCGATGCCGTAGATCAGCAGGCCCGCAATCCCGCCCAGCACCAACGGCGCAACCGCGCGGGCAAAGATGATGAAGTAGGCCAGTTCCTTGTTGCGGTATCCGGCATGGGCCAGCTTCTGCTGGATCGCCTTGATCTGGCTGTCCTGCAGGACGTTGAGCTTGCTGAGGTTCTCTTTGACCTTGTCGGTCGAACCGGTGCTCCGCACCAACCGGGTGCGCTTCTTGGCTGCCGCGGTGACGATCCCCGCCTTGAGCTGTTCGCGCCGGGCTTCGAGCGCCTTGACGCGCTTGGCCATCGGATCGCGGATGGTGATCGCAGCGTAGATCGCCAGCACCATTGCGAAGGCGGCGAGGCCGGCGAGCACGGTCCCGACCATGATCACGTCGAAGCCGAGCAGCATGGGTCCGGAAGGTTGTTCGATCATCGTCTGTGTCCCGGATCAGATTTCGAAGTTGACCATCTTGGCCATGATGAACACGCCGATGCCCATCCAGCACAGGCCGCCAAGACCGGCTACGATCAGGCGATCGTCGGTGAAGAAACCGCCGATATATTCGGGGTTCACCCACATGATCATGGCGAAGACGATGAAGGGCAGCGAGCCGACGATATAGGCCGAGGCCTTGGATTCCGAACTCATCGCCTTGATCTTCAGCTTCATCTGGGCGCGCTTGCGAAGCACGTCGGCGAGGTTCGAGAGCGTTTCGGCAAGGTTGCCGCCCGTTTCGCGCTGGATCGCCAGCGTGATCGTGAAGAAGTTGAATTCGGGGATGCCAAGCCGGTCGCCGGTGTCCTGCAGCGCGTCTTCCATGGTCTTGCCGACCTTGATCCGATCAACCACGCCGCGGAATTCCAGACCAACCGGCCCGGGCACTTCCTGCGCCACCACGCTGAGCGTCTCGGTGACGGGCAGGCCCGATCTGAGGCCACGCACCAGCAGCTCCAGCGCATCGGGGAACTTGCTGACGAAGGCATTGGTGCGCTTGCCGATGAAGTAATTGACCACCAGGTGCGGGATGCCCGCGCCCACGGCTGCCCCGATCCCAAGCGAGAGCAGCAGCGCCCCGCTCTGGATGAAGATCACCACAGCCACAGCCAGCGCAAGACCGATCGAGGCGTAGATATACTGGCTAACGCTCCAGCCCTTGCCCGTCCGGTCGAGCCGCAAGGCGAGGGCCTCAAGGCGCGAGCCGGAGCCTGCGACCTTGTAGCTCTTGGGCTTGCGCGCCGCGATCGCGCGCTTGAACTGCGCGTCGACCTTGGCATCGACGCTTTCGGAGTGACGATAGCGCAGCGCCTGCATCCGGCGTTTCTGGGCCTTGGACGCACCCGAGCCGGCAAACAGCGTGTAGCCGATCACCAGAACGCAGAAGATCACCAGCGTGATCAGCAGGGTTTGGAGAAAGTCCATAAAGTCACGTCCTGCCTTGTGCCGCGCGGCTGCGGCGCTCGTTCACATGGGGTGGGGCGCGCGGGGGCCGGAACTGGCCCGGCCCCCTCGCCCCGGCAGCATCATTCGTCGGCTGCCTGGGGCTCGGGCTTGGCCTTCTTGGCGAGCAGCGCCTTGAAGTCGAACCCGCCGAGCAGCGACTTCTTCTCTTCAGTGGAACCGGCCGACAGATCGTCCGCATTGGCACCGATGACCCGTTCGGCAATCTGGCGGATCACCGCAGACGCCTTGCTGGAACGGTTGGCATCGACGAACACCTGGCCCAGCTTGGCGGCATTCGAGGATGCCTTGATGTCATAGGGGATCACGTAATCCACCTTGCGTTCGATCGAGGCTTCGAAATCGGCCTTGCTGATCTCCGCAACGTTCGGCTGCGCCTTGTTCACGACGATCATCGGATGGGCGTGCGCGGCATTGGTCTTGAGCCACGACAGGATCCGGATCGCATCGCGCGCCGATGCCAGCGTGAACTCGCAGGTCAGCAGGACGAGGTTCACGTCGGCCAGCAACTGCGGGAAGTTGATCAGCATGTTGCGCGGCAGATCGATCACCGTCATCTCGAACGCCTGGCGGAACTCGTCCTCCAGCTGCACGAAGGCCGCACCATCGGTCATCAGCGGCTGGCTGATCGGAGCCTCGGCCGAAAGGATCGACAGGTTGTCATTGGCACGCACCATGGCGCGTTCGATGAACAGCGGATCGATCCGGCTGGGGTTCTCGATCGCGTCGGTCAACCCGCGGCCCGGTTCGAGATCGAGCGCCAGCGCGCCGGTGCCGAAATGCACGTCGAGATCGAGCAGCGCGGTCGGCGCCTTGTGGGTCTCGCTGAACAGCCATGCCAGCGAAGTCGCCAGCGTGGAGGCACCGACCCCGCCGCGCGTGCCGACCACCGCGGTCGAGATGTGGCGGCGCGCGCCATCCCCGTCACCGCCCCTGGGGGCCATGAACACCGCCAGCGCCTGGTTGAGCGCATCGTGCACCTGCTGGGCCGACAGCGGCTTGAGCAGATAGTCCTGAATGCCGCTCGACAGCAGATCGCGGTAGAGGCGCACGTCGTTGACCTGGCCGATGGCAATCACCACCGTGCCCGGTTCGCACACTTCGGCCAGCGCGTTGATGTCGTTGAGCGGATCGCCGCTTTCCGACAGATCGACCAGCAGGATTGCCGGGCTGGCGCTGACCGACAGCGATTGCACCGCATTGCGCAGGCCGCCCTTGTTGCACTTTTCCGGGGCCCAGCCGAGCTCGACCACCACCGGACGGATCACGTCAAGCGCGTTGTCGTCGCAGATATAGGCCGCAAAGGGATCACGATTTCCGGGCAAGCCCGATTTCCAGGGAGCATTCATGGCTTAGTTACCTCCTCCGCCGCCAGCGCCGCCGCCGCCGCCACCGCCACCGCCGCCGGCGCTGGCATCCATCAGACCGCCCGCACCGGTCGGCGCGGCTTCGCGCAAGGTCGCGATCGCCTTGTTCGAGGTGGCGATGACGGTTTCGCCCGAGCCCTTCTTGCCTTCGAGCAGATCCTGCGGATCGGCCACCATCGCGGCAAGGTTGCTGTTCACCGCGCAACCGAAATTGGGGCTGGTGGCGTTGTTGTAGTTCATGTCCGACCTGGCCGACCAGTCGGGGCAGCCGGGCACCATGGCCGAGGTGCGGGTGATCACCACGCGCGCCTGACCGGGTGCGAGCATCCCGGCAGTGGCTGGTGCGACATCGCTGATCATCAGGCCATAACGGCCCGCGATCTCGCGGATCGCATTGGTCACAGCCGGGTTCTGGCCCGGGTTCTCGATCGCGATGCGATCACCGTAGCGCAGGTCCATCGTTTCGAACCAGCCGTTGAGGCGCTGTTGTTCGGAGATCGGCAGGCCCGCCGAGCTGGTGGTCACATCGAGCGTGAAATTGGTCCGCTCGACCACCGGCTGCTTGGTGCTGTACAGGCTCGTGTTGGTCGGCATTCCGCCGCAACCGGCGAGCCCCAGACCAAGCGTGAGCGCCAGTGCGAGGGCAGGCGCGCGGCGCAGCCGTCCCGCCATGCTATTGGGTCGTGCAACAGGCATCATACTCACCTTTCTCACGTTAGAGGCTGAAACCGGGGGCCGCGGCGCGGGCCTCGCGTTCGTCCTTGCGGGTTTGCTTGTCGGCCCGGCGCGGCTTTTCCGGCTGGTTCGGGACGATCGCGGCCGGATCGGCATCGCTCACCTTGGGGCTTGGTGCGTCAGGCTGCGAGGAAACCGGGCCGGGGCGCTGTTCGCCCGAGCGACTGGAATTGCTCTGGTAGCCGAGGAACTGCTCCAGCTCGCTCGACGAACGGTAACCGTCGGTCGGCAGCTTGATGTCCTTGGCATCGACCGGCTTGACCAGATAGGGGGTGACGATGATCACCAGCTCGGTTTCGCCCTTGCGGAACTGGCGGCTGCGGAACAGATTGCCCAGGATCGGCACGTCGCCAAGACCCGGAGCCTTGTCGAGCAGGTTCTGCGCGTTGGCGCTCATCAGGCCGGCAATCATGAAGCTCTGGCCCGAACCCAGCTCAACCGTGGTCTCGGTGCGGCGGGTGGTCAGCGCAGGCACCTGGAAGCCATTCAAGGTGATCGAGCCCTGGCTCGACAGCTCGGACACTTCCGGGCGCACGCGCATCGAGATGCGGCCGTTCGAAAGCACCGTCGGGGTGTAGGCAAGGCTCACCCCGAACTGGCGGAACTGCACCGTCACCTGGCCGAGGCCCTGGGCGATCGGGATCGGGAATTCGCCGCCCGCCAGGAAGGTCGCGGTTTCGCCCGAAAGTGCGGTGAGGTTGGGTTCGGTCAGGGTGTTGACGAGGCCGAGGCTCTCGGACAGGTCAAGCGCGCCGAGCATGTCGATGCCGAACAGCTTGCCAAGGCCCGAGATCGTGGTGCCACCATCGGAATCAACCGCCGGGCCGGGGATTTCCGTCCCGTCGGGCAGCACGAACTTCGCTTGCGCGACATTGTTGCCGACCCCAAGCGGGCCATCGACACGGTAGCTGGTGCCGCCGATTGGACGCCCGGTGCCGACCCCGAAGCGGAAACCGCTCGAACCATCGAAGGTGTTGAGGTTGCCGCCGATCTCGCGCAGCAGCGAGCGGCTGACTTCGGCAATCGTCACCTTGAGGTTGACCTGCAGCGGGGTCGCGGTCTTGAGGCGGCTGATGACATTGGTGCCCTCGCCGGTGAAGGCCTGCACCAGCCGTTCGGCCTCGGCGGCATCTTCCGGCGCGGCCACGGTGCCGGTCAGCAGCACGGTGTTGGTGCCCATGGTGGAAACGCTGATCTTGGCATCGGGCATGGCCAGCGCCAGCATCTGGTCAACGCTGCCGATGTTCGAGCCGACCCGGATGTTGGCCGAAAAGATCACATCGCCGCGTTCGTTGCTGGCATAGATGGTGGTTTCGCCGCCCGCCTTGCCGAACACGTAGAGCTGGCGCTGCGACTTGACCTGGACATCGGCAACGCTTTCGTTGGCGACGAACACATCGGTCATGTTGCCCGGCACGGTCACCAGTTCGCCGCGACCGATCGACAGGACGATTTCCTGCGACGGCCTGACAACCTGCTGCGCGGTGGCGGTGGCAGTCGGCACGGCTGCCACCGGCGCGGCCATCATGGCAGCGACCAGCAGCTTGGCTTTCAGGTTCCGTTTCATTCTGCGGCTCCCCTCGGGTTGGCCTGTGAGTGTCGATTGCGACAGCGGATGGATCGGATTGTGCGTGGCCATCATCACTCCCCTCAGAAGCTCAACGTAGAGGTGACGGCCTGGCCGCCGCGGCGGGTGGCCTCGCCCTGGGTGCGGAGCATCGCGCTCGCCGAGGCCTGGGGGCTGACCGGGATTTCCTCGGTCGCCTTGCCGCGGGTGACGCGCACGCTCGGGCCACGATAGACGGGCTGGCTGTCAACCTTGGCCGGCACGCCGGGTGCGGGCGGGGTGTACTGGGGCGCACGGCCGCTGTCCTGCGGAGGCATGGTCTTGCGCTGGAAGCGCGAGACATCGCCGCCGGTGACATAGCTGGTGCCCTTGTCGATCGGACGCGCCATTGCCGCCTTGAGCAGACGCTCTTCCTGTTCGGGGGTGGCATTGTCGGGGATGGCGATATCGCCCGCCGCAATCGCCCGTTCGAGCTCGGCTTCATTGTCCGCCAGCGAACGCAGCGCGAGGCTGAGCGTGCCGATGGTCTGGGCCACGGCGACCTTCTCCGCGATCTTCGGCGTCACTTCGAGCGTGACGGTGCGGAACGCGGTGACGACGGTCTTGCCGTTTTCGTCGGTGGTGGTTTCGGTGGTCTGGTCGGTGGCGAGCACCCGCAGGTTGCGGATCACGGTTTCGGCCGCCTTGAGATCCTGGCCGCCCTCGCCGCTCACCGTCTGGGTCAGCACGAGATCGACGCGGTCGCCCGGGAAGACGAAGCCGGCAACACCGGTCATGGCCGACACCGGCACGGTGATGGCGCGCATCCCCGGGCCAAGCGCTGCGGCGAGGAAGCCGCGGTCGCCGGGGCTGACCAGCGAACCTTGGGTCACCGGCTCGCCCGCGGTGATGGGGTAGCGCACGACCGTGCCGAGCAGCTTGTTCATGTCGGCTTCGCCCTCGATGAAGTAGGCGTCCTTCACCAGCTCCTTGGGCCAGGGCTGGAAGCCAAGGGCATCAGCAGTGATGATCGTCCCCGCCGTCAGCGCGCGCTTGGCGACGAGCACGCGCGGGCCGGTGGGCTGCGCGGCTTCGGCTGTGGGGGCTCCGCCTCCGGCGAAGATGCTCCGTGCAGCAAAGGCCGTTCCGATCGCAATGATCAGCGCGCCGATCAGCAGAACCAGTTTCTTCCTATCCATGGCTGAAATAGCCCCCTCGTAAACGCCCTGGGTTGGTTAGCGGGCAGGTATGGTTTCGATGCGTAAGTCCCGACTGGTTAAGATCGAGTTCACGCCGGAACCGCGGTCATGGCAGTGGCAGGCAGATAATGGGCGGCGAGCACCCACAGCCCGCCGAAGGCGATCGCGACCCCGTAGGGGATCGCGAGTTTTTCGCGCTGGCGGCGCATGACGTGCCAGACGCCCATGACGATGGTCAGCACCCCGCCAGCCAGCGCCATGATCACCAGCAGCTGCCCGAACATCTCCGGGCGCACCCACAGCGCGAGCACGGTCAGCAGCTTGACATCGCCGCCGCCCATCATCTTCACCGCGAACAATCCTGCCAGCAGCAGGAAGGCGGCCAGCGCCACCCCCAGCTGCATCGCCACATCGGGCCACAGCGCGATGCCGCTCGACCACCAGAACAGCGGCGCGCCCAATGCGATCGCGCCGTTCAGCCAGTTGTCGATCTGGCGGCGCCGAATGTCGGTGAAGGCCGCGAAGACCAGTGCGATTGCCAAGGCAATCAGCAGTCCGTAGTGAATGGTGGTCGTCAACATCGTGCCCCCGAAGTTGCCGTGCGCGAAATCGCGCCGCGGTGCTTCCTGGGGGCAGTGCTACAGGCTCTTGCTTACCAAAAAGTAACCACGCTCGGAGGCTCCAGATTCACGACAATCGCACCATCGCGGCAATCGATCGCCGAGCCATTCCGCCGGCCGCGCGCGAGAGGGTCTGGCACGCCGCCGATGGCCATGCAGTGCGCCGGATCGACTGGCCCGGAGCGGGTGCCAGCCCGCGCGGTTCGCTCCTGTTCCTGCCCGGACGCGGCGATGCCTACGAAAAATACCTCGAAACGCTGGAGGAATGGCACCGCGCCGGCTGGCGGGTGACCGCGGCCGACTGGCGCGGGCAGGCCGGATCGGGGCGGCTGGGCAAGGATGCGCTGACCGGCCATATCGAGGATTTCGCGATCTGGATCGATGATCTTGCAGCCCTTTGGGCCGATTGGGTGGCCGAAACGCCGGGGCCGCACGTGCTCGCCGCCCATTCGATGGGCGGGCACCTGGTGATGCGCGCGCTGGTCGAACACCGGGTCAGCCCCGATGCGGTGGTGCTCAGCGCGCCAATGATCGGCATCAACGGGCCGCCGCTGCCCCTGCCGGTGCTGCACGCGGTTGCGCGCCTGATGTGCGCGCTGGGCGATCCCATGCGGCAGGCGTGGAAGTGGAGCGAGAAGCCGGGCGAACTGCCGGCGGCGCGCGCGAACCTGCTCACCCATGATCCCGATCGCTATGCCGACGAACAATGGTGGCGCGACACCCGGCCCGAGTTGGTGATGGGCCCGGCGAGCTGGCGCTGGGTCGAGCGCGCCTATGCCTCCGCGCGGGCAATCGAGGCGCCGGGGGCTATCGAGGCGGTGACAGTGCCGGTGCTGATCCTTTCCACCAGTGCCGACAAGCTGGTGAGCCACGCCGCCGCACTGCGCGCCGCGCGCCGCCTGCCGCGTGGCGAAATGCTGGCCTTCGGGCCGGAAGCGGCGCACGAATTGCTGCGCGAGGCCGATCCGGTTCGCAGCCGGGCGATGGCGGCGATTGCGGAATTTCTTGACCGGGTGGTGCCGGCCCGATGATTTATGATTTCGCGGTGATCGGGGCCGGGATGGCCGGTGCGAGCCTTGCCGCCGAGCTTGCGCCCCATGCCAGCGTGCTGCTGCTCGAGGCCGAGGATAGGCCCGGCTACCACGCCACCGGGCGCTCGGCGGCGTTCTGGGACGAATGCTATGGCGGCCCCGGCGTCGTGCCGCTGACGCTGGCTTCCGGCCCCTATCTGCGCGCGCACGGATTTCTCACCACCCGCGGCGCGCTCCATCTCGCGCGGGCCGAGGACATGGCCGCGCTCGAGCAATTCTTCGCCACCTTTGCCGGCACCGGGGTGACGATCCAGCGGCTCGATCGTGCGGCAATCGCAGCGCGCGTGCCGGGCCTGCGGCCCGAATGGTGTGCGGCGGTGCACGAACCGGCCTGCGCCGATATCGACGTGGCGGGGCTGCACCAGCATTACCTTGCCGCGGCACGCCGCGCCGGCGCGCTGATCGTGTGCCGCGCCAGGGCGGATCGACTGGCGCGCAGCGGTGATGGCTGGCGCATCACGACCGCGGCGGGGGCGGAATATCGCGCCGCGCGGATCGTCAATGCCGCCGGTGCCTGGGCCGATCCGGTGGCGGTGCTGGCGGGCATCGCGCCGCTCGGCATCCGGCCCTACCGTCGCACCGTGGTGCAGCTCAGGGTCGATCCGCCTGCGCCCGCCGATCTGCCGCTGGTGCTCGACATCAAGGGCGGGTTCTATTTCAAGCCCGATGGCGGGCGCCTGTGGCTGTCCCCGCATGACGAAACCCCCGATGCGGCCGGCGATGCCGCACCGGCAGAAATCGACGTGGCGATCGCCATCGACCGCTTCGAGCGGACCACCGACTGGCGGATTGCCGCGCTCGAGCGGCGCTGGGCGGGCCTGAGGAGCTTCGCGCCCGACCGGCTGCCGGTTTACGGCCCCGATCCTGCCGACAGCAGCTTTTTCTGGTTTGCCGGGCAGGGCGGCTTCGGCATCCAGACCGCCCCGGCCGCTGCACGGCTCGCAGCGCAGATCGCGCTCGGTCTTGGGCCGGATGCCATGACGCAACACATCGATCCTGCCGCCTATGCGCCCGCACGCTTCGTGGCAGCGGTGCAATCGGCCTAGCCACGCGTGCGCTCATCTGGCATTTCCCCGATGCGGATCAACCGCTTCAGGAGAGAAAAACGATGGCGCACAAGTTCGAAATCTACAAGGACAACGCTGGCGAATTCCGCGCGCGCTTCAAATATAACTCGGAAGTGATGTTCTCCACCCAGGGCTATGCGAGCAAGGCCGGCGCGCAGAACGCGATCGATTCGATCAAGAAGAACGGCCCCGCCGCCGAGGTTGAAGACAATTCCTGATCACGTCTCGCGCTAAGACCAATGCGTGATGAGCCGGCCTCATCGGGCATTGGTTGCGCGCATGCGGCGCTTGGGCGAATCACGCGCGTGGATGGCGTCAGCATCTTGGGGCGCTGCTATGCGGCGCGGCGCAGGCCCCGCCACCATGACATGGCAGCACAGGTCGTGTCCGGGCGGTCAGGCAGGGCGGGGGGCTGCGCCGCCCAAGGTGGCTGAGACCACAGCCCTCTATCCCCCGGCCGCGATCCGTTCCGCCGCGGCGCTGGCAAGCCTATCGACCCGTTCGTTTTCGGGGTGGCCGTCGTGCCCTTTGACCCAGTGCCAGGTGATATGGTGCGGGCGTGCGGCCTCGATCAGATCGTGCCACAGATCGGCGTTCTTGACGGGCTTCTTGCTGGCATTGACCCAGCCGTTGCGCTGCCAGCCGTGGATCCATTTCTGCATCCCGTCGAGCACATACTTGCTGTCGGAATAAAGATCGACCATGCACGGCTCGGTCAGGGCGTTGAGCGCCTGGATCACGGCGGTCATCTCCATCCGGTTGTTGGTGGTCTCGGCCGCGCCGCCGGAAAGCTCCTTTTCGTGCCGCCCCATGCGGAGCAGCGCACCCCAGCCGCCTGGGCCGGGATTGCCCTTGCACGCGCCGTCAGTGAAGATCTCGATCTTTTTCATCGCTCATGCCCTAGGGGCATCGCAAAGCATCAGGCAAGCAGGCCCGCGCCCGCTTCATCATAAAACCGCCAGCGCCGGACGAATTGCATCGGATCCTTGCGGGTGACGAGCGCATCATCGGGGGTTTCCAGCCAGTCCTCCGCACGGCTGGCGACGAAGCGCAGGGCGGCGCCCTTGGCCACTTCGGGAAACAGCGCAAGCTCGGCCGGTTCGAGCCGGCGGATGCTCTGGTAGCCGTCAAACAGCGCCGCGCCGCAATCGGCGCGGTAGGTGTCGTCGCTGTCAAAGCACCACGCCGCATGGGTCACCGCCAGATCGAGCACCATCGCCGTTGTGCAGGCGAAGTAGAAATCGATCAGGCCGGTCACCTTGTCGCCCAGCATCAGGACATTATCGGGGAACAGATCGGTGTGGGCTTGCGATTGCGGCAGCGCGGCCAGATCAAGCGCGGCAGCGGCCTCGGCGTGGCCCAGCATTGCGGGCAGACCGGGGTCGATGGTCGCCAGCCGCTGCGCTCCGCAAGCCTCGAGGATCGCCGCGCTCGCGGCAAAATCCATCGCATTGGCGCGCCTGCGCGGAAAGTCGCGGGCGGCAAGGTGCATTTCGGCCAGCACCGCACCCACCGCGCGGGTCTGCTGCGCGGTCGGTCGGGTGGGGGAGACGCCGGGCAGAAACTCGATCAGCGCGGCGGCCTTGCCCTCGACCATCCGGAACGAGGACCCCTCGCGGTCATGCATGGTGCGCGGCACCGGGCAGCCACGCGCGGCGAGATGATCGAGCAGATCGAGGAAATAGGGCAGATCGGCATAGTCGATCCGTCGTTCGTAAAGCGTGAGGATGAAACGTGTGCCGCTGCTGCCGCTGCCGGTGGTTTCGACCAGCCAGTTGGAGTTCGAGACACCTTCAGCAATACCCTTGGCCGAAACCAGGGCGCCCACGTCATATTGCGCGATCAGCCGCGCGAGGTCTTCCGCGCCGAGGTGGGTATAAACCGCCATATGCGCTGCTCCTGCGCTGGGGCTATTCGGTCAGCTGGCGCGGCAGCTTGAACACCATCTTCTCGACCGTGGCGGTGATTTCCTGCTCGCGGATGGTGCGGTGCTGGGCGAGCGCCGCGACCACTTCGCGCACGAGGATCTCCGGGGCCGAGGCTCCCGCCGTCAATCCCAGCGTGGCGACACCATCAAGCCAGGCGAAATCGATGTCGGTGGCGCGCTGGATCAGCTTGGCCGGGGTGCCAAGCCGTTCCGATACCTCCACCAGCCGCAGCGAATTGGACGAATTGGGCGCGCCGATCACCAGCACCAGATCGCAGTCACGCGCCAGTTCCTTGACCGCGGCCTGCCGGTTCGAGGTGGCGTAGCAGATATCCTCCGCGCGCGGCCCGGAGATGTTGGGATAGCGCCATTCGAGCGCCTCGATCACCTCGCGGGTGTCATCCACCGACAGCGTGGTCTGGGTAAGGTAGGCCAGTTCTTCGTCGGAATCGAACGGCAGCTTGTCGACATCTTCGATGGTTTCCACCAGCGTCATCTGGCCCGGCGGAACCTGGCCCATGGTGCCGATCACTTCCGGATGGCCTTCGTGGCCGATGAAGATGATGTGGCGGCCCTTTTCGATCTGGCGCTCGGCCTGACGGTGAACCTTGCTCACCAGCGGACAGGTGGCATCGACATAGAGCAGCTTGCGGCGCTTGGCCTCGGCCGGGACCGCCTTGGGCACCCCGTGGGCGCTGAACACCACCGGGGCATCATCGGGCACCTCGTCCAGCTCCTCGACGAAGATTGCGCCCTTGGCCTTGAGACCTTCGACCACATATTTGTTGTGGACGATCTCGTGCCGGACATAGACCGGCCGGCCATAGCGTTCGAGCGCCTTCTCAACGATCTCGATCGCCCGGTCGACCCCGGCGCAGAAACCCCGCGGCGCGGCAATCAGGAGGTTGAGCGGGGGCCGGGCGTTGGCCGAGGCGTCGCCAGCGGCGGCATCGGTTGCGGGAAAGGGTGCGTTCATGACAACCTCTCTAGCGCTTTGCGCCGCGCCTCGCTAGGGCGTGGTTGTGCGCTCGCTGCACGATTGGATCCGGTTTTTCGAGGACGGCCTTTGATGATGTTTCACACCCGCGCCCTTCCTGTCCTTGCCGCGACGGCCGCTCTGGTCGCCTGCGCCGGCGAAGGCGAACTGGTTCTCGATCAGGGCGTCGGCATTACCTCGGTGCTGACGACCTGTCCGGCGGTCGGCATTCCTGACTATACCGGTGACATCACCACCTTCCGCCCCGGTGCGGATCGCAGCACGGCAAGCCTCGATATCAGCGCGGCGATGACCAATCTGCGCGCCACCTGCAACGATACCGGCGAAAAGGTCTACAGCGAAGCCACCTTCGACGTGCACGCCCGCCGCACCGACACGCGCGGGAGCCGTACGGTGCGGCTGCCCTATTTCGTCACGGTGCTGCGCGGCGGCAGCGCGGTGGTCAGCAAGCGCGTGGGCGAGGTCACCCTGACCTTCGCCGACGGGCAGGAACGCGCCGTGGCGGCGGGCAAGGCCGGCTCCTTCGTCAACCGTGCCGATGCCGTCCTGCCCGATGATATCCGTGAAAAGATCACCCGCCGACGACGCCCGGGCGATGTCGATGCGGCACTCGATCCGCTGGCCGATCCCGAAGTCAAGGCGGCAATCGCCCGCACCCGCTTCGAAATGCTGGTCGGTTTCCAGCTGACCGAGGACCAGCTGGCGTATAACGTCACGCGCTGATTTGGCTGCGAAGGCGCCGCCGCGCCTTCGTCCTCGGCGCTAATCCGTCACTTTGCGACGGGCACCTGCGGGCGAGCGCCGAAGCCCTTTGGCGGCCTTGCGACGCCGCTGGCATCGAACCAGAGGCATATGCCAGCTTGCTTTTGGTGTTCCCTTCCTCCCCGTCTCGGGCTTGACCCGGACCTGCGCTTCCTATTTTGCACGCGCGATACGCCGCGCACACCGCACGAGAACCCGATGACCCAGCCCAAGACCCTCTACGCCACCTATTCGGCACTGATCGAAACCGCGCTGACCGAGCTTGTCGGCGAGGGCGTGCTGCCGGCGGGCACCGCTTTTGCCAACGTCACGCTCGAACCGCCGCGCGATCCAGCGCATGGCGATCTGGCCACCAACGCCGCGATGGTGCTGGCCAAAGGCGCAGGCATGAACCCGCGCGCGCTGGCCGAGGCGATCATTGCCAAGCTCGCCGGCCATCCGACGATCACCAGCGCCGAGATTGCCGGGCCGGGCTTCATCAACCTGCGGCTTGCCCCTCAGGCGTGGCTGGACGAACTCGCTGCCATCGCCACGCTCGGCGCCGATTATGGCCGTTCCACCATGGGCGGGGGCTTGGTGGTCAATGTCGAATATGTCTCGGCCAATCCCACCGGCCCGATGCACATGGGCCATTGCCGCGGCGCGGTGGTGGGCGATGCGCTGGCCGGCCTGCTGGAATTTGCGGGCCACAAGGTCATCAGGGAATATTATGTCAACGATGCCGGCGCGCAGGTCGATGTGCTCGCCCGTTCGGTGCACCTGCGCTATCGTGAGGCGCTTGGCGAGAGCCTCACCATTCCCGAAGGCCTCTATCCGGGCGATTACCTCGTGCCGGTCGGCCAGGCGCTCGCCGCCGAATTCGGCGATGCCTACGCCGCCGCGCCCGAGGCCGAGTGGCTATCCTGCTTCCGCACCCGCGCAGTCGAAGCGATGATGGACATGATCCGCAAGGACCTGGCCACGCTCGGCATCCGCCATGACCTGTTCTCCTCCGAGGCCGAATTGCAGGCCTCGGGCAAGGTCGATGCGGCGGAGCAATGGCTGCGCGAACACGACCTCGTCTACGACGGCGTGCTCGATGCCCCCAAGGGCAAGGCCCCGCCCGAAGACTGGGAACCGGTCGCGCTGCCGCTGTTTCGTTCGACCAGGTTCGGCGATGATCAGGACCGTCCGATCAAGAAGTCGAACGGCGCGTGGACCTATTTCGGTGCGGACTTGGCCTATCACTTCCAGAAGGCCCAGACCGCCGATGCTCTCGTCGATATCTGGGGCGCGGACCACGCCGGCACGGTCAAGCGGATCAAGGCGGCGGTGGCGGCGCTGACCAGCGCTGATGGCGCGCCGCCCAAGCCGTTCGAGGTCAAGCTCGTCCAGATGGTGCAGCTGATGAAGGGCGGCCAGCCGTTCAAGATGTCGAAGCGCGCGGGCAATTTCGTCACGCTGGCCGATGTGGTCGAAATGGTCGGCAAGGACGTGGTGCGCTTCACCATGCTCACCCGCAAGCCCGATGCACAGATGGATTTCGACTTCGACAAGGTGGTCGAGGCTTCGAAGGACAATCCGGTGTTCTATGTGCAGTATGCCCATGCCCGGATCTGTTCGACGCTGCGTAAGGCGGCGGAGGCGGGCCACGCCCCGTCCGATACCGCGCTTCACCGGCTCGGCGCCGAGGAGCTGGCGCTGGTCGCCCGCGCGGCACAGTTCCCGCGCGAGATCGAGGCCGCGGCCCGGGCGCGCGAACCGCACCGGATCGCCTTCTACCTCTATGATCTGGCCGCCGATTTCCATTCCTATTGGAATCTCGGTAATGACCGTCCGGAAAAGCGCTTCATCGTGGAACAGGATGCCGAAGTGACGGCGGCAAGGCTTTTCCTTGCCCGCGCAATCGGGCAAGTGATCCGCGGCGGTCTCGGCGTGCTGGGTGTCGAGGCGGTCGAGAGCATGTGAGGGCCGGGGCACGGGGTTTCGCCATGATCAATGCCGAATACGAGGAACTGGACGCAGGCGAGGGCGAGCTGGATCTTGCCGATACCGACAACCTGCCGTGGCTCGAATCCGATGCGGATGACGAGGATGCGGGCGGGCTGGATATTGGCCAGGTTCTCGGCTTTGCCGGCGTGCTGATCCTGGTGCTGGCAGCAGTCGTGGGGGCGGTGTGGTATGTCTCCAGCCGCGCCGGCTCGACCGACGTGGTGGCCGATGGCAGCGTGATCGAAGCCCCCGCCGGCCCGATTAAGGAGCGCCCCCAAGACCCGGGCGGCAAGCAGTTTGCGGGCACCGGCAACGTCGCCCCGCTGGTGGGCGAGGGCGAAACCCGCGAGGCGGTGGTCGCCGCGCCGACGGCCCCTGCCTCGGTTCCGGCAACGCCTGCGCCCAGGTCTGCGCCGTCTGCCAGCGCGGGTGCCGCTGCGCCTGCCGCGCCGGCCGTGGCGGGGGTGGGCGTGCAGCTCGCCGCCTATGGCACCCGCGCTCGCGCCGAACAGGGCTGGGCTGATCTGTCGCGCCGCACCGAAGCGCTCGCCGGGGTCAAGCACCGCGTGGTTGAGGCCAAGGTTGATATCGGCACGGTCTATCGCTTGCAGGCGGTGGCAGGCAGCCGCGCCGAGGCGGAACGCCTGTGCGCCGCGCTCAAGGCCGACGGGCTCGATTGCCAGATCAAGTAATGGTGCCGACGCAGAGGGCTTTTCCCCGTTCCGGATGGTGCCCCCGCTTGCCTGACGCGGGCTTCCTTGCGAATCTGCCCGGATGATTCCGGCAATCTTCGGCCTTGGCGGCCCGCATCTGACCGCGGACGAGCGGGCCTTCTTCCGCGAGGCTGATCCGGCGGGCTATATCCTGTTCGGGCGCAATTGCCTCGATCCCCAACAACTGCGCGCGCTGACCGATGATTTGCGGAGCATCCACGGGCGCGATCGCCTGCTGGTGTCGATCGATCAGGAAGGTGGCAGGGTGGCGCGGCTGCGTCCGCCGCACTGGTCGGCCTATCCCGCCGGCGAAGCCTTCGCCCGGCTCTACGACATCGCCCCGGCCAGCGCGATTGCGGCCGCGCGCGCCAATGCGACCGCGATGGCGCTGGAACTGTCGGCGATGGGCATCACGGTCGATTTTCACCCGCCGCTCGATCTGCGCCTGCCCGGCGCGCATGACGTGATCGGCGATCGCGCGTTCGGGGCTGATCCGATGCAGGTCGCCGCGCTCGGTCGCGCCGTGCTCGAAGGGCTGGCGGCCGGCGGGGTGACGGGCTGCATCAAGCATATGCCGGGCCATGGGCGCAGCGATTGCGACAGCCACAAGGCGCTGCCCACCGTCACTGCCTCGGCTGCGGAACTGGACGCCGACATCGCCCCGTTCCGCACCCTGAACCACGCGCTGATCGGCATGACCGGCCACTTGGTGTTCACTGCCTGGGATGCCGAGAACCCGGCAACGCTGTCAGCAAGCGTGATCCGCGACATCATTCGCGGGCGCATCGGTTTTGATGGCCTGCTGTTGACCGACGATATCGACATGGAGGCATTGGGCGGCACCATCCCCGAACGCGCCGCGCGCGCCCATGCGGCCGGCTGCGACATCATCCTCAACTGCTGGGCGAAGATGAATGACATGGTGGGCATCTGCGAGGTGCTCCCCGCCATGTCAGAGGCCACCGCCGCGCGGCTGGAGCGGGCGCTGGCCGGCACCCGCGTCGCCCCGGCGCTCCTGCCCGAACAGCGCGAACTGCTGGCGACGCGCGATGCGCTGCTGGCGCTGGCGGAGCAAGCTGCGTGAGCGCTGACGAGTCCTTCATGCTCGGTCTGTCCGATGCGGGCGCGGATGAGGCCGCGCTGGTGCAGGCAGCCAGGCCGGACGAGGAGGCGCTCTATCTCGCGCTCGACGGGTGGGAAGGCCCGCTCGACCTGCTGCTCGATCTGGCGCGGCGGCAGAAGGTTGACTTGCGGCAAATCTCGATTCTCGCGCTGGTTGACCAATATCTCGGCTATATTGAGCGGGCCGGCGCGCTCCGGCTGGAACTGGCCGCCGATTATCTCGTGATGGCGGCGTGGCTGGCCTATCTCAAATCGGCGCTGCTGCTGCCCAAGCAGGAGCAGGAAGATCCGAGTCCCGAGGAACTGGCGCTGCGGCTGCAATTGCGCCTGCAACGCCTGGGTGCGATGCGCGAGGCGGCCGCAAGGCTGATGGCGCGTGACCGGATCGGGCGCGATGTGTTTCTGCGAGGGCACCCCGAGGGGCTTCGCACCGATCGCAGGACGGTGTGGCGCTCCGACCTGTTCGCGCTGATTCAGGCTTACGGGCAGGTCAAGGCCCGCACCGCGCCGCGCATCTACCACGTCGCCAATCGCCCGGTGATGACGCTTGACAGCGCGCTGGAGCGGGTTTCGGCGATGCTCGGGGTGACGCTCGAATGGATGGACATCCGCGATTTTCTGCCGCCCCATGCCTCGCCTGAACTGCGACGCTCGGCGCTCGCCTCGTCCTTCCTGGCGGCGCTGGAACTGGCCAAGCGGGGCCGGGCGGAACTGGAGCAGGAGGGCGCCTTTGCGCCCTTACGCATCCGCCGGCTGAAGCAAGGCGCGCCCGCGGGGGCCGGGGCATGAGCGAACCGCCCGGCACGCTCGAACGTGCGATCGAGGCGACCCTGTTCGCTGCCGAGGAGCCAATGAGCGTCGAGGCGCTCGCGGCCCACCTCGGCGGGCTGGAAGCAGGCGACGTGCGCGCGGCGCTGGCTGCGGTGCAGGCGCATTATGCCGCGCGCGGCGTCCATCTGGTCGAGCGCGGCGGGCGTTGGCACTTTGAAACCGCGCCCGATCTTGCCCATCTGCTGCGGCGCGAGAAGGAGCAGGTGCGCCGCCTGAGCCGCGCGGCCACCGAGGTGCTGGCGATTATCGCCTATCACGAGCCGGTCAGCCGCGCGGAAATCGAATCGATCAGGGGTGTGCAGACCAGCGCGGGCACGCTCGATGTCTTGATGGAGGCCGGCTGGGTGCGCCCCGCCGGCCGGCGCGAGGTGCCGGGTCGTCCGGTGATCTATGCCACCACCAGCGAATTTCTCGATCATTTCGGCCTCGCCAGCCGCCGCGACCTGCCCGGCATCGACGAATTACGCGCCGCCGGGCTGCTCGATCCGGTCGAGGCGGCGATGGAAGGTGCGCTGGACGGTATGGGACGGTTCGAGCCAGACGATGACGATCAGGAAGGGTCTGACGACGCGGATCGTTGAGGCTTTTTTCACCCCGATCGTCTCGCGGGTGGCATAGCAGCACAAAGGCCCCTATATACGGCCAGCACACGAACAAGAGTCTTGGCTTATGCAACCCGGTATCTGGCAAATCCTGATCATCGCCGTCGTCGTCCTCGTCCTGTTCGGACGCGGGCGCATCTCTGAGATGATGGGTGATTTCGGCAAGGGCATCTCGAGCTTCAAGAAGGGCATGAACGAGGCGGATCAGCCTGCGGCCAAGCCCCGGATCGAGCCGCCGGCTGCCACCCCCGCCGCGCGCGATGCCCCGGCAGCGGCCGAGAAGAACGACACCGCAGGCGCCTGATCGACACGCAGAAGGAGGCGGCGCGCCCGCACCCACCATGTTCGACATCGGCGCCGCAGAACTGCTGGTCATCATCATCGTCGCGGTCATTGTGATCGGGCCGAAAGATCTGCCTCTGGCAATGCGGGTGGCGGGCCGCTGGATCGGCAAGGTTCGGCGCGTGTCGGCGCATTTCCGTTCGGGCATCGACGCGATGGTGCGCGAGGCCGAGCTGGAGGACATGGAAAAGAAGTGGAAGGCGCAGAACGAGGAGATCATGCGCCGTTCCGCCGCGCTGACCGAGGCGGAGGCGGGCGCGCCGGTGATGACCGGCCCCCCTCCCGTCGATACCCCGCCCGCCGAACTTCACGCCGCCGAACCGGCCCCTGCTGCACCGGCCTGCGCAACACCGGCCCCCAAGGGGAGCGGCGATGTTCAAGGTTGACGATCTCGACGAGACCCGCGCCCCGCTGCTGGATCATCTGATCGAGCTGCGCACCCGCATCATCCGGTCGCTGCTGGCGCTGCTGGCGGGCTTCCTGGTGTGCTTCTATTTCGCTGACGAGATCCTTGGCGTGCTGGTGCGGCCGCTGCGGCAGGCCTTTCCGGAAGGCGAAGGACAGCTGATCTTCACCCGGCTGCCCGAAGTGTTCTTCGTGGAGATGAAGGTCGGGCTGTTCGCGGGCTTCATGCTGAGCTTTCCGGTGATCGCCAACCAGCTCTGGGCGTTCGTTGCGCCGGGCCTTTATGCGCGCGAAAAGAAGGCGTTTCTGCCGTTCCTGATTGCCACCCCGGTGCTGTTTCTGGGCGGCGCGGCGCTGGCCTTTTTCGTCGTCATGCCCACCGCGTTCCGGTTTTTCCTCGGCTTCGGCGGCGAGGCGGGCGGGTTGCAGGTGCAGGCGCTGCCGAGCGCGGATGATTATCTCAACCTGGTGATGCAGTTCATCCTTGCCTTCGGGATGACCTTCCTTTTGCCGGTGCTGCTGCTGCTGCTCCACCGCGCCGGGATTATCTCGCGCGCACAGATGGCAGGCGCGCGGCGCTATGTCATTGTCGGCATCTTCGTGATCGCGGCGATCGTCACTCCGCCCGATCCCGGCTCGCAGGTCATCCTGGCACTGCCGCTGATAGGGCTGTTCGAAATCTCGCTGCTGCTGATGCGGCTGCAAGAGCGCAAGGTCGCGGCAGGGAATGCCGCGCGCGCGGCGGAAGAAGCGGCGGGGCAGGCGGCGGAGTAATCACTCCCCTCTAACCTTCGCCCCGCCGATCCACACCTCGATGACCCTGGTCTGACGAAGCTCATCGGGCGAGGCGAGCAGCGGGTCACGATCAATCAGCAGGAAGTCGGCGCGCTCACCCGGCACCAGCCGCCCGAAGCGCCCCTCGGCAAACCCGGCATAAGCGGCATCCGCGGTGAACCCGGCCAGTGCCGCCTCGCGGCTCACGGTCTGCTGCGGGAACCAGCCGCCGAAGGGTTCGCCCTTGGCATCGGTGCGGCTGATCGCGGCGGCCATGCCGGCCCAGGGATCGGCCGGTTCGACCGGCGCGTCCGAGCCGAACGCCAGCCGCCCGCCCACGGTCATCACGCTGCGCCAGGCATAGGCACCCTCGAGCCGGCCAGGTCCCAGCCTTGCTTCGGCCATCAGCCGGTCGGAGGTCTGGTGCAGCGGCTGCATCGAGGCGATGATGCCATGCCGCCCGAGCAGCGGCAGATCCGCCGGATCAACGATCTGCGCGTGCTCGATGCGCCAGCGGCGATCGCCCTTGTAGCTCTCCGAAAGCTCCTCGATCGCGGCCAGCACCTCGGCATTGGCCCCGTCGCCGATGGCGTGGACGGCGGTCTGGAAATTGTCCATCGCCGCGCGGCTCATCAGATTGCGCAGCTGGCTGGGCGAGAGCAGCGGCAGGCCCTTCGCGCCCGGATCGTCATGATAGGGCGCTTTCAGCACCGCGCCGCGCGAGCCCAGCGCGCCGTCGAGATAGAGCTTGATTCCCCCCATCCGCAGCTTGTCGTCATAGAGCCACAGCGTCGGCTGCGGCCCGGCGACGGATTCCAGCGTTGCAAATCCATCAGCATAGGCCATGATGCGGATCTGCAGGCGCCCGGCATCGCCGGCGCGGCGGAAGGTGTTCCAGTCGGCCAGCTCGGTCCCCATGTCGGCCACCGCGGTAACCCCCTTGGCCAGCAGCACTTCCTGCGCACGAGCAAAGGCAAGGTCGCGGTCTTCCGGGCGCGGCGGAGGGACGACCTTGCCGACCAGCTGCACGGCATTGTCGACGAACACGCCCGCGGGCGCGCCCCTGGCATCGCGGATGATCCTGCCGCCCGCAGGGTCCGCAGTCTTCGCAGTCACTCCGGCGGTGGTGATGGCGAGCGAGTTGGCCCAGCTCGCATGGTTGTCCGCACGCTCCAGCCACACCGGGCGATCGGCAACCACCGCATCCAGCTCGGCGGCGGTGGGAAAGCGGCCGAGGCCCCATTTTTCCTGATTCCAGCCGCGCCCAAGGATCCACGGGCGCCCCGGATTCTGCTCGGCGAAGGCCTTGATCCGCGCCAGCGCGTCTTCGAGCGAGGTGGTATCCGACAGGTCGAGTGTGAGCGCGGCAAAGCCGATGTCCATCACGTGGACATGGGCATCGATCATGCCCGGCACCATCACCTTGCCCTTGCCATCGAGCCGGTAATCGACCGACGGGCGCGGCGCGCCGCGCGCAAGCACCGCGACCACCTTGCCTTGTTCATCGAACACCAGGCCGGTGAAGCGTTTGACCGCACCGGTTTCGTCGATTGTCAACCCATCGACATTGTCGACCAGCGTGTCGGCCAGCGCCGGCGCGGCGAGCGCGAGGGTGGAGGCAGCGGCAAGCGTAAGGGCAAAGGTGCAGCGCATGGCAATCTCTGAATTGTCGCGAAAGGGGCAGCGGCCGGGTGCCTATCGCCTTCGCACCGGCTTGCCAACTTTCAGGCGCTCAGCAAATCCTTCCAGCGATTTGGCGCAAGCCTCATTGCCCTTGCGGTAACAAGCCTCTAATCGCGACGCCATCATGTCCAGCCAGCCTGCCCCCCTCAGCCCCAAGGCCGCCGCCGCTTCGCCGGCCGACCTTACCCTCGACCACGTGCGCGCCGCTGCCGCGCGGATTGATGGCGCGGTGGTCAAGACCCCGATGATGCATTCGATCACGCTGTCGCAGATCACCGGCGCGGATATCTGGCTGAAATTCGAAAATCTCCAGTTTACCGCTGCCTACAAGGAGCGCGGGGCCTTGAACGCGCTGCTGCAACTGAGCGAGGATCAGCGCGCGCGCGGCGTGATCGCGGCCTCTGCGGGCAACCATTCGCAGGGTCTTTCCTATCACGGTACCCGGCTGGGGGTGCCGGTGACGATCGTGATGCCGCGCACCACGCCCACGGTGAAGGTTATGCAGACCGAAAGCGTCGGCGGCAAGGTGGTGCTCGAAGGCGAGACCTTCGATGAAGCCTATGCCCATGCGCGCAAGCTCGAAGGCGAACTGGGGCTGACCTTTGTCCACCCCTTCGATGATCCGCACGTTGCCGCCGGAGCGGGCACGGTGGCGCTGGAAATGTTCGACGTGAAGCCCGATCTCGACTGCATCGTCACGCCGATCGGTGGGGGCGGGCTGATTTCGGGCATGGCGACGGTGGCCAAGGCGGTCAATCCGGGCATCGATGTGGTCGGCGTGCAGGCCGCGCTGTTCCCTTCGATGTTCGACAAGATCAAGGGCGCGCACCTGCCCTGCGGCGGCGATACGCTGGCCGAAGGCATTGCGGTCAAGCAGCCGGGCGATTTCACCGCCAAGGTGATTGCCGAGCGGGTCGATGATATCCTGCTGGTCGATGAACCTGCGCTCGAACAGGCGGTGGCGCTGCTGCTCCAGATCGAAAAGACCGTGGTGGAAGGCGCGGGCGCGGCGGGCCTCGCGGCGGTGCTGAGCAATCCGGCGCGGTTCGCGGGCAAGAGCATCGGGCTGGTGCTGTGCGGCGGCAATATCGACACCCGCCTGCTCGCCAATGTGCTGCTGCGCGACCTCGCCCGGCAGGGCCGCCTGGCGCGGCTGCGGATCACCCTGCAGGATCGCCCCGGTGCGCTGTTTCGGGTGATGCGCCTGTTCAACGATCACAACGTCAACATCATCGAGATCTACCACCAGCGCATCTTCACCACGCTGCCGGCCAAGGGCCTGATCACCGATATCGAATGCGAGGCGCGCGATGCCGAGCAGGTCGAACGGCTGGTCGAGGGCCTGCGCGCCAACGGCTATTCGGTGCAGCTGGTCGAACTCGGCTGAGGTTCCGTCAGGCGGGTTTTCACACAGCCGGGCGTGCCGTTTTGCTCCATTCCGGCAGCATTGCGCGCGCAGGCCTGTGCACAGCGCGGGCTTTTTTCGTGCTTTCATGGTTAAGGGACTTTTACCGCGGGGCGCCTCCATGCATAAGTTTGCATCATCGCCAACCGTCGTGATTCCCACCAAGAGGACTGAGCCCGCCCGTGACGGCACCGATCCGCTTCCCCAGGTTCTTCGTGACCAGCCCGGCGCCCTGTCCCTATCTGCCGGGGCGCAGCGAGCGCAAGGTGTTCACCGAGCTGAAGGGCCCCCATGCGGATCAGCTCAACGAGGCGCTCGGCCGGATCGGGTTCCGCCGCAGCCAGACGGTGGCCTATCGCCCGTCCTGCCTTGATTGCCAGGCCTGCGTCTCGGTGCGGGTGGTGGCAGGGGCCTTCCGTCCCTCGGCCACGCAGAAGCGCGATCTGAAGCGCAATGATGATCTGGTCGTCACCGAATGCCGTCCCTGGGCAACCGACGAGCAGTTTGCGCTGCTGGCGAAATATCTTGCAGCGCGTCACCCCGATGGCGGCATGGCGGCGATGGACGAGCTGGATTATGCCGACATGGTCGAGCACACCCCGGTCACCACGGTGGTGACCGAATACCGCCTGCCGGGCATCGGGGTGCGGCCCGGACGGCTGGTTGGTGCCTGCCTCACTGACCGGCAGGGCGATGGCCTGTCGATGATCTATTCCTTCTACGATCCCGATCCGGAGGGGCGCGCCGGGCTTGGCAACTTCATCATTCTTGATCACATCCGCCGCGCCGCGGCCGAGGGCCTGCCCTATGTCTATCTCGGCTATTGGGTCGAGGGCAGCCCGCGCATGCAGTACAAGGTTCGCTATCGCCCGCTCGAGCGGCTGACGCGCGAAGGCTGGCAGGTGATGGACGAGGCGGAACAGCAACGGCTGATCTCGGTGGCGATTGCGCCGCGCCAGCCGCAGGACGCGTCGCTGGCCGGCGCCCGAGGCAAGGATGGCCAGCCCGTCAAGTTTCCGGGAAGCTGAGCCAGGCCAGTTCCTGAAGTGCGGGCTGCTGCTGGCAGCCGGATGGGGGCAGGCAGCAGCGGCGTTGGCAGCGCAGCCGGTGCAGGCACAGGATGTGCCAGCGCCGGTTATGGCGGCAGCCGAAGCGCAGGAGAACGGCGAAGCGGCCGCGCCGGACTTGCCGCGCACGCTCGACGCGCTGATCCCGGCCGAAGCGCTGGACAATCCCGAAGCCTGGGCAGCGCAGGGCAGCCCCCAATCCGCCATCGATGCGGATCGCGTGCCTGTGGAGCGTGATGATCCCTTTGCCGATGGCTTTGCCGATGTCCTTCCGCCACTGGCACCCGGCTTGCAGCCCGCGCTTGATGCGGCCTTCGCCGATTTTTCGATCGAGGTGCCCGAGCCGCTGTCTGCCGATCCCGAGGTCGAGGCGCTCGCCAGCTTGGCTGTGCCGCTGAGCGGCGAACTGCCCGAACTGACCGATGTGCCGGTGAGCGACACGCTGGTGCTGGGCTTTCCCGCCGCACCGGGTGCCTTTCCCAAACAGGCCGAATTCCTCGCCCGGTTCCGCGAGCTTTCGATGCTGCGCCAGCGCGACGGGGCAAAGGACACCGCCCCGCAGATTGCCGCCCGTGCCCGCGCCGATGAAGAATTGCTGGGGGAAATCCTGCGAACTTACGGCTATTACGGGGGGGAGGTGGTGCGCCAGCTTTCGGGCGGCCGGCGTGCGCGCGAAAACGGCGAGAATGCCGCGAGCGACACCGCTGATGCCGCGCGCGAGCCGCGCGTGCGGTTCGATATCTTGCCGGGCCCGCGTTACCGCTTTGGGCGGATCGATCTCGGCGCGCTTGCGCTTTTGCCTGCGCCCGATGCCGAGCGCTTGCGCGCCGCCTTCGCCATTGCGACGGGCGATCCGCTCTATGCCGATCGCATTCTTGAACGTGAGCTCGAACTGCGCGTCGCGCTGGGCGAGAGCGGCTATCCTTTCGCCACGCTGGCCGAACCCGAACTGCTGATCGATCACGCGCGCACAGAGGGCGATCTGACCCTGGCGGTCGATCCGGGGGGCAAATATGTCTTCGGCGGCGTGGTCAGCAGCGATCCCAGGTTCCTTTCCGGCCGCCACCTTGCCCGCATCGCCCGCTTCGCGGCCGGCGACATCTACCAGCACAGCCTCGAAACCGATCTGCGCCGCGCGATCATCGCCACCGGGCTGGTGTCGAGCGTCACCATCACCCCGCGCGAAACCGTGGCGCCTGTCGGCGACGCGCCGGGCGAGGTGGCGCTCGATGTCGCTTTCGAGCGCGCCCCGGTGCGCACCATCGCGGGGGCGATCGGTTACGGCACCGAGGACGGGTTCAAGGTCGAAGGACGCTGGGAACACCGCAACCTGTTCCCGCCCGAAGGGGCGCTGCGGCTGCGCGGCATCCTCGGCACGCGCGAGGCGCTCGCCAGCATCGGGGTGCGGCGCAACAATTTTCGCGGGCGCGACCAGATCCTCACCGCCGACGTGTTCGCCAGCGATATCGAGACACTGGCGGTGGAATCGCGTTCTGTCGGGCTGCGCGGCACCTTTGAGAAGGTGTCGAACATCCTGTTCCAGAAACCGGTCAGCTGGCAAATCGGCGGCGAAGTGGTCTACACCGACGAGCGCAACCGCAGGGTGCGCGGCTCCAACATCCTGCTGCCGCGCCAGACCTATCTGATCGGCGGGGTGTTCGGCAGCCTCACGCTTGATGGGAGCGATGATCTGCTCGATCCCTCGCGCGGCTACCGCGCCACGCTGTCGCTGGCACCGGAGGTGTCGCGCGCGGCGGGAGACAGCAGCTACTACGTTCGCGCACTGGCCGAGGCGGCCTATTACAAGCAGGTCGGCTCAACCGTTGTCGCCGGACGGCTGCGCGCCGCGACCATCCAGGGTGCCGACCGCGCCCGGATCGCGCCTTCGCGGCGGCTCTATTCGGGCGGCGGAGGATCGGTGCGCGGCTATGGCTTCCAGGGTGTCGGCCCGCGCAATGATCGCGGCGAGGCGGTGGGCGGGGCGTCGCTGGTCGAGGCTTCGCTGGAAGCGCGGATCGACACCCCGCTGATGGGCGGCGCGATCGAAGTGGTGCCGTTCCTCGACGCAGGGACGGTGAGCCTTGGCTCGGTGCCCGATTTCCGCTTCATCCGCGCCGGCGCCGGGGTCGGTATCCGCTACAAGACCACCTTCGGCCCGATCCGCGTCGATGTCGCCACCCCGCTCAATCCCACCCAGTTCGAAAGTCCGGTGGTAGTCTATGTCAGCCTCGGACAAGCGTTCTGATGGACGTGCCTGAGACACCCTCCCGCGAACCGCTGGACGATAGCCCGCCCGCCCGCCGCAAGCGCGTGTGGGCCAAGCGGCTTGGCTGGGCGCTGGCGCTGCTCTTGGCACCGCTGGTGCTGGTGGCAGGGTTTCTGTCCACCCCGATCGGCAAACGCTTGATCGCCGATCAGATCGCCGCGGCCGCACCCGCCTCGGGCCTGCGCTTCGCCGTCGGCCGGATCGAGGGCGACATCTACCGCACGGCGACCTTGCGCGATGTCCGGGTAAGCGATCCCAAGGGCCTGTTCCTCACCATCCCCGAAGTCGAGCTCGACTGGCGGCCCTTGAGCTGGCTGTGGCGCGGGCTCGACATCCGCGAGGTGACCGCGCGGCGCGGGCGGCTGATGCGCCTGCCCGAACTGCTCCCCGCCGATCCCGACGCGCCGCTGCTGCCCGATTTCGACATTCGCATCGACAAGTTGGCGATCGAGAACCTGGTTATCGCCGAGGGCGTGGCGACCGACCGGGCCGAGCGGGTCGATGCGCTCGCCAGGGCCGATATCCGCGAGGGCCGCGCGCTGGTGGACGCGCGCGCGCGGCTGGGCGCGCAGGATCGGATCGTGGTGCTGCTCGATGCCGAGCCGGACGGCGACCGCTTCGATCTGGCAGCCGATTACCGCGCCCCCGCAGGCGGGGTTCTGGCAGGCCTTGCCGGCTTTGCCAACGGCTACGATGCGCGCATTGCGGGCGAGGGAACCTGGCACAAGTGGCGCGGAACGGCGCTGGTGCGGCGCTTGCTGGCAGAGCGCGGGACACGCCGCGCCGGGCCTGTGGTTGCCGCCTTTCAGGTCAGCAACGACGCCGGCACCATCGGCGTGCTCGGGCGGGTGCGTCCTGGTCTGGCGGGCAAGGATCTGCTCGCCCGCGCCACGGGGCCGAAGATCGCGGTGGCGAGCAGTTTCACGCTCGCGGACAGCGTTTTTGAAGGCCGTGCCGCGGTGATCTCCGCCGCGCTCGATCTGCGCGGGGCGGGGGTGATCAACCTCGCTGACAAGCGCATCGAGGGCGCGCGCACCAGCGCCGTCTTGCGCGATCCCGGTCTGCTGGGAGACGGCTGGCGCTTCGACCAGACGCGCCTTGCCGCCGACTTTTCCGGCCGCTTGCGCGATCTGGCGATCAATCACCGGCTCGCGGTGGGACGGCTGGTGGCGCAGGGGGTGGAGGCCAGGGGGTTGGTGCAGGAGGGCCTTGCCCGGTTCGACGGTCAGCGGCTGAAACTGCCGCTGGCGTTCACCGCGGAACGGATCACCACCGGCAACCCGCAAGCCGATCCGCGCCTCGTGAGGGGCCGGGTGACGGGCCTGCTGACCTATGATGTGGCGACGCAGAAGCTTGCTGCCGATGCGGCGCGGATCATCTTTCCAGGGCTGGATGCGACGCTGGCGCTGCGCGGCGACATACCCGGCGGTGCCTATGCGCTCGCCGGCCCTGTCACTGCCCGCAGCCTGCGCATCGACGGCGCGGGCGAGGTGACGGCCAAGGCCAAGATCCTCGCCAAGTTCGGCCCCGCCGTGCCGTGGAGCCTGCGCGCCAATCTCGCGGGTGTGCTCTCGAAGATCGGTAACGATACCATCGTCAATATCGCCGGCGATCAGATCCGCTTCAAGGGCGCGCTCGGCATGGGCGCGGGCCAGCCGGTGATCCTGCGCGATGTGATCATCGCCAGCGCGCGGCTCAATGCCCGGCTCGACAGCAAGGTGGTGCCGGGCAGCGGCGGCACCCGCACCACGCTGGCGGGCAGCGGGCGGCAGGCCGATTACGGCCCCTTCACCATCGCTGCCGAACTGGCCGCCGATGGTCCGCGCGGCGTGCTGGTGCTGGCCAATCCCTATCCAGCGGCAGGGCTGGAGAACGTGCGCATCGCGCTCGCCCCTTCCGCCGAGGGCTTTGCGCTCGATGTGGCGGGCGGATCGCTGCTCGGACCGTTCGAGGGGGTGCTCGGCCTGACCTTGCCCGAGAGCGGCCCGACGCGGATCGCGATCGCGCGGCTCGCCATCTACCGCACCACTGTCACCGGCGGCCTGGTGCTGGGCGAGGCGGGGATTTCGGGCGATCTCGCGCTGGCGGGCGGCGGGCTCGACGGGACGCTCGCCTTGCGTCCGCAGGGCGAGGGCGCGATGGGTTTCGCGGTCGATGTCACCGCACGCAAGGCCGCCTTCGCCGGCCGGGTGCCGATCCGCATTGACCGCGCCAGCATCGCGGCGAGTGGGCGTTATGCCAGGGGCGATAGCCGCGTCGATGCCGATATCAGCGGCGCGGGGCTCGAATATGGCGGGCTCTACCTCGCCAACTTCGCCGCGAAGGCCGATATCGTCAACGGCCGCGGCAAGGTCACCGGCGCGGTCGCGGGTGAGCGGGCAGACCGTTTCGCGCTCAACTTCGATGCCGATGTCGCGCCCAAGCGGATCGCGGCGGTGGCGCGCGGGCAGTATGGCGGCGAGCCGATCACCATGCCGCGCCGCGCGGTGCTGACCGCCGGGCAGGACGGCGGCTGGCGGCTGGCGCAGACCCAGATCGGCTTCTCGCGCGGCTATGCGCTGCTGGAAGGCGCGCTGGGCGGCGAGGAGACCGCGCTCGAGATCAAGCTGGCGCGGATGCCCTTGCGGCTGCTCGATCTTGCCGGATCCGAACTCGGGCTTGGCGGGCGCCTGTCGGGCGTGATCGATTATCGCCAGGCGGGCGATGTCGCCCCTGCCGCGCGGGCGCGGATCAAGATCGACAACTTCAGCCGCGCCGGACTGGTGCTGTCGTCGAGGCCGGTCGGCGTGCTCGGCGTGATCGACCTTGATGGCGAGCGCCTGACCGCGGCCGGCCGGTTGACCGAGGGCGGCGCGCGGCTGGGCGACATCGCGCTCAGGATCACCGCCTTTCCTCCCGAGCGCGACCTTGCCCAGCGGCTGCTCAAGGGCCGGCTCGACGGGCGCCTGATGTTCGACGGCGCGGCCGAGACCTTGTGGCGGCTGGCGGCGGTCGAGGCCTTCGACCTCACCGGCCCGCTGCGCCTGGCCGCGCGCGTCACCGGGACGCTCGCCGATCCGCGCATCACCGGCACGCTGGCGACCGACGACCTCACGATCACCAGCGCGCTCACCGGCACCCGCATCGATGCCGTGCGCGCGCGCGGGCGCTTTGCCGGATCGCGGCTCGAGTTGACCCGCTTTGCCGGTGCAACCCCGGGCGGCGGCACCGTAACCGGCAGCGGAATCGTCGATCTCGCCGGGATGAGCGCGACGCGCGGCCCGAAGCTCGATCTGCGCGCCGCGGTGACGGGGGCGCGCTTGCTCGATGCCAATGGCCTTGAGGCGACCATCACCGGTCCCTTGCGGATCGTTTCCAGCGGGCGCGGCGGGACGATTGCCGGGCGGGTCAGGATCGACCGCGCGCGCTGGGAACTGGGCACCGCGGCCGAGGACTATGCCCTGCCGCGCATCGCCACCCGCGAAATCAACGCCCCCGATGGCCGGATGCGCGAGCGTGTCTCGGCGCGCGACATCGCCTGGCGCTATCTCGTCAACGCCGCGGCCCCGGGCCGCGTGGCGGTGGAGGGCATGGGGCTGGAAAGCGAATGGAGCGTCGCTCTTGCGCTGCGCGGCACGGTGGATGATCCGCGCATCGGCGGCACCGCGCGGCTGGTGCGCGGCGACTACACCTTCGCCGGCAACCGTTTCGAGCTGACCCGCGGACGCATCCTGTTCGACGAGAACGAGCCAATCGACCCGCGGCTCGATATCCTTGCCGAAACTGCGCGCAATGGCACCAATGTCGATATCAGCATCACCGGCAACGCCCAGTCGCCCGCCATCGCCTTCGCCTCCGAGCCGGCGCTGCCCGAGGAGGAGATCCTCGCGCGGCTGCTGTTCGGCGGCTCGGTCACCTCGCTTTCGGCGACCGACGCGCTGCAACTGGCCGCCGCGATCGCCGCGCTCCAGGGTGGGGGTGGCGGGCTCGATCCGATCGGCGATCTGCGCCGCTCGATCGGGCTTGACCAGCTGCGGATCGTCAGCGCCGATCCGCTGATCGGGCGCGAGACCGGGGTGGCGCTGGGCAAGAACATCACGCGGCGCATCTATGTCGAACTCGTCACCGACGGGCAGGGTTACAGCGCGACCATGATCGAGTATCGCATCACCAACTGGCTGGCGCTGCTCGGCACGGTCTCCACCATCGGGCGCGATTCGGTGCTGATCGAGGTCAGCCGCGACTATTGAGGGGTGAGGTAAAGCTCGGCCTCGGCCTCGCGGCGGCGCACCAGCCCCTTGAGCACCTTGCCGCCGGCGCGGTTCCAGCGGGCGAATTCGCGCGCCGCGCCCGCGGTGTCGCCTGCGCGGTGCTTGCGCGTCAGCGTCGCGCGGCCAATCGCGCCGGTGTTGTAGTGGAAGCTGACCAGCGCATCGAACTGCGCCTGCGTGGTCGGCGCATCGCCGATCGCGGCGGCGACTTCGGCGGCGTAGCGGGCGAGATCCTCGGCAAGGCGCGCGTCGCACTGGGCCTGGGTCCACACGGTGTCCGGGCCGATCCTGCCGCCATGGAAGGAATCGTGCCCGGTCGCGCCCCAACCGATGGTCCACGGAGCGCCGCCCGTGCCGGGATCGGGATAGGCCTCGACCAGCCCATCGCTCCGCAGCCGCGCGCAGCCTTCAAAGCGCTTGATCAGTGCGGTGCCCGCAGGGCCGACCGCGCGCGGCACCGGCGACGACGGGGGCAGCGTGTTGGAGACACATGAGACACTGTCCTGGACAGGAAAACCGGGTTCCTCGCGGGCGACGGCGACGGCCGTGTCAGGCTGACGGGGGCCTGCCGAGCGGGACCGGCCCAGCAGACGGCGAACAAGGGCGAGCAGCGGGGAGGGGGATTGTTGCGACATGGCACGGCACCTCGATGGCGGAAAGCAAGGAACGAGGCTCCGGCATTGAGCACAAATCGGCCGAGTAGGAAAATGCCAAGACACCCGAAAGGCGACTGTGCCGCAGAACCGCTCGTGTCAGGGCCAAGGCGCGCCGCCGCCGATCACGCCGCGGCGCGAAAGGCGCCCGCGCGAGCGGATGCCCCAATCGTGTTTGCGCCACGCGCGATCAGAAGCGGTAGGTGGCCGAGGCCCGGAGCACCCGCGCATCGGCGGTGTCGCGGCCGATGGTGGTGTCAATGCCGACGCCCACCCGCAACGGCCCATCGCCGATATTGGCCGACAGCCCGAATTCGACCCAGGTGTGATCGGCGCTGTCGAGCACGAAGCCCGCGTTGGGGCCAACCCCTCCTGCGAAGTTGGCCGCCAGCAGCTGCGGGCCGACCTCGAACTCCCACACCAGCTGCGCGCCCGCGTTGATCTGCACCAGCTTGGCCCGCTTCTCGTAATCGAAGCCGAACCGCGCCTGGGTGCTGTTGAAGGTCTTGCGCTCCACCGCCAGCGCGGCCAGCCCACCCCTCTCGCGCACAGCGGACAGAGCGACGCTGGCATAGCGCGCCTCGATTCCCGGCGAGATCGTGCCGATCGCGGTGTCGAAATCGTAGGACAGGCCGAGCGCGCCCGAGACCAGCAGATCGTCGCTCGAGGAGGTCAGGCTCTGGCCCGCGCCGAGCAACTGCACGGTGCGCTTGGTGTCAAAGCCCATGCTGCCGATCGCGAACTGGCCGTCGATCACCGCACCAGAGGTGAACTTGTGGCGCAGGTAGAGCGAGACGGCATAGGTGTTGCTGTCGACCTCCTGCCCCAGCGGCACTTCGGCCTCCAGATGGTTGAAGGAGCCCGCGAGGCCCAGCATGGTATGCTCGCCCAGGTAGTATTCGAGCCCGCCCGACAGGAACAGGCCCTTGATCTCGGTCTGCCGCGCAAAGCCGGGGAGCGAGGCGACATCGCCGCGCACGAAGCCGCCGGCGATAAACAGCGCCACGTCCTCGGGCAGGCCCGCATCGCGCATCTCGGTCTTGTCGGCCCCGCTCTGCAATGCCATCGCATCCATGCCGAGCGGCTGGCCGAAGGGCGCAAGGCCCGCCTGCACCACGGTGAGCGGGGCACCCTTGACGGCGATGGTTCCGCCCGCCTTGCTGCGATCCGCCTCGCGCAGGCGGCCGTCGTTGAAGGTCTGCAGCAGGTTGACGGTCTGCCCCGCAAGCGAGCGCACCGCCTGTTCGCCCGCCGGGGCAAGGCTGGTGAAGGTCGCACGGATGGTGGCGGGGGCAGCAAAGTCAAGCCGGTAGAGGCCCGCGAGCGCGGCATTGGCGCGGTTCTGGTCGAACAGCTGGGCATAGGCGGCCTGCACCGCGTCGTTCGGGTCGATCACGGTGTGGTAACTCGCCGCCGCGATCTCCATCAGCACCGCGTTGTGCTGATAGGTGAAGCGCTGGCTGAGGATCGCGGAGATGGTGGCGGCCTCGAACGTGCCTGTCACCCCGTCTTCGGCGGTGAGGATGGTGTATTGCCGCCCGGTGCCATTGACCTGCTGGGTCAGCCCCGCGCCAAGCCCGACCATGCCGCCGATATTGGCAGCCCCCGTCACCGCGATCCGGTCGGACGCGCCGGTGCCGGTGATGTCGGCAAGCAAGGTCGTGCCCGAGGCCATCACCAGATTGCCGTCGATCGTCAGCGTGCCGGTGGTGCCCATTGTCGCGGGCGAAAACACCCCGGTGATGCTGGTGAGGAACGGCGCGGTGAGCGTGCCGGTGCCTTCGAGCATCCCCGCGAACAAGGTGTAATCCCCGGCCGAGGCGAGATTTCCGGCCACGTTCACCCGTCCGCCGAACTGGTTGATGTCGATCAGCGCGGCGAGATCACCCGCCGCCGCCACGGTCAGCCCGGCATCGCCGCGCACGGTCAGCCGGTCGATCGTCACATCGCTGCTGAGCGTGGTGGTGCCGGTCTGGCTGAGGGTGACATCGAAGTATCGCGGATCGACGCGCAGCTCGGCGGTGGTGACGGCATCGATATTGTCGGGCACGAAGCCACTTGCACCCGGCAGGCCGTTGGCGAGCGTCGGGGCGGGGAGGCTGTCGCCCTCCGCCGCCTCTGCGCCATCCGCAGCAAGCGGCACGCGCGCACCGGCGGTAGCATTGGCACCATCGGCAAGGCGCGCCGCCGCGGGCAGGGCGATCTCGCCGCCCCCGGAGATATCGGCGACGTTCACGAGCCCGCGGCTGCTGGTCTGCTCGGCCGGCGGATCGATGGTCTCCTCAACCATGCCGGTCGCCACATCGACGCAGGCATCACCCGGCTCCTCGAACGCGACGCAGACCGCGCCGTAATCGCCTTCGGTGCCATCGAGGCCCAGCTCCGGCGTGGCCGGCAGGCCGCTCACCACCGCGCCATTGCTGTCGATCACGCGGTAGGCCGGATCGCGCAGCGTCACCCAGTGGTTCGGATCTTCCCAGTTGCCATTGCCCGCGCGCGCGCCGACATAGCGATAGGGGTTGGTGGCGACGACATACTGCCAGTAGAGCGACAGCGGCTGGTAGAAGCTGGTGGTGCCGAGCGAGCCGAAGCGCTGCGGGCCGAAGAAGCGCGAACCGCCCGACAACACGCCGATCACCAGATCCTCGTCCGACAGCGCGTTGTTGGCCGCATCGAGGATCAGCGGACCGCCCGAATCCCCGCCCGCGGTGGTGCCTTCATTGGGCCGGGCATCGTCGCGATGGATGTTGATGTCGAACACCACCTCGCGGTTCTGCGAATCGAAATCGAGCTGGTAGAGGTTCTGCGGCAGCCCGCTGTCCTCGCCGAACAGCACGAGGTTGCGATCATCGAGCGACAGAAAGCCGCCGAGCATGTTCTCGGCCGCGCGGCGGCGGAAGTCGATCCCGCCCACCGCGCCCTGCAGCGCATTGCCGGTGGCGCCATAGCCGACGATATCGACATGATAGCCGGTGCCGCGCACCCGATCGATGCTGGCGGGCGCGGGCAGGGTGGTGAACAGCAGCGCCCAGGTCGGGATGCCGGCGGCAGGCCTATCAAGGCTGGCAAGCGCGATGTCGCCCTCGATGAAGCCGCCGCCTTGCGGGTTTTGCAGCGAGCGCGGATTGTAGAAGATGCGGTTGACGTTGAACACCGCCAGATCGGGGTTGCTGGCGAAGTTGTTGGCGAACCAGTTCTGCAAGCCGGGCAGGGCGTTGAGGTTGAACGACCAGGCCGCGGGGATGGCATCGACGTGGTAGGCCTCTTCGGGCCGATCGTTCACGCAGTGCGCCGCGAACAGCACGGTGCGCGGGTTGATCAGCGTGCCGGTGCAGACAAAGCCGTCGGCGCGGAAGAACATCCCCACCCCGCGATATTCGTCATCGCTATCGACGATGTCGGCCGGGCCGGCGGTCTCGTTGGGGATCACCGCCAGCGCGGGGACGGCGGTGGCGGCAACCGCCAGGGCAAGGGTGGCGGCGCCGGCCAGCAGACCGCGGCGACGGGTGCGGCAACGCGACATCAAGGGATCCTTTTGCCTATCGGTTCCGCTCGTCCTCTGGCGAGCGGAGATGCCATCCGTAACGCGCCGGGATGGGTTGGCAATTCGGGAAATTGCAATCTTTTCCCTGAGATCAGTGCCTGTGGCGCAAACGCCTCAGCGCAGGGCGAGGACGGCGCTATAGGCCGCGTAAAGCGCCACCAGCCCCGCGCCCTCGCTGCGCGACAACCGCCACCCGCTGCGTAATTGCGCGATCAGCAGCAGCGTCACGCCCAGCATCGCCCAGATATCGAAAGCGGCGATTTCCGCCGGCACCGTGATTGGGTGGATCACCGCGGTCAGGCCGAGAATGCCGCACAGGTTGTAGATGTTCGAGCCGACGACATTGCCGAGCGCCACGTCCTCGTGCTTGCGAAGGACAGCGACAACGCAGGCGATCAGCTCGGGCAGCGAGGTGCCGATCGCCACGACGGTGAGGCCGATCACGCTTTGCGAAACCCCCGCCGCGCTCGCCAGCACGATCGCACCCTCGACCAGCCAGCCCGCGCCGAAAATCGCCGCTGCCAGTCCGGCGACGATCATCCCGCCGAGCACCACCGGCCCGGTATCGGGCGGCACCGGGCGGTCTTCGGCCTCGTGCTCGTGGCGCACGGCCTCGGCATCATGGGCGGCGCTTTCCGACTTGTAGGCCCACCAGATATAGCCGGCCAGCGCCGCCAGCAGGACGCCCCCCGACAGCGGCCCGATCTCCCCCAGCAGCACCGCGCCGGTCGCCAGCGCCGCCGAACCGCCCAGTGCCATCGAATCGCGGCCGAACGAGGCGGGATTGACCGACAGCGGCAGGATCACCGCCGACACACCGAGGATGAACAGGACATTGGCGATGTTCGACCCGATCACATTGCCGATTGCAATCCCCGGCGATCCGGCCAGCGCGGCCTGCACGCTGGTCGCCAGTTCCGGGGTCGAAGTGCCGAAGCCGACGATCGTCAATCCGGCCAGCAGCGGCGAGATGCCGAGCCGCGCCGCCAGGCCCACCGCCCCGCGCACCAAGAGCTCGCCGCCCAGCGCAAGCAGGACAAGGCCTCCGGCCACCAGCAGGATCGAATGGGTCATCAGGCTCTCCGCGATGGCGACGGAAGAAAAGCCTTAGCTGCAAGCTGCGTCAGGGTGAAGCACGCCCTCTCTGCTCCCTGCACAACGCTGTCGAGTTTTTCCAAGACATCCAGCCAAGGGAAATGATAGCTTCCCACGAAACGCCAGCCAATCGGAAGGTGACGCAATGGAAAATGCGCGGTGGAACCGGCGGTCGGTGCTGGGCAGCACTGTGGGCGCGATCGGGGTGCTGGCGACGGGAGGTCTCACGGTGCCGGCCCGGGCCGGGCAGAAGATGATCGGGGTCGGCGCGCTGGGCGCGCAGAATTTCAACAGCGCCATGACGAAAGTGCTGGCGCGCACCCCGCGCATCGCGATCCCTTGCTACCGCTTCGGGATGGTGCTCCGCAGCGGCATCAGCGCCACGGGCGATGCCGGCAATGTCCAGATGGAGGCCGCCGCCGATCTGGTGGGTGTCGATGTCGCCATGCTGCGCCGCATCGCCGACCGGATGTTCAACGACTTTGTCACGCAATTGCGGGCGACCGGTCGCACCGTGATGACCCCGGAGGAGGTGATGGCGACCAAGGCGATCCAGAAATTCGCCGTCACCCAGGATCCCTTCGTCAAGAAGCCCTTTGCCGATGCGCGCACGATTGCGGTGGTGACACCCGAATACCAGCCGCTCATCAACATGCACATCGATGCGCCGCTGTCGGACCAGTCGCCGGGCGCGCTGGGCAACTGGCGGGCGGCGAACGCGCTGAGCGTGGAAACGCGGGCGCTGGTGATGCTGCCGCGCATCGTGTTCGATTTTGCCGCGCTCACCGGCAGCGGGCACAAGGTCTATGGAGGCAGTGCCTCGGTCGGGATCCAGCCGGGGATGTATCTCGTCCCGGTGCTCACCAGTTTCGGCTTCTACCACGCCAAGATCGCGCTGGCGGGCGATATCGGCCATCTGCGGCTGGAAGATCGCGTCGCGCTGGGGCAGGCGGGCGAGCTGATCAAGTCGGGCAGCGTCAACAACCGCGAGGAAGTCGAGCGCTGGAATGCCTATGTCGCCAGCAATGCCTGGTGGACCCAGCCCGGCGGTGCCCAGCCCGGCCGGCCGACCCGGGCCTATGATTTCTCGAACTATCAGTACCGGGTCGATCCGGCGCTGCTGGAACAGGTGTGCCTCGACGGCGCGGTGGCGGTGCACCGGAACTTCGCGGCCACCCTCGCGGCCAACCCCGCGGCGACATAGCCCCCCTTGGCCAATGCAAAAGGCCCGGAGGCGAGCCTCCGGGCCTTTGCTCGTACTTGGCAATCCGGCGCGGATTACATCGAGTAATACATGTCGAATTCGACCGGGCATGGGGTGGTTTCGGTGCGGATCACCTCTTCCCACTTGAGTTCCATGTAAGATTCGATCTGGTCCCTGGTGAACACGTCGCCCTTGAGCAGGAATTCGTGGTCAGCCGCGAGCGAATCGAGCGCCTCGCGCAAGGAGCCGCACACGGTCGGCACTTCGGCAAGCTCGGCCGGGGGCAGATCGTAGAGGTTCTTGTCCATCGCTTCGCCCGGGTGGATCTTGTTCTCGATCCCGTCGAGCCCGGCCATCAGCAGCGCCGAATAGGCAAGGTAGGGGTTGGCAAGCGCATCGGGGAAGCGGAATTCGACGCGCTTGGCCTTTTCGCCGGCGCCGTAGGGAATGCGGCACGAGGCTGAACGGTTGCGGGCCGAATAGGCCAGCAGCACCGGTGCCTCGAAGCCCGGCACCAGCCGCTTGTAGCTGTTGGTGGTGGGGTTGGTGAAGGCATTCAATGCCTTGGCGTGCTTGATGACGCCGCCGATGTAATACAGGCACATTTCCGACAGGCCGGCATATTCATTGCCCGCGAACAGCGGCTTGCCGTCCTTCCACAGCGACATGTGGGTGTGCATGCCCGAGCCATTGTCGGCCTTGATCGGCTTGGGCATGAAGGTCGCGGTCTTGCCATAGGCCTGGGCGACCTGGTGCACGACATACTTGTAGATCTGCATCCTGTCGGCAGTCTGGACGAGCGTGCCGAAGGTCAGGCCCAGCTCGTGCTGGGCGGCGGCGACTTCGTGGTGATGCTTGTCGCAGGGCAGGCCCATTTCAAGCATGGTCGAAACCATTTCGCCGCGGATGTCGACCGCCGAATCGACCGGCGCCACCGGGAAGTAGCCGCCCTTGGCGCGCGGACGGTGGGCGAGGTTGCCGTTGTCATATTCCTTGCCGGTGTTGGTCGGCAGTTCGATATCGTCGATCGCAAAGCCCGATCCGGCATAGCCGTCTTCGAAGCGGACATCGTCGAACATGAAGAACTCGGCTTCCGGCCCGACATAGACGGTATCCCCGATGCCGGTCGACTTGAGATAGGCTTCGGCGCGCTTGGCGGTGCTGCGCGGGTCGCGGCTGTACCAGTCGCCGGTCGACGGCTCGACGATGTCGCAGTTGATGATCAGCATCGGGGTGGCGCTGAACGGATCGATCCAGGTTTCGGTGAGATCGGGCTTCAAGATCATGTCGCTCTCGTTGATCGCCTTCCACCCGGCGATTGAGGAACCGTCGAACATCAGCCCGTCCTCAAGCTCGTCCTCGCCCATCACGCCGGCGACCATGGTGAGGTGCTGCCACTTGCCCTTGGGGTCGGTGAAGCGCAGATCCACCCACTCGATTTCCTCGTCCTTGATTCGCTTCAGGACGTCTTTTGCTTTCGACATTTCGGTAGTGCCTCCAAGTATGGTCTGGGCCGGCCCGCCGGGGCGGCAGGCAGGAGAGGGTGGAAAATCAGATGGCGTCCTCGTCGGTTTCGCCGGTGCGGATGCGAAGCGCGCTTTCGATCGCGCTCACGAAGATCTTGCCGTCGCCGATCCTGCCGGTCTGCGCGGCGGCGGCAATCGCCTCGACCACGCGCGCGGCCTGATCGTCAGCGACCACGACTTCGAGCTTCACCTTGGGCAGGAAATCAACGACATATTCGGCGCCGCGGTAGAGTTCGGTATGGCCCTTCTGGCGGCCAAAGCCCTTGGCCTCGGTCACGGTGATGCCCGACACGCCGATTTCGTGCAGGGCCTCCTTCACTTCATCGAGCTTGAAGGGTTTGATGATCGCTTCGATCTTTTTCACTTTGTTCCCATCCGTGCCTGGCCGGATTCCTGACACAACCTTAACAAGAATCGTGCCAAGTGCCCCTGTTGCCGGCTTGAACAATCCTTGCCACCGGGAGATTCCGGACAGCGGATGTCTTTCGCCTTGGGCCAGCCGGTAGCAAGATTATGGTGCACGGCGCAATGGTGCACAGGCTGTGAACGGGCATTGCCTATATTTTAGGCAGCTCTGTGCCAATCAGAGGCGCAGACCCGCCGTTTCGGGCAGGCCGCACATGATGTTGAGGTTCTGGATCGCGGCTCCGCTCGCGCCTTTGCCGAGGTTGTCGAGCCGGGCAACGAGCCGCGCCTGCGTGCCTTCGGCGTTGCCGAACACATGGAGCCGCATCCCGTCCCACGGCGCGGTATCGGCCCGCAACAGCACTTCGGCGGGCGGTTCCTCTGCCCGATCGACCGCCACCACCGGGTTGCCATCGAAATGCGCGGCGAGCGCGGCGCGCAGGGTGGCGAGGTCGGGCCGCGCGGACATGGCCGACAGCGCCAGCGGCACATCGACCACCATCCCGCGATGGGCGGGCACCACCGCGGGCGAGAACACCGGCGGATGCCGCAGCCCGGCATAGGCCTGCATTTCCGGCAGGTGCTTGTGCCCCAGCGACAGGCCGTAAGCCCGAAACGCGATGTCGCTATCGGTCTCGAAGCGTTCGATCAGCGCAGTGCCGCCGCCCGAATAGCCGCTCACCGCGTTGATGGTGTAGGGCCAGTCGGCCGGCAACAGCCCGGCGCGCACCAGCGGGGCGACAGCTGCGAGGAAGCCAGTCGGGTAGCAGCCGGGATTGCTCACGAATTGGGCATTGGCGATCGCCTCGCGCCCGATCAGTTCGGGAAAGCCATAGGTCCACCCCTCGGCCACGCGATGCGCGCTGGAGGCATCGATGATGCGGGTGCCCGAGCCTTCGGCCAGCATCACTGCCTCTTTGGCGGCTTCGTCCGGCAGGCACAGGATCGCAACATCGGCGGCGTGCAATGCATCGCGCCGCGCGCTTTCGTCCTTGCGCCGGGTATCGTCGAGGACGATCAGTTCGAATTCGCTGCGTCCGGCCAGACGCTCGCGGATTTCAAGGCCCGTGGTGCCCGCGGCTCCGTCGATGAACAGGCGGATGGTCACCGGCGCCTCAGTCGTCCGCAGGGGCCAGTTCGCTCGCCCGGCACCAGCCCGCCGGGCCCTGCGGCCCGGGGCAGCCCCACACCCATTCGCCTGCCACGTCGAGCAGTTCGAACCGGCTGCCGGCAGCAAGCCGAGCGAACACCTCGGCATCCTCGCGCGGGGCAAGGCGCAGCCCCGAACCCTCGGCGCCCACGGCGCGGACGTGGGGAATGACATAATGCGCGGCAAGATGAACGCCCGCGAGCGCCATGTGGGCAAGGTCGCCGCGCAGCGGCAGTGTGCCGGGCGCAGGCTTTTCCACCGGGCCCTCCAGGCCCAGCATGCCACCTGGCACTGCATAATCCGTTGTGTCGGGCGCTATGCCGCTCATTGGTGTTCCGTGGCCTTCCAAGCTGGCGCGCGTGACCCTCCCCCAAGCCCGCACGGCGTGGCAGGCCCGTTAGCCCTAACCAGGGCGGTGAGCAAGCTTAGCCACCATATCGGGTGCGGATCGCGTGCCAGGCGGCGCGCAGGCCCAGCCCGCGTCCGCCGCGCGCGCGGCCGGGGCGAGGGGTGGGGTTCCAGGCGAAAGTGTCGAAATGCACCCAGTCCACGCCCTCGCCGACGAAGCGATCGAGGAACAGGCCCGCCACGCTCGCCCCGGCAAATGGGGCCTGCGAGGCATTGGCCATGTCGGCCACGTCCGAGGCGAGATATTCGCGGTAGGCTTCGGGCAGGGGCAGCTGCCATGCGGTATCGTCGCTCGCCTTGCCGGCGGCGAGAAAGGCTGCGGCGGTTTCGTCGCGGCGCGCCATCAGCGCGGGCAGATCGGGGCCGAGCGCGACGCGCGCGGCGCCGGTGAGCGTGGCGAAATCGACGATCAAATCGGGGTTCTCCTCCGAGGCGCGGGTGAGCGCATCGCCGAGGATCAGCCGCCCTTCGGCGTCGGTGTTGTGGATCTCGACCGTCAGGCCCTTGCGGCTTTTCAGCACATCTCCGGGGCGGAAGGCCCCGCCCGAAATGGCATTCTCCACCGCCGGGATCAGCAGATGCAGCCGCACCTTCAGCCGCGCGCCCATCACCAGCCCCGCCAGCGCCAGCGCGTGAGCCGCGCCGCCCATGTCCTTCTTCATCAGCCGCATTCCCGAGGATGGCTTGATGTCGAGCCCGCCCGAATCGAAGCACACCCCCTTGCCCACCAGCGCCAGCACGGGGTGTTCGCGATCGCCCCAGGTCAGGTGCATCAGCCGCGGGGCATGGTGGCGGGCCGCCGCGCGCCCGACTGCGTGAACCATGGGATAGCCCTGCTCCAGCGCATCGCCGCGCACCACGGCCAGTTCCGCCTTGTGCGCCCTGGCGAGGCGTTCGCACTCTGCTTCTAGCGCGGCGGGGCCCATGTCCTCGGCCGGAGCATTGACCAGATCGCGCACCAGCCATTCGGCCTCGGCCTCGGCAGTGGCGGCGGCGATCTGGGCGACCTGAGTGCTCAGCAGCACGCGCGGCCCTTGCACCTTGTCCTCGCTCTTGTAGCGGCCGAAGCGATATTGCCCCGTGATCCACCCGAACATCGCCGCGCCGGCATCCGCATTTGCCACCCGGTAGATCCCCTCGGGCAGTTCCTCAGCAAGGCGCGCAAGGCACCAGCTCGACAGGTTTTCCGGACTGGCGACCCCGCAGGCCACGAACCAGCTGTCGCCATCGGGGATGATTGCATGACTATAGGCGCCGCCTTCGAACTTCTGCGCCGTCAGGGCCGCGCGCTGGCCGGCTGTCAGCCCTTTGGCGAAGGCTTCGAGGCTGTCCTTGCTCACCAGGTGAATGGCAATCGCGGCCTGGCCACGATCAGGCTGGATTAGTGCTTTGGGTTCGCTCATGCCTGCTCCATAGGCCGCAGGCCGAGCGTGTTTCCAGCAGATTCGGGCAGAAAGGATGGAACAGCGTGGGTGTTTCTCAAATTTTCCAGGTGACACACCACAGCCCCGACGATGATTGCACCACGGCGCGGCGGTGGCTAGGCGCGGGGGCAATGCTGGCGGTGCTGGCGCTTGCGGCATGCTCCTCGCCTGATGAGGTTGCCAAAGGCGTGGAGGGCGAGGCGAAAGCGCGCGCGTCGGCTGCGCCTGCCGATCGTGCCGCTGCGCCCGGGCCGGTGACCTTCACCGACAATCAGGGCAAGGACGAGGCCGCCCGCGAGTTTTCCTACAGCTGGCCGGCCGAAGTTTCAGCCGTCCCTGCGTTGGTCCGGCACCTCACCGCCGAACGCGACCGACTGCTCGCCGAGCAGAAGGCGGAATGGGCCGAGGCCGTTGCCGAATTCGCCGGCGAGGACTGCGTCGCTTGCACCAACCGCGCCTTCGAGAAGCGCTGGGAGGTGGTCGCCGATCTGCCGCGCTTCCTGTCGCTTTCGGCCACGTTCTATGCCTATTCGGGCGGGGCGCATGGCAACGGCGCCTTCGACGCGCTGGTATGGGACCGCGAGGCGCAGGCCTTGTTCGATCCCAAGGCGCTGTTCCGCTCCGAGGCGGCGTTGCAGGAGGCGCTCGGCGCGCCGTGGTGCAAGGCGCTCAGGGCCGAACGGATGCAGCGGCTGGGCGCGGACTATTCCGAGGACAGCACCTTCCCCTGCCCGGCGATTGCCGATCTTACCGTGCTGGTCGGCTCGTCGGACAAGCGCCGCTTCGATCGCATCGGGCTGCTGGCCGCGCCCTATGTCGCGGGCTCCTATGCCGAAGGCAGTTACGAGGTGACGCTGCCGGTGAGCCAGGCGGTGCTCGACGCGGTCAAACCGGAATATCGCCGGGCTTTCGCGCCGCCGAAGTAGCTTTTTGTGCGCGCCGTGGCTATGGGGGCGCCATGCACGAATACCAACTCGTTGACGGGACCGAGACCGTCTATCGCGACGGCACCATCAAGCTGCACGGGCCGGAAGGCTTCGCGGGGATGCGCAAGGCGGGCCGTCTGGCTGCCGAAATCCTCGATGCCTGCGTCGATCTGGTGCGTCCGGGGGTGACCACCGGGAGCATCGATACCGCGATCCGCAACATGATGCTCGATGCCGGCGCGATCCCCGCGACGCTCGGCTACCGCGGCTATGCCCATGCCTCGTGCATCTCGATCAACCATGTGATCTGCCACGGGATTCCGGGCGACAAGGTGCTCAAGGATGGCGACATTCTCAACATCGACGTGACCCCGCTGGTGGATGGCTGGCACGGTGATAGCAGCCGCATGTTCTACGCCGGCGAGCCTTCGCTCAAGGCGAGGAAGCTGGTCGAGGTGACCTATGAATGCCTGATGCTCGGCATCGCAGCGGCGCAGCCCGGCGCGCGGCTGGGCGATATCGGCGCGGCGATCGAGGCGCATGCGAGCAAGTTCCGCTACAGCGTGGTGCGCGAGTTCTGCGGCCACGGGGTGGGCCGCCTGTTCCACGACGCGCCCGAAGTGGTCCACGCCGCCAAGGCGGGCACGGGGCCGGAATTGAAGCCGGGCATGTTCTTCACCATCGAGCCGATGATCAACCTCGGCAAGCCCTGGGCCAAGGTGCTGGGCGACGGCTGGACCGCGGTGACGCGCGACAAGAGCCTGAGCGCGCAGTTCGAGCATTCGATTGCGATCACGCAAGACGGCAACGAGATTTTCACGAAAAGCCCCACCGGGCGCGATTGCCCGCCTTACATTTAGCCTTTTCGCACGGCCCTCCGGGCACGCGATCCTTGCGAGACGGGCAGCAAGGCTGCCCCGCGGCGGGCGGGCAGTCGCCCTTGCGGCCCTGCGGGCCACATGATGCCGATGCCATTTGCGCCCTTGCTATGTCTCCCCCCGGTTGACAGGCACCGGCCCAAGGGCCGGGACAGGTGGTGGAGCTGTTCTTACCAGAACAGCACCGCCAGCACCGCGCTCATCACCATCACCAGCCCGACGGAAAAACCCAGCATCGCCAGCACCGGCCGCGTCACCCGTCCGTGCAGCACCCAGTCATACCCCGCCGACACCAGCACCGTGATCGGCACCTGCACCGCGATCGCGACCGGATCGGGCAGGCCCAGCACCTGCACGACGCGGGCATAGGCCGGGGTCATCAGCGCCAGCGTCGCGATCAGCATGGCCTGCCGGTGCGCGGGCGTATCGCGGCGGCGGGCAAAGCGCAGCGCGAGGAAATAGAGCGGCACGAAGGTCGCAAAGGCCGCAAGGTTCACCACCGTCACCTCGGGGCGGCCCAGTTCCTGCCCGATCCGCCACGAGATCACCCCGCCGCTCACCAGCATCGCCGCCACCAGCGCCAGGCTGGCGCGGCCGCTCGCGCGGTGGGCGGCCAGCTTGCAGCGTGCCGCCAGAAAACTCTGGCTTGCCAGCAGGATCAGCCAGGTGATCATGCTGCCGGCATGGAACACCACGATCGGGGTATAGCGCGCCTGCACCTCGGGGTGGACAATCGCCTTGGCCGCAAAGGCGATCAGCGTGAAGCCGAGCAGCGCCAGCGCGATATTGCCGAGCAGTTCATTGGCGCGGACGTGACTTTCAGGCGCTCTCACTCATTCTCCCTTGCCGCACGGATCGCAGCCCCGGCAGCGAAGGGGGCGAGTGCCACCAGAGCAAGACTTATCGCTCCAACGAAGCCGAGGCTGACGTGATCCTGTCGTGCCAGCGCCCCGGCGCCGAAAATCAGGATCGGCAGGGCGAGCGGGATCAGCAGCAGGCCCGACAGCGCCGCGCCAGCGCGCAGCGAGGCGGTGAGCGCGGCGATCATCAAGCCGATCGCCGCCAGCCCCGGCGTGCCCGCGATTAGCCCCAGCAGCAGGATCTGGAACGTCTCTCCCCCGATCTTGAGCAGCGCGGCTGCCGGGAAGGTCGCCACCACCAGCGGCGGGCCGAAGCTTAGCCAATGGGCGGCGAGGCGCACCGCCATCATCGCTTCCTCCGCCACGCCCCTAAGTTTGAGCTGGTCGAAGAAGCCCAGTGCGATGTCGCGCGCCACCAGCTTTTCGAGCGGCAGGATCGCCGCCAGCAGCGCCGCGATCCACACCACGCCGCCGCCGGTCTTGGCCATCAGGTTGGCATCCGGCCCGACCGCGAAGGGAAACAGCATCGCCACCGCAACGAAGAACACCACCGGCAGCGCGGCCCCGCTGCCGGTGAAGGGGAAGAACTGCGCCAGATCGCGGCGGAGCAGGGCGGCGATCATGCCTCCTCCTCCTGATCGGCCGGCGCGAAGCCCTCGATGGCAAAGGCGCTCATCCCCGGCACCTCGAGCGGCTGGTGCGAGGCGATCAGCGCGATCCCGCCAGCGGCGCAATGTTCGCGCACCAGCGCGCTCACCAGCCCCTGCGAAGCGGTGTCGAGGCCGGAAAGCGGCTCGTCAAGCAGCCAGATGGCGGCCTTCTGCCCCAGCACCCGGGCGAGCGCGGCGCGCTTTTTCTGGCCAGTCGAAAGGTAGCGCACCGGCACCTCGGCCAGCGCGTCAAGGCGCAGGCGGGTGATGATCGCCTGTCCTTCGGGGGCGCCATCGACCCCGAACCAAAAGGCCAGCGCCCGCCCCAGCGGCAGGTCAGGATCAAGCCCGCTGCGCTCATCCAGCAGCGCCAGCGCGCCTTCGCGGCGCACCGCGCCTGCGAAGGGCGTCGTCAGGCCCGCGAGCGCGCGGATCAGCGTGGTTTTGCCCGCGCCGTTGGCCCCCGTCACATGGCACGCCGCGCCCGCCTCCAGCCGGAACGACAGCCGCCGGAACAGCAACCGTTCGCCCCGGCGGCAGGCGAGGTTTTCGGCACTCAGCGAGGGGCTTGCGGCTTGCATTGGCCTCCAGCGTTAGGGAAAAGGGCGTCAGCAAACAAGCGACCTGCGATCAAGGAAGCCCTGAATGTCCGTTCCCCAATTCACGCCCGAAGAAACCGCCGCGCTGCTCAAGGCCCATCCCGGATGGAGCCTGTCGCGCGAAGGCAAGGCGATCACCCGGACGTTCCGGTTTCGCGATTTTTCCGAGGCCTGGGGCTTCATGAGCCGCATCGCGCTGCTGGCCGAGGCGCAGGATCACCATCCCGAATGGTTCAACGTCTATAACTGCGTCGAGGTGACGCTCACCACCCATGACGCGGGCGCCGGCGGCGGCCTGTCGCAGCGCGATGCGCGCTTGGCGAGCGCGATTGACGCGCTTTTGTGATTTCGCGCGCCCTCCGGCGTGCGCTATCCTCGTGCATGCGGCTTGAGGGCCGGTTGTCCGGCCTTGGGCGGTTCAGCTTCGCTTGCGCTGCGGGCGGCCAGCCGGCCTTGCACTCGCTGGCGCGAGCGTTCCGGCGCTGACCGACACCGGCAGCACCACCATCACCTGCCCAGCAACCCCTGCCGCCCGGCGGCGCGCTGCTGCTTCCTGACCTTGCCCGGCATCCAGCGCTTGGCAAAGGCGAGCCGGCGCGCGGTCTTGCCGACCAGATAGTGCAGGTCCTCGCCGTGCACCGCGTTCCACACCGCTTCGGCGACTTGCTCGACCGGGGTGATTTCCAGCCCCGCCGCCGTCACCCGGGTGCGGATGTTCTCGTTGCTGTTGCGGTTGCCGGTGCCATCCAGCAGCGGAGTGTCGATGAAACTTGGGCAGATCGAGGAGACCTTGATCCCGTCCGGCGCCCATTCGGCATCGAGGCTTTCCGCGACCCCGCGCACCCCGAACTTGGTGGCGGAATAGACGCTCATCCCGCTGCCGCCGGTCAGGCCCGCCGCGCTGGCGATGTTGACCAGCGCAGAACCCGGCGCGCTGGCCTTGAGGTAGGGATAGGCCGCCTGCGCGCCGTAAAGCACCCCGCGCAGATTGATGTCGAGACAGGCGTCGATCTCGTCCTTGGAAAGCTCCGCCAGCGCGCCCCCGGTCCCGATCCCGGCATTGTTGACCACCACGTCGATCCGCGCGCCCGCGGCGGTGTGGAACGCGGCCAGCGCCTCGTCCCACGCTGCCCGGTCGCGCACGTCGAGCCGGTGCATGTATTTGAACCCGCCCTCGATCAGGCCGAGCGTGTCTTCCATGCCGGCGACATTGATATCGGCAATCCCGATGAACCAGCCGCGCGCGCCAAAGTGGCGGGCCACCGCACGGCCAATGCCCGATGCCCCGCCGGTGATGAAGATGCTGCGCCGTCCTGCCATGATGGTTCCTCTGCCGATTGCTGTCTGCAGCCTGCTTAGAGCGCTCAGGCACGCTTGTCAGCAGCGAACCCCACGACCCCGCGTTCACAGCGCCGGGTTGGCGTAGAAGTGCCAGGTGAAGATCGCCATGCTGCCGCGCCGGGGGGACCAGTCTTCGGCCAGCTGGCGGGTGGCCTTTTCCGCCGGGCGTTCGGGCAGATCGAGCAGCCGTTTCACCCCCTCCTGCACGGCAAGATCACCCGCCGGCCAGATATCGGGGCGGCCTTCGGCAAACAGCAGGTAGATCTCGGCCGACCAGCGCCCGATGCCCTTGATCCGGGTGAGTAGCGCGATCGCTTCCTCGTCATCGGCGGGCAGCGCCTCGAAATCGAGCGCGCCCGCCGCGACCAGTTCGCACAGCGAGCGGGCATAGCCCTGCTTCTGGCGCGAAAGGCCGCAGGCGCGCAAGGCATCGAAATCGCGTTCGAGCAGGCAGGCGGGGGTGAAATCCGCACCCAGCTCCTCCTCCAGCCGGCGCCACATCGAGTCCGCCGCCGCGACCGAGACCTGCTGGCCGACTATGGTGCGTAGCAAGGTTTTGAAGCCGCGCTCGCGGATGCGCGGCTGGGGATAGCCGATCCGCGCCAGCGCAGCCGCCAGCCGCGGTTCGCGCTGACCAAGGGCATCGAGATCGGCCCGCAATCTTTCGCCCGTCAGTCCCACTGCCACTTTCCTTATCTTGCCTTGGCCTCCAGACTGCCTTAGCAGCGCCTCGATCACTCTCCCAGCGCGCAGTCTTGCGCGCAACAGCCGAAAAGGAAGCCGTACCCATGCCCAGACTGGTCGTCACCAATCGCGCCGGCGAAACCAGCGAAATCACCGTCGATGACGGGCTGACGGTGATGGAAGCGATCCGCGACAACGGCTTTGACGAACTGCTGGCGCTGTGCGGCGGATGCTGTTCTTGCGCGACCTGCCACGTGCATGTCGATCCGGCCTTTGCCAACAAGCTGCCGAAGATCAGCGAGGACGAGGACGACCTGCTCGAATCCTCCGATCACCGCGTGGCCACCAGCCGCCTGGCGTGCCAGATTCCCTTCACCGCCGATCTTGATGGCCTGCACGTCACCATCGCGCCGGAAGATTAAACCTGTTTGCGCCCGGGCGGGGGTGGTCCTAGAATTGCGCGCATGAACATCACCCGCCCCTTTGGCGATACGCTCGCCCTGATCGGCAATACGCCGATGGTGCGCCTTGCCGGCCCCAGTGCAGCGGCAGGCTGCGACATTTACGGCAAGTGCGAATTCGCCAACCCCGGTTCCTCGGTGAAAGACCGTGCGGCCTTGTGGATCATCCGCGATGCCGAGGCGAGCGGTGCGCTCAAGCCCGGCGGCACGGTGGTCGAAGGCACGGCGGGCAACACTGGTATCGGCATCGCGCTGGTGGCCAATGCGCGCGGCTACAAGACGATTATCGTCATGCCTGACAACCAGTCGCGGGAGAAGATGGACACCCTGCGCGCGCTGGGCGCGCAGCTGGTGCTGGTGCCGCCGACCAAGTTTGCCGATGCCGGCCACTTCGTCCACACCTCGCGCCGGCTGGCCGAGGAAACGCCCGGCGCGGTGTGGGCCAACCAGTTCGACAACATCGCCAACCGCCGCGCGCATATCGAGGGCACGGCGCCCGAAATCTGGGAGCAGCTGGGCGGCCGGGTCGATGGCTTCACCTGCGCGGCGGGCACCGGCGGGACGATCGCGGGCGTGGGCCTGGGCCTCAAGGCGTTCGACGAGAATATCCGCATCGCGCTCACCGATCCGCACGGCGCGGCGCTCTACAACTACTATGCCCATGGCGAGCTGCGCGCCGAAGGTTCCTCGGTGGCGGAAGGGATCGGGCAGGGACGCATCACCGCCAATCTCGAAGGCGCGGTGATCGACACGCAATACCGCATCAGCGACGAGGAAGGCCTTGTGTGGGTCGGGCGGCTGCTGCGCGAGGAGGGGCTGTGCCTCGGCCTGAGTTCGGGCATCAATGTCGCGGGGGCAGTGGCCTTGGGCAAGGAGCTGGTCGCGGAAGGCCGCCGCAATCCGCAGGTCGTCACCATCCTGTGCGACACGGGCTTCCGCTACCTCTCGACGCTCTACAACGCCGAATGGCTCGCGGCCAAAGGCCTGCCGGTGTTCGACTGGCTGGCGCAGCCGCACGAAGGCGGGGCATAGCGCGCATGTCGCTGCTCGTCCGGTTTCGCACGATGGCCCAGCGCAGCCGGTTTTCGGCCGAGCGCCGCGACCCTTCGGCCAGCGCCGCCGCGCAGGAGCCACCGCCGAGCGAGGCGGGTCAGGAAGCGATCCAGCGCTTGCAGATCGGCCTGTTCGGGCTTGCCGCAATGGTGCTGCTGGTGGGGCTGGCGAGCATCATCGGCAGCCAGGCCGACGTGACCGAGGAAGCGGCCGTCCCCGATGCTGCTCCCACCACCGAGCCGAGCGCAACGCCGAGCCGGGCCAATCCGCTGGCCGATGCCGGGGTGGTGCCGGATATCGCCGCCGAGCCGAGTCCTTCGGCGGCTGCCCCGCTCGCCGTGCCCCCCGCGCCTGCGACACCGGGCGATGGCCAACAGGGGCAATAGCCGCCGCCTGTTGCCGGTGCTGGCGGGTGCGCTGGCGGCGCTGGGGCTGGGGGGATGCGATAGCGCGCCGGCTGCCACGGCGCCACTTTCCGCCTCGCCGCAGGAACGCCCCCCGCTGGGGTTGATGACCAGCCTGCCGCTCTATTGGCCCGAGAATGCGGACCTTGCCGCGATCGCCGCGGGGCGGGCTGCGCCGCCGTGGCAGCGCCGCCTGATCGAGACACGCTTCGAATTGGTGCCGCTCGATACGCTCGCGCCGGTTCCCGCCATGGGCGCGGATGCGCCTGACACCGATCCGCTCGCGGGGCTTGCGCGGCTGGCGGTGATCCAGCCGCGCGGGCTCGCGCCAGCCGACAATGTCGCGCTCGACGCCTGGGTGCAGCGCGGCGGGCGGTTGCTGCTGGTGCTCGATCCGATGCTGACCGGCGAATATGCCGCCCCGCTCGGCGATCCGCGCCGCCCGGTCGACAGCGCGCTGATCCCGCCGGTGGTGGCGCGCTGGGGAATGACGGTCAGCTTCGACGCGGCGCAGGCGCCGGTCGTGAAGCAGGTGCCGCTGGGCGAGGGCACGCTGCCGCTGGCGCTGGCGGGGCGGATCGCAATCACCGATCCGCAAGCGGCCCGGTGCGTGGTGCAGGGTGAGGGCGCGATCGCGCGCTGCACGCTCGGCAGGGGGCGGGTGACCCTGATCGCGGATGCCGCACTGTTCGAGCATTGCGACCTCGCGGGCGAGGAGGGCGCGGCGCTGCTGGCGCTGCTTGCGGCGGGGCTTGACTGACAGCCCTGCGGGAAATTGCGGGACAGGCGGGGCCTGCCGCCCTGGATCTTCCGGGAAAATGCGGGAAAGCCGGGATTTCACCCCCGAAAACAGCGATTTTGCGGGTGCTTCGGGGTTCGGTTTGCTTGCCTTCAAAGTCATGAATCAAAGATAAAACCGATATTTATCGAATTTTCCCGTAATTTCCCGCAAAAATCCCTTCCATCCCCGCGCCTTCTTCCATATGAACAAGGTCCATCAGACATGCCGGTTTGACTCGTGCCCGGTCACAGCGATCGGGGCGCCGCCTGTGCTTGCGCGCGGGCGGGTGCGGGGAAGGCGTGTCGCAAAGCGGGGCGAGAGGGGATCGGGGGCGTGCCAGCCTTTGGAGGATACAGCGGACAGGCCTTCTCGCCGGTGGGCGACAAGGGCCGCTTTGTCCTGCCTCCCGACTTCCGCAAGGCGGTCAAGGAAAGCTCCGGCGGCAACCGCACCTTGTGCCTGGGCGCGCATGGCAAGTTCGACTGCCTGATCGGCTTCGGGCTTTCGCGCATCGAGCAGCTCAACGCCCAGCTTGATCGTGAGGAAGATCGCGCCATCGCCCGCGGCGATCTTTCCTTCGACCGCGACGTGCGTGCCGCGCAGCTGTTCGGCTTCTCGCAGCTGCCCTTCGACGATTCCGGCCGCTTCGTCATGCCCGAGCATCTGCGCGAGCTCGGCAAGGTCGGTGACGGGCTCTTTTTCCAGGCAGCGGGCGATTTCTTCTTCGTCTGGGCGCCCGACGAACTGAAGCGCATGGGCCCCGAATGGAAGGGCGCGCAGGCGGCCTGCGAAAAGCTGATGGCGGCGGCGAGGAAGGCGGCATGAGCCAGAGCCTGCCCCACATTCCCGTGCTGCTCGACGAGGTGATCGCCGCGATTGCCCCGCGCCCTGACATGACCATCGTCGATGCGACCTTCGGGGCGGGCGGCTACACCACCGCGCTGCTTGAAGCGGGCGCAAACGTCCATGCCTTTGACCGCGATCCCGATGCGATTGCCGCAGGCGCCGCGCTGGTGGCGCGTTACCAAGGGCGCCTGGTGCTGCACCCGGCGCGCTTTTCGCAGATGCGCGACCAGCTGGCCGCGATCGGCATCACCCAGGTCGATGCGGTGGTGATGGATATCGGCGTGTCCTCGATGCAGCTCGACCGGCAGGAGCGGGGCTTTGCCTTCATGCATGACGGCCCGCTCGACATGCGTATGAGTCAGCAGGGTGAAAGCGCCGCCGATTTCCTCAACACCGCCGAGGAAGAAACGATTGCCAACGTGCTCTACCGCTATGGCGAGGAGCGTCAGTCGCGCCGCGTCGCGCGCGCGATCGTGGCCGCGCGCCCGCTGGCGACCACCGGTGAACTTGCCCGCGTGGTGCGCCGCGCGCTGGGGCACAAGCCGCACGACAAGAAAGACCCTGCCACCCGTAGCTTCCAGGCGGTGCGTATCCATGTGAACGACGAGCTGGGCGAGCTCGAAGCCGGCCTTGCCGCTGCCGAGGCGCTGCTCAGGCAGGGCGGGGTGCTGGCGGTGGTCAGCTTCCACAGCCTTGAAGACCGCATCGTCAAGCACTTCCTCAAGGCCGCGAGCGGTGCGGGCCGTGCGGTCTCGCGTCATCTGCCGGGAGAAATTCTTGGGCCTGCGCCGACCTTTTCCCGCGTTTCCAAAGCAATCCGCCCCTCTGAGGCGGAAATCGCGCGCAACCCCCGCGCCCGTTCGTCCACCCTGCGCCATGCGATCCGCACCGGCGCCCCTGCAAGGAGCATCGCTGCATGATGACCGGCATTCAGGCGCGTTCGCTGGGGTGGATGGCGGTGCTGACGATGTGCGCCGCAGCCGTGATCATCCTCGGTTTCAAGGTTCATGCGGTGCGAAGCGAAGTGCTGCTCGCCGAGCGCGAGATCCTGTCATTGAAGCACGAGACGCTGCTGCTGGAAACCGAATTCGAAACCCGCGCCAGCCAGCGCCAGCTGGCCGCGTGGAACGCGGTCGAGTTCGGTTACCAGGCGCCGCGCGCCGACCAGTTCCTTGACAGCGAGCGCGAGCTGGCGAGCCTCGGCCAGCGGCGCGGCCGCGATGCGCCCGCGCCGATCATGCTCGCCCGCAGCGACAGCGATGGCGACAGCGTGCAGGCTGAAGCGGCGCCGATGCGCTCGCCGGTTTCGGGCGCGAAGGTCACGCTCGCTTCGGCGGCGAGCGAGAAGGATGCCGGGCAGGTGTTCACCGAGGCCTTCGGCGATTTCCTGATCGAAGCCTCGCCGATCCGTCCCGCCCAGGCCCAGACCGTGAGCGCCAGGGCCGCCGGCGGCAAGGGGCTGGGCGAATGAGCGCGATGGCTGCTGCGGTAGCTATCCCCACCATCCCCGCCGGGCGCGTCCAGCGCGGCAACCTGCGCGCGCAGCTGCTGTGGACCGCGCGGTTCCGGGTGCTGTGGGTGGTGGGCGGCTTTGCGCTGGTGGCGCTGATCGCGCTGGTGCGGATCGCCTCGCTCGCTTACGCCGGACAGGGGCCTGCGCGCACCAGTCTCGAAGATGCGCTGCTGCCCCCGCGCGGCGAGATTACCGATCGCAACGGCGTGCCGCTGGCGCGCGCCTTTCCCGCCTATGCCCTGTGGTTCGATCCCAAGGCGATGGGCGATGCGGGCTCGCCGCTGGTGCGTACGCCCGCCGAAGTGGCGCGCGCCTTGAAGGCGATCTTTCCCGATATTGACGAGGCGCGCATGGCCCGCCGCCTTGCCTCGGGCCGGGCGGGCTATCTGCGCCGCCGCATTCTGCCAGAGGAGGCCAACGAGGTTTTCGCGCTCGGCGAAGTCGCGCTCGAAATCCCGCGCGAGACCGATCGCTATTACCCGCAGGGCACGCTTGCGGCGCATGTGCTGGGCTATGTGGTCGAGGGCGAGGGTGGCAAGGTCGGGATGGAGCAGGTGCTCGACAAGCGCTTGTCCGATCCCGATCTGCGCGGCCAGCCGGTGGCCTTGTCGCTCGACGTGCGGGTGCAGGGTGCGCTAGAGGATGAACTGCGTCGCGGGATGCTGGCCACCAACGCGCTTGGCGCGGCGGGCATCGTGCTCGATGCCGATACCGGCGAGGTGATGGCGATGGCGAGCCTGCCCGAATTCGATCCGAACGTGGCGGGGGCGAGCGGGGCGAAGAACGTCTTCAACCGCGTCACCAACGGGGTTTACGAGCTGGGGTCGACCTTCAAGCCGTTGACCGTGGCGGCCGCGATGGATGCCGGCGTGGTGCGCGATCTCGGCCGGCCGTGGAGCGCCGTACCGGTGCCGGTCGGCCGTCGGACGATCAAGGATCCGCACCCGATGGGCGCGAGCCTCAATGTTCCGCAGGCGCTGGTGCATTCGTCGAACACCGTCACTGCGCGGGTGGCCGATGCACTCGGCCCGGAACGCTTGCGCCGCGCGATGCTGGATCTGGGGATGGACCGCCGCCCCTTCATCGAACTGCCCGCGCGCGGCCAGCCGATCTGGCCCAAGGGCAAGTGGAGCCGCGTAACCAACATGACGGTGGGCTTTGGTCACGGCCTTTCGGTCACTCCGCTGCATCTTGCCAGCGCTTACGCGGCGATGGTCAATGGCGGGATCTGGCGTCCGGCCACGCTGATGAAGCTTGCCCCGGCTGATGTCCCGCGCGGGCGGCGGGTGTTCAAGCAATCCACCTCCTCGCGGATGCGCCAGATGCTGCGGATGATCTCGCTCTACGGCACCGGCCGCAATGCCGATGCGCCGGGCTACCGGGTCGGCGGCAAGACCGGCTCGGCGGAAAAGGCGGGAGTGGGCGGTTACAACAAGACCAAGGTGGTATCCTCCTTTGCCGCCGCCTTCCCGATGGATGCGCCGCGCTATGTGGTGGTGGTGGTGATCGATGAGCCCAAGGGCACGCTTGCCTCAAGCTTCCAGCGCACCGCCGCTTACACCACCGCGCCGATCGTGGGCCGGCTGGTGCCGCGCATCGGCCCGATGCTGGGGGTGCAACCCGACGAACGCCGCGATGTCGATATTTCCGATCTCGCCTATCTCGTGGACGGGCACTGATGCGGCTCAATGATCTGCTCGAACGCGCCGGACTTCCGGTTCCCGCAGGAGCCGATGCAGCGATAACCGGCTTTGCCATCGATCACCGCAAGGTTGCGCCGGGCACCGTGTTCGGCGCCTTTGCCGGTGCCAGGTTCAACGGCGAGGATTTCATCCCCGCAGCAATCGCGGCGGGGGCGGTGGCAGTCGTCGCTCGCCCCGAAGCCCGCGTCGAAGGTGCGATCCACATCGCCGACGTCAACGCCCGACGCGCCTTTGCGCGCCTCGCTGCGGGCTTTTTTTCTCCTGTGCCACCCACCATCGTGGCGGTGACCGGCACCAACGGCAAGACCTCTTGCGTGGAGATGACCCGCCAGATCTGGCGCATGGGCGGCGAGCGCGCGGCGAGCATCGGTACGCTCGGCGTGACGACGCCCGACGGTTCGGTCTCGACCGGCCTGACCACGCCCGACATCGTCACCTTCCTTGCCAATATGGCAGGCCTTGCGCGCGAGGGCGTGACGCACGTCGCCTACGAGGCATCTAGCCACGGGCTTGACCAGTATCGCAACGAAGGGCTGACCGTCTCGGCCAGCGCCTTCACCAATTTCAGCCGCGATCATCTCGACTATCACGGCACGATGGAAGCCTATTTCGCGGCGAAGATGCGGCTGTTTGCCGAAGTGGTCGCGCCCGGCAGCCCGGCGGTGATCCATGATGCCGGCGACGGATCGCCATGGACCGCCAGGGCGATTGCCGCGGCGCGCGCACGCGGGCTGGACGTGCGCACGGTCGGCGAGGGCGGAGATTTCCTCCGGCTGGTTTCGCGCGAACCCAGGCAGTTGGGCCAGCTTCTTCACATCGAATATGAAGGCGAGACCCGCAAGGTCAATCTCCCGCTGATCGGCGCCTATCAGGCCGCCAACGCGCTGGTCGCGGCCGCGCTGGCGATGGCGACGGGGATGGGCGCAGGCGCGGTGTTCGATGCCCTTTCGCGCTTGCAGCCGGTGCGCGGGCGGCTGGAGCGCGCGGCGATCAATGCCGCGGGCGCTCCGGCCTATGTCGATTATGCCCATACCCCCGACGCGCTCGAGGCCGCGATTGCCGCGCTGCGCCCGCACGTGGCCGAAGGCGGTCGGCTGATCGTGGTGTTTGGCGCGGGCGGGGATCGCGATATCGGCAAGCGCCCCGCAATGGGCGCAGTCGCCGTGCGCGCGGCGGATCTTGCCATCGTCACCGACGACAATCCGCGCAGCGAAGACCCGGCCGCGATCCGCGCCGCGATCATGGCGGGCGGCGCAGGCCTGCGCGAAATCGGCGATCGCCGCGCAGCCATCGCTGCCGCCATCGCGGAAGCGGGTGCGCGCGACATTGTGCTGATCGCGGGCAAGGGCCACGAACAGGGGCAGATTTTTGGGTTTGGAGACGCCATGCGGATCGAAGCTTTCGACGATGTCGAAGTCGCGCGCGAATGTGCGGGAGGTCAATGCTGATGAACGTGCCGCTTGCTCACCCCCTGTTGCACGACTGGCCTGTGGTCGCGCGTGATGCGCTGCCGCTGGCGCTATGGTCCTCGGCCGAGATCGTCGCGGCCACCGGCGGTGTCGCCAGCCATGATTTCGAGGCTTCGGGCGTCGAAATGGACTCGCGTGATGTGAAATCGGGCGACCTGTTCGTGGCGCTCAAGGGCGAGACGATGGATGGTCACAAGTTCATCCCCCAGGCTTTCGAAAAGGGCGCTGTTGCCGCGATTGTCGATCGTCCGGTCGATTACCCCCACGTGCTGGTCGGGGACACCAACAAGGCGCTCCGCGACCTCGCCCATTTTGCGCGGGAGCGTTCCCAGGCGGTGCGGATCGGCATTACCGGCTCGGTCGGCAAGACCGGGATGAAGGAGGCGATCTTCGCCTGCCTCGATCGTGCCAGCCGCGGCGCGGCGCATCGTTCGGTGCGCTCCTATAACAACCATGTCGGCGTGCCGCTGAGCCTTGCGCGTCTGCCCGCCCGCGCCAGGTTCGGCGTGTTCGAGATGGGCATGAACCACGCGGGCGAAATCGCGCCGCTGGCCGATCATGTCCGGCCCCATGTGGCGTTGATCACCACCATCGCGCCCGCGCATATCGAGAACCTCGGCAGCCTTGAGGCGATCGCCGACGAAAAGGCGCAGATCTTCACCGGTCTCGTGCCCGGCGGCACCGCGATCATTCCGGCCGACAGCGAATGGGCTGGGCGCATGCTCGGCCATGCCCGCGATCGCGGCGCGCAGGTCGTCACCTTCGGGCGCAGCGCCGGAGCCGATGTGCGGCTGCTCGACGCGATCCCGGCTGCCGGTGGCGGCGCGCTGGTGACCGCCGATCTGGGTGACCGGCGGATCTGCTACCATGTGGCCGCGCCGGGCGAGCACTGGATTGCCAATTCGCTGGGGGTGATGGCCGCGGTGCGTGCGGCGGGCGGCAATCTTGCCGCGGCGGGCCTGGCACTGGCCGAAATGGGCGGATTGAAGGGGCGCGGCGCGCGCCACACCATCGCGGTTGCGGGCGGCACGGCGCTGCTGATCGACGAGAGCTACAACGCCAACCCCGCCTCGATGCGGGCAACCCTCAAGGCGCTGGGTGCCACCCCCGCTGCGCGCCGGTTGGCGGTGCTGGGCAGCATGAAGGAACTGGGCGATTTTGGCGATGCCTTCCACCGCCAGCTGGCCGAACCGCTGGCCGAGGCGGGTGTGAGTCATGCGATTCTGGTGGGCGAGGAGATGCGCGCGCTGGCCGAGGAACTGGGGAAACTCTCCCGCGCTCCGCTTGGCAAGGCGATTGCCTTCGCGCATTGCGAAACCCCGGCCGAAGCGATCGCGGCGCTGGGGCAAATCGGTCTTGCCCCGGGGGATGCGGTGCTGGTCAAGGGTTCAAACTCGGTCGGCCTCGGCCGGCTTGTGGCACATTTTACCGATAACGCCCCTGCCGGGACCGCAGCAGGAGGCTGAGGCCCGCCGCACCACCCGGTGTCAGGGCCGCCAAGGAACGATGGAATGCTCTATCTGCTTGCCGAATGGCTGGGTTTCGAAGGCATCTTCAACCTGGTGCGCTACCAGAGCTTCCGCGCGGGGGCGACGCTGATAACGGCGCTGCTGATCGGCCTCGTCATCGGTCCGCGCTTCATCAACCTCTTGCGCGTGCGGCAGGGCAAGGGCCAGCCGATCCGCGAGGACGGGCCGCAGTCGCACCTCGCCAAGCGCGGCACGCCGACCATGGGCGGGCTGATGATCCTGACCGCGCTGACGTGCTCGTTGCTGCTCTGGATGAACCTCGGCAGCCCCTTCGTCTGGGCCTGTCTGGCGGTGACGATCGGCTTCGGATTCATCGGGTTCCTCGATGATTATGACAAGGTGGCAAAGAACAGCCATGCCGGGGTGCCCGCGCGGGTGCGGTTGGCGGGCGAGTTCGTGGTGGCCGGCCTTGCCGCGTGGATCATCGTCAGCCAGATCAACACCAATCTCTACCTGCCCTTCCTTACCGGGGTGAGCATCCCGCTGGGGCCGGCCTATTACGTGTTTGCCGCCTTCGTGATCGTGGGCGCGGGCAATGCGGTCAACCTTACCGACGGGCTGGATGGTCTGGCGATCATGCCCGTCATCATCGCTGCCGGCACCTTCGCGATCATCGCCTATCTTGCCGGGCGCGCCGATTTCAGCGCCTATCTTGGCATTCCGCATGTGCCGGGGGCGGGGGAGCTGGCGATCTTCTGTGCGGCGATCATGGGGGCGGGGCTGGCGTTCCTGTGGTTCAATGCGCCGCCGGCGGCGGTGTTCATGGGGGATACCGGCAGTCTCGCGCTGGGCGGCGCGCTCGGCGCGATCGCGGTCGCCTCGCACCACGAAGTGGTGCTGGCGATTGTCGGCGGGCTGTTCGTGCTCGAGGCGGTGAGCGTGATCGTGCAGGTGTTCTGGTTCAAGCGCACCGGCACGCGGGTGTTCCGCATGGCCCCGATCCACCACCACTTTGAACAGTTGGGCTGGAGCGAGAGCAAGGTCGTGATCCGCTTCTGGATCATCGCCATCGTGCTGGCGCTGATCGGCCTGTCCACGCTCAAGCTGCGGTAGGGGTGCGGATGATCACCTCTCCCGTCTTTGCCGGCAAACGCTTTGCGGTGCTCGGTCTCGCCCGTTCAGGCGCGGCCGCGGCCGAGACGCTGCTGGCGAGCGGGGCAGAGGTGGTCGCCTGGGATCGTCAACCCCATGCGCGCGAGCCGTTCGAGCGGCGCTGCCGCATGATCGATCCGCTGGAGCTTGATCTTACCGGCTTTGCCGGCGTGGTCGTGTCGCCCGGCGTTCCGCTCAACAGCCACCCGATCGGCCCGCACGTGTGGCAATATGGCCTGCCGGTGATCGGCGATATCGAGCTGTTTGCGATGGCGCGCCCGAGCCTGCCCGCTACCCGCGTGGTCGGCATCACCGGCACCAACGGCAAATCGACCACCACCGCGCTCACCCACCACATCCTGCAATCCGCCGGCGTGCCGAGCGTGATGGGCGGCAATATCGGCGATCCGATCCTCGCGCAGCAGCCGCTGCCCGAAGGCGGGGTCTATGTGCTCGAATTGTCGAGCTTCCAGATCGATCTCACCTTCACGCTCGATTGCGATATTGCCGCGCTGACCAACATCACCCCCGACCACCTCGATCGCTACGCCGGGTTTGCCGCCTATGCCGCCGCGAAAGAGCGATTGTTCCAGATGCAGGAGCAGGGGCAAGCGGTGATCTGCGACGAGGACGAGCCGACCAGCGCGATTGCCGAGGGGCTGGAGACGGCGGGCAAGCCGCTGGTGCGGGTGAAATCGGCCGATCTTGCAGCGGCAGGGCTGGCCGAAGGGCGCTCGCCCGCGCTCGCCGGGCCGCACAACGCCCAGAACGCCGCCGTGGCCATGGCGATCTGCCGCCAGCTCGGCCTGAGCCAAGCGCAGATCGCGCAGGGCCTGGCGACCTATCAGGGCCTGCCGCACCGGATGGAGCGGGTGTGCGAGGCGGGCGGCGTCGTCTATATCAACGACAGCAAGGCGACCAACGCCGCCTCGGCCGCGCCCGCGCTGGCCGCCTTCCCGCCTGAACCTACGATCAATGACGGGGCCGCGCGCATCCACTGGATCGTCGGCGGCCTGCCCAAGGAAGACGGGCTCGGGGCCTGCGCCGCTCATCTCGGCAATGTCGCGGTGGCCTATACCGTGGGCGAGGCCGGGCCGAACTTCGCCAACCTGCTCGAAGCCGCGGGGGTACGCACCGAACGCTGCGAGCTGATCAGCGAGGCGGTGCGCCGAGCCCGCGACGCTGCCCGCCCGGGCGAGGTGGTGCTGCTCTCGCCCGCCTGTGCCTCTTACGACCAGTTCCGCGATTACGAAAAGCGCGGCATCCATTTCCGCCAGATGGTCGGCGCGATGACCGGCTGCGATATCGATCGCGGCACCGGCGCACAGGGGCGGAGCATCCTGCCATGAACGGCGCGGCCAATCCCGCGCGCGCCGCAGCCGCGGCCACCTACCTGCCTCCCGCGGTGGTGCAGCGCCGCTGGCGCGACAGGCTGCGGGTCTGGTGGCGCGAGATCGACAAGGTGCTGCTTGGCCTGGTGGTGACGCTGATGGGCATGGGCGTATTGGCGGTGGCCGCCGCATCGCCCGCCAGCGCCGACCAGCTTTCGACCGCGCGCGTCACGCTCGATGAATTCATGTTCTTCAAGCGCCATATCGTGTTCCAGCTGATGGGGCTGTCGCTGATGGTGGGCCTGTCGTTCCTGTCGCGCGATTCTGCGCGGCGGCTGGGTATTGTGGTGGGCGCGATCATGCTCGCGCTGCTGTTCGTGGTGCCGATCATCGGCGAGGAAAAGAACGGCGCGCGGCGCTGGATCAATGTCGGCATGAGCTTGCAGCCGTCGGAATTCCTCAAGCCCGGTTTTGCGATCATCTGCGCCTGGGTGCTGAGCTGGAAGCTGCGCGATCCCAGCCTGCCGGTGATCGCCTTCGTCACCGGCTTCATGGCGCTGGTTGCGGCGCTGTTGATGGCCCAGCCCAACCTTGGCGATGCGATCCTGTTCGGCGGGATCTGGCTGGTGCTGGTGTTGCTGGCAGGCGTCGCATGGCAGCGCATCGCCGCGCTGATCGGCGCGGGCGTCGCGGCGCTGACGCTCGCCTACCTGTTCTACGACAATGCCCGTCACCGCATCGACAGCTTTCTTGGCGGCGGCACCGCTTTCGATCAGGTCGATCTGGCGCAGCGCACCATCACCGCCGGCGGGTGGACCGGTACCGGCCTGTGGCTCGGCGTACGCAAGATGAATCTGCCCGAGGCGCATACCGACTATATCTTCTCGGTCATCGGCGAGGAATTCGGCCTTGCCACCTGCGGGCTGATTGTCGCGCTCTATGCCGCGCTGGTGATCCGCGCGCTGATACGGATGGTGGGCGAGGACAATCTGTTCGCGCTGCTGGCGGGCGTGGGCCTTGTCACCCAGTTCGGCGGGCAGGCCTTCATCAATATCCTCGTCAACCTCAAGCTGTTTCCCTCAAAGGGGATGACGCTGCCGCTGATCTCCTATGGCGGCTCATCGACACTGGCGGTGTGCTTCACGCTTGGGCTATTGCTGGCGATCACCCGGCGCAATCCCTTCCTTGCCTGCGAGGCGGGGGGACTGCGCGACCTGTTCGAACGCAAGGACCTGAGCGCATGACCCAGCAGCCCCGCAGCGGCGCTTCGCGCCATTATGTGCTCGCCGCCGGCGGCACCGGCGGCCACCTGATCCCGGCCTTTGCGCTCGCGGCGGAGCTGCATGCGCGCGGGCATCACGTGGCGCTGATCACCGATGCGCGCGGGGCCAATATCCCGGGCAAGCCCGACTATCTGACCGCCCATGTCCTGCCCGCGGGGCGGTTCGGCAAGAACCCGCTGGGCTGGCCCGCGGGCGTGCGCGCGGTGCTCGAAGGGCGGCGCATGGCGCTGCGCCTGTTCGAGGCCTTCGCCCCGTCTGCCATCGTCGGCTTTGGCGGCTATCCCGCGCTGCCCGCGCTGCTTGCGGCGATCGCGGCCAGACTGCCGAGCGTGGTGCACGAACAGAACGCGGTGCTGGGGCGCGTCAACCGGCTGCTGGCGGGGCGGGTCGATGCGATCGCAACCTCGTATGAGAAGGTCGACCGGCTCCACCCCAGGCACGCTGCCAAGGTGCATCTCACCGGCAATCCGGTGCGCGCCGAGGTGCTGGCGCTGCGCGATCAGGATTTCCCCGCCTTTAGCGACGAAAGCCTGCTGCGGATTCTCGTCACCGGCGGATCGCAGGGCGCGCGGGTGTTGTCGGAAGTGGTGCCCGATGGCCTGGCCATGCTGCCGCCCGCGCTGCGCCAGCGCTTGCAGGTGACCCAGCAATGTCGCGCCGAGGATCTGGAGGCGGTTCGCAAGCGCTATGCCGAGCATGACATTCCCGCCGAACTTGGCACCTATTTCGAAGACATGCACGAACGCCTCGCCGATGCACACCTGTTCATCGGCCGCGCGGGCGCTTCGACCATTGCCGAACTGACCGCGGTGGGCCGCCCCGCGATCCTCGTGCCGCTGCCGATCGCGACCGACGATCACCAGGCGGCCAATACCCGCGAGATGGTGAAGGCCGGCGGCGCGCGGATGATCCGGCAGGAAGCCTTCCAGCCCAAGGAACTTGCCAAGCAGATCCAGGCGATGGCGATCAACCCGTCGAGCCTCGCCAACGCCGCGCATTGCGCCTTCAATTGCGGGCGGCCCGATGCGGCGAGGGACCTTGCCGATCTGGTGGAGAGCATGAGCGGGATCGATCTGATGGACGTGATTCGCGTGGGCGAGCCCGCCCGGCGCGCCGCGCAAGGCCCGGCCCGAGCGCGTCCCGCGACCGGCAAGGCCGCCAGGGAGCTGTCCGACCAATGAAGGGCGTGGGCACCGATATCGGCATCATCCATTTCGTCGGCATCGGCGGGATCGGCATGTCGGGCATTGCCGAGGTGATGCACAATCTGGGCTATCAGGTGCAGGGCAGCGATATTGCCGAAGGGCAGAGCGTCGAGCGGCTGCGCGCGCGCGGGATTACCGTGCATATCGGCCACCGGGCAGAAAATGTCGCGGGCGTGGCGGTGGTCGTCACCTCAAGTGCGGTGCGCCGCACCAACCCCGAAGTCGTCGCCGCGCTGGAGGCCCGTGTTCCGGTGGTGCGCCGCGCCGAGATGCTGGCGGAATTGATGCGCCTGAAGTCAACCGTGGCGGTGGCCGGCACCCACGGCAAGACCACGACCACCAGCATGATCGCCACGCTGCTCGATGCGGGCGGGATCGACCCCACGGTCATCAACGGTGGGATCATCGAGCAATATGGCTCGAACGCGCGGCTGGGCGACAGCGACTGGATGGTGGTGGAGGCCGACGAGAGCGACGGCAGCTTCCTGCGATTGGACGGCACCATCGCGGTGGTGACCAATATCGATCCTGAACACCTCGATCACTACGGCGATTTCGAGGGGGTGAAGAAGGCCTTTGTCGAGTTCATCCACAACGTGCCGTTCTACGGCGCGGCGGTGCTGTGCGTCGATCACCCGCAGGTGCAGGCGGTGATCGGGCAGGTGCGCGATCGCAAGGTGGTGACCTACGGCTTCTCCCTGCAGGCCGATATCTGCGGCGTCAACGTGCGCAGCGAGAACGGGGGCAACACCTTCGATGTGATCGTGCGCCAGCGCGGGCTGGAGGATCGCCGGATCGAAGGCGTGCACCTGCCGATGCCGGGCCGCCACAATGTGCAGAACGCGCTCGCGGCGATTGCGGTGGCGATCGAGATGGGCTGTTCGGATGCGGTGATCCGCACCGGCTTTGCCCGTTTCGGCGGGGTGCGGCGGCGGTTCACCAAGGTCGGCAGCGTGGCGCTCGATGGCGGCGATGTCACCGTGATCGATGATTACGCCCACCACCCGGTCGAAATCCGCGCCGTGCTGGCGGCCGCGCGCGAGGCGGTCGGGGCGAGCGGAGGCCGGGTGATCGCGGTGGCGCAGCCGCACCGCTATTCGCGCCTCAAGGATCTGATGAACGACTTCCAGTCGTGCTTCGATCTGGCCGATATCGCCTATGTCGCGCCGGTCTATCCGGCGGGTGAGGAGCCGATCCCCGGGGTCGATCATGCCGCGCTGGTGGCCGGGATGAAGGCGCGCGGGCACCGTGCGGCGCGCGAGATTGCCGGGGCCGAGGCGCTGGCCGATGCGCTGGCGGGCGAAATTGCGCCGGGGGACATGGTTGTGTGCCTCGGTGCGGGCGATATCACCAGGTGGGCCGCAGGTCTTGCCCCTACCATTGCGGCCAAGCGGGGTGCGGCGTGAACCAGCCCGGCGACAGCTTCAGCGACGACGATGGCCGCGCCCCGACCTGCGCGGTGGCGGGCGCGGTGTCCGCGCCGGTGCCGCTGGAGGGCATCCGCGGCAAGCTGACCGGCAAGGCGCCGCTCGCGCCCTACACCTGGTTCAAGACCGGCGGGCCGGCCGACTGGCTGTTCGAGCCGGCCGACCGCGACGACCTCAGGCTGTTCCTCGAACGGCTCGACGGGCAAATCCCGGTGATGGCGCTGGGGCTCGGCTCGAACCTGATCGTGCGCGATGGCGGGGTGCCGGGCGTGGTGGTGCGGCTGGGCAAGGCCTTCGCCGGGGTCGAGCACAGCGGCGCGCTGGAACTGACCTGCGGCGGCGGGGCAAGCGGTATTCTGGTGGCCTCGACCGCGCGCGATCGCGGCATCGCGGGGCTGGAATTCCTGCGCGGCATCCCCGGCACGGTCGGCGGCTTCGTGCGGATGAACGGCGGGGCTTACGGGCGCGAGGTCGCCGATGTGCTGGTCGATTGCGCGGTGATCCTGCATGATGGCAGCCTTGTCACCCTCGATGCGGCGGAACTGGAATATTCCTATCGCCACTCGGCCCTGCCCGAGGGCGCGATTGTCGTGTCGGCACGGTTTCGCGGGCACGCTGGCGATCCGGCAGCCATCGGTGCGGAGATGGATCGCATCGCCGCCGCGCGCGAAGCCTCGCAACCCTTGCGAACCAAGACCGGCGGATCGACCTTCAAGAACCCGGAAGGCCACAAGGCGTGGGAACTGGTCGATCGGGCGGGATGCCGCGGCCTTACGCTCGGCGGCGCGCAGGTGTCGGAAAAGCACACCAACTTCCTCATCAACACCGGCAGCGCCACCAGCGCCGATATCGAAGGGCTGGGCGAGTTGGTGCGCGACAAGGTCTATGCCGCCACCGGCGTGAGCCTTGAATGGGAAATCCAGCGAGTGGGACGCCCGTAATGCTGCCGAAACTCCACGTTGCCGTCCTGATGGGCGGCTGGGCCAACGAACGTCCGGTTTCGCTCTCAAGCGGCGCGGGCGTGGCCGATGCGCTGGAGAGCAAGGGCCACCGCGTGACCCGCATCGACATGGGCCGCGATGTCGCGCTCAGGCTCGCCGAGGCGCGGCCGGACGTGGTGTTCAATGCGCTCCACGGCGTGCCCGGCGAGGACGGGAGCGTGCAGGGGATGCTCGATCTGATGGGGCTGGCCTATACCCATTCGGGCCTCGCCACCTCGGTGATCGCGATCGACAAGCAGCTCACCAAGCAGGCGCTGGTGCCTCACGGCATCCCGATGCCGGGCGGGCGGATCGTGACGCGCGAGGAACTGTATGAACACGATCCCCTGCCGCGCCCCTATGTCTTGAAGCCGGTCAACGAAGGTTCCTCCGTTGGTGTTGCCATCGTCACCGACGACAGCGACGTCGGCAATCCGATCAGCCCCGACGCGCGCGGGCCGTGGCAGGAATTTGCCGAATTGCTGGCCGAACCCTTCATCAAGGGCCGCGAGCTTACCGTTGCCGTGCTCGATGGCCCCGATGGCCCGCGGGCCCTGGGCGTGACCGAACTGGTGGTGGCGAGCGGCTTTTACGATTACGAGAACAAATACACCGCCGGGCGCACCGAGCACATCTTCCCGGCCCCGCTCCCGCCGCAAATCACCGCGCTGTGCAAGACCTATGCCCTCAAGGCGCATCAGGTGCTCGGCTGCCACGGCACCAGCCGCACCGATTTCCGCTGGGACGAGGAAGCGGGCGAAGACGGGCTGTTCGTGCTCGAAACCAATACCCAGCCAGGCATGACCCCCTTGAGCCTCGTGCCCGAACAGGCCGCCCATTGCGGCATTGCCTATGCCGATCTGGTCGAACTGCTGGTGGCCGAGGCGCTCAGGGTTCACGCGGCAAAACAGGCAAAGCAGGGAGCATCGCATGGCCCAGCAGATCAGGCGTAGCACCACCACCGGCGTGCGCCGCGCCGCCCGGGCGCAGAGCCGCAGCCTCACCGCGCGCAAGGCGGCAGGCACGGCGAGCGGCTTTTTCGACTGGCTGATGGGCCTGCTGCCCTTCACCGAGGAACAGTGGAGCCGCATCTGGCTTGCCATCATCATCGGCGGGGCGGCGGGCCTCGCGCTGATCATCGCCAGCCTCGCCGGGGTGCCTGCGCTGGCGCAGGCGCAGGTGGCGAAAATCGCCGCCGATGCCGGATTTGAAGTCAGGGGCTTCCGCGTCACCGGCGCCAGGCGGATGGACGAAGGCCGGGTCTATGCCCTGATCGCCGATCAACTCGGCCAGCCCATGCCGCAGGTCGATCCAGCGGAAATCCGGGCGCGGCTCGCGGCCGAACTGGCGTGGGTCAAGGACGCGCGGGTTTCGATCCAGCTGCCGCACACGCTGGCCATCGACATCGTCGAGCGCACGCCCCATGCGGTGCTGGAAAAGCCTGATCGGCTGGTGCTGATCGATGCTGACGGGGTGGAGCTGGAGACGATTTCCGCGGCCAAGGCCAAGGGGATGCTGCGGCTCGCCGGGCCGGGCGCGGGCCGGCAGGCCGGACAGCTGGAACGCCTGCTCGCCGCCGCTCCGGCGCTTGGGCCGCAGGTCGAGGCCGCCGAATGGGTCGGCAACCGCCGCTGGAACCTGACCTTCAAGACCGGCCAGTTGCTTGCCTTGCCCGAGGGCGAGACCGAGGCGGCCACCGCGCTGATCAGGTTCGCCCGGCTCGACGGCCAGAACCGCCTGCTCGGCGGCAAGGTGCTGGCCTTCGACATGCGGACCCCGCCGCGGCTCTACCTGCGCCTGCCCGATGATGCCGGCCCGGCCGCCAAGCTCGCCGCTGCCACTGCTGGAGGGGCGCTCTGATGGCGTCCAGGTCCCCCGCCCAGCGCCGCTTTGTCCGCACCTTCGGCGCGGTCAATATCGGCTCATTCCGCATTTCGGCGATGATCCTGGGCGAGACCGAGAACGGCGAATTGCAGGTGCTGGGCAGCGGCCACCGCGCCAGCGCCGGGGTCAAGCGCGGCTATGTCACCGACATGGCGGCTGCCGCCCACGCGATCCGCGACGCGGTGGAGCGGGCCGAAAAGAGCGCCGGCACCCAGATCCGCTCGGTGTGGATCGCCTGTGCTGGCGCGGGGTTGGCCAGCACTGTTGTCTCGGTCGATATCGAGATCGGCGGGCGGCGGATCGAGGACGAGGATATCGAGCAGCTGCTGATTCAGGCGCAGGAGATGATCCAACCCAATGGGCGCACCGTGCTCCACGCCCAACCGGCGCATTACACGCTTGACGGCGCGCACGGGGTCGCCAATCCGCGCGGGCTCCATGCCGAGCGCTTGGGGGTGGATATCCACGTGATGCTGGCCGATGGCGCGCCGGTGCGAAATCTGACCGAGGCGGTGCAGAACGCGCACCTTTCGGTCGACGGGGTGGTGGCCGCGCCGCTTGCCGCGGGCCATGCCTGTCTGACCGTGGAGGAGCGTGAGCTGGGCGTGGCGCTGGTCGAGATCGGGGCCGATGTCTCCAACGTCGCGGTGTTTGCCGGCGGGATGCTGCTTGGTTTGAAGGCAGTGCCGATGGGCTCGGCCGACATCACCGACGCAATCGCCAGCAGCTTCGGCATCCGCCGCTCGCAGGCCGAGCGGCTGAAATGCGTCGCGGGATCGGCGATTGCTAGCCCGGCCGATCACCGCGAGCTGATCCCGGTGAACGGCCCCAATGATGCGCCCGACGGGGTGGCCGGCGGGCCGCTGGCGCGCGGGGCCGACGACAAGAACCGGATCGTGCGCGCCGAACTGGTTTCGGTGGTGACGCAGCAGCTGGCGGTGCTGGCCGGGGAAATTAGCAAAGCCTTGAAGGAAATGGGATTTTTTGGGCGCAGCGCGGGTCAGGTGGTGCTTACCGGCGGCGGCGCGGAGCTTGCCGGGATGGCCGATTTCATGCAGGGTGCGCTGGGCCAGCCGGTGCGGTTGGGCCGCCCGCCGCAGCTGGTCGGGATGCCCGAGGCGCATCACGCGCCCGGTTTTGCGACGCTCGCGGGCCTGTGCCTTTACGCCGCCGAGGATCCGCTCGACATCCGCGCCATGGGCACACCGCGCGCGGCGGCCTATCGCGGCGTGGCGCGCCAGAGCGGGTGGATCGAGGCCCTGATGCGACTGGTGCGGGCGCTGAGGGAGAATTATTGAAACACGCTTGGCGCCCGAGCGCTGTGGATAAGGGTCGTCTCGCTATAAAATGTCAATCATGTTTATGTCACACAGGCAATAAGGCCGCGGCAAAAGGGTCAAAATCCCGCATTCCGCGTTGGAGGACAAGCTGATGAGCATCAATATCGGACCTGCCGCCACGGATGATCTGCGTCCGCGCATTACCGTCATTGGCATCGGCGGGGCGGGCGGCAACGCCATTGCCAACATGATCGCGGCCGAGATCGAGGGGGTGGAGTTCATCGTCGCCAACACCGACGCGCAGGCGCTCAGCACCTCGCCGGCGGAAAAGCGCATCCAGCTTGGCCCCGCTATCACCGGCGGCCTTGGCGCAGGCGCGCGGCCCGAAGTGGGCAAGGCGGCGGCCGAGGAAACCGTGGCCGAAATCGAAAAGGCGCTCGAAGGCGTCAACATGTGCTTCATCGCCGCCGGGATGGGCGGGGGCACCGGCACCGGCGCGGCGCCGGTGATTGCCGAGGCCGCGCGCCGCATGGGCGTGCTGACGGTGGGCGTGGTCACCAAGCCGTTCCTGTTTGAAGGCACCCGCCGGATGCGGGCTGCCGAAGCGGGCATCGAGGAGCTGCAAAAGCACGTCGATACCCTGATTGTCATCCCCAACCAGAACCTGTTCCTCGTCGCCAAGGCGGAAACCACCTTCAAGGAGGCCTTCCAGCTCGCCGATGAAGTGCTCCAGCAGGGCGTGCGCTCGATCACCGACCTGATGGTGATGCCGGGCCTCATCAACCTCGACTTTGCCGACGTGCGTTCGGTGATGAGCGAGATGGGCAAGGCGATGATGGGCACCGGCGAGGGCGAGGGCGAGAACCGCGCGCTCCAAGCCGCCGAACAGGCGATTGCCAACCCGCTGCTCGACGGGGTCAGCATGGCCGGCGCCAAGGGCGTGATCATCTCGATCATCGGCGGCGAGGACATGCGTCTGCTCGAAGTCGACGAAGCGGCCAATCACATCCGCGAACTGGTGGACGAGGATGCCAACATCATCTGGGGTTCGGCGTTCAATCCCGATCTCAAGGGCAAGATCCGCGTCTCGGTGGTCGCCACCGGGATCGAGCAGGGCGCGAGCGGCCCGATCGAGCGATCCCAGCCGGTCGCGCTCGGTGCCTCGCGCGCACCCAAGCGCCCGGTGCTCGAACTGTCCGAGGACGAGGGGTTGGTCGAATATCCGGCTGAGACGTCGGCGGCTGGCCCAATCCCGCCGGCTGCGACGGTCGCGGCGTCCGGGGCTGCGGCGCCCTTCACCCTGACGCCGCCCGACTTCCCCACAACCGGGGGGGAGGACGCGGCCGGCGAGGAAGATGATTACGACGGTGCAGCGCCGTTTGATCTGACCGGGATGCAGGCCGGGGACGAGATGGGCGATGATTACGAAGACGATGTCGACGAGATCATCGACCCGCTCGCCGGACTGCGCGGGGCTGAGGGGGATTTTCCGGGCAGCGAGGGTGATGCCGGGGATACGCTGGACCTTACCGGCGAGTATGCCGATTACGCGGAAGATTACGCGCCGGCCGCGCCGTCTCCCGCCGCCGCGCAAGACGATCTGCTGGCGAGTGCTGACCGGCTCGCCGCCCAGGATCGCCCCGTCACCGCCCGGCTGGGTGGTGGTCGCCGCCGCGGCCTGCTCGGCGAAGGCAGCGGCGAAGGCGGTGCCCCCAGCGGCAGCACGCTGTTCGAACGCATGGCCAATCTCTCGCGCAGCACCGCTCGCGGCGAGGAGGAGGACGATGAGGAAGGCGAAGACGGCCCCGCGCTCGTCATTCCGCGCTTTATCGATCGCAACCGCAACCAGTAGGCATGCTGGCGAGCGTCTGGGCTGCTGGCAGCTTGGCGTACTGGCGGTGCCGTTCGCCGCGCCGGTGCGGCTGTTGCACTGGCCAGCCCGCATTTCCGCGTTAGGTCGGCTTGGGTGAAGCCCGTCTCGTTCAGTCTAGCGCTGCCGCTTTTCGCCGCTTGCGTGCCGCTGGCGGCGCAGGATGTGGTCTCGCGCGCGGTGGTGCAGCCGCTGCCGAGCGAGGAGGTCCAGCGCCTCAACCGCGCATTGGTGGCCTTGGCCAAGGCCCCGCGCGACCTCGATGCCCTGATCGAGGCGGGAACCGCGGCGATGGGCATCGACGATGTCGAAGCGGCGATCGGGTTCTTTGGGCGCGCGGCGGATATTGATCCCAACCATCCGCGCGTCGCGCTCGGGCTGGGTACGGTCTATCTGCGTTCGGGCCGGCCGGGCGAGGCGATTCCGCAATTCGATCGCGCCCGCGCAGCCGGTGTTCCCGCGCGCGAGGTGCTGCCCGATCAGGCGTTGGCCTTCGATCTGGTGGGTGATCAGATCGCGGCGCAGGCGGCCTATGCCGAGGCGCTTGATCTCGATCCCGGCAATGACGAGACGCGGCGGCGGCAGGCGATCAGCTTTGCCATCTCCGGCAACCGCGCGCGCTTCGAGGATGCGCTGCGCCCGCTGCTCGACAAGCGTGACATGGCGGCCTTCCGCGCGCGTGCGTTCGGGCTGGCAATCCTTGGCGATCAGGCGCGTGCGGCGGCGATTGCCGAGCAGGTGATGCCGCGCGATCTGTCCAGCCGGATCATCCCCTATCTTGCCTATATGCCGCGGCTCACCCCGTCGCAGCAGGCGGCAGCGGCGAACCTGGGGATTTTCCCGCGCGCGGCCGATATCGGGCGCGACGATCCGCGACTGGCACGGCTGGCGAGCGAAGGGCAGGCGGACCGGCGGCTCGAACCCTCAGGTGCGCCGCTTGGTCGGCCTGAGCCGGCAACACCGGCACCGGCACCAACTTCCGCTGCGGCTGCGGCGCGCGTGGCCGAAGCGCCCGCACAAGCGCCCGCTGCTGCGCCTGCCTCGGCCCCCGTTCCGGTTGCCGCGCCCGCATCGGCGCCCGCGCCCGCCGCGCGCCCAGGCCTTGCGACCTTTGGCCCGCCCGCCGATCCAGCGCCCGCAGCCGCAGCCGCAGCCGCAGCCGCAGCCGCAGCCCCGGCGCCCGTTCTGGCACCGGTCC
>JBKBOH010000002.1:72639-160857 GCA_046294975.1 Erythrobacter sp. | reverse complement strand
TGTCCCGTCCGCATGTCGGCCTCCTTGGTTGCAAGGCTTGAAAAAGGCAAACCGGCGCAACGCCTTGTCGTCGGCAGAGGGCATTCCGGCGCTGAACCGCCCGCAATATGCGGCAAAGCGCCCGCGCGGACGGCGGCGGGAGCGAGGTTCTGCGCGCGGCGACTCGCAGTCGCGGACGGATGGGCGAGGGGTGGCTGGCAGCGGGAAGCGCAATGCAAATGGGGCCGGCATTGCTGCCGACCCCACTCTCACCAGCGCGTGGACACCCCTTGCTCATGATGCGTCCGGCGAACCTTCCGCATCTTTTGCGCCAGGGCATGCTTGGCGCCCGATGTCCAGCCTCTCGCCGCCTTGCCCTGGGGCTGGCCAGCGGGAGATTTGTCACCGGCGCTCGCGCCGGCATCCGGCTTTTGCGGCTGTCCTGCTGCGCCCGATCGAAGCCCGAAGCCATCGATGTTCGCTGCCTTGCCCAGTCGCTTGGCCGAGACCGTGTCCCTTTACCGATCTGGGCTTGCGGCGGCTTGGGGACTTGCGTCCTTCACCATCACCCGTTTCGGCCAGGTTCCCGGCCTGTCCGGTGATATCGCGTCGCGCCGGTCTCAAACAAGCTGACTTGCCTTTGGCCGAGGCCTCTTGCATGTCCTCTCTCAACCGGTGCGTGGACAGATACCACCGCCATCTTAGGGATCAAAACCCCGCTAACTTCAAGCCGTTAAGGCTACCCGTTACGGTTGCTCTGTGTCCCTACGACAAGCTGAAGGTGCGCCTCAACCGACCTTCTGGCAACATTCCAGCGGCCGACTTTTCCACTTCCAACAGTTTAGGCTGTGGACGTGAGTGGATAACTCAACGGCTCATCGCATTTGTCGCAAAGCGGCTGTCCTGACCGGGCGAAACCGCCTTGGCTCTGTCACATGCACCCTCCGATACCGCCGCAGCGCGCACGGCGACTCGGTATTCTCAACCCGCGCGCGGCCATCAGGCATCCCTGTTGCGGCGCGAGAGCAAGCGCAGGCGCAGGCCGTTCAGCCTGATGAAGCCTTCGGCGTCTTTCTGGTCATAGGCTCCGGCATCATCCTCGAACGTGACATGGGCTTCAGAATAGAGCGAATAGGGCGATTTGCGGCCCACCACGCTCGCCAGCCCCTTGTAAAGCTTGAGCCGCACGGTGCCCGTCACCTTGTCCTGCGAATGGTCGATCGCGGCCTGGAGCATCTCGCGCTCGGGGCTGAACCAGAACCCGTTGTAGATCAGCTCGGCATAGCGGGGCATCAGCTCGTCCTTGAGATGCGCCGCGCCGCGATCGAGCGTGATCTGCTCGATCCCGCGATGCGCGCGGGCGTAGATCTCGCCGCCGGGGGTTTCGTACATCCCGCGGCTCTTCATGCCGACGAAGCGGTTCTCGACCAGATCGAGCCGCCCGATGCCGTGCTTGCGGCCAAGCTCGTTGAGCGCGGCCAGCAGCATCGCCGGGCTCATCGCCTCGCCGTTGAGCGCGACGCCGTCACCCTTTTCGAAATCCACCGTGATGTATTCGGGCACGTCCGGCGCGTCCTCGGGATTGACCGTGCGGCTGTAAACGTAATCCGGGGTCTCCTCCCACGGATCCTCCAGCACCTTGCCTTCCGACGAGGTGTGCAGCAGGTTCGCGTCAGTCGAGAACGGGCTGTCGCCGCGCTTGTCCTTGGGCACCTGGATCTGGTGCGCCTCGGCCCAGGCAATCAGCGCGGTGCGACTGTTCAGCTCCCATTCGCGCCACGGGGCGATCACCTTGATGTCGGGATCGAGCGCATAGGCCGAAAGCTCGAAGCGCACCTGATCATTGCCCTTGCCGGTGGCGCCATGGGCGATGAAGTCTGCGCCGGTCTGGTGCGCGATTTCCACCAGGCGCTTGGAGATCAGGGGCCGGGCGATCGAGGTGCCGAGCAGATAGTCGCCTTCATAGCGGGCATTGGCGCGCATCATCGGGAAGACGAAATCGCGCACGAATTCCTCGCGCAGGTCCTCGATAAAGATGTGATCGTCGGGGATGCCCATCGCCCGGGCCTTGGCGCGCGCGGGTTCGATTTCCTCGCCCTGTCCGAGATCGGCGGTAAAGGTCACCACGTCCAGCCCGCGTTCCACGCTCAGCCACTTGGCGATGACGCTGGTATCGAGACCGCCCGAATAGGCGAGAACGACTTTCTGAGGCTGGGCCATGGTGCGGTTCCTGAAGGTAAGACAGCGAGGGCGCGGTTGCAGTCAGCCTGCTGCTTGTCAAGCAGGCGCGCGTCAGGTGCCGATCAGGTAATCCCGCGTGATCGGCAGGGCATGACGGCTGCGAATGTACTGGATCTGGTAATTGCACATGCCGCCATGCTCGAACACCGTCGCCGCGCCCGCGAGATAGAAGGTCCACATCCGGAAGAAGCGTTCGTCGAACAGGGCAATGATCGCCGCGCGGTTGGCGATGCAGTTGGCGTACCAGCAGCGGATGGTTTTGGCGTAGTGCAGGCGCAGCGTCTCGATATCGGACGCAATCAAGCGGAATTTTTCGCTCGCCGCCAGTGTCTCCGACAGGGCGGGAATGTATCCGCCGGGGAATATGTACTTGCGGGTGAAGGCATCGGTGGTGCCGGGCCGGCCCATGCGCCCGATGGTGTGGAGCAGCATCACCCCGTCATCGGCGAGCATCCGCGCGCAGGCCTCGAAGAACGTCTCGAACTGCGCGCGCCCGACGTGCTCGAACATGCCGACCGAGACGATCCGGTCGAACCGGCGGCCCGAGGCGGCGGTGTCGCGGTAGTCCTCCAGCACAATCGAGACCTTGTCGGCAACGCCTGCCGCCGCCACCCGTTCACGGGCGAGCGCGGCCTGCTCGTCCGAAAGGGTAATGCCGGTGACGCGCACGTCATGGTGCTGTGCGAGATGGATCGCCATTCCTCCCCAGCCGCAGCCGATGTCGAGCACCTCCTGCCCGGGGCAGAGCGCCAGCTTCTTCGCGATATGGGCGAGCTTGGCCCCCTGCGCCTCGGCCAGGGTGCTCACGCCATCTGCCCAGTAGGCGCACGAGTATTGCCAGTGCTCTCCATCCAGCATCAGCGCGTAGAAATCATTGCCGATGTCATAGTGATGCGCGACATTGCGTTTCGCGCCGATGCGGTTGTTGATCTGTTCGGCTGCGAAACCGGCACGCCCCACCAGCCGTTTGAGCGGGCTTGGCCGGCCGAGTTTGCCGCCCTTGTCCCACGGCGCATTGGCGCGCAGCAGGCTGACGAGGCCCATCACGTCGCCTTCCTCGATCAGCAACCGGCCATCCATGAAGGCTTCTGCCGCGCCAAGGCGCGGGTCGAGCAGGATGTCGCGCGGCACCCGGGCATCGGTGAAGCGCAGCACGATCTCCGGAAATCCCTCGGCAGGCGTGCCATAGGTGCTGGCGCTGCCATCGGCAAAGACGATGCCGAGACGGCCGCGCTTGACGGCGCGGGACAAAAAGCGGTCGAGGAGAGGCTTGCTCATAATGCTCCCTTCCAGGATGCTCTTGGGGGACAGCCTTAGCCCGCTGACCGGTTATGGCCAAGAGATTGACCACGAGGCCGGAGCATGGGCGGCGCGATCACGACAATCACCTGTCTTGCGGTCAATGCATTCCTCGTACCGCTCGCGCCTCAAGCCAAGCGCGTGGATGCGCTGGTGCTCGATGCATCGTTGCGCCGCGTTTCCGGCGAGAGGGCCGAAAAAGTGGTGGGGCGACCACCATCGGCCAAATCCGTCCTCCGGTTGCGCTGCGCCCCAACACGAGGCGCGCCGTGCGGGTCCCTTGGGGCGGCTGGGCACGTGCGCGCACCGAACCGGCTGACCCATAAGCGAGGCTGGCCGAGAGCGATTTTGACCGGCTCAAAGGCAAGATCGCGGATGGCTGGCCGGTCTCGCCCGCGCGATCTGCCCTGGGCATTGTCACACCCCGGCATACCATTGGTAGCCGGCGAAATCCTCCCAGAAGCCGCCGCCGCCTTCACCAATGTGGGCGAAGCTGGTGACGGCTTCGATGGCGGTGAGATATTTGGCGTGCTTGTAGCCCAGTTGCCGTTCGATCCGCGCGCGCAAGGGCGCGCCATTCTTTTCGGGCAGCGCTTCGCCGTTCAGCGCATGGGCAATGATGGTCTGCGGGTGATAGGCATCGACCATGTCGATGCTTTCGTAATAGGGCCTGCCGTTGTAGCGATCGGCGCAGCGGAACACGATGAAGCGCGCTTCCTTCCTGATCTTGGCCATGTCGAGCAGGTGGCCCAGTTGCACCCCTTGCCATTCGCCGATCGCGCTCCAGCCTTCGACGCAGTCGTGGCGGGTGATCTGGGTGCGCTGGGGGAGCGCCTTGATCGCGTCCAGCGTCAGCGCGAGCGGGGTTTCGACCAGGCCCTTCACCTCCAGCCGCCAATCGGGAAAGCCCTTGGCGAGCTGTTCCTGATAGAAGGGATCGGCGACCGTCACTGAGCCATTGCCGCGGAAGGTGGGGGAACGCTGGTCGGGCCGGAATTCCCTGACCAGCCCCTGCCTGCTGGCGAGCGCACGATGAAGCATGCGGTGCCCATCCTCGGCAGCCTCGAACAGGCCTTGGTTGGTCCCGCTTTCATTGATCCTGGCGCAGGCCGACGCGCCCAGGGCGGCCATGCCGGCAAGCAGCGAACGGCGCGGCAGTTCAACCATGTGCAGGCGCTCCTTCCGCAGCGGTGGCGGCAGGGATGATTCCTGGCTCGCACGCAGGCGGGGTCGCCTCATCGCGTGTGCCGCCGGTGATCATCTCAAGGATCAACCGCCAGTCGCTCAGCGCCAGCACGATGTGGACCGCGAAGAAGCCGCAGATGCCCCATGCGGCGAGGAAGTGGAGCGAACGGGCGCTCTGGCGGCCGCCGAACAGGTCAACCAGCCACGGCGCATAGCCGCCCGAAGCGGGGCTGATCGCCAGCCCCGTCAGCAGCATCAACGGCAGCAGCACGCCGAAAACCATGCCATAAAGGATCTTCTGCACCGGATTATAGCCATGTCTGGCGTGCGCTGCTGCCCCCGCATGGGCGCGCAGCGAGGCCCGCAGCGCGTCCACGGTCCAGTCCTGCGGCCGGGTAACGAGATCACGGCGGAAATGGCCGTTCACCAGCATCGCGATCCAGATGAACAGCAGCCCGATCCCGAATGGCCAGGCCGCGAGGATGTGCCAGTCGCGCGCCAGCGCGAGATTGTAATGCTGCGGGATCGTCGCCCAGCCGGGGAAGCGAATCACCTCCAGCCATGCATCTCCGGGATCAAAGCCATAGTCGCCCCAGTAAAGATAGGGGTGGGCATTGGAGATGTTCAGCCCCGACATGAACAGCACGATGATCGCGATTGCGTTGATCCAGTGCCACAGGCGGGTGGAGAGGGCATGCTTCGTCATGGCGGTCAGGCCTTTCGCTCGGCCGCTGCCAGTTCGCGCGCCAGCCAGATCACGTCGCGCGGCTGGTCGAGCAGGTGCTGGCCGCTGTCGATGAACAGCGTTTCGCCGCTTGCCAGCGCGCCGGTGGCAAGAAACACCGCGGCATCGGCAATCTCGTTCGCGCCGGTCTTGCGGCCGAGCAGGTTCATGCGGTGCGACAGCTCGGTTTCGTCCTCGCTCTGGTCGTGGCTGGCAAGGATTGCTCCGGGGGCGATGCCATAGATGCGGTCATGCGGACTGCGCGCCCCCTTGGCGAGCATCCCGATGGTTGCGGCCAGCGCGTGTTTGGACATCGTGTAGCTGAAGAAATCGGGGTTGGTGTTGGCGATCTTCATGTCGGTGATCTGGATCACCGTGCGTATTGCAGCGCTCGCCGCATGGGCGAGATACGTCTGGCTCATTCGGGCCGGGGCGAGCGCATTGACCTGCATCGCCTGCCGGTACGTTGCCGGATCAAGACCGGTTACAGCGTCATAGTGAAAAACCGAGGCCGAATTCACCAGGCAGCGCCAGTCGGGCAGGTGATTGGCAAGACGGCGGATGGCGCTGACCGCAGCATCATCATCCGCCAGATCGAACCCGACCGTCTCGGCCGAGGGCAGGGTGGCAGCAAGTTCGTCGGCCTGCGCGGCGGAGGACTTGTAATGGATCACCACGTGCCACCCGGCGGCGGCAAAGCCACGGGTGATGGCAGCGCCGATACGGGTCGCCCCCCCGGTAACGAGAACCGCGGGACGGGTCATCCGGGCAAAGCGGTGCCATTGGGCATGGCGCGAGGCTACCAGATGGGCCACGGGCCGGCAATCGGGGACAGCCAGGAGAATGCTCGGCGTGCCATCGTGCAGGTGCGCGCCCGGACGGACGAAAACGCCGCCGGCGGTGGGGCCGGCAGCGTTCCCAGGGGACAGCGGATCAGATGGTCAGCGGCAGCGGGTGCCGCCGCGGTCGATTTCGCGGCCCAAGAGGCCCCCGCCGACCGCGCCGAGCACGGTGCCGAGGGTGCGGTCGCCGCGGCGATCGACTTCGCGGCCGAGCAGCGCGCCGACGCCTGCACCCACCAGCAGGCCGACGGTGCCATCATCCTTGCGGCAGCGCCAGCGGCCATCGCGGCCCTGCCAGTAGCGGTCGCGGCCCCGGTAGCGGCGGCCATCATCCCAGTCACGGTCGCGCCAGCGACGGCGGTCACGCCAGTCGTCGTCATCGTCCCAGTCGCCGCGACCATAGGCGGCGACGGCTGCGAAGGGCAGGGCGCTGTCGTGGTGGCCGGCGAACACCGTGGTCGGCGCGGCAGGCAGTTCGGCGGCCTGTGCCGGGGCGGCGAAAGCCGCCAGCGACCCGGCGGCAGCGATCAGGGCAAGATGTTTCATGGCTCGTTTCCTTGTGGCGGCTCCCCGATGGAGCAGGGCTGTTTTCGTTCATCTAAATGGAATGCAGAATGAACGAGGCTGACAGGAAACGGTTAAGCTTGCTGACTTATTCCCTTTTCGGGGTCACATCGTTGTCTGACCAAGGCGAAGCGAGGCCTTTTCGCGCAATTTCGGGCTGAGCGGCGCAAGTTCGGCAAGTCCGGCCAGTTCAACTCTCGTTGCCATGCCGGTCACCAAAGCGCGCAACACCCGTGCCACGCTCCAATCCGTGGCCCCGGTTGCGATTCGTTCGAGCGAATCGCCTGCCCGAACTTCGCCGGGCTCGATCACCCGGAAATACCAGCCGCTCCGCCCGCTTTCGATGATTCGCGCAACCATCCCCCTGTGGCCGAAGCGGTGTTCGATCTTCCAGCATGGCTGGCGCGGCTGGCTGACCTCGATCAGCGCGGTGCCGAGGCGAAAGCGGTCGCCGATATGCACCATGTCTTCGGTGAGTCCGCTGACAGCGAGGTTCGAGCCAAAGCCGCCAGGTTCATCCAGCGCGGGGTGATCGCCGATTTGCCCGCGCCACCAGGCGTGGTGATCGAGCGGATAAAGGTGCAGCGCCATTTCCGGCCCGCCATGCACGCGCCGGTCGGCCTGTTCGTCGGGCGCGAGGCCTTCGGCCAGTACCTGCACCGCACCGTCCCGCGGGCGCTTGACGATGGCGCTCAGCTGCGCGCCGTTGAAGGGCCGCGCGGTGCCGGTGCAGACGGCTTCAATGGTGTGCTTCACGGCTTCCTCACGGTGAGATCGATCCAGTCGCGCTGGGTGCCGTCGGACGCCTCGCCGGCATAGGTCTGCTGCGCGGTGATGACGAAGCCCGCCGCTTCGTAGGCGGCAAGCAGCCATGCGGCCGGCGGAAAATTGTGCAACCGCCCGAGCAAATCGCGGCCCTCGGCCGTCCCCAGCTTGTAGCTGGCGAAATGCCAGCCGCCCGGCACGAGGGCGCGGTGGATGCGCGCGAGCACATCGGGCAGGGCTGCGCGCGGGCAGTGGAGCAGGCTTGCATGGGCCCACACCCCGGCGTAGGCAGCGTGGACATCGAGTTCGTGGAAGGCCATCACCCGCGCGCCGAGCGCGAAGGCCTGATTGGCGCGGGTGACGAGGGCTGGGGTGGCATCGGTGGCATCGACCGCAAAGCCGCGCGCACGCATCCGCGCCGCATCCCGCCCGCCGCCGCAGCCCAGCTCCAGCACCGTGCCGCCGGACGGCAGCAGGTCGAGGAAGGCGTCAAGCTGGCAGCTATGCCGCGCGCCCGAATGGAACACCCAATGCGGGGCGCGCTCCTGATAGAAGGCGATCGTCGCGGGATCGGTGCTCACGCGCTTCAGGGGGCCGGCTTTTCGACCGGCATGACATTGTATGCGCGCACCTCCGCCTGGCTAAGGCAGTAACGGGTGGAGGGGTTGTCCTCGCTCTTTACCGCCTGCTGTCTGTACATGATCTCAGTCAGCAGCTTGCGGCTGATTCCCATGCGGATCAGGAAATCATTGTCCTCGCTGGCGAGCAGCGCCGAGGACTGCTCGATGCTGCCGATCAGTTCGGTGGTGGCCTTGCTGCCCTCGATCACCACTTCGTCGATGAGCGCGCGGTCATTGGTGTGGGTGAACATGTGCACCATGAATACCCCGCCATCGTCCACCACCCGCCGGTCACCGCCCATGAACACGAAGTTGCAGGCCGAAAAGCACGCCCAGCCGGCGGGAATGCGGGTGAGCATCCCGCGATAGGAGCGGATGATGCGGCCCGCCTCATTGCCGGCGCGGGCATTGCCGCCGCGTGATCGCAGCCAGATCTCCTCAATCCGCTCGTCAGCCTCGATCGCGGCCTTGAGGCGCGCGGGCAGGCTGGCATCGATCGTGCCCTCGGCCAGCAGCACGCGCTTGCCGCCCCTGTCAGCCGGGGTCAGCGTCATCGCGGTGGCGGGGCCAAAATCGGGTTCGGCCGGGCACGAAGGGTTGTCCTTGTCCATCTTCACCGCCCCGGTCAGCAGGGCAAGCACGGCCAGTGCCGTGGCAGGGCGCAGGGCGCGCATCACGCGATGATGGAGTAGCGCGCCGATCCGGGCGCGCGGCACATGCGTTTCTCGGCGCGGGTTTCCTCGCCCTCGATGATGACCACGTCGGTGACGGTGATGCAGTCGAGATCGCCGCGCGCGGCTTCGCGCGAGGTGACGGTCGAGGTGCCGCTGACATTGGCGCGGGTCTCGGATGTCCACGAGGCGCTCGCGCCGACCTGGGGCAGCGCCTCTGCGCCATCGGTACGGGTGGCTTCAAGCGTGGCTTGGGCGGCCTGCTTCTGTTCCTCGGGATCGAGGCGGCAGGCGATGCTTGTCGTCAGCTGGTCGGAAAATTCCGGAACGGGCAAGAACGACGGCAGCCCGGCGCTGCGGGTAATTTCGTTGACCGCCCCGCCAAGCAGCCCGCCCAGCGCACCACGGCCGCGATCGCCCTTCTTGCCCTTGCCGCAATTGTCGGCCTTTTCGGCGCCGCGCCGGGTGCTGTCGAACAGCCCGCCAAGCTGGGCCTGCACCGGGATCGAGATAGCCGCGAGCGCAAGCGCGCCGCTCATCATGGCAATTCTGGACATCGAAAAGGCCATGAGCTTTCTCCGTTTTCCGGCGCGCGCAGGTTACGCCCCGCGCGCACGAGCGTCAATCGAGAGCCGCTGCTGCCGCTGCTGCCTCGCGGTCGCGCTGGGCGCGTGACTTCTTTTCCGCCGCTGTCTTGAGCTGGCCGCAGGCGGCATCGATATCGCGCCCGCGCGGGGTGCGAACCGGCGCGGAAAAGCCGCCTGCGAACACGATTTCGGAAAAGCGCCGGATGCGTTCGGGGGGCGAGGTTTCGTAGCCTGCGCCGGGCCACGGGTTGAACGGGATCAGGTTGACCTTGGCCGGCAGCTTGTATTCGCGCAGCAGGCGGACCAGTTCGCGCGCGTCATCGTCGCTGTCGTTCTTGTCCTTGATCATCACATATTCGAACGTGATGCGCCGCGCGTTGCTGGCACCGGGATAGTCGGCGCAGGCCTGCAACAGCTGCTCGATCCCGTATTTCTTGTTGAGCGGCACCAATTCGTCGCGCACCTCTTTGCGGACGCCATGCAGGGATACCGCGAGGTTGACCCCGATTTCCTCGCCGCAGCGCGCCATCATCGGGATGACACCGCTGGTCGACAGGGTAATGCGGCGCTTGGAGAGCGCGAGGCCGTCACCGTCCATCACCAGCTTCAAGGCATCGCGCACGTGATCGAAATTGTAGAGCGGCTCGCCCATGCCCATCATCACGATATTGGTGAGCAAGCGGCCATCGGCGGTGTAATGACCCGCCTCGTCATCCTCGTCGATCGCATCGGCATCGGACGCCATCGTGCCGCGCGGCCATTCGCCCAGCGCATCGCGCGCGAGCATCACCTGTCCGACGATTTCGCCCGGAGTGAGGTTGCGAACCAGCCGCATCGTTCCGGTGTGACAGAATGAACAGGTGAGGGTGCAGCCAACCTGCGAGGAAACGCACAAGGTTCCGCGCGTCTCGTCGGGGATGAACACCATCTCGAAATCGTGGCCATCTGCGGTGCGGAGCAGCCACTTGCGGGTGCCGTCGACCGAATGCTGCGCCTCGATCACATCGGGCCGGCCGATTACGAAACGCTCCGCCAGCCACGGCCGCATCGGCTTGGCGATGTCGGTCATCGCCGCGAAATCGATTTGTCCGCGGTGATAAATCCAGTGGAACAGCTGCTTGGCGCGCAGCTTGGCGGCCTTGGCATCGAGGCCGGCTTGTTCAAGCAGTTCGCGGATGCGCGGGCGCGGCAGGCCGATAAGGTCAATGCGGCCATCGGCGCGCGGCGTGATGTCGCGCGCGGCGGGGACCGGGTCGATGAGGCCCGGGATGGACATGAGTGCGGTATCGGCCATGGGTGGCGGCGATATAGTCGCGCTTTGCCGGTTTGGCCAGTCAGCTGCGCCGGGCGCATCCAACGGTCGCCGCGTCGATTGCCGTAGCGGCTCCGGCGAGGGTGTAGTGATCGGTAAAACTTCCGCCCCTGGTGCCGGTGGCCGAAACGCTCATCCCCTTCGCCGAGCGCATGGCAGCGACGATCGCCGCGTCCTGTCGCGCGTCCGAAGCCCAGGCGTTGCGGCCCTTGGCGAGGAGCGTGAACTGCATCTTCCCCACCCTCAGCCGCACCGAGCGCTGGTCCGCTGCCTCGCGCGAGAGGACGATGTGGAGCGCGCCGCGCACCTTCTTGTCCGGCCAGTTGGAAACCGTGGCATAGGCTGGCGCTGGCGGTGAGCCTTGCGCCTTGGCGATGGCATAGCAGCGCGCCGGCTTCGCGTCACGAAACGCAGCCCAGCTGTCATAGACGCCGAGGCTCTCGCGCGCTGTCAGCGGCATGGCGAGGAGCAGCAGGGCACCAACCGCAAGCGGCACCGCCAGCCTAGTCATAAGCGATGTCCAAGACTTCCCATTCGCGCGTGCCCGAAGGCAGGCTGACGACGCGCAGATCGCCCACTTTTGCACCTCTGAGCGCCCGGGCGAGCGGCGCGTTCCAGCCGATCCGCCCCGCGCCTGCATCCTGTTCGTCATCACCCACCAGCGTCACTGTCTGGCGGTTGTCATCCTCGTCCGCGATCGTGACCCGCGCGCCGAAATAAACGCGGGACCGATCGACCTGCGTCGCCGGATCGACCACCCGCACCGCTCTCATCCGGCGGGCGAGGTACGCCAGCTCGCGGTCGATCTCGCGCATCTTCTTGCGGCCGTAGAGGTAATCGCCGTTCTCCGAACGGTCGCCATTGCCCGCCGCCCAGCTGACGATCTCGACAATCGCCGGACGCTCGGTGCCCAGCAGGTGGTCATAGCGCGCCTTCAACGCGGCATAGCCCGCAGGCGTGATGGGCGGTCCCGCCGGCTTCATCGCCCAACTCAGCGCAGGAAGCTGTTGATCGGGCGCGGAAATCCGGCCTGCTGCGGATACATGTGCGAATAGGTCACCGCATTGCCGATGACCCGCATGATGTAATAGCGCGTTTCGAAATTTGCCGGGATCTTCTCGACCCAGGTCACCCAGTCGATCCCGCCCTTGCGCGGATCGCCGTTGAGCCGCAACCATTCGTTCACGCGGCCCGGCCCGGCATTATAGGCCCCCACCGCCAAGGGATAGGCGCCGCCGTAATAGCTCATCATCCGCGCGAAATAGGCATCGCCGAGCTGGATGTTGTAGCTGGGCGAGCCGGTGAGATCGGCCGAGAGATACTGTATCCCAAGCTTGCCCGCCTGCTCGCGCGCGGTGCCGGGCATCAGCTGCATCACCCCGCGCGCGCCGGCATGCGAGACGCGGGTGCGATCGAATTCGCTTTCCTGACGACTGATGGCGTGGACCATGGTCCAGTCGTTCACCACCGGCGTGGCGATGGTGGGAAAGCCGATCCGCTCGAAGCCGGTAAGCCCATGCTCACCCGCCTTCATCCCGATCACCACCGCCATTTCATCAAGGCCGGTTTCCGCAGCAAGCTGAGCGGCCATGGTCAGTTCCTGCGGCGTGTCGGCCTGGTCGCCCAGCGCCTCGAAGAAGCGCCGCTCGGTGCGCCAGTCACGCCGTTCGCGCGCCATGGCGCGGATCGCCTGCACCAGCCCGCTGCCCTCGAAAGCGGCGCGTTCGGCGGCGGTGATCGTAACCTCGGGGAGCGGGCCGAAGGCCGGCATATCGCGGCCCAGCGCGGCAATTGCCAGCTGGCCATAATAGTAATGCGGAAAGACGGCAGCGCGTTCAAAATAGACCCGCGCTGCGGCCTCGTTGCCCGCCTGCCGCATCGCGCGTCCGGCCCAGTAATAGCCCTTGGCCTTGGTCAACGGGGTACGCGCGGCATCGCCGTAACGCTGGAACAACGGCGCGGCCAAGGCCCCGTCGCCAAGGCTCCACAATGCCTTGGTGCCGCCCAGCCACATCAGATCGGTGTAGCGGTCGCGCAAGGTGAAGCTGCCTTGCGAAATGTCGGTGCCGGGGGCGAACAGGTCATCGGCCCGCCCGGCGATCTGTGCCGCCTCGCGCGCGCTGCCCGCCTTGGCGAGCGCGAGCATCGCGCCGACGAATGCCTCGGGATCGCGCGCCGGACGCGTGAACAGCGGGCCGGTGGTCAGCACCTTGATCGCCTCGCCCGTCTGGCCGCTGGCGCGCAGGAAATTGATGAGGTTGAACACGAAGCCCGGATCGGACATCGCGCTGGCCGGAGCGGTGATTCCGGTCGCGGTCGGATGGCTGCCGCGCAGCAGCGCGAGGCGGGCAAGGGCGAGCGGGCGATCGGCCTCGGCAAGATTGACGAGCTGGCGCGCGGCGGCATCGGCCTTGCCCTGCCACAGCAGCGCATCGACCCGCGCGGCGTGATCGGCAGGGGTGAACTGCGCGCCGAAAAGACCAGCAAGATAAAGCTCGACCGCATCGTCCATCGTGCCCCCGCGCCAGGCTTTGCGCGCCTCCTCGAGGGCCTCGGGCCGCTGCACGGCTGCGAGCGCCAGTGCATAGCGCGCCCGCGCCGGATTGGTCAGCGGCGACTGGGCATCGAAAAAGGACAACACTTCGGCCGGCGAGGACGCATCGCTTTCCAGCGCTTTTTCCGCCCGCAGGCGCAGGATGTCCGAGCGGGGAAAATCGGGATAGGCGAGCACGAAGCCGGCATAGTCGACGAAGCGCATCTCGCGGCTGGCCTGCAACGTCTCCCACCGCGCCAGCGCGGTGCTCATCGCGCCCGGCTGGCGGGCGACGAGATTGCCGGTGTCAGCACCTTGCCCCCAGCTTTGCGCCGTCAGGGTCCCCGCGCTGGCCGCCACCGCCAGCGCCGCTGCGGTCAGCGCGAAACGGCCGGTCTTGGGCAACAGCGTGTGGACCATGCTGGACATAGTGCCGATCGGCTCCTTAGTAGGCGCTTAACAAAGGGAGGCTCGGAAACATTTCTCCGGTGCTTCCAGCTTAACGATGAAGGCAGGACAAAAGCAATGTTCAGCGGATCGATACCCGCTCTGGTGACTCCTTTTCGCGGCGGGACGTTCGACGAGGCGGCCTTCCGGCGGCTGGTCGATTGGCAGATCGAAAACGGCAGCGCCGCGCTGGTGCCCTGCGGCACGACGGGCGAGGCCTCGACGCTGTCGAACGCCGAGCATCACCGCGTGATCGAGGTCTGCATCGAGCAGGCCGCCGGGCGCGTGCCGGTGATCGCGGGATGCGGCTCGAACGATACCCGCAACGCGCTTTTGCACATGAACTTCTCGCGCAAGGCGGGCGCGGCGGCGGGGCTGTGCGTGGCCCCCTATTATAACCGCCCGAGCCAGCGCGGGCTGATCGCCCATTTCAGCTTCCTTGCCGAAAACAGCGATCTGCCGATCGTGCTTTACAACGTGCCCGGCCGCACCGTGACCGATCTCGAGGACGAGACCGTGGTGGCGCTGGTTAACAAGTATCCCGACCGGATCATCGCCATCAAGGACGCGAGCGGCGATCTGAGCCGCGTGGCCGATCACCGCATGGGCATCGGGCGCGAATTCTGCCAGTTGTCGGGCAATGACGAGCTGTGGCTGCCGCACGCCGCGGCGGGCGGGCGCGGGTGCATCTCGGTTACGGCCAATGTCGCGCCCAAGCTGTGCGCCGAATTCCACGAAGCGATCGCGGCCAACGATCTGAAGAAGGCGCGTCAGCTCAACGACCGCCTGTTCCCGCTGCATTACGCGATGTTTTCCGACGCATCGCCGGCGCCGGTCAAATATGCCCTCAGCCGCGTCCACGACTGGATCGAGCCGGAAGTGCGCCTGCCGCTGGTGGAATGCTCGCCCGAAGCGAAGCAGGCCGTGGACGAGGCGCTGGTGAGCGCCGGGGTGCTGGCGGGCTGATCGCCGCGCCTAGACCACCTCGTCCTCGTCCAGCAGATTTTCGGCTGGACCTTCGGGTTCGCTCGCCAGAATGGCATCGGTGATCGTGTCGATCCGCGCGCCGACCCGCTCCGGGTGGGGGATCGCTGCGATATGGAACAGTGCATCGCCCTGGTGCACCACCGGCAGGGTTGCATGGCCGATGATGATCCCATCGATCGGGCTGACCAGATCGAGCGGATCATCGCCGAACAGGCCGGTCACGCGGGCGAGCACATCGCCCTTCCTTACCGGGTCGCCGCTCTTGCGGATGCGGTGCGTCACGCCCCCGCGCGGGGCTCTCACCCAAGACGACTTGTTGGCGCGCGCCGGAATGCCGACTTCGGTCAGGCCGTCATCGGCCTCGATCATGCCGAGATGGGCGAGCACCCGGCTCACGCCGGCCACTCCGGTCTCGATCGACAGCCGATCAAAGCGCAGCGCCTCGCCCGCCTCCAACAGCAGCATGTCGACCCCGCTCTTCTGGGCCAGATCGCGCAAAGACCCGTCGCGCAGCGGGCTTTCGATGATCACCGGCGCGCCGAAGGCCATCGCCAGCTCGACCAGCCGCTTGTTGCCCGAGGCAATGCGGATCTGCGGCAGGTTGTAGCGGTGGATCGCCGCGGTGTGGATGTCGATCCCGAGCGTGCAGCGCCCCACCACCTGGCGATAGAAGATATGCGCCAGCTGCCCCGCCAGCGAGCCATTGGCGCTGCCCGGAAAGGAGCGGTTCAGATCGCGCCGGTCGGGCAGGTAGCGCGAATGGTTCATGAAGCCGAAGATATTGGCCACCGGCACCAGCAGCAGCGTGCCTGCCAGCGCCTGAGGATCAAGGTCTTGCGCCAAGCGCTGCACCACGGCGGTGCCGACGATCTCGTCCCCGTGGATCGCCGCGCTGACAAACACGACCGGGCCGGGCCTTGCGCCGTGCAGCACCCGCACCGCCAGAGACGAGGAATTGCCCGTTGCCATGGTGGTGATCGGGAAGGAGACATCGCGCGTGGTGCCCGGCGCAACGTTCTCGTCCCCGATGGTAAATGGCCCGGCCGGATCTGACATGCGCCTCGCCCCTTTTGGCTGTTTCCCAATGATGCAGGGTTAGCCCGGACCGCGCCAAAGCGCAAAGACCCTCGCTTTTTGCACCATCCGCGCCTAAACCGCGCGGCCTTATGGCCCGCCCCAAACCCGTAACCTTCGACAAGCTCAAGATCGTTGCCGAAAATCGCCGCGCGCGGTTCGATTACGCTATCGAGGACACCTTCGAGGCCGGCCTTGTCTTGCAGGGCACCGAGGTCAAGGCGCTGCGTGCCGGCGAGGCGAGCATTGCCGAAAGCTACGCCGAGGTAAAAGATGGGCAGGTGTGGCTGATCAATGCCAACATCCCCGAATACAGCCACGGCAACCGCCTCAACCACGAACCGCGTCGTCCGCGCAAGCTGCTGCTCCATCAACGCGAGATCGAAAAGCTGCTGGGCGCGGTCGAGCGCAAGGGTATGACGCTGGTGCCGTTGTCGATCTACTTCAACCGCACGGGGCGCGCAAAGGTCGAACTCGCGCTCGCCAAGGGCAAACAGACCCATGACAAGCGCGCCAGCATCAAGGAGCGCGACTGGAAGCGCGACAAGGCGCGGCTCATGCGCGAACGCGGCTAGAAGCCAGAGCGTCAAAAAACCCGGCTTGCGAGGGATTCACCTACTGGTCAGAAACCGGATGCTACCCATATTGAGCACATGGTGGCCGCGATGATCCCGAGTTTTGTCTCTGCGCTGTATCTTGCGCCGCTGCGCTGTGGTGGGGTTTGCCCATGACCCGGCCCGAATCTGCCCCCCCAAGTCTCGCGAAACGCTCGAAAACCTGGGCGATGGATATCATCCGCAAGAACACCCCCACGCGCGAGGAAATGGCGAACAACAAATATCTCGCCCCGATCGCGCATCGTTTCCTGTCGCCCGAATTGTGGCGCTTCACCCGCCGCTCGGTGCCGCGCGGGGTGGCGTTGGGGCTGTTTGCCGCCTTCATCATTCCGGTCGGGCAGATTTTCCTCTCGGCCTTCCTTGCCCTGCCGATGCGCGCCAATGTGCCGCTGGCTGCACTGCTGACCTTTGTTACCAATCCCTTTACGCTGCCTTTCTGGCTGGTGGTGGCCAATCGCATCGGTGAGTTCGTGTTGCAGTTCAATGCCGCCGGAGTAGCCCTGCCGGTGGCGAGCGCGGACGATGGCTCGTGGCAATTGCTTGCCACCATCTACCAGATGGGCGCGGCAACCCTGCTGGGCGGCGCCGTGTTGGCGATCTCCGCCCCGCTGATCGGCTGGGTGATTTCCGCCTGGGTGTGGCGTGCCGTGGTGGCCCGCAAGCGCGCCCGGCGGTTGAAGGTGATGGAGGCGCGTCTCGACCAGCGCCTCGGCTCGCATTAGGAAGGCGCTTGGTGCCGGCTCGCGTGGAGACCGGCGATTGATTACGCCACGGGAACACGCCGCTTGTCCGAGCCTATCCGCCGAGGTCTGAACCGCGTTGCCGCAATCGTCGAGGAGCCGCCGGCGGGGCGTGATTCGGCGCTGCCCCCGAACCTGCTGGTGCTGCTCGCTGGCGGGCTGGTGGCCAGCGCTGCGGTGCTGTTCTTGGCCACGTCGAGCTGGCTGGTAGCGCTGGCCTTCGTGCTGGGCGCTGGGGTGCTGATGGGAGCCGGCCTGCTGCTCGACCGGCTTGGCGCTGCGCCAGCGCCTGACTCGCTCGCGCCGCCGGACTGGACCGTCACGGTCACCGCGATTGAACACAGCAGCGAGGCGATCGCCATTACCGATCGCGCCAATCGGCTGGTGTGTGCCAACAGCCTGTTCCTCGAAAGCTTCGGGGCCGCTGCCGCACCGCCCGCACTGCCCTTTGCGCGCGAGGGGATCGAAGCGCTCGCCCGGCTGGCGCGCGATGCCTGGCGTGATGGCGCGGCGGCGCGCGATTCGCTCGCCGCGCCCGGTGGCGAAACCGAATGGCAGATTTCCGCCCGCCGCGCCGGACGCGGCGAAGATCATCTGGTGTGGCGGTTGCGCCCGCTGGACCGTTCGGCCGGCAGCAGCATCGGCGCGCTCGATCTGGCGGGGCCTTTCGGCAAGATGCTGAGCCGCGCCGGGATCGAGACGGCGATCACCACCGCCGAGGGCGTGATCCGTGCGGTCAGCGCCGGTTTTGCCGAACGTGCCGCGGGCGACGAGCGTGCCACGCTGGTGGGGCAGGACTTCGTCAGCTACCTTCGCACCGACGAACGCGATCGCATCTTCTTTGCCCGCGAAGGGCGCGGCGGCACCCCGCAGACGCTGGTCGATGTGCCGCTGATTGATCCGGCTGCACAGGCCCGGCCCGCAGGAGCGGACGAGGCGACTTCGCTGATGCTGCTGATTGATAGCGGCGTGGGCATCGGCTCGGGCTTCGACGGAGCGGCGCAGGCGGGGGTGGCGCAGCTCGATGCATTGCTCGGGCAATTGCCGCTCGGCCTTGCCATGACCGATCGCGACGGGCGCTTCTTGTTCGGCAACCAGGCCTTTCTGCGCGCGGTTGGCCGCGAGGGGCGGGGGCTGCCGGCCTTCCCCACCGATCTGGTGGTGCGCGAGGACAAGGCCGCGCTGTCCGACGCGGTGCGCCGCCACGGGCGCGGGCCGGCCACCAGCGGCGATGTCGCGGTGCGGCTGGTGGGCAGTCCGGATGAACCGGTCTCGCTCGGGCTGGCCGGGGTGCGCGGGCTGGGTGAGGCGGCGGTGTTGCTGAGCCTGGCCGATTCGAGCCAGGAGAACCAGCTGCGCCGTCAGGTCGCCCAGGCGACCAAGATGCAGGCGGTGGGCCAGCTCGCCGGTGGGGTCGCGCATGATTTCAACAACGTGCTGACCGCGATCATCGGCACCTGCGATCTGATGCTGCTGCGCCATATTCCGGGCGACAGCGACTATGACGACATCCAGCAGATCCGCGCCAATTCCAACCGCGCCGCCGCGCTCACCCGCCAGCTGCTCGCCTTCTCGCGCCAGCAGACTCTGCGGCCCGAGGTGATCCAGCTGCCCGACGTGGTCAGCGAGGTCAGCCCGCTGATCAAACGGCTGCTGGGCGAGAAGATCACTTTCTATGTCCAGCACGATCGCAATCTGGGGCCAGTGCGGGCCGATCCGCAGCAGCTCGAACAGGTGATCATGAACCTCGCGGTCAATGCACGCGATGCGATCCAGTCGCGCGGGGACGGGCGCGGACGGATCTCGCTGTTCACCCGCAGCCTGCACGCAACCGAGGTGGTGCAGCTCGGCTCTGAAGTGCTGCCCGCGGCCGACTATACCGTGCTGATCGTGCAGGATACTGGCGGCGGCATTCCACCGCACGTGCTGCCCAAGCTGTTTGAGCCATTCTTTACCACCAAGGAACAGGGCAAGGGCACCGGGCTTGGCCTCTCAACCGCCTACGGGATCGTCAAGCAGTCGGGCGGGTTCATCTTCGCCGACAATATCACCGACAAGTCCGGCCACTCCACCGGAGCGCGCTTTACCGTCTATTTCCCGGTGCATCGCGGCGAGACCCCGAAGCGGCGCGAGACGAAGCTGCCCCTGGTCTCCACGGAATGGTCGGCCGGGGGAAAGGTGCTGCTCGTGGAAGACGAGGATATGGTGCGCGCTGTTGCCGAACGGGCGCTGACGCGCGCTGGCTACGAAGTGAAGGCCTGCGGCGGCGGGGAGGAAGGCCTTGCCGCGATCGCCGAGCCGGGAGCAGCCTTCGACATCGTGGTGAGCGATGTGGTGATGCCCGGCATGGATGGCCCCGCCATGGTCCGCGCCATCCGGGCTGCCCACCCGAATATGCCGGTGCTGTTCATGTCCGGCTATGCCGAAGAGCAGTTGCGGCGCGACATCGACATTGCCGACATGCATTTTATCGCCAAACCCTTCAGCGTGGCCGCGATCGGGGACAAGGTGGAGGCGGTGCTGCGGCAGGTGCGGGCCGAACAGGCCGAAGCCAGGGCGAATGGCAAGTGACTGGTTCCAAGCCCTTGCGTACCCTGTAGGAATATTTTCGTTCCCCACTTGTTCTAATGGAACAAATGCGATACAAAGCTGTGTCAAGAACGGTCGTCGAAAACTGGCGATCGCCTCTAGGCAAGCGAAGGAGCGCATGCGATGGCTACCCAATTGAAGCTGGTGGAAGAGGACAGGAAAGCCGTGGATCGTCAAAAGGCTCTCGAAGCCGCACTCGCTCAGATCGATCGTGCCTTCGGCAAGGGCTCGGCGATGAGGCTGGGCCAGAAGGAGACGATGCAGGTCGAAACGATTTCGACCGGCTCGCTCGGACTCGATATCGCGCTTGGCGTGGGCGGGTTGCCCAAGGGTCGGGTGATCGAGGTCTACGGCCCGGAAAGCTCGGGCAAGACGACGCTGGCGCTGCACGTGATCGCCGAAGCGCAGAAGGCCGGAGGCACCGCGGCCTTTGTTGATGCCGAACACGCGCTCGATCCGGTCTATGCCAAGAAGCTTGGCGTCAACATTGATGAACTGATCGTCTCGCAGCCCGATACCGGCGAACAGGCGCTGGAGATCACCGACACGCTGGTGCGCTCGAACGCGATAGACGTGCTGGTGGTCGATTCGGTTGCGGCGCTGGTGCCGCGCGCTGAGATCGAGGGCGAGATGGGCGATTCGCACGTCGGCTTGCAGGCCCGCCTGATGAGCCAGAGCCTGCGTAAGCTGACCGGCTCGATCAATCGGTCCAAGTGCATGGTGATCTTCATCAACCAGCTGCGGATGAAGATCGGGGTGATGTATGGCAATCCGGAAACCACCACCGGCGGCAACGCGCTCAAGTTCTACGCCAGCGTCCGCCTCGACATCCGCCGCACCGGCCAGATCAAGGATCGCGACGAGATCATCGGCAACACCACCCGCGTGAAGGTGGTGAAAAACAAGGTTGCCCCGCCGTTCAAGCAGGTTGAATTCGACATCATGTATGGCGAGGGTATCTCGAAGATTGGCGAGATCCTCGATCTTGGGGTGAAGGCCGGCCTGGTGGAGAAGTCGGGGAGCTGGTTCTCCTACGATTCGATCCGCATCGGTCAGGGCCGCGAAAACGCCAAGACCTACCTCAGGGAAAACCCCGAAGTGTGCGATCGTCTGGAAGCGGCAATCCGTAGCCGGACCGATGCGGTGGTCGGGGAGATGATGACGGGGCCGGACGCGGATCCTGAAGACTGATCGCCAAGCGGGCGCATAGCCGAAGAGTGCCTCGCTTCCCGCCTGTCGCACGACTTCGGGCAAAGCTGAGCGCCGGCGCAGGGCCTCTCCTGGGGGGCTCGCGTCGGCGCTGCGCTTTTCGGCGTGGCATTGCCATCAATCGCCGGGCGCGAGGGGCGCGCGTCCGGTTGTGGATCACGCGCCACACCCTTTGTCTGCGGTGAAGCGTGGCCTGTGCGCGCTCCATTGCCATCGTCTCGCGCATTGCCTAACTGCACGCCCATGAGCTCGACCAACGAAATCCGCCGTGCCTTCCTCGACTATTTCGGCAAGGCTGGCCACGCCATCACGCCGAGCGCGCCGCTCGTGCCCTACAACGATCCGACGCTGATGTTCGTCAATGCCGGGATGGTGCCGTTCAAGAACGTCTTCACCGGCCTTGAGTCTCCGCCGAGCCCGCGCGCGGCTTCCTCGCAGAAATGCGTGCGCGCCGGGGGCAAGCACAATGATCTCGACAATGTCGGCTACACCGCGCGGCACCACACCTTCTTCGAGATGCTCGGCAATTTTTCTTTCGGCGACTACTTCAAGGAGCAGGCGATCGTCCATGCCTGGACCCTGCTGACCGGCGAATTTGGCCTGCCCAAGGACCGTCTCACTGTTACCGTCTACCACACCGACGATGAAGCCGCCGGCCTGTGGAAGCGCATCGCCGGCCTGCCCGAGGAGCGGATCATCCGCATCCCCACCAGCGACAATTTCTGGTCTATGGGCGATACCGGTCCCTGCGGCCCGTGTTCGGAAATCTTCTATGATCACGGCGATCATATCTTCGGCGGCCCACCGGGCAGCCCGGACGAGGATGGTGATCGCTTCGTCGAGATCTGGAACCTGGTGTTCATGCAGTATGACCAGCAGGCCGATGGCACCCGCCGCGATCTGCCCAAGCCCTCGATCGACACGGGCATGGGGATCGAGCGCATCGCCGCGGTGCTCCAGGGCGTGCACGACAATTACGATACCGACATATTCAAGGCGCTGATCGCCGCGAGCGAACACCTTACCGGTGTGGCCGCGCAAGGCGAATCCGCGGCCTCGCACCGCGTGATTGCCGATCACCTGCGCTCGGTCAGCTTCCTGATGGCCGACGGCGTGCTGCCGTCGAACGAAGGGCGCGGCTATGTGCTGCGCCGGATCATGCGCCGCGCGATGCGCCATGCCCATCTGCTCGGCGCTGCCGAACCGCTGATACACCGGCTCGTGCCTGCGCTCGTGACCGAGATGGGCGCGGCCTATCCCGAGCTTGCCCGCGGCCAGGCGCTGATCGAGGAAGTTCTCGAACGCGAGGAAACCCAGTTCCGCCGCACGCTCGACAAGGGCCTGAAGCTGCTCGACGAGGCAACCGTCGATCTGGGTGAGGGAGGCGAGCTCGACGGCGAAGTGGCCTTCCGCCTCTACGACACTTACGGCTTTCCCTACGATCTCACCGAGGACGCGCTGCGCGCCCGCGGGATCGGTGTGGACAGGGCCGGGTTCGATGCGGCAATGGCGCGCCAGAAGGCCGCCGCGCGCGCCGCGTGGAAGGGCTCGGGCGAGGCAGCTTCGGGCGAAGTCTGGTTCGACATCGCCGAGCGCGAGGGCGCGACCGAATTCACCGGCTACACCGCCACCAGCGGCGAAGGCCGGGTGGTGGCGATCGTCAAGGACGGGGCCGAAGTCACCAGCGCGTCGGCGGGCGACGAGGTGGTGATCCTCACCAACCAGACGCCGTTCTACGGCGAAAGCGGCGGCCAGATCGGCGATACCGGCACCATGGCGAGCCTTTCCGGCCTCAAGGCGATCGTGATGGACACTGCCAAGCCCTTGGGCCGCCTTCACGCGCATCACGTGCGGATTGAGGCTGGCGCGGTTGCGGTGGGCGACAATGTCCAGCTCGAGGTTGACGTTGCGCGTCGTGATGCGATCCGCGCCAATCATTCGGCCACCCACCTGGTTCACGCGGCGCTGCGCCGCCGGCTTGGCGGGCATGTGACGCAGAAGGGCAGCATGGTCGCGGCAGACCGTCTGCGCTTCGATTTCTCGCACCCTGTTGCCCTGTCGCCCGAAGACATCGCCGCGATCGAGGCCGAAGTGAACGCGGAAATACGCGCCAACGAAGCGGTCTCCACCCGCTTGATGACCCCTGATGATGCGGTAGCTGCAGGCGCTCTGGCGCTGTTCGGCGAAAAATATGGCGATGAAGTCCGTGTTCTCGCGATGGGGCGCGTCGGGCGTGAGGGGCGCAATTACTCGGTCGAGCTGTGCGGCGGCACCCATGTGCGTGCCACTGGCGATATTGGCATCTTCCGCATCGTCTCGGAGAGCGCGGTGTCTTCGGGCGTGCGCCGGATCGAGGCGATGACTGGCGAGGGTGCGCGCCAGTGGCTGGTCGCGCGCGAGGAAGCGCTGAAGAGTGCCGCCAGCGTGATCCGGGCGACGCCAGAGGAGGTTCCGGCGCGCCTTGCCGCGCTGCTTGACGAGCGCAAGCGGCTCGAAAAGGAACTGGCCGAGGCGAAGAAGGCGCTCGCGCTTGGCGGCGGAGGCGTTGGCGGTGCTGCAGTGGCAGATGAAGCTGTCGCGGGTATCAGGTTCAGCGGGCAGGTGCTCGAAGGACTCGATCCCAAGGAACTGCGCCCGCTGCTTGATGCGGCCAAGCAGCGCATCGGCAGCGGTGTGGCGGCGGTAATCGCGGTCAATGATGGCAAGGCGAGCATCGCGGCGGCGGTGACCGATGATCTCACGAGCCGGTTCAGCGCGGTCGATCTGGTGCGCGCCGGTGTCGAGGCGCTGGGCGGCAAGGGCGGCGGCGGGCGGCCCGATATGGCGCAGGGCGGCGGGCCGGACGGCAGCAAGGCGGCAGACGCCCTGGCGGCGGTCAAGGCCGTCCTGGCGGCAGAAACGGCCGTGTAATTCGCACCTTGGGCTGTGCTCTGGCGGCGCCTGCGGCGCTCACCGGCATCGGCCTGCCGGCGGTACGACCGTGAGCCGATCACCTCTGCGGGGTATGTCGTCATCGCGCCGATGGATTGCCTCTGGCTTGCCCTGCGGAACGATGTGACGGGACGTGCGACTTTCGCGTTGCTTTTCAATCGGCAGGCCGGATTAGCACCTTGCCTTTGAAACCTGCGAGGCTGCCAGGCAGGCCATCCGGGTCAAGCAGCCGCCCGATGCGCGGCTCTGTGCGTTATCGGGGAAGCGGGATGTTCCTTGAAGCCGTCCCGAACCTTGAGGGCGCTAATCTGCGCTGCTTGTTGTGCGTAGCCGCGGCTTTTCGCTTAAGCCGCCGTCGCGCTCAAGCTGTTCGCGGAACTCGTCACGCTTGGCGTGGATCGAGGCGATCACCGGGCCCATCGCCACGCCGATTTCGACCAGCACCGCTTCGGACAGTTGGAGCGATGCCTCGAGCGTTTCGGGCACCGCATGGCTCGCCCCGCAGCGATAGAGCGCCGCGGCATGATTGGTGTCGCGCGCGCGGGCGACGATCAGCAGATCGGGATGGGCCTGGCGCAGCTTGGCGACCAGCCGCTGGGCCAGCACCGGTTCGTCCATCGTCAAAACCACCGCTGGCGCGCTGGCGGCACCAAGCCGGCTCAGCGTTCCGCGCCGCGCAGCATCGCCGAACATCGCCCGATAGCCGTCGCGCTGGGCCTGTTCGATCAGATCGGGGTTGGAATCGATCATCACATAGGGCTGGCCGTGGGTCTGCATCATGTCCGCCACCAGCCGCCCGACGCGTCCACCGCCCACGATGATGGTGCGCTCCTCGGCGCTGTCATCCTCCTTTGCCAGATGCGCGACAGGCTCGACCCTGCGGGCGATTGCCTGACCGAGCTTGGCCAGCAGCGGCGTGATGGTGAGGCCGATGGCGGTGACGGTCTGCCAGAATTGCGCCGTCTCGCCGTCAATCACCAGCGCCGCTGTAGCCGCCGAGAGCACGATCAGGCTGGTCTCGCTCGGCGAGGCCATCATCACTCCGGTTTCCGCCGCGGTGCTGCGCCGGGCGCCCATCAGCCGCAACAAAACGCCCGTCACCAGTGCCTTGAAGGTCAGCACCCCCACCACCGTCAGCGCCAGCGGGCCGATCTGCGCGCCGATCTCGACCAGATTGATGCTCATGCCGATGGTGATCAGGAACACCCCTAGCGCGAGCCCCTTGAACGGTTCCATGATCAATTCGACCTCGGTGTGATATTCGGTCTCGGCGATCAGCAGGCCGGCGATCAGCGCGCCGACGATCGGCGAAAGGCCGACCAGCGCGGTTGCGAGGCTCGCGCCGATCACCACCAGCAGCGAGGCGGCGAGAAACAGTTCGGGGTTCTTGGTGCGCGCGGCCTGCGCGAACAGACGGGGCAGGGCCAAGCGGCCCACTACCAGCAGCACCGCGATCACCAGCCCGCCCTGCCACAGCGTGTCGATCAGGCCTTCCCAGCCTTCGCTGCGCGCATTGGGGGCCAGCGCGCCGAGGATAAAGATGATCGGCACGATCATGATATCCTCGAACAATAGCATCGACAGCGCCGCGCGGCCCACCGGCGTGCGCGTGCCCGAGATGGGCAGCACCATCGCGGTCGAGGAAAAGGCCAGCGCAAAGCCCAGCGCCAGCGCCGCCGTCCAGCCGAGCATGCCGCTCAGCCACAGGAAGGCGGCGAGCGAGGAACCGATGATGATCAACTCCAACGCGCCGAGGCCGAACACCAGCTTACGCATCTGCCACAGGCGGTTGAACGACAGTTCCAGCCCGATCGCAAACAGCAGCAGCACGATGCCGAAGTCGGCAAAGGGGGTCAGCACTTCGGGATCGGTTATGGTGATGTGCCGCAGCCATGGAGCGGCCTCGACCAGTGAGCCAAGACCATAGGGCCCCACAGCCACGCCGATCAGGATGAAGCCGATGATCGGGGTGATGCGAAAGCGCGCAAATACGGGAATGACGATCCCCGCCGCCCCAAGAATCACCAGCGCGTCCGACAGGACGGGGGAGAGGGTCAGTTCGCCAGCCATGCCTGATGCTTAACGGCCCGGCAGGGCGGTGTCACCTTCAGGTTTGATCGCGCCTGGAACGATATCCAGATCGCTTCGATTGCGCTTCCGAAACGTCACCTTATGCCTGATATCTGGCCGCTGACCATTTGCCGGGGGCATCGTGAGCTGCAAAAGCACCATTCTTGTCGACTTCGACAACATATTCCTGGGCCTGTGGAGGCTCGATCCCGATCTGGCTTTGCAGTTCGCCAATTCGCCCGATCTGCTGCTTGATTCGCTCAGCGATCGCTATCTGACGGGCGACCGGCGGCGATGGCTGGTGGCGCGTTGTTACCTCAACCCGGCGGGCTATGTGATCGATGGGAAGAATGCCGACGGGAGCGACTATCGCCGTTTCTTCTCGCGCTTTCGTCCCTTGTGGGTGGGGGCTGGCTTTGAAGTCGTGGACACCCCGACACTGGCGCGCGACAAGAATGCGGCGGACATCCGCATCGTGATCGACGCGCTTGACCTGCTGCAACATCCCACCGGCTATGACGAATTCGTGATCGCGTCGGGCGATTCCGACTTTACGCCGCTCCTGCTGCGCCTGCGCGCGCACGACAAGGCGATCACGGTGATAACGGCGGGCTTTGCCGCGCCCGGCTATGTTTCGGTTGCCGACCGGGTTCTCACTTTCGAGGCGATCGGAGCGTTGCTGCGGCCACAGGCGATCACCGCAATCACCGACCAGCCTTCACCTCCGGACGATCTCGAAGAGCCGGATGCAGTTGCCGAGGCGCGCGCCAATTTTGCCCGGTTTATCGGGTCGGAATATAGCGAGGCGACCCGGCCGCTCAATCTTGCCCATCTCGCCCAGCGCGCGGCCTTGGCAGCGCCGGGCTTTCGCGAAGCGCGCTGGGGTGGGGCGGGCTTTGCAGCAGCGCTCGCCGCGCTCGATCTGCCCCATGCGAAGATCAACCAGCACTATTTGTGGGACGAGGAGCGGCACGAGGAGCCGCCGGTCGTGATCGAGGATGCAAGCGGGCCGGATCTTCCCGAACTGGTCGATCTGCTGGTCCGGGTGGTCGATCTCCCGCGACTGCCGTCGGAAAGCTGGCCGCTGGTATTTGATGCCGTGGCCAGCCATTTGTTGACCCACGAATTCAATCTCAGCGAAACCACGCGCAGCGTGCGCGACAAGCTTGCCGCGGCAGGCACTCCGGTCGGGCGCGCTGTGCTCAATTTCGTGGTGCGCGGCGCGCAATTCGGGGGCGCGCCCTTCACCGAACAGCCCCCGCCCGACAAGACCGCGATCGCTCAGGCCTTTCTGTCGAACCTCGTTGATCTGGCCTACAAGGCGGGAGTCAATATCGACAGCGAGGACGAGAAGCTGCTGAGCGAGTGGCTGGGTCTTGACCCGGACGCGCAGCAACAGGGCACGGCCTTGTCATGACATCGGCGCCAGTGCTTGTCCCGCCGGCGCCGCCGTCGGTTTGGGACTGGGAGTGAGCCAGCCGCCTCAGGCCCAGCTTGCCATTTCCTGTTCGAGATTGTGCACGATTGTCTCGAAGAACTGCTCGGTGGTCTGCCACGCCTGACCCGGGCCGATCAGCAGCGCGAGGTCCTTGGTCATGTTGCCCTTCTCGACCGTGGTGATGCAGACTTTCTCCAGCGTTTCGGCGAAGCGCACCACATCGGGGGTGCCGTCGAAACGGCCACGATAGATCAGCCCGCGGGTCCAGGCGAAGATCGAGGCGATCGGATTGGTCGAGGTCGCCTTGCCCTGCTGATGCTGGCGGTAGTGGCGGGTGACGGTGCCGTGCGCGGCTTCGGCCTCCACGGTCTTGCCGTCGGGGCTGAGCAGCACGCTGGTCATCAGGCCAAGGCTGCCGAAGCCCTGCGCCACGGTGTCGGACTGCACGTCGCCGTCGTAGTTCTTGCACGCCCAGACGAACTTGCCCGACCACTTGAGCGCCGAGGCGACCATGTCGTCGATCAGGCGGTGCTCGTAAACCATGCCCTTTTCCTTGAACTTCTCGGCGAAGCCCTCGTTGTCGAACACCTCCTGGAACAGATCCTTGAAGCGCCCGTCATAGGCCTTCATGATCGTGTTCTTGGTCGAGAGATATACCGGCCAGCCAAGGTTGAGGCCGTAGTTGAAGCTGGCGCGGGCGAAATCGCGGATCGATTCGTCGAGGTTGTACATTGCCATCGCCACCCCGGCGCCGGGGAAGTCGAACACGTCGAGATCGATCTTCTCGCCATTCGCGCCGTCCCACACCAGCCGCAGCTTGCCGGGGCCGGGGATCAGGGTGTCGGTCGCCTTGTACTGGTCACCGAAGGCATGGCGGCCGACCACGATCGGATCGGTCCAGCCCGGCACCAGGCGCGGCACGTTGTCGATCACGATCGGTTCACGGAAGACGACACCGCCGAGGATGTTGCGGATCGTGCCGTTGGGCGATTTCCACATCTTCTTGAGGCCGAATTCCTCGACGCGCTGTTCGTCGGGAGTGATGGTGGCGCACTTCACGCCGACGCCATACTGCTTGATCGCATGGGCGGAATCGACCGTTACCTGATCGTCGGTCGCGTCGCGGTTCTGGATCGAGAGGTCGTAATATTTGAGGTCGATGTCGAGGTAGGGCAGGATCAGACGCTCGCGGATCCACTGCCAGATGATCCGGGTCATCTCGTCGCCGTCAAGCTCGACGACCGGGTTTGCCACCTTGATTTTCTGCATTGTTCTAATGCCCCATTCTCATCGCCCGTCCGCGGGCAGCCTGTGACTGAACAGGATGTCGTGAAAGATCCCGCGCGGGCTTTAGCAGAGGAGGGCGCGCTTGCAAGCGGGCGGCCTGCCGGAGAAACCGCAAGCGATTTGCAAACTCTGCAACATGCGGTTGAAGTAACGGTATCAGGAAGCGATCGCGATGCGGCCCTGTTCGGTGCGCCATTCGGTGATGCCCGGCACGGTGATGCTGCGCTCTCCGCCGAAATCCTCGCGCAGCACGATCAACCCCATGCGTTCAAGATGGTCGAGCAAGCGGCGCACGCGGCTGGGCGAGGCGCTGCCGTAAAATCGGCCCAGCGTCTCTTCGTCAGGCATGGGATCGCCGTTCGCCGCCGCGATCACCAGCGCAAGATAGGGCGCAAGCACATCGTCATCGACCCGCGCTGCCAGATGCTCGACCAAAGCGCGCAAGGGGGGCTCCAGCCGCTCGACCCCGGCCAGCGCGAAGGCGAACAGGCGGCGGAAGGCAGCCAGATCGACATGGGCGCTGGCAATGCCGCGCTGGCGGCAACGGATCGCGAAGTCGCGGAACAACGCGGTGGCCGGACGGAAGGATGCGCCGTCGCTGGCGGCGAGTTCCTGCACCACCGCCATCACATTCCCCGCCGATGTGGCCGGCACCGCCTCGATCACGGGGGGCGGCGGGGTAGGGGTGTCAGGCTCCACCGCGCGCAATTGCGGCGGGGGTGGCTCTCGCAAGGCGGGGGCGGCTGACAAGGCCTGCTCCAGATCGACCACCGGTCGCGGCGGCGGCGCGGGGGCGCGTGGGGCCGGATCGCGCGCGGCTTCAGCCAAGCGGTCGGTCAGCAACGCCGCCATCGCCTCGCCCGGCGCCTCGGGGAGCGGGATCAGGCCTTGCCCGGCGGCCTTGGCGCCGGTCTGCACCGTCCCGACATTGACCGCCACCGGCCGCCGGCTGATCGCCGGGCCAAGCCCAAGGAACTGCCCGCGCTGGAGATCGCGGATGCGTTCAGCCTGCCGCCGGTCCATCCCGAGCAGGTCGGCGGCTCTTGCCATGTCGATATCGAGGAACGTGCGCCCCATCAGGAAGTTCGAAGCTTCGGCGGCGACGTTCTTGGCCAGTTTGGCAAGGCGCTGGGTGGCGACGATCCCGGCCAGCCCGCGTTTGCGCCCGCGGCACATCAGGTTGGTCATCGCCGCAAGCGTCAGTCGGCGGGTTTCGTCGTTCATCTCGCCCGCCGCGGCCGGCGCGAACATCTGCGCCTCGTCAACCACCACCAGCGCGGGATACCAGTGTTGGCGCGGAGCATCGAACAGCGCGGTGAGGAACAGCGCGGCGCAGCGGATCTGGGCTTCGACCTCAAGTTCGTCGAGCGCCAGCACCACCGAGGCGCGGTGCTGGCGGACGCGGGAAGCCAGCGCCTCGATTTCCCTGGGCGAATAGGCCGCCGCATCGATCACGACATGGCCGAAATGATCCGCCAACGTGACGAAATCGCCCTCGGGATCGATTACCACCTGCTGCACCAGCCCGGCGCATTCCTCCAGCAGGCGGCGCAAAAGGTGCGATTTGCCCGAGCCGGAATTGCCCTGCACCAGCAAGCGCGTGGCGAGCAGCTCCTCAAGATCGATGAGGATACTCTGTCCGCTGGCATCGCGGCCGATGTCGATCTGTGTGCTCACCACGCCGACTTAGGCAGACCGCCAGGATGCGCAAAGGCGGGCGCGCGAGTTTTCCAGTGTTGCGGGCCGGAAGGCCGCGCATCGACGCAAGGCAAAGAACAACCTTGCCAAACCCAAAGCCCGTCGGGCTATTTCCGCATCGCAAGGCTGCCACGGGAACGGGCTGCAGGCGGATCTGTCGAACCGATGATGTCAGCGCAGCGGAACAGCATGAAAACTTCGCCTTGATGGCCCTCTGTCCCGCGGCATGCCTTGCGGGAATGCTCAACATCTCCGGAATTCTGGATCGCTCGCGGGCAGTTCGATGACACGGGATGCGCCGCCGATTGCGATCCGCTTGAAATATGCGTCAAGGGCAGCGAGCGTGATGGTCGCGGGGTACATGTCTGCGGCCGCAGTCCATCACGCCGGGTTAAAACGCCGCCATGGCGATTGCTGGCGTGGCGGAACGGCCGATGACCTGATTTTGTGGCAGCAACCGTTACGGCTTTACCTGATGATCGTGATCATGCCTCGCTGCTCGTCGTTCAGGCCGCGGAGTTTGGGCGGGGCTGCTGGTTTGGCACGGCTTGCCTTGGCGGGGCGTCGAGGGTTGCTGTTCTTCCGGGGGCCAGCGCTGGCCCGTTCGCCGAAGTCTACCCCCTGGCTCTGCTTCGAAGGACTCGCAGCCGGTTCGTTACCCTCGGGCTGCGGCGCCTCTGCCGATCGCGCCACACCCCCTGCGCCAACCATATAGCCGCGGTTGCCTCTTTGATCGGGGCCCGCGTGCGCGGCAAAGGGGAACATCGTGGCGGCCATTACTACTGCAAGCCCAACAATGCGCAAAGAATGCATAGCTTCGTCTCCCGCATTTCGAATCGTTCAGTGGTGTGGCACGGAGTTTCAACCGAACACCCTGAATCGACAATGACCAACAGCGCCCGCCCAGGCCGATCGGTCCTAATTTTTTACCCAAGCCCGGATCCCCGGCGGCTGGCCGCAGGCATAGAAAAACCCCGCCAACTCGCCGGAGTCGCGGGGCTTTTTCACGATGGTGGGCGTAGCAAGGATTGAACTTGCGACCCCTACGATGTCAACATAGTGCTCTACCACTGAGCTATACGCCCGCACCATCGGATCGCACCCTTTCGAGCGCGGAGCGGCCATTTATCGCAGCACCCGCCAGGGTGCAAGCGATTCGGCGAAAAGCTAGGGTCAGGGCATGACCCTAGGATGCGTCCTCGAACACGCGCTCCACTTCCAGCACCAGGTCGCGCAGGTGGAAGGGCTTGGACAGCACCTTGGCCGCCGGCTGTTCGCGGCTGGCGCGCAAGCTGACGGCAGCAAAGCCGGTGATGAACATCACCTTGGTGCGCGGGGAAATCTCGGCGCAGCGCTGGGCAAGCTCGATCCCGTCCATCTCGGGCATCACGATGTCCGACAGCAGCAGATCGAAATCGCCAGTTTCGAGCAGGGGAATCGCGTCGGTGCCGCGGTCGACCGCGCTCACCCGGTAACCGGCATTGGTCAGCGCGCGCTCGAGATAGGTGCGCATTGCTTCTTCGTCTTCGGCGAGCAGGATGTGCGGGGTGCTGGTCGATGTCATGATCGCGGCGTTAGCATGGACGGCTTAAGAAATCTTTGTTCCGGCGCGCCGTTGGTCGGTTTAGGCCGCACCCGCCTGACGAACAGGCTTTGACAGAGAGGCGCAAAGGCGGCAGCAAGGCGGCGATGTCGTCCCATTGCTCCGGCTTTCGTGATCCTGTCCGTCCCGCTGGGGCTGTTCCGGACGACTTGCAGCACGTCAGCGGCGGCCGGGTGCCAGGGCTTGAGGGCACCCCTGCCTTCACTTTCGTGGCCCACAGACCCATGCGCCTGCCGGTATTGGTGGCGGTGCCCCATGCGGGCCGGGCCTATCCGCCGCAAGTTGTGGGGCGGATGCGCGATCCGCAAGCAGCGCAATTGCGGCTGGAAGACCGACTGGTGGACCGGCTTGGCCGGATGATCGCCGATGCGACCGGGGCGGCGCTGCTGGTGGCCCATGCGCCGCGCGCGCTGCTCGATCTCAACCGGGCCGAGGACGATATCGACTGGGACATGGTCGAAGGCGGGCGGCCTGAAGGTGTCGCCAGCCTTGCGGCGTCTGGCGGGCAGGGCAGCAACCGCCGCGCCCGCAGTGGGCTGGGGCTGGTGCCGCGCCGCCTGCCGGGTTCGGGCGAGATCTGGCGCGGGCGCCTGCCGCTGGCAGAACTTACCGCACGGATTGCGGGGATCCACCGCGCCTATCACACCTTCCTCGCCGAAGAACTGGCGCGGATTCGCAAGCTGTGGGGCGCGGCGCTGCTGATCGATCTGCATTCCATGCCGCCGTTGCCCCCCGCCGAGGGAGAGCAGCTTGCCCCCCGGATCGTGCTGGGCGACCGGTTTGGCGTATCGTGCCACCACGACTTGATCGGGGCGGCGCTGCGCCAGCTTGCTGCACAAAGCTGCGCCGCGGCGCACAACCGCCCCTATTCGGGCGGTTACGTGCTCGATCGCCACGGCGCCCCTGACAGGGGCATCCACGCCGTGCAGGTCGAGGTGTGCCGCGCGACCTATCTTGATCACCGTCTGGCCGAGCCGGGCGAGGGAATGGGCGGCATGGGCGCGATCCTTGCGGATCTGGTGCGGGTGATGGGGGCCGAAACCGCGCTTATGGGCGAAGCCAGCCGAAAGATGCTTCAGGCCGCCGAATAGGCCGGGCGCCCACGCAACGGGCGGCCCTTTGTCGGACCGCCCGTTGCCTTCGCTTCGCAAGGCCCCCGCTGGCGGAGCCGCAGGGCGATCAGTTCACCGCCGCCGGAGTCGCTGGCATCTTGCCCTGCACAACCTGCCGTTCAAACAGGGTTCGCATCAGATTGAGCGAGAACAGATGCGCGTGGATCAGGATCAGCATCCCGTTCTTGTTCAGCTTTTCCAGCGTCTCGATCGGCAGCTCGCGCAGCTTTTCTTCGTTCACCATCTGGAAACCGCGATAGATAAAGGGCTTGTCCGGTTCATCATTGCGGGTGATCGCGATTTCGCCATCCATCAGGATGCCGAGCTTGCCCAGCTCTTCCATGAACTGCTTGGTGCGCTGGCCCGATTCCTCGAAGCGGCGGCAGAATTCGAGCACCCCCTGGGTATATTCGGTGGGCTTGGCTTCGGCATCAAACAGCGCGAGTCCTTCGTCGAACTTGCCGATCACGCCGCAGGTCGGATCAAAGCACAGCGACAATTCGTCCACATCCGGACGCAGCTTGGCGAGCATGAAGGGATAGCGGCGCGCATAGGCCGGAACATAGACGGCGCTGATCAGCCTGTTGTCATCGCCCATGAAGGTGTTGACGCCTTCGTTGAGACCGAACAGCGCGATCGGCAGGGGATTGTCCCCGGCGGTGAATACGATCGGGAAGTGGCGCTGGGCATCGATGAACTCGTCGGTGGTCAGCGGCACGGCATGGGTCTGGGCGAGGAACGCGGCGTCCTCCATGGTCCTCACCTTCCAGTCCGCATGGTCGCGGCTGTTAAGCGGAATCAGGTCCTTGTAGAACAGCGGAAGTTGCGGTTGCGGCGCGCTGGCCATGGATATGTCTCCGAGAAAGTCAGTTGCGGGTGATCCCTGCGGCAGGGCTCCCCCGCCGGACCGGCGGCCTGTAGGCGTTTGCGGCCCTAGGTGCAAGCCGCAGGGGGCGCCATCACCAGCTTGCCGGGGTTGAGCAGACCGCGCGGATCGAGCGCATGCTTGATGCTGACCATCAGCGCCAGCGCCACCGGATCGTGCAGGCGGGCAAGCTCTGCCACCTTCATCTGCCCGATCCCGTGTTCGGCGCTGATCGATCCGCCCCACTGGGTGACCAGATCATAAACCTGCGCGCTGATCGCCTTGCCTTGCGTTTCCTCCCATTCTCCGCGCACGGCTCCGGCGGGAGCGAGCACGTGGAAATGGACATTGCCATCGCCCAGATGTCCGAAGGCGACCGCGCGGGTGCCGGGGAAGGCGGCTTCGACCGCCGTGCTGGCGGCGAGGATGAATTCGGGCATGGCCTCGACCGGCACCGAGATATCGTGCTGCATCGCCGGGCCAATCGCGCGTTCGGCGGCAGAGATGGAATCGCGCAAGGTCCAGAAGTCTTCGGCCTGGCGCTGGTTGGCGGCGATCACTGCATCGGCCAGCAAGCCTTCGTCCAGAGCGGCGGCAAGGCTGGCTTCCAGCCGGTCACGCAGGGCCGCGCTGTCGGTGCTCGCCGAGACGCATTCGATCAGCGCGTTCCACGCATGCGCGGTAGCGAGCGGCGCGCGGGCGGCGGGCAGGTGGGCAAGCACGGCATCGAGGCAGTGCGCCGGCACCACCTCGAAGCCTTCGAGCGCCTCGCCCATGTCGCGCGCCACCCGGTGCAGCAGGCTGCGCGCCGCGCTGATCGAGGCGAGGCCGGTCCACGCGGTGACGCGGCCGGTGGGGGCGGGCAGCAGGCGCAGCGTAGCCGCCGTGACGATGCCGAGCGTGCCTTCCGAGCCAATCAGCAACTGCTTGAGATCGAAGCCGCGATTGTCCTTCTTCAGCACGGTCAGTGCATCGAACACTGATCCATCCGCCAGCACCGCCTCCAGCCCCAGCACCTGCGCGCGCATCGTGCCGTGGCGCAGCACCTGTGTGCCTCCGGCATTGGTCGAAACCAGCCCGCCGATGGTTGCCGATCCCTTGCCGCCCAGCGTCAGCGGAAAGCGCATCCCGGCCGCCTCGGCTGCATCGTGGAGATGCTGGAGGATCACACCTGCCTCGCACACCACCTGTCCCGATGTGGCGTCAAGCTTGCGGATGGCGTCCATCCGTCGCAGGCTGAGGATGATTGCGGTGCCGGTTGCGTCCGGGGTCGCGCCCCCGGCCATGCCGCTGTTGCCGCCCTGCGGGACAATCGGCACCCCATGCGCGGCGCACAGTTTGACCAGTGCAGCGACCTCTTGTGTCGAGGCCGGGGAAGCCAGCGCCAGCGCGCGGCCGGTATAACGCCCGCGCCAGTCGGTCAGCCAGGCGTCCATCCGTTCGGGATCAGTGGTCAGCCCGCGCGGGCCAAGCAGGCGGGCAGCCTGTTCGAGAAAGGCGGCAGGTGCAGGCGGCGGAGAAGCGGGACGCGTCATTGTTGCGCCCATGCCACAGTCGGCGGCAAATGCGCCAGTGCTTTTGCGCCCCTGTGTGCGGCAGTTAAGCAGGGGTTCAATTGCCGGCGCTAGGGCAGGCGTTGCTCGAACTGCGCCGTCGGAGCGCAAGCCCTGCCACGGAGACGCCCCCACCGCCATGCACAGTCTGTTCGCCCTGGCCGCGCCGCTGGCGCTGTTGCTGCCGTTGGCGGCGGGGGCGGGCGCGTCTGCGCCGGGCGAGAAGGCAGCGCCGGGGCTTGCCGCCTCGGCGCCGCAAAGTGCTGCCGCGACGCGCGTTGATCCCTTGCGGATCAACCCGCTTTCGGCAGTCCGTGGCCAGTTGCGCGCACAGCAAGTGCGGATCGAGCAAAGATTGGTGGTGCGGATCGCGCCGGCACCGGGCAACAATCTGATAGCCGAGTTGCCCCAACGCGCCTTGCCGCCGCGCTTCGAGGAGACACGCAAGGAAAAATGCGTGCCGCTCGAAGGGATAGCCGGGGTGCAGACCGGCAGCGGCAACCGCCTGGTGCTGTTCCTGCGCGATCGCCGGATGCTTTCGGTCAACCTCGAAAAATCATGCCGTGCCCGCGATTTCTATTCCGGCTTCTATGTCGAGCGCAACCGGGACGGACGGCTGTGCGTCGATCGTGACAAGCTCCAGTCGCGCACCGGTGTGTATTGCGAGGTCGAATCGATGCGCCAGCTGGTGGCGGTGCGCGACTGACGCGACCTCGCGCCAGCGCCGCGTTTCCTTGACTTTTGCCACCGATTGGGAGAGACGCGCGCGTGGCCTGTCCCGCGTGGGTCACGCTCGGCGGCCAGCAATCCCGGCAGCAACCCTGCCCGCTATTCTCGGACACCACATACCGCATGACTTTCGCCGATCTCGGCCTTTCGCCCGAATTGCTCAAAGCCGTAGAAGACGCGGGCTACACGACGCCGACTGCGATCCAGGCCCAGGCGATCCCGACGGTGCTGATGATGAAGGATCTCATCGGCATTGCCCAGACCGGCACCGGTAAGACGGCCAGTTTCGTGCTGCCGATGATCGATGTGATGGCGGCCGGCCGTCGCCGTGCGCTGATGCCGCGCTCGCTGATCCTTGAACCGACCCGCGAGCTTGCCGCGCAGGTGGCCGAAAATTTCGAGAAATACGGCAAGAACCACGATCTCAAGATGGCGTTGCTGATCGGCGGCGTGCAGATGGGCGAGCAGCTCAAGGCCCTGTCTGACGGTGTCGATGTGCTGATTGCCACCCCGGGCCGGCTGATGGATCTGTTCGAACGCGGCAAGATCATGCTCAACGGCTGCGAACTGCTGGTGATCGACGAGGCTGACCGGATGCTCGACATGGGGTTCATCCCCGATATCGAGTTCATCTGCTCCAAGCTGCCCGAAACCCGCCAGACGATGCTGTTTTCGGCCACCATGCCGCCCCCGATCGAGAAGCTGGCCAAGAAATTCCTGAACAATCCCAAACGTATCGAGGTGAGCCGCGCGGCCTCGACCAATGCTGACATCACCGCCTTCAAGGTGCCGGTGAAGGCGCGCGCCAAGCGCGAGACGCTGCGCTGGTTCCTCGAGAACGATCTGGTCGAAAACGCGATCATCTTCGCCAACAAGAAAACCACGGTGCGCGAGCTCAACCAGAGCCTCAAGCGCCACGGGTTCAAATCGAGCGAGATCCATGGCGACATGGACCAGTCGAGCCGGATCAAGGAGCTTGAGCGCTTCAAGTCGGGCGAGGTCAACATCCTTGTCGCCTCTGACGTCGCAGCCCGCGGGCTCGACATCAAGGGCGTCAGCCACGTCTTCAATTTCGATACCCCCTGGCACCCTGACGATTACGTCCACCGCATCGGCCGCACGGGACGCGCCGGGGCCAAGGGCCGCGCCTTCACCTTCGTGACGGAAGACGACGCCGAGGCGATCGCCAATGTCGAGAAGCTCACCGGCAGCGCGATCAAGGTGTTCGGCAGGCAAGACGTGCGGGTCGATTTGAGCGAAGTCATCGCCCGCGCCGAGTCCGCCAAGGCCGAGGCCGCGCAGGAAGAGCGCGAGGTGCGCCCCGAAGGCGGGCCGCGCAAGCCTCGCCGGGCACGCGAAGAGCGCGAGGAACGCTCACGGCGTGATCGGTCCGCCCCGCGCCCCGACCGTATCGCCGCGCATCACGATCGCAACCCGCGCCGCCGCGATCACGAGGATGACGAGCCGGTGCCCGCCGGTGAGTGGAACGGCCCGCGTCCTTCCTTCCTTGATGTCAGCATCGGCTGAGCCTGCCTTCTGTCCCCAACCGGCAGATTTAACCCTTTCTTCGTGACCCGCGCGCTACCCACGCGCGCATGATCGACGCCGTCCTTGAAGCCCTGCGAAGCACTGTGACCGAACTGGTTCCGGCGGCGCTGATCTTCATCGCGCTCGCGGCGGTGATGAAGCGCGACCGCCTGTTTGCGGGCTTTATCGCGGCGCGGCGCGAAATCGGCACCAATCTCGGCCTGATGCTGTTCAACGGCGTGGTGATGATGCCGCTGATCGCGGTGCCGCTGACCGCCTACCGCCGCCTGATCCCGCGCGATCCGGCGCTGATTGAATTCTGGTCCGCGCTGCCGGCCGTTTTCACCGTCATCCTCGCCATCGTGCTGATCGAGCTGGCTGCCTACTGGCGCCACCGCGCCGAGCACAGTCCGGCGCTGTGGCGCGTCCATGCCACGCATCATGCCGACGAGGCGATGAACTGGCTGACGCTGCACCGCAAGCATCCGCTGGGAGAAGTGCTGAGCCTGCTGGTCGATCTGGTGCCGGTGCTGCTGCTGGGCCTGCCGATCTGGGCGATCCTCACCGCGGCGCTGCTGCGCGGCTGGTGGGGCTATTTCATCCACGCCGATGTGCCCTGGACGCTCGGGCCGGTCGGCAAGCTGCTGATGTCGCCCGCCGCGCACCGCCTCCACCACATCCGTGACGAGGCGTTGATGGGAGCCAATTTCGGCAACACCATCACGTTGTGGGACAAGCTGTTCGGCACTTACACCGATCCAGCGCCTTACGTGAACTGCGAGACGGGGATCGCCGAGGGCACCCGCGATCTGGGCGGCGAATTGCTGCGCCCGTTCGAGGCGCGCTACTGGAAGGGCAGGGCCACGGCAGCGGCCGAACCGGCCGAGTAAGCCTTAACCCACCACCTTCACGAAACTGTCGAGCACGCGTTTCTCGCCCGCATCCTCGAACAGGATGGTGAGCTTGTTGCCCTCCTGATCGATCACGCAGCCGGTGCCGAACTTGTCGTGCGTGACCATCGCCCCGATCGCGATGTCACTGCGCGCGGGCGCGGCAAAGCTGGCGGCGGAGCGGGTGTTCTCGCGCACGCGGGTGGGCCTGCTCTCGAAGCCTGATGTCAGCGCACGCTGCCAGCCGGGGCCGCGTTGCTGGGCCTTGGCGGGGTAATCGCGCGCGACATGGGCGAAGGGGTCTTCCTGTTCGCGCCAGTTCGCCCGCCACAGGCTTGCGCCGCCCGATAGCGTGGATTGGCTGTCGATATGCTCTGCGGGAAGCTCCTCGATGAAGCGCGAAGGGATCGAGCTGACCCACTGGCCATAGATCCGGCGGTTGGCAGCATGCAGGATGGTGCAATGCCGCCGCGCGCGGGTGAGCGCGACATAGGCGAGGCGGCGCTCCTCCTCCAGCCCGGCCAATCCTCCCTCGTCGATCGCGCGCTGCGAGGGGAATACGCCTTCCTCCCAGCCAGGCAGGAACACGTTGTCGAATTCGAGGCCCTTGGCGGCGTGGATCGTCATGATCGTCACGCTTTCGCCCTGCTCGGCGCGGTCATTGTCCATGACGAGGCTGACGTGTTCCAGAAACTCGCCGAGCGTCGCATATTCCTCCATCGCGCGGGCGAGTTCGGAGAGGTTTTCCGCGCGGCCGGCGCTTTCGGGCGAACGGTCGGCGGCGAGCATGGCGTTGTAGCCCGATTCCTCCAGCACCAGCCGCAGGAGATCGGCAGGGCTGAGCACCTCGGCCTGTTCGCGCCAGTGCAGGAACTGGCGCATCAGCTCGCCGATGGTGATCGCGGCACGCTTGGGCAGCTCGTCGCTGTCGGCCAGTTGCAGCGCGGCCGCTGCCAGCGGCAGGCCGGTGCGCCGCGCGTGGGCGTGCATCGCTTCGAGCGCCTTGGCGCCAAGCCCGCGCTTGGGGACATTGTGGATGCGCTCGAAGGCGAGATCGTCCTGCGGCTGGGCAATCAGGCGCAGATAGGCCAGCGCGTCGCGGATCTCGGCGCGTTCGTAGAAGCGGAAACCGCCGATGATGCGATAATTGATGCCGATCTGGATGAAGCGGTCTTCGAATTCGCGGGTCTGGTATTGCGCGCGCACGAGGATCGCAATGCTGTCGAGCGGCGCGCCCTCGCGTTCCAGCCGCTCGATCGCCTCGCCCACCCGGCGCGCTTCCTCGGGCGCGTCCCACACGCCGATCACCTTGACCTTGTCGCCCCCATTCACCTGGGTCCACAGCGTCTTGTCATGGCGCTGAGAATTGGCCCGGATCAGCCCCGAAGCCGCGCCCAGAATATGCGGGGTGGAGCGGTAATTCTGTTCCAGCCGGATCACTTCCGCGCCCGGAAAATCCTTTTCAAACCGTAGGATATTGGCGACTTCGGCCCCGCGCCAGGAATAGATCGACTGATCATCATCGCCGACGACGCAGATGTTCTTGTGCCCCTGCGCCAGCAGCCTGAGCCACAGATACTGCACCGCATTGGTGTCCTGATATTCGTCCACCATGATGTAGCGAAAGGCGCGCTGGTAATGGCTGAGGATATCGGGATGGCCGCGCAGGATATTGAGCATGTGCAGCATCAGATCGCCGAAATCACAGGCGTTGAGGGCCTTCAGCCGCTCCTGATAGCGGGCATAGAGCGCAGCGCCGCGGCCATTGGCATAGGCTTCGTTTTCAACCGCATCGAGATCGGCAGGGTTGAGCCCGCGGTTTTTCCAGCGATCGATCAGCCCGGCGAGCTGGCGCGCGGGCCAGCGCTTTTCATCAAGCTCGGCCTCGGTGATCAGGGCTTTGAGCAGGCGCAGCTGATCGTCGGTGTCGATGATGGTGAAATTGTGCTGCAAGCCCACCAGTTCGGCATGGCGGCGCAGCATCTTGGCGCAGATCGCATGGAAGGTGCCGAGCCACGGCAGCCCCTCCGCCGTCGGGCCAAGATGCTGCGTGACGCGCTCGCGCATTTCGCGGGCGGCCTTGTTGGTGAAGGTGACGCACAGGATCTGGCTTGGATAGGCGCGGCGCGTGGCCACCAGATGGGCCAGCCGCGCAGTGAGTGCGGCGGTCTTGCCGGTGCCGGCGCCTGCCAGCATCAGCACCGGGCCTTCCGTGGCGAGCACGGCAGCGCGCTGCGGCGGATTGAGCCGCGCTGCGTAGGCGGGAACCGCGTCGGGCGCAGTGGCGGGGGAGGGCGGGTGGCTGTCCATGGTTTCAAGTGAACAAGTAGGGAACAATGCCCTGGCGGGCAAGCGCCTTAATCTCCGGCAAGGCGCAGCAGATTGAGCTTGCCCTTGCCGACCCTGCGGGTGGTCTCGACCTCCAGCCCCTTGATCGCGACATCCTCGTTGAAGGCCGTTTCCAGCGCGATCCAGGTCTCAGGCCCGATCCAGCCGAGGCGCAGCAGCCGGTCAAGGGCCACTTCGCCCGCGCCCGAATGATAGGGCGGATCGGCGAGGATCAGATCGAGCGGGGCGGCAGCGGCGCGCAGGGCCATCACCGAGTTGGCCTCGATCCGGGTCTGATCGCGCGCGCCCAGCGCGACGATATTGGCCCTGATGGCATCCAGCGCCTCGCGGTCCTGCTCGACGAACAGGCAAGTCGCCGCGCCGCGTGACAGCGCCTCAAGGCCCAGCGCGCCCGAGCCGGCGAACAGATCCGCGACAGCCAGGCCCTCGAAGTCGCCAAGCCGGCTGGTGAGCATCGAAAACAGCGTTTCGCGGGTGCGATCGGCGGTGGGGCGGGTGGCAGCGCCCTTGGGGGCTAAAAGCTTGCGCCCGCGCCACTGGCCAGCGATGATCCTCATTTGCGCGACGCCTTCTGACCGCCGCTGGCAAGATCGGCGAGGAAGCGCTCGACCGGCTTGCCCTTGAGTTCCACCGCCTGTCCGCGCGGCAGATCGCCAAGATGGAACGGGCCGTAGCCGACGCGGATCAGGCGGTTCACCTGCAATCCGAGATGTTCGAGCACGCGCCGCACTTCGCGGTTCTTGCCTTCGGTGATGGTCATTTCGATCCACAGGTTGCGGCCTGAGGAGCGTTCGAGATTGGCGTCGATCGAACCGTAGCGCACGCCATCGATCTCGATGCCTTCGATCAGCTCTTCGAGCTGCTCCTGCGACACCGCGCCGAACGCGCGGGCGCGGTAGGTGCGCGGTATTCCCGAGGCGGGCAGTTCGAGCTTGCGCTTCACCTCGCCGTCATTGGTGAGCAGCAGCAGGCCTTCGGTGTTGAGATCGAGCCGTCCGATCGGCATCACCCGGCCTGCGCCTTTGGGCAGGGCGTTGCGCAGCGCGGTGTAGATCGTTGGCCGGCCCTTGGGATCGCGCTCGGCAGTGAGGAGGCCGGTGGGCTTGTGGAAGGCGAACAGCCGGGTCGGCTCGGCCGCCCTGACGGTTTTGCCATCAACCGTCACGCCCTTGAGGCCGGGCAGGATCGTCGCCGGAGTTTCGAGCACCTTGCCGTCGAGCGCCACGCGCCCCTCGGCAATCATCCGCTCGACCTCGCGGCGGCTGGCGATCCCGGCGCGAGCCAGCAGCTTGGCGATACGGTCGCCCTCGGGGCGGGTTTCGGAGCGGGGGGGCGGGGTGGGCATGACGGCGCGCCTAGAGCATTTCCTGTCGAAAGGCGACTATTGAGCGCGCGCCTCAGTTCGCCGCGCGCAAGGCTTCGCTCACAATCTCGTCGAACCGCGCGATACCGCCTTCGAGCGTGCCCAGAGTGATATGGCTGACCGCACCGCTCGCAAGCCCCTGCTGCCCCAGTTCGGCCGCGCGGAAATCTTCCGAGGCGAACACGCCGCCATCGAGCAGTTTCCAGCTCTTCTCCCAATGCGCCAGCGCCTTTTCCGTCTGCGGCGCCTCGGGGATCAGCATGAAGTCCTCGACCAGCGTCAGGTCGTGCGCTTGCGGCATCAGCACCATCACGTTCACGTAATCCGGGCTGGGGACGATGATCGTGGCAGGGAGCAGCTGGTAGGCGAAGGTGACGACCCGGCGCAGGGCCGCCATGTCGGTGAGATCAACGCCCTCCATCTCCTCCAGCCGGCCAACCGCCGAACGCTGGTGCGGGCCGATCTGGTCGCCCGCGGTGATCCCGTCCTTGAAGAACGGGCCGATGGTCGCGGCATGCAGGCGGGTGACATGGTAGCTTTCGAGGAAGGCATCCATGATCAGCTTCCAGTTGCCCTTGACCGTGTGCAGCTTGCGCCGGAACAGGTGGGCCTGGGGCAGACCGAAAGCGTCGAGATCACTGCCCAATTCCTGGGCAGCGCTGAAATCGGCGCCCTCCTTCGGCGCGAACCAGATGAGGCCGCCTGCCTCGATGCTGGGCAGTTCGACCAGTCCGAAATTCGCCTTGTCCATGCCGGGGAAGGTCTCGGGGCGGGGCAGGGCCATCAACCCGCCATCGAGCCGGTAGGCCCAGGCGTGATAGGGGCACACCAGCCGCCTGGCGCATTGCACTTCGCTGCCTTCGACCAGCCGCGTGCCGCGGTGGCGGCAGACGTTAAGGAAAACGTGGGCGCGGCCGTCATTGTCGCGGGTGATCAGCAGCGGGCGGCCGGTGGCATCGTGCGGCACGGCCATGCCGGGATCGGGCAGCAGCGCGGATGGGCAAATCACCTGCGGCAGCCGGTCGAACAGCGCCGCTTTTTCCCGCGCAAAGCGATCGGGGCAGGTGTAGTTGCGCGCGGGCACCGTCTGGATCGCGCCCGTCTGCCGTACGCCCCCGCCGCGGATCGCCTCGGCCAGCGCCAATTGCCCTGCGGTGGGGCGCAAACCCGAATCTTCTCGGCGCAAATCTGTTGTCTCGGCGTTCATCGCTCTTTTCTCATCCTGTTATCCCTGCCTAGTGTGGCACGAAACCGGGCAGACGCAAAACTCTGCCCCGCAAAACATGGGATCAACAATGGCCGACGCCGTCCTCGACCCTTCCTCGCGCCTGTCGCGCTGGCTGCGGCTGGCCGCATCGCTGCGCCACCCCAAGACCGGCTATATCCTGCTGTTCGGCTTTGCCAGCGGGCTGCCCTATGCCCTGCTGCTCGGCACGCTCTATGCGTGGTTGACCGAGGCGAAGGTCGATGTCGAAACCATGGGCGTGTTTTCGCTGATCGGGCTGGCCTATGCCTTCAAGTTCCTGTGGTCGCCCGCGCTCGATAGGGTGGATCTGCCGGGGCTCAGGTGGCTGGGCAAGCGCAAGCAGTGGATCGTTACCGCGCAGCTGCTGCTGGGCGGCATTCTGGTGACGCTCTCGGCGCTCGATCCGCTCACCTCGCTGGGCGTGTTCTCGCTGCTGGCGGGGATCGGGGCCTTCGCTTCGGCGACGCAGGATGTGGTAATCGACGCCTGGCGCGTCGATGTCGCCGACGAGGTGGCGACGATCGACATCCTCTCGACCGTGTTCCAGATGGGCTATCGCATCGCCGCGCTGGTGGGGGGCGCGCTGGCGTTGTTCATGGCCGAGCGGATGGGCTGGCCGACGGTGTTTGCCAGCATGGGTGCGATCCTGCTGGCGGTGGGCTTGCTCGGCCTGTTCGCCCCCGATGCCGAGCGCAGCGCCGCCGCGCTGGCGAGCGAGCGCGCCAATCTTGGCACGTTGCGACAGGCCGGGCAGATGACCCCGCGGGTGCGCGCCTATGCGCTGGGCGCGGTGGCGCTGCTGTGGGGCTGGGCGCTGGCGGTGGTGCTCGATTTCATGATCCGCTCGCTCGCCGCCACGCCCGAGACGCGCCCGGATTCGACCGAGTTCGTCAGCCAGATAGGGCCGCTGATCGTAATCGCGACGGTGGTGATCCCGGGGCTGATTGCGGGCTGGCTCGAAGCGATGCGCAAGCGCGGCCGCCATGTGCTCGTCGCCGATGCGCCCGCGAGCGGCGCGCTCGATGTGGCGCTCGATCACGGCTACCGCGCACTGATCTTGCCGCTGGCGGAGATCATCGGACGGCTCAAATGGGCCGCCGTGCTGGTGATCGCGCTGGTGCTGTCCTACCGCATCACCGATGCGATCTGGGGCAGCTTTGCCTATCCGTTCTATCTGGGCGAGCTGCAATATACCAAGGACGAGGTGGCGATTGCCTCCAAGTTCTTCGGCGTCGGCGCGTTGATCCTCGGCCTTGCGCTGGGCGGCACGCTGCTGACGGTGATCGGCCGTATGGCCACGCTGACCTTGGGCGCGGTGATCGCGGCCCTCACCAACCTGCTCTATGCCGATCTCGCGGTGGGCGGGGCGCGGATGCAGCTCGCGAGCGACATAACCGGCTTCACCTGGCTCGCGGGACAGTTCGGCGCGGATGAGCGCATGGCGCGATTGATGTTGACCATCGGGATGGAGAACATCGCGGTCGGCATCGCCGGCGCGGCGTTTGTCGCCTACCTCTCGAGCGTGGTCGCCAAGGGCTACAGCGCGGTGCAATATGCGCTGCTGTCGTCGCTGACGATGCTGGTGGGGACGCTGGGCCGCCCGGCGCTGGGCCAGATGATCGAGGAGCAAGGCTATTACGATGTGTTCCTGCTCACCACCGCGATCGGCGGCTTCGCGGTGGTGCTGTGCGTGATCGAGTGGGTGCGGCAGGCCCGCTCTGGCCGCGCCGAAAATGCGCCTCCGCCCGAGCCGGAGCTGGTCTAGCTGGGCATCTCGTCGTTCAGCCTGAGCACCTCGCCCGCAAGGTAGAGCGAGCCGGCAATGAGGATCGGGCAATCGTCCCGCGGGATGCCGAGAAGCGCCTCCTCGACATTGGCGGCGGCGTGGGCATCGGAGCCGAAGGCGCTGGCGGGGTGGCAGTCATGTCCAGGCACCGGCACCACCGAGAGCGTGCGGATTCGCCCCCCCAGCGGCGTGATGAGCGCGCGTGGATCCTTTCCTGCGATCATCCCGATCACAAGGTGCAGCGGGCCCTTGACGTGCGCTGCAATCGCTGCGCCTGCGCTCGGATTGTGGCCACCGTCGACAATCACCGGCGCCTCGCCCGCGAGCGCGGTCAGCGGACCATCCGACAATAGCTGAAGACGCGCGGGCCATTTGGCAGTGCGCAGACCGGCCGCAATACTGCTTTCGGAAATCAGGATCCGGTCTTGTGCGCGCAGCATCGCGATCGCGAGCCCGGCATTGTCGATCTGGTGTTTGCCCGGCAGAGCGGGCAGCGGAAGAGAGAGGTAATCGCAATCGCCGCGCCAATCGCGATAGACGAGAAACTCAGGCTCGCGCCTATCGCACGCCCAGTCCTGCGGAAACGCGTGGAGCGGGGCGGACGCCCGGCTTGCGACATCACGGATCGCGGCCTGCGCTTCGGGGGTATAGGCTGTGCCCAAGGTCACCAGCGGCACACCGCGTTTGGCGATCCCCGCCTTCTCGAAGGCGATCCGCGCCATCGGCTCGGTCGGCACGCCCTCCTCGGGCGCGAGCAGGAAGCGTTCGTGATCAAGGCCAAGTGCCGCAATCCCGCAGGCGGCGAGCGCTTCGGGTTCGAGCACATTGGTCGCATCAAAGCGCCCGCCCATGCCGACTTCAACCACGCAGGCATCGGCGGGGGTGCGCGAGAAGGCGAGGAAGGCGGCGGCGATGGTGACTTCGAAGAAGCTGGGGCCGAGGTCTTCGCCCGCGTCGAGCACCTCGGCCAGCACCTCGGCCAGCATCGCGTTGCAGATCAGCTCTCCCGCGAGCCGGATACGCTCGTTGTAGCGCACCAGATGGGGGCTGGTGGTGACGTGGACCTTGTAGCCCTGCGCCTCCAGCATTGCCCGCAGGAAGGCGCAGGTCGATCCCTTGCCGTTGGTGCCCGCCACATGGAACACCGGCGGCAGCTGGCGGTGCGGATTGCCAAGCCGCTCCATCAGCGCGCGGATGGTTTCGAGCCCCAGCCGGCCTTGCGGCAGGCTCAGGCGGACGAGGCGATCAAGCTGGGTCTGCACGCGCGGGTCGTCCGACCGACCGAAGTCGCGCATCGGTGCGTTACGCCGCCTTTGCCGGGGTGAGGTAGTCGAGCACGCTTGCCAGCGTCGCCTTCAGCTCGCGGCGCGGCACCACCATGTCGACCATGCCGTGCTTGTGCAGATACTCGGCGCGCTGGAAGCCCTCGGGCAGCTGCTCGCGGATCGTATCCTTGATCACGCGCTGCCCGGCAAAGCCGATCAGCGCACCGGGTTCGGCAATGTGGATATCGCCGAGCATCGCGTAGCTCGCGGTCACGCCGCCGGTGGTGGGATCGGTCAGCACCACGATATAGGGCAGGCCGGCCTGCTTGAGCCGCCGCGTCATCACCGTCGTACGCGGCATCTGCATGAGGCTGAGAATGCCTTCCTGCATCCGCGCGCCGCCCGCTGCGGTCACGGCGATATAGGCACAGCGCCGGTCGATCGCTTTCTGCGCGCCCTCGCAGAAGGCCTGACCCACGGCCATGCCCATCGAGCCGCCCATGAAGCTGAAGTCCTGCACGCCCACCACCGCTGGCCGCGTGTCGATGGTGCCGGAGCCGACCACGAAGGCGTCCTCGTAGCGGCTGGCAGCGCGCGCGGCCTTCAATCGGTCGGTGTATTTCTTGGTGTCCCTGAACTGGAGCGGATCTTCGGTGACCTTGGGCAGGGGCAGCACCTCGAAGCCCGGATCGAGCAGCAGCGCAAGGCGCGCATCGGCGCCGATGCGCCCGTGATGCTCGCATTTCGGGCAGACTGAAAGGTTCGCCTCGTATTCCTGCACGAACAGCATTTCCTGACAGGACGGGCACTTGATCCACAGATCCTTCTCGGTGGTCTTCTTGTCGGCCGAAAAGCCAAGCGAATTGCGGACGCGGGTGAACCAGTTCATGTTGCTTTAGTCCTGCCTTGCGGTGTGCACCGCCTGTGCGAGCGCCGAGGTCAGCTCCCTTAACCTGGCCGGAGCCTCGACGCCATATGCCCCGCAAATCTCGACCAGCGCGCTGCCGACCACCACGCCGTCAGCGTGCCGAGCGATGGCGGCGGCCTGTTCGGGCGTGCGTACGCCGAAGCCGACCGCGACGGGCAGATCGGTCGATCGCTTGATGCGCGCGACGTTTTCCTCGATGCTGGCGATTGCGGCTTGCTGCTTGCCGGTGATCCCGGCGACCGAGACGTAGTAGAGGAAGCCCTCGCTGCCAGCGAGCACCTGCGGCAGGCGCGCCGCATCGGTCGTCGGCGTGGCAAGGCGGATCGGGGCGATGCCATGCGCGCGCAGCGCCGGGCCAAGCGCCCAAGGGCTGTCAAAGTCCTCCTCGGGCGGAATGTCGACGCAGATCACGCCGTCAACGCCTGCTGCTGCGGCGGCTTCGGCGAACCACTCGGGGCCCCGCCGCACCATCGGGTTGGCATAGCCCATCAGCACCAGCGGGACATTGGGGTGCCGGGCGCGAAAGTCGGTCGCATAGCGCAGCACATCCGCCGTGGTCGTGCCCCCACCCAGCGAACGCAAGTTGGCGCTCTGGATCGCGGGGCCATCGGCCATCGGATCGGTGAAGGGCATCCCCAGCTCGATCACATCCGCGCCGGCTTCCACCAGTGCATCGAGATTGGCCGCTGTGTCACCATCGCCTGCGGTGATAAAACAGACGAGCGCGGGGCGTGGGGCGGCGAAGGTGGACTGCAACCGGCTCAAAGCGCCACCCCCAGCCGTTCGGCAACAGTGAAAATGTCCTTGTCTCCGCGCCCGCATAGGTTGGCGAGGATAATGCTGTCCTTCGGCATCGTCGGCGCGATCTTCTTCACCGCCGCGATTGCGTGCGCGGGTTCGAGCGCGGGGATGATGCCCTCGGTGCGGCACAGCAGTTGGAAGGCGTCGAGCGCCTCCTCGTCGGTCACGGCGGTGTAATCGACGCGGCCGCTTTCCTTCAGCCACGCGTGCTCCGGGCCGATGCCGGGATAGTCGAGCCCTGCGCTGATCGAGTGGCCCTCGGTGATCTGGCCGTCCGCGTCCTGCAGCAGATAGGTGCGGTTGCCGTGGAGCACGCCGGGCGATCCGCCGAGCAGGCTCGCGGCGTGTTCATCCCCGTCGAGGCCGTGGCCTGCCGCTTCGACGCCGAGCATCTTGACGCCCGGATCGTCGAGGAAGGGATGGAACAGGCCCAGTGCGTTCGATCCGCCGCCGATCGCTGCGACCAGCAGATCGGGCAGGCGGCCGGTGCGGCTCAGCATCTGGGCGCGCGCTTCCTTGCCGATCACGCTCTGGAAGTTGCGTACCATCTCAGGATAGGGGTGCGGGCCGGCGGCGGTGCCGATGATGTAGAAGGTGTCGTGGACATTGGCGACCCAGTCGCGCAGGCCTTCATTCATCGCGTCTTTCAGCGTCGCCCCGCCGCTGGTGACGGGCACGACCTCGGCGCCCAGCAGCTTCATGCGGAACACGTTGGGCGACTGGCGCTTCACATCCTCGGCGCCCATGTAGATCACGCAAGGCAGGCCGAAGCGCGCGCACACCGTAGCGGTGGCGACCCCGTGCTGGCCCGCGCCGGTCTCGGCGATGATGCGGGTCTTGCCCATGCGGATCGCCAGCAGGATCTGGCCGATGCAATTGTTGATCTTGTGCGCGCCGGTGTGATTGAGCTCGTCGCGCTTGAACCACACCTGCGCGCCGCCCCCAGGATTCCCTTGGGAATCCGCCAGCAAACGGAGTTCATCCGTCAGGCGCGGCGCGAAATAGAGCGGGCTGGGGCGGCCGACGTAATGCTCCAGCAGATCGTCGAACTCCGCCTGGAACGCCGGATCGGCCTGCGCCTTGCGGTATTCGCGCTCCAGATCGAGCACCAGCGGCATCAGCGTTTCGGCGACATAGCGCCCGCCGAACTGGCCGAAATGGCCGCGCTCGTCCGGAAGGTTGCGAAGTGAGTTGAGAGGTGTGTTCATAATCGTGCCGCTTTGCAGAAGGCCGTGATCTTGTCCACGTCCTTGATACCGGGGGAACGCTCGACCCCCGAAGATGTATCCACCAGCGGCGCGCCCGTCAGCCGGATGGCGTCGGCGACGTTGGCCGGGGTGAGACCGCCGGCCAGCCCCCAGGCGAGAGGTGCCTGCCAGCCTGCGAGCAGGCCCCAGTCGAAGGCCGTGCCATTACCGCCCGGCAGCGCGGATGCGGGCGCATCGAGCAGCACGCGGTCGGCCGCGCCGCGGAAGGCGGCAACATCGGCAAGGCTGGCGGCATCGCGCACGGCGATGGCGCGCCATGCCTCGATGCCGGTTTCGGCGCGAAATCGGGCGAGGGTTTCGGGTGGCTCGGCCCCATGGAACTGCACCACGTCGGGTGCGATGGTGTGAAGGGCTACGACAAGGCTCTCGGGCGCGGGGTTCACCACCAGCAGCACCGCCTTGACGTGCGCGGGCACCAGCCGCCGCAGCAGGCCTGCATCGGCCAGCGACAGGTGGCGCGGGCTCTTGGCGAAGTGGACAAAACCGACATGACTCGCCCCCGCTTGCACCGCGGCGGCGAGGGTGTCGGGGGTCGAAATCCCGCAGATCTTCACCAACGTGCCGGTCATGCCTGCGGCCTTACGCGGGGGCGAGCGGCTTTTCCAGCACCACGAAAGTGATCGGCGGATCGCGCGGGACGGGGAAGGGGCGGGTCTCGCCGGTCAAGGCATAGCCGCGCCGCTTGTACCACGCGATCAGCGCCGCACGGCTGTCGATCACGGTCATTTCCATCGCGGCGCTGCCAAGGGCGCGGGCATGATCTTCGGCCGCGTCGAGCAACCGCCGCCCCAGCCCGCGCGATTGCAGCGTCGGCGCGACGCACAACATTCCGAGATAGGCAAGCGCGGCGTTCTTTCGCGTCACGGCAACGCAGCCGATCAGCGCATCACTATCGCGCGCCGTGAGGATCGTCACCGCCGGATCGGCCAGCAGCGCTTCCAACTCGCCCGGCGCGATGCGCTCGTCATCGAGAATGTCGGCCTCGTGGTTCCACCCCTGACGCGCCGAATCGCCGCGATAGGCGGCTTCGAGCAGGGCCTTCAATTCAGGGGCGTCAGATGGCGACGCCGCAGCAATCGCGATCAAAGCGTCGCCTCGATCGCGCGGGCGGCGGCCGCAGGGTCATCCGCGCGGCTGATCGGGCGGCCGATGACGAGGACGCTCGCGCCGTTGTCGCGCGCCTGGCGCGGGGTGACGACGCGCTTCTGATCGCCGGTGCCATTCCCTGCGGGCCTGAGCCCGGGAACCACGAAGAAGCCGTCCTTCCACGCCTTCCTGACCATCCCGACTTCCTGCCCTGAACACACGATCCCGTCGAGCCCGGCGGAATGGGCGAGTTCGGCAAGCCGCATCACCTGCGTCTCGGCGCTGCCATAGACCCCGGTGGCGGTGAGATCGCTCGCGTCCATGCTGGTGAGCATGGTGACGGCGACGACCTTGCAGCCCTCCGCAGCCGCAGCCTTGGCATCTTCCATCATCGCCCGTCCGCCGCTGGCATGCACGGTGACAATCGCGGGCTGATGGACATGGATCGCCTGCATCGCCGAGGCGACAGTGTTGGGAATGTCGTGGAACTTGAGATCGAGGAAGATCGGCAGGCCGAGATGCGCGATCTCGTGCACCCCGTGCGCGCCGTGGGCGCAGAAGAATTCGAGGCCGAGCTTCACCCCGCCGATATGCGCCTTGACCTTGTTCACCAGGGCCTTGGCCGGTTCGAGCTGCGGCATGTCGAGCGCAAGATAGACCGGATTGCTCATTCGCCCGCTCCTGCATCCGGGGCACTGTTGGCAGGCAAAAGCGGGTCGGGCGTGTGCGACGCTTTTGCCGCAGGCTTATCCACAGGGGCATCCACAGGCACGGTCGCGTGCGGATGCGGTTCGTGATGACGCGCCAGCGCGATGCGCTTGAGAGAATTCTCCAGCGCCCGGATGCGGCGGTTCAGTCCCCATTTGACGCTCTGGTGATAGGCCCACAGCGGCACGAAGCCCAGCGCGAAGGCCAGCAGTGCCAGCACCGGCAGCTTGGTTTCCATCACCAGGTTCTGCCACAAGGTGATCTCGACCGGCGACCAATTGTAGATCGCGAAGATCAGGAAGCCGAGCGCGGCGAGAACCGACAGGATGGTGCGAAGTATCCTCACGATGCGCTTCTCTTCAATTGGCCCGACCTCGCCCAAAGCCTAGGCGATTCGCGCGACATGTCCAGCATCGCCCGCGCGCCGCTTACCCGAACACCCGGGCGAAGATCGTGTCGACATGCTTGAAGTGGTAGGCGAGATCGAACTTTTCCGCGAGGCTTTCGGGCGAAAGCGCGGCGGTCACTTGCGGATCGGCCTTGAGCAGATCGAGCAGCGAGAGCGCGCCATCCGATTCCCACACCTTCATTGCATTGCGCTGCACCAGCCGATAGGCATCGTCGCGGGTGAGGCCGGCCTGCGTCAGCGCCAGCAGCACCCGCTGTGAATGGATGAGGCCGCCCATGCGGTTCATGTTCTTGGCCATGCGTTCAGGATAGACCAGCAGCTTCTCGATCACGCCGGTCAGCCGGGCGAGCGCGAAATCGAGCGTGATGGTGGCATCCGGGGCGATGTAACGTTCGACCGAGGAATGCGAGATATCGCGTTCATGCCACAGCGCGACATTCTCCAGCGCGGGAGTGACCGCGCAGCGCACAACCCGCGCAAGGCCGGTGAGGTTTTCGGTCAGGATCGGATTGCGCTTGTGCGGCATCGCGCTCGAGCCTTTCTGGCCGGGAGAGAAATATTCCTCGGCTTCGAGCACTTCGGTGCGCTGCAGGTGGCGGATTTCGATCGCGAGGCGCTCGATCGAGCTGGCGATTACCCCCAGCGTTGCAAAGAACATCGCGTGGCGATCACGCGGGATCACTTGCGTAGAGACAGGCTCGATCGCGAGGCCGAGTTGGCGGGCAACATACGCCTCAACCGCCGGATCGACATTGGCAAAGGTGCCGACTGCGCCGCTGATCGCGCAGGTCGCAATCTCGGCGCGGGCCGCAACAAGTCGGGCGCGGCAACGGCTGAACTCGGCATAGGCCTGCGCGAGCTTGAGACCGAAGGTCACCGGCTCGGCGTGGATGCCGTGGCTGCGGCCGATGGTGGGGGTGTATTTGTGCTCCTCGGCGCGGGTCTTGAGCGCGGCAAGCAGCGCATCGAGATCGGCCAGCAGGATGTCGCTCGCCCGCGCCAGTTGCACCGAAAGCGTGGTGTCGAGCACGTCCGAGCTGGTCATGCCCTGATGCATGAAGCGCGCCTGCTCGCCCACTTGCTGCGCCACCCAGTCGAGAAAGGCGATCACGTCATGCTTGGTCACCGCCTCGATCGCGTCGATCGCTGCGACATCGATTTTCGGGCCGGTTGCCCACCAGTCCCACAGCGCCTTGGCCGCCGATTGCGGCACCACGCCAAGATCGGCGAGCTTCTGGGTCGCGTGCGCCTCGATCTCGAACCAGATGCGATACTTGGCTTCCGGCTCCCACAGGGCGGTCATTTCCGGGCGGGCGTAGCGGGGGACCATCGGTGACTCCGAATGATGGATCTGATTCGCGGCAGCGGCTAGGCGGGGCAGCCGTGGAAGGCAAGAGCGGCTAGATCAGGCCCCTGGCTCTCAGGCTGGTATGCCCTTCGCGCCCGATAATCACGTGATCGTGGACGGTCACGCCCAGCAACCGCCCGGCTTCGGCGATGCGCTGGGTGATCTGGATGTCGGCGCGGCTTGGCTCGGGACTGCCCGAAGGGTGGTTGTGGACGAGGATCATCGCCGATGCGCCCACGTCCATCGCCCGGCGGATCACTTCGCGCGGGTGGATCGCGGCCTCGTCGATCGAGCCGTCACCAAGGTGGTGATCCTCGATCAGGCGGTTCCGGGTGTCGAGATAGAGGACCCGCACCCGCTCGATGGTCAGGTGCGCCATGTCGGTGGCGAGATAGTCGATCAGCGCCTGCCAACTGGCGAGCACGGGCTTCTTGATAATCTCGCTCCGGGTCATGCGGCGTGCGGCGATGGCGACCGCTTTCAGGGCGGCGGCACTGCTTTCCCCCACGCCCTTGACCCGCTGCATCGTCTTGGGATCGGCGTTGAGCACGCCGGCAAGGCTGCCGAACTGCGCCAGCAGGGCCTTGGCAATCGGTTTGGTGTCGCCGCGCGGGATGGCTGCGAACAGCAGATACTCGAGCACTTCGTAATCGGCCAGCGCTTCGGCACCGCCAGTCAAAAGCCGGGCGCGCAAGCGGGCGCGATGGCCTTCGCCCGCAGCCTTGCCCGCGTCCGATACCTGCTTGGGCCAATCGCCAAAATCGAACCCGTCTTCAGCTTCCGGCAATCAGGCCTCCGGCAGGATTTCGTCGCGCTGCATCATTGCCTTTGGGCGGCGATGGGCGCAAGAGTAACAAGCAATGGCGGTGCCTGATACGCATGACAAAACGCTTCCGCCAGCCGCGCGCACGGCGCCGCGGCCGCGTCGGTGGCGCAGCCGGTTCGGGCTTGGCGGGGCGGTGGTCGCGCTCGCCGCAAGCAGCTTCGCATGGCTCGATCGCGAGCGGATCGCGGCCGATTTCCTCGACGACTACCTGCGCCGAAACGGGGTTGCGGCAACCTACGACATCGTCGCCATCGGACCCGAAACACAGGTGATCGAGAACCTCGTGGTTGGCGATCCGGCCCGGCCAGACCTGACCGCACGGCGCCTGGTGGTGGAGCTTGGGGTGGGCTGGCAGGGACCGCAAGTGCAGCGCGTGCGGATCGAAGGCGCGCGGCTGTTCGGCAGCTATCGCGGCGGCAGCTTCAGCCTCGGCGCGCTCGATCCCCTGGTATTCACCACAAGCAACGAACCACCGCGCCTGCCGGCGATCGACCTGGCGCTGGTCGATGCCCGGGCGCTGATCGAAAGCGATTACGGTGCGTTGGGGATCAAGCTCGAAGGAGCCGGGCGGCTCGACGACGGCTTTGCCGGGACACTCGCGGTGGCGGCACCGGGCATTGGCGTGGACGGCTGTCGGGCCGAGCGCGCCACGCTCTATGGCACGCTCACCACGGCAAGCGGCGCGCCGAGGCTCGACGGGCCGCTGCGGCTGGGTGGGGTCAGCTGCGGTGGGGCGACGCTGGCGCGCGCCGATATCGGCACGAAGATTGCGTTGAGGCGCGATTTCAGCACAGCCGAGGGTGATTTTGCGCTGCGCGGAAGCGGGCTGAGGCTGGCCTTTCTGACCGGCAAGGGGCTGAGCGGCACCGGTCGAATGACGTGGTCCGCCACAGGCCTGATGGTGGCGCATGATCTGGCGCTGTCCGGAATTGCCGCACCGCAGGGTCGGCTCGCACGGCTGAAGGCCCAAGGCAGCTGGCGCGGCGCGGCTTCCGGCGAGCGCGGGGAATGGCAGGGTGAGCTGACCGGCGCCGGTCTGGCCGCCGATGCAATGCTGGGCAAACAACTGGCGGGGATCGAGGCGGGAGGCGAGGGCACGCTGCTCGCCCCGCTGCTGGCCAAATTGCGCGGCGGGCTGGTGCGGGGGCTCGACGGGGCAGGGTTCCGCGCCGAGGCGGTTTTGCGCCACACGCCTGACGCGTTGGCGCTGATCGTGCCCGAGGCGCGCCTTGCGACCCGCAGCGGCACGCGGATTGGGGCGCTCTCGCAGGTCAATGCCGGGATCGCGGACGGCGCGCTGGTCGCCCTGCGCGGCAATGTGCTGATCGGCGGAGCCGGGCTGCCCGCGATCAACGGGCGGATGGAGCAGGGGCCGGAGGGCGGGTGGTCGCTGCGATTGGCCATGGCGGAATACAGCGCCGGCGCGAACCGGCTGGCAATCCCGCGCCTTGACCTGCGGCAGGAGCGCGGCGGAGGCCTGCGCTTCGACGGGCTGGTGATCGCGAGCGGCGATCTGCCGGGCGGCGCGGTGCAAGGGCTCGACCTTCCGCTCGAAGGGCGCTGGTCGCGCGCGCGCGGGCTGGCGCTCGGCACCGGCTGCACCGCGATCCGGTTCCGCTCGCTCGCGCTCTCGGGGTTGGAACTGACAGGGCAGCAGGTGAGACTGTGCCCTGTTCGCGGCGCACCGTTGCTGGCCTATGGCGGTGGCCTGACGCTGGCTGCCAACACCGGCCCGCTGGCGCTGGCGGGCAGGCTTGGCGGGGCGCCAGCGCGGATTGCGGCGAATGGCGTGCGGCTGCGCTATCCTCAACCCTTCGCGCTCGATGATATTGCCGTGCACATTGGAGAGCCGGGAAGCGCGGTGCGGCTGACAGCGGCGAGCCTGACCGGAAGCCTCGCCGAAGTGCCAGGCGGGTCGTTTGCCGCTGGCACCGCGCGGCTCGATGCCGTTCCGCTCGATCTCGATGCGATCGGCGGGCGCTGGGCCTATGCCGATGGGGCCTTGCGGATCGATGGCGCGCAGTTCCGCCTGTCCGATCGTCCCGGCGCAAGCGGCGGCGGGGGCGAGGCACGCTTCACCCCGCTGGCCGCGCGCGACGCGGTGATGACGCTGGCCGACAACGCGATTCGTGCCGAAGCCCGCCTGCGCCACCCCGAAACCGACCGGCTGGTGGCCGAAGTCATCATCACCCATGATCTCGACACCGCCCGTGGCGGCGCGCGCCTTGTCATGCCCGGCCTTGCGTTCGACAACCGCCTGCAACCGGCCGATCTCAGCTATCTCGCCACCGGCGTCATCGCACTCGCCAAAGGCGCGGTGACGGGCGAGGGGCGGATCGATTGGCAGGGAACGGACATCACCAGCTCCGGCACCTTTGCCAGCGACGGTCTCGATTTTGCCGCCGCCTTCGGCCCGGTGCGCGGATTGCAGGGCAAGGTGGTGTTCACCGATCTCGTCAATCTCACCACCGCGCCCGACCAGACGCTGGCCATCGCCGCGATCAATCCGGGGATCGAGGTGCTTTCGGGCACGGTGCGATTCGCGCTCGAGAACGGCACGCTGCTGCGGCTCGAGGATGCGCGCTTTCCCTTCATGGGCGGCGCGTTGATCATGCGCCCGCTGACGATGGATCTCAGCCAGCCGGAAGAGCGCCGCTACATATTCGAAATTGTCGGGCTGGATGCGGCGACATTCGTGGCGCAGATGGAGCTTAGCAATCTTTCGGCCACTGGCGTGTTCGACGGCACCGTGCCGATCGTGTTCGACAAGGACGGCAATGGCCGGATCGAACACGGGATGCTGATCGCGCGGCCGGGCGGGGGCAATGTCGCCTATATCGGCGAGCTGAGCTACGAGGATCTCGGCACGATGGGCAATTATGCCTTTTCCGCGCTGCGCTCGCTCGATTACCGGCAGATGAGCGTCGGGCTCAACGGCAGCCTCGGCGGCGAGATCATCACCAATTTCGATTTCGACGGGGTGCGGCAAGGCGCCGGCGCCAGCCAGAACTTCGTTACCCGCCGGCTTGCCAGACTGCCGATCCGCTTCAAGGTCAATGTCCGTTCGGAGAACTTCTTCGAACTGGCGACCATGGTGCGTTCCTTCTGGGATGTCGATTTCCTCGGCAACCCTGTCGATCGCGGGTTGCTCAAGGCCGAAAACGGGCGCTTCGTGCCTGCCAACTCCGCGGCCAGTCCTGCCCAACCCGTTCAACCTTCCGAAAGCCAAGATCAGCCATGAATCACACCAAGTTGACCGTTCCGGCGCGCACTGTCACACCCCCCGTCACCAGCGGGCTAGGGGCAGCGGCGATGGAGCGGCGAGGATACGGGAAGGCCAGACGCTTGATGGCGGCGGCGATCCTTTCGGCTGGTGTGGCCGGGTGCGTCAATATTGCGGCGCCGGACAAGCCGATCGTGATCGAGCTCAACATCAACATCCGGCAGGAAGTGATCTACCGCCTTGCCGAGGATGCGGCCAACACGATTGACGAGAACGCGGATATTTTTTGAATTGGGATCTGCCTCGAGGAGGAATGACAATGCGTAATGCAATTCTTGCCGGGATCGCCGCGCTGGGCGCGCTTGGTCTGGTGGCTGTCCCGGCGCTGGCGCAGCGCGATCCGGCCTATGCCGCCGCCCGCGCAGCCGGCAAGATCGGCGAACAGCCCGACGGCTATCTCGGCATCGTCGGCGCGGCAGACAAGGCGCTGCAGGATCTGGTCAACGACATAAACATCAAGCGCCGCGCGGTCTATACCGAGAAGGCCAAGGAAAACAACGCGACGCTTGAGGCTTACGCGCTTACCGCCGGATGCCAGGCAATCGCGCGCACGGTTCCGGGAGAAAAGTACATGGCGCCCGACGGTTCGTGGCAGACCCGCGGCACGGCTGCGCCAATCCGCGACCCGCGCTGTCCTTGAATTGCCCGACCTGCACAATTCGCCTGTTTGGTGGTGTTGACACATATCTGCCCCCCTTCTAATGGGGCGGCGCCCTCGGCGGGCACCTCTCTAGCGCGTGCTTTGCCTTCCTCTTGCAGGAGCATGGCGTGAGTGACGAGAAACCCGCCCGAGAACCCATCGTCGAGGATGCGCGGATTGACGCGCTCGAAGCGCGGCTCAAGGCTGCACGCGAGCGCGAAGAGGAGCGCAACCGGGCTAAGGTGCAGGGTGCCGATGCGAATTATCGCAGCGGCAACCGGGTACTTGCAAGCCTGCTCGGTGGGATCATCGGTGGTCTGGTGGTCGGCTACGCGTTTGATGCGCTGGTCGGAACCTTACCCTGGGGCCTGTTGATCGGACTGTTCCTCGGAACGGTGTCGGCCTTCAGAAGCATAATTCTCGCGGCAAAATCGAGTCCCGCAGGCGAGGCCGAGGTATCTGGCGACGAGGGTTGAGCCTGTCGCCTGACGTGTTTCGGTGCCGCTGGCAGGTCTTGTCAGAATGAAATTTTCGAGGATCGAGCAATCGTGGCAGCCGAACAGGGCAAAGTCGACCCGATGCACCAGTTCACCATCGAGCCGCTGGTTCGGTGGGAGGTGGCGGGGTACGATCTCTCCTTCACCAACAGCGCTGCATGGATGCTGATCACGGCCGTGCTGGTGGCACTGTTTGTCGCCGGCGGGCTGAAGCGTCAGCTGGTGCCGGGACGCTGGCAGATGGCGGTTGAGGTCGTTACCGGCTTCATCGACGATATGCTGGAAGCAAACATCGGAACCGAAGGGCGCAAATATGTGCCCTATGTGTTCTCGTTGTTCATGTTCATCCTGTTTGCCAACCTGCTCGGACTGCTGCCGCTGGGGGTGGTTGGGGTGCATCCCTTCACCTTTACCAGCCACTTTACCGCCACCGGCGTTTTGGCGGTGATGAGTTTTTCGATCGTGCTCGTGGTGGGTTTCTGGAAGCACGGCTTGCACTTTTTCAGCCTGTTTGTGCCGCATGGAACGCCGGTCGCGATGATCCCGATCATTTTCGTGATCGAGCTGTTTTCTTTCCTGATCCGTCCGTTCAGCCTCGCGCTGCGGCTGTTCGTGGCGATGATGGCGGGGCACGTGCTGCTCAAGGTTCTGTCGGGGTTCGTGATCAATGGCGCGAACGCCGGGATCGGTATCGGGGCACTTGTAAGCGTACCCAGTTTTGCGCTGATGATCGCGATCAGCGCGCTTGAGCTGCTTGTCGCAGCGATCCAGGCCTATGTTTTCGCGTTGCTGACCTCGCTTTACATCAACGATGCCGAGCATCTTCACTAGGTTCGACAACATCCCTCTTCAACATTACTGATTTTCAAGGAGTTTTTATAATGGAAGCAGAAGCTGCAAAGCTCGTCGGCGCCGGTCTGGCGGCCATCGGTGCTGGCATGGCCGCGATCGGTGTGGGCAACGTCTTTGGTTCGTTCCTCGAAAGCGCGCTGCGTAATCCGGGTGCTGCCGACGGCCAGCAGGGCCGGCTGTTCATCGGCTTCGCGGCTGCCGAACTTCTGGGCCTCTTGTCCTTCGTCGTGGCGATGATTCTCATCTTCGTCGCCTGATTGCATGATGTGCAAGGCCGGACGCCGGATCGCTCCGGCTCCCGGCCTTGTTTCTGCTGAAGACCCGCGCAAGGCCACTCATCATGCCTCAGATCGCCCAGTTGATGGAGACATATGCGAGCCAGATTTTCTGGCTGCTGATCTCGTTCGGCGCTGTTTATTTTATTGTTGGCAAGAGCATGGTGCCCAAGGTCATGGCCACCGTCGCTCTGCGCGAGGATCAGATTGCTGCTGATCTCGCCGCTGCCGAAGCTGCACGCAACGCGGCCGATGCCGAAGAAGCCGCCTGGCGTGAGCGTGACAGCGCCAACCGCGCGGCGGCCCAGGAAATCCTGGCCAAGGCCAAGGCCGCAGCAGCCGAGGCGAGCGCGCAAAGGCTTGCCGCTGCCCAGGCCGATATCGAGGCCAGGCTCGCCGAAGCAGAAGCTGGCATCGCTGCCACGCGTGATGCTGCCTTGTCCGAAATCGAAGGCGTGGCGATCGAGGCGGCGCAGGACATCGTCAGCCGCCTTGCCGGAGTAAAAGTGACTAAGCCTCAGGCCCGAGCGGCGGTGAAGGAGGCATTTGGCAATGTTTGAGCTTTACGCACAGGCGTCTGCCGAGATGCACGCCGAGCCGACCCTGATCGGGTTCGAAGCCTACCAGATCGTCTCGGTGGCGATGCTGGTACTGATCGTGGTCTTGGTGTGGAAGAAGGTGCCCGGTCTCGTTGCCAACGGACTTGATGCCAGGATTGCCGAGATTCGCACGGCGCTCGAAGAAGCCAGAGTGCTGCGCGCCGAGGCCGAGGCGTTGCGGGCCGAATATTCCGCCAAGATCGCGGGCGCCCAAAAGGATGCCGAAGCGATGCTGGCTGGCGCCCGCGCCGAGGCCGACGCGATTCTCGCCAAGGCCGAAGCCGATAGCGCGGTGATGGTCGCGCGCCGCCAGCGGATGGCCGAAGACAAGATCGCCGCAGCCGAGCGTGCCGCGATTGCCGAGGTCAAGGCCAAGGCGGTGAACGCGGCGACGGCCGCCTCGAAGGTGCTGATTGCCAAGGCCCACGACGAAACGGCCGACAGGAAGCTCGCCGACGCGGTCATTTCCTCGCTGTAAGCGACGATTTCATCCGGCTACGGAGAGGGGGGCGGTCCAGCGAGGCCGCCCTTTTCCGTTGCGGCACCTTACGTGCCCGGCACCAACACCACCTTGCCCACCAATTCCCGGTTCGCCATCGCGGCAAATCCCTCACGCCAGCGCGAGAGCGCGAGGGTGCGGTCGATCGCGGGCGTGATGCGGCCGGCCTCGGCAAGTGCGTTGATTGCCGCGTGGACGGCGCGGCCGCGTTCGGGGAAGCGGCGGGCATATTCGCCGGCGCGCAGGCCGACGATGCTGAAGCCCTTGATCAGCGGGATGTTGGTGGAAATCTCCGCGATCCGGCCTGAAGTAAAGCCCACCACCATCAGCTTGCCGCCGAAAGCGACACAGCGCGTTGATTCGTCGAACACGTCGCCGCCCACGGGATCGAACACGATGTCGCACAAAGCGCCGCCTGTCAGGTCAATGACCTGCTCGCGGAAGCGTCCCTTGGCGATAGCGACAGCGTCAGGGCGGGCGCGGGCGGCGATCCGTTCGATCTTGCTGGCGGATCCGGTGGTGGCGATTACGCGTGCCCCCAGCGCGCGCGCCAGATCGCAGGCGGCCAGGCCAACCCCGCCACTGGCGCCGTGAACCAGCACCCACTGGCCTGGCTGCAAGCCACCAAGCTCGACCAGCCCGGTGAAAGCCGTGGAGTAGGCCGCCCCCATCGCGGCCGCCTGCGGAAAATCCATGCCGGCGGGCATCATCGAGAGCTTGTCGGCGGCCACACACGCCAGTTCGGCGAAGGCACCGGTCTTGTTGCCGCCCATCACCCTGTCGCCGGGGGCAAAGCCACTCGCGGGATCAGCTTCCAGCACTTCGCCCGCGAATTCGAGTCCGCTGGTGAAGGGCACTTCGGGTTTGAACTGGTATGCCCCGCGGGTCATCAGCAGGTCGGGGAAGTTCAGCGAGGCCGCGCGCACTTGCACCAGCACCTCGCCCGCCGCGCGGACGGGCGAGGGCAGGTCAGCAAGCGTCACGCCGGAGAGGTCGTCCGACAGGTGGGTGACGCGGAGGGCCTGCATATCGGGCTAGAAATTGTCCTTGGCCGCCCGCAGCGCCGCGAAGGTTTCATGCGGTGCGCTGCCACCCCATCGTGCCATCATGTCCGGATTATCGGCGCGCAGGAACGGGTTGGTGGCCAGCTCGCGTTCGAGTGTCGTCGGCACGGTCCATTCGTTGCGTGCACGCCTGGCGGCGATCTCTTCGGCATAGGCGGCCAGCGCCGCATTATCGGGATCGGCATGGAGCGCGAAGCGGGCGTTCGACGCGGTGTATTCGTGCGCGCAGTAGAGCAGGGTCTGCGGCGGCAGGGCCTTGATGCGGCTGAGGCTTGCCCAGAACTGCTTCGGCTCGCCCTCGAACATTCGCCCGCAGCCCAGTGCGAACACCGAATCACCGACGAAGGCCACGCCCGCCGAAGGCAAGTGGAAGGCGATATGACCGTTGGTATGGCCCGAAACGTCGATCACCGCGGCCTCGACCCCGCCGAGCATCACGGTGTCGCCGTGCGCGACCACGCGGTCGATGGGGAACTTGCCCTCGATCTCGGCCGGGCCGGTGATGGTGCAGCCAGTCGCCGCTTTGATTGCTTCATTCCCGCCGGCGTGATCGGGGTGCCAGTGGGTGTTCCAGATCTGGGTGATGCGCCAACCGTTCTGATCGGCCTGCCGCAGATACTCCGTCGCATCGGGGCTATCGATCGCGGCAGTCTCATGACTGTCGGTGTCGTGGACGAGATAGCCATAGTTGTCGCTAAGGCAGGGGAACTGGTGGACATGGATCATGTGCGCCACCCTACAGGGGTGCCCCGCAAAGGAAAAGGCCCGCCTGCAAGGTGCAGGCAGGCCCTTTTTGTGTCCTATCGCTGCGCTACGTGAGGACGGTTTTGTCGCCCTAACGCTGCGCTGCTTGAGGGCGGTTCTATTGCCCTAACGCTGCGCTGCTTGAGGGCGCAGTCGACCCCGCAGGTGTCACAAGGCCGACCGTCCGCCCGCAGGTGCTCGCGCGCAGCGCGAAACAGCACCCAGGACGCTCCCGCGCAGGCGGGAGCGCCGCACAATCACTCCTGGCCCTTCTTGAGCGCCGCGCCGAGGATATCGCCAAGCGAAGCGCCCGAATCCGACGAACCGAACTGAGCCACGGCTTCCTTTTCTTCGGCAATCTGGCGCGCCTTGATCGAGAAGTTGGGCTTCTTCGAGCGGTCGAAGCCGATCACCATCGCATCGACTTTCTGCCCGACCTGGAAGCGGTCGGGGCGCTGTTCGTCGCGGTCGCGGCCAAGGTCGCTGCGCTTGATGAAGCCGGTCGGGCCGTCTTCGCCAACCTGCACTTCGAGGCCGCCGTCGCGCACTTCGAGCACGGTGACGGTGACGGTCTGGTTCTTACGCAGGCTCGAGCCGCTGGTCGCACCTTCAGCCGAAGGCGCACCCTTTTCGAGCTGCTTCATCCCCAGGCTGATGCGTTCCTTTTCGACATCCACATCGAGCACGACGGCTTTGACCATCTCGCCCTTGCGGTGAAGCGCCAGCGCGTCCTCGCCCGAAATGCCCCAGGCGATGTCCGACATGTGCACCATGCCGTCGACATCGCCATCAAGGCCGACGAACAGGCCGAATTCGGTCGCGTTCTTGACTTCGCCTTCGACCACCGAGCCGATCGGGTGCTTTTCCGAAAATTCTTCCCACGGGTTGCGCTGGGCCTGCTTGAGGCCGAGGCTGATGCGGCGCTTGTCGCTGTCGACTTCGAGCACCACGACTTCGACTTCCTGCGAGGTCGAGACGATCTTGCCCGGGTGGACGTTCTTCTTGGTCCAGCTCATTTCGCTGACGTGGACAAGACCTTCGATGCCCGGTTCCAGCTCGACGAAGGCGCCGTATTCGGTGATGTTGGTGACCTGGCCGGTGAGCTTCATGCCGACCGGGTACTTGGCGGCCACGCCATCCCAAGGATCGCTTTCGAGCTGCTTCATGCCCAGGCTGATGCGCTGCGTTTCGGCGTTGATCCGCACGATCTGCACGGTCACGGTGTCGCCGATGGCGATCACTTCGCTCGGATGATTGACGCGCTTGTAGCTCATGTCGGTGACATGCAGCAGGCCATCGATCCCGCCGAGATCGACGAAGGCACCGTAATCGGTGATGTTCTTGACCACACCCTCGATGATCTGGCCTTCGACCAGGTCATTGATGAGCTCGCTGCGCTGTTCGGCGCGGGTCTCTTCCAGCACCGCACGGCGCGAGACAACGATGTTGCCGCGGCGACGATCCATCTTGAGGATCTGGAAGGGCTGCGGCACGTCCATCAGCGGGGTGACATCGCGCACCGGGCGGATATCGACCTGGCTGCCGGGCAGGAAAGCCACGGCGCCATCGAGATCGACGGTGAAACCGCCCTTGACGCGGCCGAAGATGCGGCCTTCGACGCGCTTGCCTTCGCCAAATTCGCTTTCCAGCTTGTCCCACGCGGCTTCGCGGCGGGCGCGGTCACGCGAGAGCATGGCTTCGCCGTCAGCGTTCTCGACGCGGTCGACGTAAACTTCGACTTCGCTGCCGACGGTCAGGCCGTGGTCGTCTTCGCCACGGGCAAATTCCTTGAGCGGGATGCGGCCTTCGCTCTTGAGGCCGACATCGATCACGGCATAGCCGTTCTCGATCGCAGTGACAGTGCCCTTGACGACGCGGCCTTCGAAACCGTCTTCGCCGGCGCCGCCGAGCTGTTCATTGAGCAGCGCCTCGAAATCGGCGCGGGTGGGCATTTGCGTTGCCATTGTCAGGTCATTCCTGTTTCGTTGTGCTACCGGCCACCGGTTTTTCCGGGGTCTTTTACCGCTTCCCAGGCACCATTGCCGGGGCTGGCGGGGCAAGAGGCAGACTTCTCCGCGAGGCCCCATGCCTGTGCGAAGGTTCCGTCAACCAATTCTGATTGCGAGAACGGCCGCGCGCCTAGGGGAGAGCGGTGCAAAAGGCAAGGAGATTCGCCCCCTCCAGCCTCTCCGCCAAGCCTGCATGGTTTCAGCCTCGCGGCCTGAGGAGACACAGGGACACCGTCCTCAAACAGAACAGGCTGCGCCCCCTGCCGGCGCGTTGTGACGGGCGCGAGCAGGAAAGCGCTCAGGTGCGGCCCAGTTTCGCCAGCACTGCCTCGATCGCGGCGTCGATCGCCGCAGCGCGGCCGAAATGGGTGGTGTCGAGCACCAGCGCATCGTCGGCAGGACGCAGCGGCGCGTCCTTGCGGGACATGTCGCGCGCGTCACGAGCCGCGATGTCACGCTCGATCTGCGCCAGCGGCACGGCGATGCCGCGCCCCTGCATCTCCAGCCAGCGCCGCCTTGCACGTTCGGCCACGCTGGCGGTGACGAACAGCTTCACCGGCGCTTCGGGGGCGATCACCGTGCCGATATCGCGCCCGTCGAGCACGGCGCCGCCTTCCTGCATGGCAAAGGCGCGTTGGCGTTGATAGAGTGCATGGCGCACCTCTGGATGCACCGAGACGCGGCTCGCATAGCCGCCGACCTCCTCGGAGCGCAGAATATCATCGTCGAGCAGTTCGTCTGCGAAGGCGCAGGCGGCCAGCGCCGCTTGGGGATCGTCCGGATCGCCGCCATCCAGCATCACCTGCCGCCCGACCGCGCGGTAAAGCAGGCCGGTGTCGAGATGCGGCAGGACGAAATGGGCTGCCAGCGCCTTGGCGATGGTGCCCTTTCCGCTCGCGGTGGGGCCGTCGACTGCGATGATCACTGGCCTGCGTGCTCCCGCGCGTCGATGCGCTTCATCCAGTCGCGCAAGATTGCCTCGGCCACCTCGGGCCGCTCGCCGATATAGGCATGGCTGCCGCCCGGCACCACCGCCAGTTCGGAGCCGGGCGTGAGCGCGACGAAATCCTGCACCGTGTCGAGCCGCGCCTCGTCATGCTGGCCAACCACGAACAGGATGCGGCTGCCATCGACTTGGGCAAGCAGGTGGGTGACGTTATAGTTCGCAAGACTGCCCGAGGCGCGAAATTCGGTTGGTCCCCACATCGCGTTGTAGAGCTTGGCGTTGAACCCCCTGCCGCCGTAGCGCTGGCGATAGGCCTGCATTTCGGGCGAGGCGGCGGGGCGATCGGGGCGGCCGTTATAGGCGGCGTAGAAGGCGGCAGTGGCCGGCTCGCACACCGTCGGGGCGGGCGGGTTTGGCCCCTCGCAGGCGCGGATCGTGGCGGCCACATGATCGGGTAGTTCGCGGATCAAGAGGTTGGTACCGGTGATCCAGTGCGCGGTCGAGACATAGGTGCCGCTCAGCACCGCCGAGGCCGTGGCATCCGGAAAGGCCGCCGCATATTCGAGCGCTAGCGCCGAGCCCCAAGAATGGCCGATCACGTGCCAGCGCGCCACCCCGAGCGCCTTGCGGATCGCCTCCAGCTCGGCGACGAAGCGTTCGGGGCGCCAGTTGGCCGGGTTGTCCGGGTGATCGGACATGCCGCTGTCGAGCTGATCGTAGAGGATGACGGGGCGCTCGTCGGCAAGGCTGAGCAGATGGCCGAAATTGAGATGCGTGCCGCCCGGGCCGCCGTGGATGAAGATAACGGGCGTCGCGCCTTCGCCGATGGCACCATTGACCCGCACCCATACCTTGCCGCCTTCCACTGCGACACGGTGTTCCGAGGTCGCCACCGACCAGTCGGCGGCGGGATCAATGGGAAGGGCGGGGGCCTGCGCCTGTGCGGCAAAGGGCAGCAGCGCCAGCGCCAATAGGGCATGAGGTTTCAGCATCATGTCGGCTCTCCCGAAGTTGCCCGGCCCCGCCACGCGCGCACCAGCCCGACTAACGCGATCGAGGCCCAGAAGAATTCGAGCACCAAGCTTGCCCAGTTGGTGTGATAGATCAGGGATAGGGTGAGCAGCGCGGCTCCCAGCAGATTGGTGCCGTGGAGCAGGAAGGGATTGGTCGCACGTGCCAGCGTCAGATAGGCATAGGCGCCGATGATGCAGGCCGTACCGAACAGTCCGACGATGCTCGGCCAGTCGAGCGGGGTGTTCACGCCGTCGCCTCGGCCAAAAGGCCCATGAAGGTCGGGAAGCTGGTGTTGATCGGGGCAATGTCGTCGACTTCCACCCCGCCGGTGCTCACCAGGCCCGCGATGCCCATGCTCATGGCAATGCGGTGATCGAGCAGCGACTGGACGCGGGCCTTGCCGGTGCCCCGCAGCGGTTCGCCGCCGGTGCCGTGGATGGTGAGACCATCTTCGTGCTCCTCGACCCGCGCGCCCGCGAGCGTGAGCGCAGCGGCCATTGCGGCCAGGCGGTCGCTTTCCTTGACACGCAGTTCCTCAAGGCCGCTGGTGCGAGTGGTGCCAGAGGCAAGGGCGGCGGCGACGAACAGCACCGGAAATTCGTCGATCATCGCCGGGGCGATGGCCGGATCGACATCGACGCCGGTAAGGGCTGCATGGCGCACGCGCAGATCGGCGACCGGCTCGCCGCCGACCTCGCGCGGGTTCACCTCGGTAATGTCCGCGCCCATCTGGCGCAGCACTGCGAGCAGCCCGGCGCGGGTCGGGTTGAGGCCGACGTTCAGGATCGTGAGATCGCTGCCCGGCACCAGGCACGCTGCGACCATGAAGAAGGCGGCCGAGGAAGGGTCGCCGGGGACAACCACGTCGCAGGGGCGCAGGTCCGCCTCGCCGTGGATGGCGATCACTTTTTCGCCATTCTCCTCGCCGATCGCGAGCTTCGCACCAAAGCCGGCCAGCATCCGTTCGGTGTGGTCGCGCGTGGGGACAGGCTCGATCACACGCGTGATGCCCGGCGTGTTGAGTCCGGCGAGCAGCACCGCGCTTTTTACCTGCGCGCTCGCCACCGGCAGGCGGTAGGTAATCGGCACGGCCGGCAAGGCGCCGCGCAGCAACAGCGGCAGGGTGCCGCCCGGAGAGGCTTCGAACGATGCGCCCATCAGCGAGAGCGGATCGATCACCCGCTTCATCGGTCGGCCCGACAGGCTGGCATCGCCCACAAAGGTCGCGGTGATCGCATGGCTCGCCACAAGGCCCATCAAAAGCCGTGTTGATGTGCCCGAATTGCCCATGTCGAGCGCAGCCTTGGGTTCGAGCAGGCTGCCCACGCCCACGCCGTTGACGGTCCAGACACCGTCTGCGCCGCGTTCGACCCGAGCGCCGAAGGCCCGCATCGCTGCGGCGGTCGCCAGCACATCCTCGCCTTCGAGCAGGCCGGTGATGCGGCTCTCTCCCACGGCAAGGCCGGCGAACATCAGTGCGCGGTGGCTGATCGACTTGTCGCCCGGCACGCGGATTGCGCCGCGCAAGGGGCCTTGTGGTACGAAGCTATGGCTGGTCATCAGGCGGCGGTCTTTGACAGCGCCCCGCGGTTCTGGCAAGGCGCGCCGCGCGCGGGGCCGGCATGATCTCGATAAAGGACTTGCCGGAGCCTGCAATCCCGATCACAGCATCCGTGAATATCGCAAGTTTTCGCCCGCCCCTTGGCAAGGGGGCAGGCCTGTTTTGAGGAATAATGATGGCAAAGCCCGAATGGGGTACCAAGCGTACCTGCCCCAAGTGCGGGGAGCGGTTCTACGATCTTGGCAAGGATGATCCGGTCACTTGCATCGAATGTGGTGAGACCTGGTCGCCCGAACCGGTGCTCAAGTCCAAGCAGCCGATTCCCTTCGAGGAAGAAAAGAAGACCGATGCCGATGTCGATGTCGATCTGGGCGGCGATGATGATCTGGGCGATCTGGAAGACATCGAGGACATCGACGAAGATGGCGATTCGCCCGACAACGACGTTGATCTTGGCGGTGACGAGGATCTTGGCGTTTCCACCGGCACTGGTGATGAGGACGACGACGAGTCCTAAGGTTGCGGGCCTGCCTTTACGGACCCGTCCTAGGTGCGTTTCCGGCGCTGCGCGCCGGAGCATCTGAGGGCGGCCCGCGGGTGTGCGGGGCACGCCTGTGTTTCGCTCCGGCTCCGGCCTTGTGGTCACTGCGCGACCGGCCCAGCCCTGACAGGCATCTGCCGAATTTTATTGTGGCGCTTCTGTCAAAATAGGCTTGCAATGATGTGGCGGCCCTACTAATGGCCGCCTCCCGCAGGCAGGGTGTCGCACCTTGTTCTGCATGATGACTGGCTCGGGGCCTTAGCTCAGCTGGGAGAGCGCAACACTGGCAGTGTTGAGGTCAGCGGTTCGATCCCGCTAGGCTCCACCAGTCACCACGATCAAAGTCGAAAGGCGCATCCCTTCAGGGGACACCTTCCGCAACGCTGGCCGACGAGGTTTCGTCCGCCGGCGTTTTTCGCATTGACCGGGCGTTTTGGCTCCCGGCAGGAGGAGCAGGCGATGTTCGATACGCTGTCCGACCGCCTTGGCGGAGTGTTCGACAAGCTCAAGGGTCGCGGAGCGCTGCGTGAGCAGGACGTGCGCGATGCCATGCGCGAAGTCCGCATCGCGCTGCTCGAAGCCGATGTGGCGCTCCCCGTCGCCCGCCGCTTCATCGATGCCGTCACCGAAAAGGCGGTGGGGCAGGACGTGCTGCGCTCGGTCACGCCGGGCCAAATGGTCATCAAGATCGTCCATGACGAGCTGGTCGAAACGCTCGGAGGGAGGGAGGTTGAGGGCCTTCGCCTCGATGCCAGGCCGCCGGTCGTGATCATGATGGTCGGCCTGCAAGGATCGGGCAAGACCACCACGACAGCCAAGCTCGCCAAGCTCATTCGCGAGCGCCACGGCAAGAAGGCGCTGATGGCCTCGCTCGACGTCAACCGCCCGGCGGCGCAGGAACAACTCGCGGTGCTGGGCCGCCAGGTCGATGTCGCGACCCTGCCGATTGTCGCTGGCCAGCAGCCGGTCGATATCGCCCGTCGGGCGATGGAGGCTGCACGTCTCCAGAATTATGATGTGCTGCTGCTCGACACCGCCGGCCGCCTGCATGTCGATGATGCGCTGATGGCCGAGATGAAGGCCGTCGCCAGCGTCTCTGCGCCCAACGAAGTGCTGCTGGTGGTCGACAGCCTGACCGGGCAGGACGCGGTCAACGTCGCGCAGTCGTTCAGCGGCGAAGTGCCGCTCACCGGCGTGGTGCTGACCCGCATGGACGGCGACGCGCGCGGCGGGGCGGCGCTTTCCATGCGTGCCGTGACGGGCAAGCCAATCAAGTTTGCCGGCACCGGCGAAAAGCTCGACGCGCTCGAGGTGTTCCGCCCCGGCTCGGTCGCCGACCGCATTCTCGGCATGGGCGATGTCGTCAGCCTTGTCGAAAAGGCGGCGGCGACGATCAAGGAAGAGGATGCCGAAAAGCTCGCCCGCAATATCGAGAAGGGCAAGTTCGATCTCGACGATCTCGCCATGCAGCTGCGCCAGATGCGGAACATGGGCGGGCTGGGGATGCTGGCGGGCATGATGCCGGGCATGAAGAAGGCCAAGGCAGCGATGGCGGCGAGCGGCATGGATGACAAGGTGCTGGTTCACCTTGAAGCCGTGATTTCCTCGATGACCCCGAAGGAACGGGCCAACCCCGATCTGATGAACGCCAAGCGCAAGAAGCGCGTCGCGGCGGGCAGCGGCACCGACGTTCAGACCGTCAACAAGCTTCTGAAGATGCATCAGGAAATGGCCCGCGCGATGAAGCAGATCAAGAAGATGGGCGGATTGAAGGGCCTCGCCGCGATGTTTGGTGGCGGCGGCATGGGCGGCCCCGGCGGCTCGCTGGGGGGAATGGGCGGCGGCGGCCTTCCGGGGCTCGGCGGTGGGATGGGCGGACTGCCCGGTCTCGGCCGGCCTTCAGAAAAAAAGTAGTTTCAATTCATAATGTTCAATTCAACACTTCATATCAATTTCAATTGAAAGGTAAGTTCTCATGTCGATTTCCATCCGGCTTTCGCGCGGCGGTGCCAAGAAGCGTCCCTATTACCGCATCGTCGTTGCCAACAGCCGTAGCCCGCGCGATGGCAAGTATCTTGAGCAGATCGGCACCTATAACCCGCTGCTGGCCAAGGACAGCCCCGAGCGGGTGAAGCTGGTCGAAGACCGCGCCCGCTATTGGCTCGGCGTCGGCGCCCAGCCGACCGATCGCGTCGCCCGGTTCCTCGATGCCGCCGGTATCAGGGAGCGTGCGCCCCGCAACAACCCGAAGAAGGGTGAGCCGGGCGAGAAGGCCAAGGAGCGTGCCGAAGAGCGGGCCGCCAAGATCGCCGAGGCCGAAGAAGCCGCGCGCGCCGCTGAAGAAGAAGCCAAGGCCGCTGCCGCTGCTCCGGCTGACGAAGAAGCGCCTGGCGCCGAAGAAGCTGCCGGCGAAGAACAGGCCGAAGGCTGATCGCACCCATGGACAGACCCGTCACCCTTGCCGCCATTGCCGGCGCGCACGGGGTGACGGGCGAGGTGCGCCTGAAGCTGTTCGGGGAAGGCATTGCCACGCTCGCCCGGCAGAAAAGCTTCAACGACGGCGCGCTCACCCTCGTGAAAATCCGCGCAGACGGGAAGGGCGGCGCGATCGCCCGCCTGGCCGAGAGCACATCGCGCGCCGATGCCGAACGCTTGCGTGGCACTGTGCTCAGCGTGCCGCGATCGGCTCTGCCTCCCTTGGGCGAGGGCGAATATTACCACACCGATCTGCTCGGTCTGGCGGTTGTTACCGATAAGGGCGCGGCGGTTGGCACTGTCTGCGCCATCGAGAATTTCGGCGCGACCGACATTATCGAGATCACCCGCCATCCCGTTCCGGAAAAAGGCCCCAAGACCTTCATGGTGCCGATGATCCCCGTCGCGGTGCTCGGATGGGACGAACATCAGCTTGTCATCGCGCAAGGCTTCGCCGAAGACTGAGGGCGCAAGCCCGCCCCGCGACGATGCCCCCTGGCGGCGCCGAGGTGTCCACGCGGCCGGCCGGGCCGACGCGGCGCTGATGTTCGCTGCCCGGCCGGCGCGCCCAAGCCGCCGGGCGCTTGCCTGTGCCCAGCCGGTGATCGGGCCATCCAAGGCTTTCTGCTAACCGCAGATAACGGCTGGGCCGGAGGTGTGGCCCGCGGCGAACAGCTGCATTTTCCTCGATCCACTTGGAGTGCGCGTTAAGGTTTTCGATGTTATCGTCTTCCATGGCCGGGTCGCGCTGGCGCTGTGCCTTGCTGCCTTCGTGGCAGGATGGCACGCAGGAAGGATAAGATAATGCAGCTGTTCTCGTCTTGGACGGGCAGCGAGTTCCTCATATTTTACATTGCGCTGCTGGGGCTGAGCACCTTTGCCGCGTGGTGGATCCCGTTGCGCTTTCGTTTGGCTGGGCGGTGCAGCGAATCGCTCGATGCTGAATCGCTGGCACTGCTCGTGGGCGGGCGGAATCGATTCGCCGATGCGCTGCTGGCCGACTTGTATGCGCGGGGCGGCGTTGTGGTGACCGGTGCGGGCACGTTGGAGGTGGCCGATCCGCGCCTGCCGACGAGTCCTGCGGGCCGCGCCGTGCTGGCCCTCGCTGGCCCGCTGACGCGCGGGCAGGCGCGCGCGGTGCTCGATGTCCATGCCGCGCGGCTCGCGGCACGGTTGCAGCGCGGGGGCCTGTTGCTGCGCCCCTCCGAGTTGGCGCGCCTGCGCTGGCTTTCGGTTGCACCCTTGGCGACGGTCTTCATGATCGGGTATTACCGCGAACGGGCCTGGAGCGCGCTTGGGGAGCAGACTGGTTGGTTGATCGTGCTATTGGTGCTGACCGCAGCAATCGCGTTGCTGCGCTTCTTCATCATCGATGGCCGCACGCAGTTCGGCATCGCCGAGGTGGCGCGTCAGCAGGCCGCCGCCGCTGGCATCGCCCGCGCGCCGCGTGCCGAAGAGGTAGCAATGGCGGTTGCGCTGGTTGGCACCAGGGTGCTTGTCGGCACGCCGTGGGAGCCGATCCACGCGTTGCTCCAGCAGGCCAGCAGCAGCGACAGCAGCGACAGCAGCGGCGATAGTGGCGATAGTGGCGGTGGCGGCGGTTGCGGGGACTGACCTTCGCGCGTAAGCGCAAGCCATGGCCACAGTTCCTCTCGCCGTCATCCAAGCCGATCCGGTTTCGCGCGAATTTCAGGGCGGTATCGACAAGGTGCTGAGAGTGGCGCACGCGGTGCTCAAAGCGATCCGGGGGTTAGGGCTCTACCGCGGTGGCTGGCTGATCGCCGCCCCTGACACCCGCGTGATCGCGCAGGCGGACGAGGGCGCGGAGGCGCTGTTCGCCCAGCTCGATTTTGCCGAAGTGGCCGCGGGGCTGACGAACCGCGATACCGACGGGCGCTATGCGCGGCCGGCTGTGTTCAAGCTGACGGTGGATAGGCGGGCGAAGGATGGGGGCAAATGGCGATAGTCTTGCGGATCTTCTCGCTCGCCTTTCGGGCGATTCTGGCGATGCTGTTCGGGTTCATCGCCAATCATGCGTTCAAGCACAGGTTGCCTGCTCGGCGGGCGGGCTACGCCGCCGCGGCGCTGGGCGTGCTGTTGACCATCCTCGCGTTTGGCGCGCTGGTCGGTTGGGGTGCCGGGCTTCTTGCGATCATTGCCGTCGGGGTGGGGACGGTCATTGGCGCTGCGCTGGCTTTACCGCTCGCGCTGGCCGTGACGAAGCGCATGTCGGCGGAACCGGATCAATCGGTGTTCGACTGAATGACCTTCACCGCCACCATCCTCACGCTCTACCCGGAGATGTTCCCCGGGCCGCTCGGGCACGCGATCGCCGGGCGCGCGCTGGCCGAGGGCAAGTGGGCCTGCGAGACAGTGCAGATCCGCGACTTCGCCACCGACAAGCACCGCACCGTTGACGATACGCCCGCAGGGGGCGGGGCGGGGATGGTGCTCAAATGCGATGTGCTGGGGAGGGCCGTGGACAGCACGCCCGTTGCCGGACGCCCGATCCTCGCCATGACTCCGCGCGGCAGGCCTATCACGCAAGCGCGCATCCGCGAACTCGCCCAAGGCCCCGGGGTCATCATCCTGTGCGGGCGGTTCGAGGGGTTTGACGAGCGCCTGTTCGAGGCCCGGCCCGCAATTGAGCAGGTCTCCCTCGCCGACATCGTCCTGTCCGGCGGCGAAATGGCGGCGCTAACCATCCTTGACGCTTGCATTCGCCTCATCCCCGGCGTAATGGGCGCGGCCTTGAGCGGGACGGAAGAGTCGTATGAAAACGGCCTTCTCGAATACCCGCACTACACCCGACCTCAGACATGGGAAGGGCACACGATCCCTGAAGTGCTGCGATCGGGGGATCATGCGAAGATCGCGGCGTGGCGCAAGCTGCAAAGCGAGAATGACACACGGCTACGCAGGCCGGACTTGTGGGAGCGCCATGAGGGCGCTCGGGTCCAGCCTGCCTCTGGCGCGCGGCAAAAAGACGAGGAACACAGGCCATGAACCTGATCCAGCAGATTGAAGCCGAAGAAATCGCCAAGTCCGGCAAGGACATCCCCGAATTCCGCGCGGGCGACACCGTCCGCGTCGGCGTGAAGGTGAAGGAAGGCAACCGCGAGCGCGTGCAAAACTACGAAGGCGTGGTCATCGCCCGTTCGAACCGCGGCATGGGTTCCAACTTCACCGTTCGCAAGATCAGCTTTGGCGAAGGCGTAGAGCGCGTTTTCCCGCTCTACTCGCCGATCATCGAGAGCATCACCGTGGTGCGCCGCGGTGTCGTGCGCCGGGCCAAGCTCTATTACCTGCGCGGGCGCACCGGCAAGAGCGCGCGTATCGCCGAGCGTCGGGACAACGCGCCCAAGGCGTAAGGCTTGCGGCCAGCGATTGGCGAAGGGCGGCTCCGGCAGGGGCCGCCCTTTTCGTTTGCCTCTTTGCATTTGCCTCAGATTATCGTCATGGCAAGCAACCGCTAGGTTGCGCGGCGATCCAGGGTACGCCCCGGATTGCTTCGTTTCGCTCGCAATGACGAGGTTGAGCTTGAGATGCGTTTCCTGTTTTTTGCTGCCGCCTTACTGTCTGCCCCCGCAATGGCGGAGGATGAAATGAAGGCCGAAGCCCCCACCTTGAGTTTCGAGCGAGTCTTCGCCTCGCCTGGCCTTGATGGCCCTGCGCCGCGGCAAGCCAAGCTTTCGCCCGACGGGCGCTATCTCACCCTGCTCAGAAACCGCGCCGATGATCGTGACCGCTATGACCTGTGGGGCTACGACATCGAGACCCGCGAATGGCGGATGCTGGTGGATTCGCTCCGCCTTGGATCGGGCCGCGAACTGTCCGAAGACGAGAAGATGCAACGCGAGCGCGCGCGAGTCGCGGGACTGAAGGGCATCATCACCTATCAATGGGCGAGCGATGGGTCGGGTGTGCTGGTGCCATTGGACGGCGATCTCTATCTTGCGCGGCTCGACGGCACCGTCACCCGCCTGACCGATACCGAGGGCGCCGAACTTAACCCCAAGCTGTCGAGCAAGGGCGGCTATGTCTCCTTCGTGCGCGACCGGCGGCTATGGGTCGGCCCGGTCGGCGGGCAAGCACAGCCCATCACCCCCGCAGACGAGCCCGAGGCGATCCGCTGGGGCGAGGCCGAATTCGTCGCGCAAGAGGAAATGGCACGGCTCGAGGGCTATTGGTGGAGCCCGGACGACACGCGCATCGTCGTCCAGCGCACCGACGAGGCGAGCGTTGGCATCGTCACCCGTGCGGCGATCGGTGCGAAGGGCACCAAGGTGTTCGACCAGCGCTATCCGGCTGCGGGCAGCGACAATGCCGTGGTCGAGCTTTACGTGATGAACCCGGACGGGACAGGGCGAGTGAAGGTCGATCTGGGGCTGAATGTCGATATCTACGTCGCCCGCGTCGATTGGGCGCCGGATGGCAGTGCGATCTATGTCCAGCGGCAGGACCGTGCACAGACGAAGATTGACGTGCTGCGGGTCGATCCGGCCACGGGCGCGAGCACGATCTGGTTTACCGAAACCGCGGCGCGGCCCGACTACTGGATCAACCTGTCCGACAATTACCGCTTGCTCAAGGATGGCAGTCTGCTGTGGTGGTCCGAGCGCGACGGCTACGGGCATTTCTACCGCTATGCCGGCGGGGCATGGCAGCAGCTCACCCGCGGCACCTCACCCACCACCACGCTGGTCGGCGTGGACGAGGAGGCGGGGACCTTTACCTATCAGGCGACCGCGGATGTGCTGACCCAGCAGATCTACCGCGCCCGGCTCGATGGCACCGGCGAGCCGGAACTGCTCACCGATCCCGCCTTCACCAATGCCGCGAGCATGGATGGCAAGGGGCGGCTGCTCTACGTCACCCGCTCCAGCCCAAGCCAGCCGCCGCAATCCTATCTGGCGATGCCAGATGGCAGCCACGTCGCCTGGATCGAGGAGAACCGGGTTGAGGGCGAACACCCCTATGCGCCCTTCCTTGCCAGCCATGCCATGCCCGAATTCGGCACCATCGCGGCCGAAGACGGCACGCTGCTGCACTGGATGATGCTCAAGCCCAAGATCGAGCCGGGCAAGCGCTATCCGGTGTTCTTCCAGCACTATGGCGGCCCCGGTCCGCAGACCGTGACCAGGGGCTGGGGCGGGGCGCTGGCGCAGGCGATCGCCCAAAAGGGCTATATCTGGTTCCAGCTCGACAATCGCGGCTCGGCCAACCGCGGGGTGGATTTCGAACAGCCGCTCTACCGTGCAATGGGCGGGGCCGAGGTGCGCGATCAGAAGGCCGGGGCGCAATTCCTGAAGACGCTTGATTTCGTCGATCCCGACAAGATCGCCACCTATGGCTGGTCCTACGGCGGCTACATGACATTGAAGATGCTGGAAGCTGATCCGGGCCTTTATGCCGCCGGCATTTCCGGCGCGCCGGTGACGCGGTGGGAACTCTACGATACCCACTATACCGAACGCTACATGGGCGATCCGCGTGAAGTGCCAGATGCCTATGCCAAGGCCAGCGCCATTCCCGATGCCACGAAAATTGCCGACCCGCTGCTGCTAATTCACGGCATGGCGGATGACAACGTGGTGTTCGAGAATTCCTCGGAACTGATCGGCGTGCTGCAGGAAAACAACCGCCCGTTCGAGATGATGCTCTACCCCGGCTACACCCACCGGGTGTCGGGCGAGACAATCGGGCCGCATGTGTGGAATACGATCTTCCGCTTCCTCAAGTCCCACGGAGTGACGCCGCCCGACGCGGAATAGGTCTGCAAGCGTGCGCTTAGCAGTTGCGCTGGCGCCACGGGGCGCTATCTCGCAGCCGCAAAATGGTAGGAGAATGCCAAGTGGGTTACCGGGTGGCAGTGGTCGGCGCGACCGGCAATGTCGGGCGCGAGATGATGCAGGTGTTGGCCGAGCGTGAGTTCCCGTGCGACGAAGTCGCCGCAGTCGCCTCGCCGCGCTCCACGGGCAGCGAAGTCGAATTTGGTGACACCGGCAGGATGCTCAAGTGCAAGAATATTGAGCATTTCGATTTTGCCGGCTGGGATATCGCGCTGTTCGCGGCAGGCTCCGGCCCGGCCAAGGAATATGCTCCCAAGGCCGCCGCTGCCGGCTGCGTGGTGATCGACAATTCCTCGCTCTACCGCATGGACCCGGACGTGCCGCTGATCGTGCCGGAAGTGAACCCCGAAGCGATCGACGGCTACAAGGCGCGCAATATCATCGCCAATCCCAACTGCTCGACCGCGCAGCTGGTGGTGGCATTGAAGCCGCTTCACGATGCCGCAACGATCAAGCGCGTTGTGGTGAGCACCTACCAGTCGGTCTCGGGTGCGGGCAAGGCCGGCATGGACGAGCTGTTCGCCCAGAGCCGGGCGATCTTCGTCGGCGATCCGCTCGAACCGGCCAAGTTCACCAAGCAGATTGCCTTCAACGTCATCCCGCATATCGATGTGTTCCTCGACGACGGTTCGACCAAGGAAGAATGGAAGATGGTGGTCGAAACCAAGAAGATCCTCGATCCTAAGATCAAGCTCAACGCCACCTGCGTGCGCGTGCCGGTGTTCGTGGGCCATTCCGAAGCGGTCAATATCGAGTTCGAAAACGAGCTTTCGGCCGAACGGGCGATGGACATCCTGCGCGAGGCGCCCGGCGTGATGCTGATCGACAAGCGCGAGGACGGCGGCTACATCACCCCGGTGGAATGCGTCGGCGATGCGGCGACCTTCGTCAGCCGCGTGCGCGAAGACCCGACGGTGGAGCACGGCCTGACGCTGTGGTGCGTTTCGGACAATCTCAGGAAAGGCGCGGCGCTCAACGCGGTGCAGATCGCCGAGTTGCTCGGCCGCCGGCACCTCAAGAAGGGCTGAGGCCGATGCGGCCCGCGCTCCTCGGGTTGACGGCTGCGCTGGTGCTGGCAGGCTGTGACAGCGGCGAGGTGCCCAGCCCCGCGCAGCGCCAAGAGGGCGGGGCGCCAGCGGGCGCGGTTGCCGCCAATGCCGTCGAACTGCGGCCCGATGGGCTGGTTGCCGGGGCAGAAGCGTTCTATTTCGTTGCCGGCCAGAAAGAGGTCGAAACCGCGCTGGCCAAGGCGCTGGGGGTGCCGCTTCGCAGCGGCGCCAACCCCGAATGCGGGGCCGGCCCGGTGACTTTCACCGATTTTCCCGGCGGGCTGACCGTGCATTTCCAGCAAGCTCGTCTGGTCGGCTGGAACTGGCACCTCGCACAGGACGGCGACACACCCGCGAGCGGGACGGTCAAGTTGGTGGGCGCGGTGCAGGTCGGGACGGCGCGCAGCGTGGTCAAGGCCGCGCCCGGCTTCGCGCCGGTCGAAGGCAGCACGCTGGGCGAGGAATTCGCGCTCGGCGAGGCAGTCGGCGGGTTCATCACCGCTGACAAGGTGGAGATGCTCTATGCCGGAACCCAGTGCTTCTTCCGCTGAACGCGGCGCGGCTATCACGCTCCATCCCATCGGCCACGCCAGGGGCGGCCGCGCCGAAGTGATCGATGACAACTGGGGCAGCGTCGAGGCGGTGATCGCCCTCGACGCCGAGCGCTTCGGGCCCGAGGCGCTAGCCGGGCTCGACGGCTTCAGCCATGCCGAGGTGATCTTCCTGTTCGACCGCGTGCCTGACGAGAAGATCGAGACCGGCGCGCGCCACCCGCGCGGGCGCAAGGACTGGCCGCTGGTCGGCATCTTCGCGCAGCGCGGCAAGAACCGCCCCAACCGGCTCGGGCTGACCACCTGCGAGATCGTCGCGGTCAAGGGCACGCAGCTTACCGTCCGCGGCCTCGATGCCGTCGATGGCACGCCGGTGCTCGACATCAAGCCGGTGATGCACGGCTCCGCCCCGCGCGGGGACGTGCACGAACCCGACTGGGCCGGCACGATCATGCAGGACTACTGGTAGAGGCTATTCCGACAGCGCCACCGGCCCGGCCGGCGCGGCATTGCGGCGCATCAGCAGCGTCAGCGGCGCGGCGGCGAGCGTGATCCACATCATCGCCCAGAAATCGTCGACATAGGCGATCATCGCCGCCTGCCGGTTCACCTCGGCATCGATCACACCCATTGCGGCATCGCCCAATACCTGGAAGCGGTCGATGGTGGAGACATCGACGAGGCTCCCTGTGGCGGCGGTGATGTTGGCACCGAGATCGGCATGGCTGGTCTGGATGTTGCGGGCGAGCAGCACCGTCATCCACGAAATCCCCGCCGATGCGCCGAGCGAGCGCAACAGGTTGAGCAGGCTCGACCCGTCGGTGCGAAGGCGCGGGGACAGGGTGGCAAAGGCGCTCACTTGCAAGGGGATGAACACCAGCCCCATGCCCAGCCCCTGCAACAACCCGCTGATGACGACGTGCATCGCGTCCACTTCGAGCGACCAGTGCGCCATTTGCCACAGCGAAACCGCGCAGATCAGAAAGCCGCCCGCCACCACCGGTCTCGCGTCGATCCCGCGGCGCATCATCAGGCCGGACAGCTGCATCGAGATCAGGATCCCCACCCCGCGCGGCATCAGCACCACGCCGGTGTCGATCACGCCGTAACCGAACAGGTTCTGGAGCATCGGCGGCAGCAGCGCCATCACCGCGAACATCACGATGCCGATCACCACCATGAACCCCAGCGCGATGGCAAAGTTGCGATCGGCAAACAGCGCACGCTCGAACATTGGGGCCTCGGCGGTGGCGAAGTGGATCGCCACCATCCAGGTCGCTGAAAGCGTCAGCAGCAGATAGGCCCAGATTTCGGCCGAGGCGAGCCAGTCTTCCTGCTGCCCGCGATCAAGCAGCAGCTGGAAGGCCGCAAGCGCCAGCGCCAGCAGCACGAATCCGGTGATGTCGAAGCGCCGCTCGCGCTGCGCCCGGTGCGGCAGAAAGGCGATCAGCGCCGCCAGCGACAGCACCCCCACCGGCAGATTGACAAAGAACACCCAGCGCCAGTTGGCGGTCTCGGTCAGCCAGCCGCCGAGGATCGGGCCGAGGATTGGACCGATCATGATCCCCATGCCCCACACCGCCATGATCTGCGGATGACGGCTGGGACGGGTGGCATCGAGCATGAAGGACTGGCTGAGCGGCGCGATGAAGGCCCCGGCAATGCCTTGCAGGGCGCGGAAGATCACCATCTCCTCGAGGCTCTGCGCCAGCCCGCACAGCATCGAGGCGAGGATAAAGCCCGCGACCGAGCCGATGAACAGGCGCCGCGCGCCGATCCGGTCGGCCAGCCAGCCAGTGATCGGTAGCGCCACGGCCGAGGCGATGATGTAGCTGGTCAACACCCAGGAAATGGTGTCGACTGTTGCCCCCAAGGTTGACTGCATATGCGGCAGCGCGACATTGGCGATGGTGGTGTCGAGAATCTGGAGCAGTGATGCCGCCATCACCCCGATGATCATCAGCGGATAGTTGCGGGTTTCAAGCTCGGCGGTGTCGGCCAGCGCACGCGCGGGCGCAGCGAGATTGGCCATCTCAGTGCGCGGGGGCTTCGTCGGTGAACACCGTCACCTTGCTCGACAGCCCGGCGATCAGCGGACGCGGGCTTTCGCCTTCAAGCGCGATCCGCACCGGCACGCGCTGGGTCACCTTGACCCAGTTGCCGGTGGCATTCTGCGCGGGCAGCACCGAAAATTCTGCACCCGTGCCGGCACCGATGCTGGCGACCCGGCCCTTCAGCACCAGATCGGGATAGGCGTCGAAGCGCACCTCGGCGCGCTGGCCCACGGCCATGTCGGCCAGATCGGTTTCCTTGAAATTGGCTTCGACATAGGTCGATCCGGCGCGCACCAAGGTCAGCACCGGCAGGTTGGGGACGACCTGCTGGCCAAGCTGGAGCCGTTCGGCCTGCGCGATCCGGCCCGCGACGGGGGCGCGCACCTCAGTGCGGCGCAGCGCCAGTTCGGCTTTGGCGCGCTCGGCCAGTGCGGCGGCGACCTGCGGGTTGACCCCGGGCACCGCCGATCCGGTGGCGAGTCTGGCGCGCGCCTCGCGCTGGCGGTCCTCGGCCTGTCGCACCGCCTCGCGCGCCTGCACCACCGCCTGTTCGGCGGCCTCGTAATCGGCCTTGGTCGAAAACCCCTTGTCGCGCAGTGCCTTGACCCGCTCGAAGCGAGCCTCGGCGAAGGCAAGATCGCTGCGCGCGGCCGCGATATCAGTGCCGGTCAGCGCGGCGGCGTTGCTGAGCGCGATGACGTTGGCCTGCGCCGCCGCGATCGCGGCATTGGCCTCGGCCAGCCCCAGCCGGTATGGCTCGGGATCGATGCGGAACAGCAGATCGCCCGCCTGCACCTGCGATCCGTCTTTCACCCGCACGTCGACAATCCGACCGCCGACCTCGGCGCTGACCGCCACCATGTCCTGCTTGATATAGGCATTGTCGGTCGTCACCTTGCCCGCAAGGCTTTGCCAATAAACGAGCGCACCCGCGACCAGCGCCAGCGGCACGGCAAGCATCAACGCCCAGCGGCCCCAGGCCCGCCGTGCCGGAGCGGCGGGGGCGGCGAGTGCCACTTCGCGGGGGATCGCGGGATCGGCTTCAGCCATTGACGACCTCGGGGTGGCGGGCGGCGGCGAGATTGAGCGCAATGCGTTCGAGCATCGCGGCGAACAGCGCGCGTTCTTCGGCCGTGAAGCCTTCCAGCATATCCTCGAACAGGCCCTCGACACTTGTCCGCAGCCGGGTGACGATCCCGCGGCTCTTGTCGGTGAGGTGGAGGATGCGCGCGCGGCGATCGGCAGGATCGGCCTGCCGTTCGATCCATCCGGCCTCCTCCAGCCGGTCAACGATGCGGGTCAGGGTGATCGGCTCGATTTCCAGCCGCTCGGCGTAGAAGGCCTGGTTCTCCTTCGGACTGCGTTCGAGCGAGAGCAGCAGCCGTGCCTGCGGGCCGGTCAGGCCGAGGCTTCGCACCCGCTCGTCGAACAGGCGGCGCAGCTGGCGCGAATTGTCGGCGAGGCGGTAGCCAGTCTCGATACTCATGGGTCCACTTATAATAAGCAAGCTTATTATTTTCAAGCCCGCTCTGGCCCCGCAGCGCGAACCGCGCTAGCTGTTTTTGCCATGACCCTCCATGCCGATCTGTTCTTCAGCTTTCGCTCGCCCTATTCCTACCTCGCCGTCGGGCGCTATCGTGCCCTGGCCGCGCAGTATGACGTGACGATCGCCCTGAAAACCGTGCTGCCGATCGCGATCCGCGATCCGTCGCTTCTGTTCACCGGCAACCCCAATGTCGGGCGCTATATCTTCAGGGATGCCGCGCGCGTGGCCGAGTGGCTCGAAATTCCCTATCGCTGGCCGCGCCCCGATCCGGTGGTGCAAAATCTCATGACCCGCGAGATTGCGGCCGAGCAGCCCTATATCCATCGCCTCTGCCGCCTGGGGCAGGCGGCCGAGCGGCGCGGGGCAGGGCTGGCCTTTGCCGACGAGGTTTCAAAGGTGATCTGGTCGGGGGCGGTCGATAACTGGCACGAGGGCGATCATCTGGCCGGGGCGGCGGTGCGCGCGGGGCTTGATCTGGCCGAGCTTGATGCGGAGGCGGTGGCCGAGGCGGACGCGCTCGATGCCGAAATCGCCGCCAATCAGGCTGCGCTGGAGGCCGCCGGTCACTGGGGCGTGCCGACCCTCGTGTTCGAGGGCGAGCCCTTCTTCGGGCAGGACCGCATCGCTCTGGTGCAATGGCGGATGGAGCAGAAGGGGCTGGAGAAGCGCGCGTGAGCCTCGAACATTTCGCCTCCTTTGACGGCACCCGTCTGGCGATCCACCGCGAGGGATCAGGTCGCCCCGTTATCCTGCTCCACGGGCTGTTTTCCTCGGCCCATATGAACTGGATCAAGTGGGGCCACGCCGCCCGCCTTGCCGCCGCCGGGTTCGCAGCGATCATGCCCGACTTCCGCGTCCACGCAATGAGCGAGGCGCCGCAGGATCCCGCCCGCTATCCGCCCGGCGTGCTGGTGCGCGATGTCGCGGCGCTGATCGACCATCTGGGCCTTGCCGAGGGCGAATATGACCTCGGCGGCTTTTCACTGGGCGCGCGCACCGCGGTGCATGGCTGCGCCACCGGCGTCTTCGCCCCGCGCCGCCTGGTGCTGGCAGGCATGGGGGTTGCGGGCCTTGCCGACTGGCAGCGGCGCGCTGCCTTCTTCACCCGCGTGATCGACGAATTCGACACCATCACCCGCGACGATCCGGCCTGGCTCTCGCGCCAGTTCCTCAAGTCGCAAGGAGTTGATCGCATTGCCGCGCGCCTGCTGCTCGGCACCTTCGAGGACCTCGATCTGGCTGGTCTTGCCTATATCACCTGCCCGACGCTGGTGATCTGCGGCGTGAAGGATCAGGACAATGGCTCGGCGCGCGACCTTGCCGATCTGCTGCCTGCGGCCACCTACGAGGAAATCCCGGGTGGCCACCTTGACAGTGCCACCAAGCTTGAGTTGGGAGAGGGGATGTTGCGCTTCCTGGCGGCCTGATCGGCCCTTGGCGGGGAAGGGGACTTTGCCGTTCGGGTCTGCACCCCTATGGCTGATGGCGGATACGGGCTGGGGGGAGCACCACATGAAACTTCGCCACTTGTCAGCAGCTTGTCTTGGGCTAGACGCGCAGCCAGGGCGGAGGCGAGAGGGCGATCCTGCCTTGAGCACGACACGCAGTCTTATGCCAAAGCCCCTCATGGTCGTGGGCTGGCGCGAACTGGTCAGCCTGCCCGAACTTGGCCTTGTCGGCATCCCCGCCAAGGTCGACACCGGCGCACGCACCTCATCGCTCCATGCCCATGTGCTCGACGATTTCCTGCGCGATGGCGAACGCTTCGTGCGATTCGCGGTCGATTGGGGCGGGGTGCGCCACCACTGTGAGGCGGTGCATGTCGATGTGCGCGGCATCACCAGCTCCAACGGCGAAAGTCAGCAGCGCTTCGTCATAAAGACGCCGTTATCAATCGGTAATTTGACCTTCAGGGCGGAAATCAGTCTCGCGGATCGTTCCCAGATGCAGTTTCCGATGCTGATCGGGCGCACCGCGCTCCGGCGTCGGATGGTTGTCGATAGCGGTCATTCGTGGCTGCAATCGTCATAAATCGCGGCTATGGGGCCGGGCCGCCGGCAAGACACCGGCATGAAAGGGTGCCCATGAAAATCGCGATGCTGGCGCGCAATCCCGGACTTTATTCGCACCGCCGGTTGAAAGAAGCAGCCGAGGCGCGCGGCCACAGTCTCGACATTCTCAACACGCTGCGCTGCACGGTGCACATCGCCAGCCACCGGCCCGAGGTGTTCTACAATGGCGCACCGATTGCGGCCTATGACGCAGTGATCCCGCGCATCGGGGCCTCGATCACCAATTACGGCCTCGCGATTCTGCGGCAATTCGAGATGCGCGGCATCTGGTCGCTGAACGAGAGCGTTGCAATCGGGCGCAGCCGCGACAAGCTGCGATCGTTACAGATTCTCGCCAAGCACGGGCTGGGATTGCCGCTCACCGCCTATGCCAATGATCCCAAGCAAGCCGAGGAGATCATTAAAGCGGTGAAAGGCCCGCCGGTCGTCATCAAGCTGATCGAGGGCACGCAGGGCATCGGCGTGGTGCTGGCCGAGACGATGAGCAGCGCCAAATCGGTGATCGAGGCGTTTCGCGGGGCCAATGTGAACATCCTCGTGCAGGAATTCATCAAGGAAGCCGGCGGCACCGATATCCGCGCGCTGGTGGTGGGCGGCAAGGTGGTGGCGGCGATGAAGCGCACCGGCGCGCCGGACGAATTCCGCTCGAATCTCCATCGTGGCGGCTCGGCGCAGGTGATCAAGATCACCCCGGAAGAACGCTCGACTGCGGTGCGCGCCGCCAAGCGCATGGGGCTGAACGTGTGCGGGGTGGATATGCTGCGGTCGAACCACGGGCCCGTCATCATGGAGGTCAATTCCTCCCCCGGTCTTGAAGGCATCGAAAGCGCGACTGGCAAGGATGTGGCCGGCCAGATCATCGATTTCATCGCCGCCAATGCGGGCGGGACAACCAAGACCAAGGGGCGGGGCTAGCCCCCTCACGCATTCCTTGCCATCAGCCCGCCATCAACCGGGATCGCCACCCCGGTAATGTAACTCGCCGCCGGCAGCACCAGCGACAGGGTGATGTGGGCGACCTCTTCCGGCTCGCCATAGCGGCGCAAGGCCGTGCGGCGCTTGGCGAAGATTGCCTTGTGCTCTTCGGCCACGGCATCGGTCATCGCGGTGCGGATCGGGCCGGGGCAGATGCAGTTGACCGTGATTCCTTCAGGGCCGAGATCGACCGCAAGGCCGCGGGTCAAGCCGATCACGCCGGTCTTGGCCGCGACATAGGGCGTATCGCCGGGGGTCGCGCCGAGGCCTTCGGTGCTGGCGATATTGACGATCCGCGCGGCATCGCTCTGCCGCAGCCACGGCAAGGCGGCGCGCGCCATGCGCTGGTGGGCGGTGAGCATCACCGCCAGCGCGCGCTGCCACACCTCCTCGTAGGCCGGATCATCGAGGCCGCAGAAGCTCGAGACGCCGGCATTGTTCACCAGAATGTCAATCCGCCCGAAGTCGGCGGCGATCCGGGCCACCACCCGCGCAATCGCTGCGCCGTCCGCCACGTCAAGTGCATAGGCCCGCGCGCCGCCGCCGCATTCCGCCGCCACCGCCGCGCTGGCGGCAAGGTCGAGATCGATCAGCGCCACCGCAGCGCCTTCGCTGGCGAAAAGGCGCGCGGTGGCCCGGCCCATGCCGCTCGCTGCGCCGGTGACGATCGCGACGCGCCCGGCGATCGAGCGGGACAGGGCAGGGTGGGGCATCGCGCGTTCTCCGATCAAATGACTGCGCCAGACTAGCCGCGCGCAGCCTCCGCGTCATCCGGTGCCCGCCCAACCAAAAAATCCAAGTCACGGCACGAGAACTGCGCTAAAACCACCCTGCGCTGCCTTGGCGCTACCGGAGAAAAACGCATGAATGCACGTCACGTCCTGTCGCTGCCTGCCCTTGCCGTCGCGGGGCTTCTTCTCGCCATCGCAGCGCCAGCCGCCGCGAAGGATGCCAGTGTCGAGGAGCGACTCGATGCGCGAGGCACCAAGTATGAAATCGACGATGACGGCGATTACAAAGTGGTGATCAGCTGGCGGAAGGAATCGCGTTCGCAGATCGTGTTCGTCTCGGGCAAGACCGAGGAAGTCGGCGGCCTGGTGATCCGCGAAGTGTTTGCCCCCGCTGCCATCATGTCGCAGCACGAGGTTGGCGGAAAGGAAGCGCTGGCCTTGCTGGAAGCGTCGGGCCAGACCAAGTTGGGCAGCTGGGAAATCCGCGGCGGCGTGGTCTATTTCGTCGCCAAGGTGTTCGACGACATCTCGGCCGAGAATCTCGACGCGGTGCTCACGATCGTCTCGGAAACTGCCGACGACAAGGAAATCGAGCTGACCGGCGGCAAGGACGACCTGTAAGCCCTGGGGCGAAGCCACCGTTTGCTTGATCGAACGGCGGCCCGCTCGCGCCGCGCTTGGCTGAAGGGCGGTGCGGACCCGCCCTTCTTACCTGAAGGGCGGTTCGTTGAACGCGCGCAGCTTGCGCGAATGCAGTCGGTCGCCCTCGTCCCGCAGCATGGCGCAGGCGACAATGCCCATCTGCAGGTGCGCGGCGATGGCTTCCTCATAGAACTTGTTGGCTTGACCGGGCAGCTTGATTTCGCCGTGGAGCGGCTTGTCCGACACGCACAGCAGCGTGCCATAAGGCACCCGGAAGCGGTAACCCTGCGTGGCAATGGTGGCGCTTTCCATGTCGATCGCGATCGCGCGGCTCTGCGAGAAGCGCTTGGCCGACGAGGAATAGCGCAACTCCCAATTGCGATCATCGGTGGTGACAACCGTACCGGTTCGCATCCGCTGCTTGAGGTTCGCGCCTTGCACGCCGGACACCCGCTCGGCCGCGGCGGCCATCGCCTGCTGCACTTCGGCAATCGGCGGGATCGGCACTTCGGGCGGTAGCACCGGATCGAGCACGTGATCATCGCGCAGATAGGCATGGGCGAGCACGAAGTCGCCGATCTTCTGAGTCGAGCGCAGGCCCCCGCAGTGGCCGATCATCAGCCAGGCGTGCGGGCGCAGCACCGCCAGGTGATCGCAGATGGTCTTGGCGTTGGAGGGGCCGACACCGATGTTGACAAGGGTGATCCCGCGCCCGTCTGCGCGGATCAGGTGATAGGCGGGCATCTGATGACGGCGCCACGCGGTGTCGTTGAGCTGGTCTTGCGCGTGTTCGGTGTTTTCGCGGATGTCCAGCCCCGCGGCACCGGTCAGCGCGAGATAGCCGTCTTTTCCGATCTGGGTGGCACCCCAATTCACGAATTCATCGACATAGCGGTGATAGTTCGTAAACAGGATGAAATCCTGAAAGTCACTCACTTCGCTGCCGGTATAGTGCTTGAGGCGGGCGAGCGAATAATCGGTGCGTAAGCCGTCGAACAGCGAAAGCGGCATGGCCTGATCTTCGGCAAACTCGATCCCGTCGGCCAGCTCGTCGCCGATCAGGGCAAGGTCGGTTGAGGGGAAATGCGCGGCGATTTCCTGCGGCGCAATGCCCACCATCGCTGCGCCGGCCGCGCCATCGAGGACATAGGGGAAGGGGATTTCCTGGCGCGAGCGTTCGACCGTGATTTCGACCTCGTATTCGGCCGCAATCAGCGTCAGCTGTTCGGTGAGGTATCCGGCGAACAGATCGGGCCGGGTGATGGTGGTGGTGTAGGTGCCGGGCATTTCGAGCCGGCCGAAGGCGCGGCTGCGATCGCGCGGGGCACCGATGCCGGCGTAGGTCAGCGTGATCTGCGGGTAGGCGTAGCTGCCGTCTTCGCGCCGCTCACGCGGGGGCATGGTGCCATCGCGCCCGAAGGCAATCACGTCCTCGCGCAAGGTACGCACCGCGTCGTCATAGTGTTGCTGGAGTTCGCCAAGGATAGCGGGAATGTCGATCATGGCAGGTGCTCTGCTCCCTTGTTGTTATCGTTGTATGGCGGCACCCTGGCGTTTGCGGGAGCTGCTTACAAGAAGGGCGCGAAGATCGGGGTGATCTTCGCGCCCTGCTGTGCCTGGCGGGCGGATGGCCGGGACGCGTATGCGGACGCGCCGCCGTCCATCAGTGCGGCCGG
>JBKBOH010000002.1:0-72629 GCA_046294975.1 Erythrobacter sp. | reverse complement strand
GGCGCGAAGATCGGGGTGATCTTCGCGCCCTGCTGCGTTTCGTCGGCCGGAAGCCCGGGAAGCTTATGCGTCCTCGCCGCCGTCCATCAGTTCGGCTGGGATTTCGCCCGGCTCAAGGCTGGTGTCGATGCGGGTGGCATCGGCCTGTTCCTCGATCGCGCGCTGCTCATCCTCGAACATTGCCGCGAGCACGTCGATGCCTTCGCTTTGCAGCTTGGCTTCGTCCTCAGAACGGGCGACATTGGCCTTGATGGTGACGCGCACTTCGGGGTGCAGGGCAACGGTGACATCGTGCATGCCGATGGTCTTGATCGGCGCACCAAGGATAATCATGCGCTTGTCGACGGTGTGACCCTGATCGGCAAGACCGGCGACGATGTCGCGCACGCTGACCGAGCCGTAGAGCTGGCCGGCGTTGGATGCGGCGCGGATCAGCACCACTTCGGTGCCCGCAACCTTTTCACCCTGCGCCTCGGCCGCGGTGCGACGTTCGGCATTTTCCTTTTCGAGCCGTTCGCGGTTGGCCTCGAAGACCTTCCTGTTGGCCTCGTTGGCGCGCAGCGCCTTCTTCTGCGGCAGCAGGAAGTTGCGCGCGTAGCCGTCCTTGACGGTGACGACATCACCGATCGAGCCGAGCTTGTCGATGCGCTCGAGGAGAATGATTTCCATGGGTTATTCTCCTCTTACTTCACGATGAAGGGCAGCAGACCGATCTGGCGGGCGCGCTTGATCGCCTGAGCCAGTTCACGCTGCTTCTTGGCCGAGACGGCGGTGATGCGCGAGGGCACGATCTTGCCACGTTCGGACATGAAGCCCTGGAGCAGGCGCACGTCCTTGTAATCGATCTTGGGGGCATCCTTGGCCGCGAACGGGCAGGACTTGCGGCGGCGGAAAAACGGGCGGGCCATCAGTCGCGCTCCTCGCGGGTTTCGCGGCGCTTGCGCTCGCGTTCGTTCTTTCGCATCATCACCGACGGGCCTTCTTCATGGGCATCCACACGTACGGTCATGTAGCGGATGATGTCTTCGTTGATGCGGGTCTGGCGCTCGAGCTCGGCAACGACCGAGCCGGGGGCATCGATGTTGAGCAGCACGAAATGCGCCTTGCGGTTGCGCTCGATCTTGTAGGCGAGCGATTTGAGGCCCCAGGTTTCGATCTTGGTGACCTTGCCGTTGTTGGCCTCGATGATTTCGGTGGCTTGCGCCGCCAGCGCATCAACCTGAGCCTGGCTCAGATCCTGACGCGCAAGAAAGACGTGCTCATACAGAGCCATCTTCTCGTCCTTTCACTACCATGCCGATCGCTGACTGATCCGTCCGCGCGCGGACGGGGCCCCTCCGGCTTTCTTCCATATCCGCAAGGGCGCATCCCATGCGAAGCGCGGCCCCTTACAGCTTTGCGCGACAATTGCAAGTCTTGTCGCGCGGGAACCGGACGGGCAGGCGGGCGATTGCGCCTTCGCATGATTCGCAAATGGGGGTTTCCGCCGTGCCGTCAGGACTGGTCGCTTTGCTCGACGACGTTTCGGTGATCGCCAAGGCGGCCTCGGCCTCGGTCGACGATGTGGCGGCGGCAGCGGGCAAAGCCGGCACCAAGACGGCCGGCGTGGTGATCGACGATGCGGCGGTGACGCCGAGCTATGTCACCGGCCTTTCGCCCTCGCGCGAGCTGCCGATTATCTGGAAGATCACCAAGGGCAGTCTGAAAAACAAGCTGGTGTTCCTGCTGCCTGGCGCGCTGCTGTTGTCGCAGTTTCTGCCGGCGGCGATCACCTGGCTGCTGATCGTCGGCGGCGCTTTCCTCACCTATGAAGGGGCCGAGAAGGTGATGGAAAAGCTGGGTTTCGCCAGGCATGGCGAAACGCTGGAGGACGAGATCACCGATCCGGTCGCCTTCGAGGACGCGCGCGTGGACGGGGCGATCCGCACCGACTTCATCCTTTCGGCCGAAATCATGGCGATCGCGCTGGCCGAGGTCGCGAACGAAAACCTGTTCATGCGCGGCGCGGTGCTGGCGTTGGTGGGGGTGGCGGTGACGGTGGCGGTCTATGGCGCGGTCGGGCTGATCGTGAAGCTCGATGATATCGGCCTGCACCTGACCCGGAAGGCAAGCATCTCGGCGCAGGGCTTCGGGCGCTTCCTGCTGCGCTTCGTTCCCAGGTTGCTCACCGCGCTGTCGGTCGTCGGCACGGCGGCGATGCTGTGGGTCGGCGGGCATATCGTCATCGACAGCCTGCACAAGCTGGGCTGGGACGGGCTTTACCGCCCGATCCACGCTGCCGAACACGCGGTGCACGAAATGGCAGGCGCGGCCGGCGGGGTGCTCGGCTGGCTGACGGCGACCACGCTGTCGGCGATTTTCGGCCTCGTGCTGGGGAGCATCATCGCCTTCACCTTACACAAAGTGCTGGGTGTGGGCGCGGGCGAAGGGCATTAAGCCTCGATCCATGACCAAGCCGATCCTCTACACCTGCGCGCGTTCGCGCGGGCTTCGCGCCACCTGGGCCGCCGAAGAAGCGGGCGTCGAAATCGACCTCAGGATCCTTCCCTTCCCGCCGCGCTATCTTGCGCGCGAATATATCAACATCAACCCGCTTGGCACGGTGCCGATGCTGGTCGATGGCGCAACCCGAATGACCGAGAGCTGCGCCATCGCGCATTATCTTGCCACGCGTTCGGGCTACACGCCGCTCGCCATCGCCCCCGGCGAGCGCGACTACGGCGAATATTGCGACTTCACCTACCACGCCGACGCAACGATCACCTTCCCGCAGACGGTCTATATGCGCTTTTGCCTGTTCGAGAAGGACAAGGGATTGCAGGAAGCGGGCCAGGCCTATGCCAAGTGGTTCCACAAGCGCCTCATCAAGGTAGAGCAGCGGCTTGAAGGCCGCGAATTCCTCTGTGCCGACCGCTTTACCGTCGCCGACATTTGCGTGGGCTATGCCCTCATCCTTGCCGAGAGTGTTGGGCTCGACGAAGGCGTGCCGCATAGCCTCAAGGACTACCGCGCCCGCCTGACCGCGCGCCCGGCCTATCAGCGGGCGTTCGCGCGCGAGGAAGAGGGGCGCAAGGCGCTGACGGGATAGGGCCGCCTAGCCGGCTGCCTCCACCGCCGCGAAGGCCCAATTGCGTCCCTTGCCGCGGAACAGCGACTGGTTGATCCACACCATGCCGAAAGGCTCCAGCAGGCGCGACTTGGTAATGTCTCCGGCATCGAGCGGCTCGAAGCCGAGGTCGCACAGGATTTCGGCAACGCACGCTTTGGCTGCCGCGTCATCGCCGGCCATGAACATCACCGGCCGATGCGCGAGCGCGGCGTTGTCTTCCATCATCTCGGCACCGACGGTGTTGAGGGTCTTGACCACCCGGGCGCCGGGCAGCCATCCGGCGATGGTCTCACCCCCGCTTGAGTTGTGCCCCATGGATAGAACCAGCTCGCCGTCCACCATCGCGAGTGGGTTGGTGCAGTCGATCACGATCCTGCCGGAAAGATCGCCCAATCCCTTTACCGCCTCCTCGGCGCCCCACCATGGCAACGCAAGGATCACTATGTCCGATGCAGCGGCGGCAGCGGCGGGAAACGCAAGCGCGGCATCGCTTTGCCCAGCCAGCGCGAGCGCCTTGGGTGACGAGGGATCGCGCACGCCCAGCGTCAGGCTGTGACCCTTGCCCTTCAAGCCGCGGGCGAGTGCGGTTCCGACATTGCCGGCCCCGATGATAGCAATCCGCATTTTGAACTTCTCCCTTCAGCCTCGCCTCGCCCAGCCAGGTGCGGCGGCGATTTCCCGCCAGATAACCAATAATAGGCCTTTGGGGAAATCCGCTCATGCCCGTGATGCGGCCCGCGCCAGGCGGAGCGATTTGCTTACAGGGCGCGGCTCTTTCGCAATCTCGTCACCCACGCACCGCGCGCGTTGCGCTGTGGACCGGTCTTGTTCGTCCGCGCGCCCGGTTGAATTTAAGCATCTAGATTCAAATGATTTATTGCGATCGCACTAAGGCGGCACGGTGTCATCTTTGGCATTTATGAAAGATTATTACGCGGCCTGATCGGGCGTGACGGGGCGGGCGGAAAGCTCGCGCCGCAGCAGCTTGCCGATCGGATCGCGCGGCAGGCTGTCCACGAATTCGATGTAGCGCGGCCGCTTGTAGCCGGCGATCTGGCCCTTGAAGCGCGCCGTGATTTCCTCGCGGGTGAGCGAGTGGCCGGGTTTGAGCACAACGAAGGCCTTGACCGCCTCGCCCCACTGATTGTCGGGCACGCCGCAGCAGCCTGCATCGGCCACTTCGGGCATCGCCGCGAACACCGCGTCGACCTCGGCCGGATAGACGTTCTCGCCGCCGGTCTTGATCAGCTCCTTGGCGCGGCCGAGCAGATAGCCGCGCCCGCGCTCGTCCATCGTGCCGAGATCGCCGGTTCGCAGCCAGCCGTGGCCGAGTGCGGCCTCGGACGCCTCGGGATTGTTCCAGTAGCCGAGCATCACGGAGGGGCCGCGCAGGCACAGCTCGCCTTCCTCGCCGGGAGGCAGGTGGTTGCCTTCGGGATCGAGCACCGTCATCGTCACATGCGGCAAGGTCCAGCCGATCGAACGCGGCGCTTCGAGCATGTCGGCGTAGTCGATGAAGGTCGCAAAGCCGCAGATCTCGGTCTGGCCGTAGCCGCCCACCACCCGCGCGTCCCACTCCTTCTCGATGAATTCGTAGATTTGCGGACGGCCCATGCCCGCCCCGCCGGTGTAATTGGTGAGCGGCATCTTCCCGTTGCGGACCGGGTTCATCCCCTGCCACGGGAAGCAGATCGTCGGGAAGGCGCTGGTGGTGGTGCAGCCTTCGCGGTGGAGCAGATCGAGGATCGCGGCGCTATCGTCATCACGGCCCGCAAACACGCACGTCCCGCCGCAGGCGAGCATCGCCGCAACCTGCTGCATCCCCACTACGTGAAACAGCGGGTTGACCGAAAGCAGCACCTCGTCAGCGCCGAAGCTGCGGTGTTGGGCAAAGCCGAGGGCGCTGGCGGCGACCGCGCTGCCGGCTTGCAGGCAGCCCTTGGGCCGGCCGGTCGTGCCGCTGGTGTACATCATGTAGAGCGGGCGATCGGGGGCAAGGCCAAGGCCAAGGTCGTAGGGGTTGACAAGCGGGGTGTGCGCCGTGGTGGCGGCGGTCTCGAACAGATCGTCCGTCGCGTGGGCCTCGTCCACCATCTGCACTTCGCCCGCCTCTGCTTCAGCAAGCAGGTCGGCAAAGCGGTGGTTGGCGAAGGTCATGGCAGGCCCGGCATTGTCGCAGATCCACGCGATCTCGGCCGGGGCCAGCCGCCAGTTGAGCAGCACCGCGATCGCCCCGATCCGCCCTGCGGCAAGCAGGGTGGTGAGGAACGGCGCGCCGTCGGTGAGCAGCAGCGCGATGCGATCCCCCGGGGCGATGCCGCGGGCGAGCATCCAGCGGGCGAGATTGGTAACGCGCGCATCAAGCTCGGCCCAGGTGAGGCGCTGCGAACCATCAACAGTGGCAAGGCGGTGGGCATGGCGCTGGGCACAATTCGCCAGCAGCGTATCAAGGGAGAAATCGCGCGAGTGCATGCGGACAAGGCTAACCGCGCTCAGCCGCATCTTCCATCAGCGATTTTGCTGGTCAGGGCAGCCGGGCAAGGATGGCGCGGGCGAAGTCGGTCAGCGTGTCGTCGCGTGCGCCCATCACCACGATCCGGTCGCCCGGGCGGGCGAGCGCGACGATCCGCTCGGCGCAGTCCTCGCGCGCCGGGATGTGTTCGGCCTTGCCGCCCGACACCCTGATGAGCGCAACGATCCTTTCGCTGCCGACACTGCGATCAACCGTGCCGCCGAAATAGACCGGGTCGCACATGATTGTGATGTCTTCCGGACCCAGTTCGCGGGCGAAGGTGGCCGCCAGTTCCTCGCCCATCTGGCGCAGCGGGCCATAGCCGTGGGGCTGGAAGAACGCGATCACCCGGCCGTGGCTGGCCTTCAGCGTTCGCAGGGTTGCAGCGCATTTTTCCGGATTGTGGCCGAAATCGTCGATCAAGGTGATGCCTGCCGGCGAAGTGCCGATCAGGTCGTACCGGCGGGCAAGGCCGGAAAAGCTTCGCAGTGCATAGGTGGCATGGCCGACCCCGATCCCCGCCGCGCGCGCCGCCGCAATCGCTGCCAGCGCGTTGGACAGGTTGTGCATTCCCGGCATGGGCAGGATCAGCGGGAACACCTCGCGCTTGCGGTTGTCGATCACCGCGGCGCGGATGCCGAAATCGCTCTGGTCGATCGAATCCGGCTCGATGGTGATGTCGGCCATGTCGTTCCGCACCGCGAAGGTCACCCGCTCGCGGGCGCGTCCGGCCAGCCAGCCGGCCTCGGGGCTGTCGAGATTGATCACAGCCGTGCCCGCGCTGGCCAGAAAGTCGCCGAACAGGACGCGCAGTTCCTCGATGCTCTTGTGATCGAGGCTGACGTTGAGCAGCACCCCCACGGTGGGGCGGTAGAGCGCGATCGATCCGTCGCTTTCGTCAACCTCGCTGACGAACAGATCGCGCCGGCCGATGCGGGCGCTGGCGAAGGGATTGTCGGGGCTGACGAAATTCTTCATTACCGCCCCGTTCATCACCGTGGGATCATAGCCGCCTTCGTGGAGGATCCAGGCGATCATCCCGGTCACGGTGGACTTGCCCGAAGTGCCCCCCACTGCAATCGAGAAGTCGGCAGCGTTGAACAGCGCCGAAAGCAGCTGCGCGCGGCTTAGGCGCTGGCAACCGAGCGCCTTGGCGCGGGCGACTTCGGGCACGCTGTCCTCGATCGCGGCGGAGGCAACAAGGATCTGCTCGGGCGAGGTCACTCCGCTGCCATCCTGCGGAAACAGCGCAAAGCCGTGGCTTTCGAGCCATGCGAACTTTTCCGGCGAACGGCCCTGATCGCGGCTGCGATCCGATCCCGCGACGGGCCAGCCGAAGCCATGCGCGATCTGCGCGAGCGGCAGCATCCCCGATCCGCCGATGCCGCAAAAGAAAAGCGGGCGCTCTTCGAGCGGCCCGGCCATGACCCCGTTATCCATATTCCGCATGGTTATTGACTTGCACGGGGACTGACAAGCGCCATAGGCTGATGCTTATGACGAATATCGCCATCTGTGCACCGGCCACTCCGATAACCCGCGAGCATCAGACAGCGCTTGAGGAACTGGTGGCCGCCGAGTTTCCTCGGCACCGGTTGACCTTCCACGCGCAATGCTTTGAGCGGCAGGGCCATTTTGCCGGAGATGATCTGCGGCGCCTGACTGCGCTGCTCGAATGCGCGAATGATCCGGCCTTTGATGTCGTGTGGTTTGCCAAGGGTGGATATGGCTCCAACCGCATCGCCGAGGCGGCGGTCGCGCAGATGAATGCAAGCGCGCGCACCAAGACCTATATCGGCTTTTCGGACGCCGGTTACCTCCTCGCCGCGCTCTATCGCAATGGCATCGGCCAGAGCGTCCATGGCCACATGCCGGTCAGCGCGCGCTCGCAAGGCGGGCGCGAGGCGATCCGGCGCGTGCTGCGTTGGCTGGAAGGCGACACCAGCGGGGTTGAGCCGAGCCTTGATGGCACCACGCCGGCGGCGGCCTTCAATCTCATCACCCTGGCAATGATTGCAGGCACGCCGATGATGCCCGATCTCACCGGTCATGTGCTGATGATCGAGGAAGTGGCCGAACACCTCTATGCGATCGACCGCCTGTTTTTTCACCTGGCCCTCACGCTCCCGCGGCTGGCTGGTCTCAGGCTTGGCGCGATCACCGACGTGCCGGAAAATTATGTGGAATTTGGCCAGGGCGAAGAAGATATCGCCCGTTACTGGTGCGACCGCGCGGGCATTCCTTACCTGGGGCGCGCGCTGATCGGACACACGTCTGCCAACAGGGTTGTGCCCTTCGGCCTTGCCAGCCCGCCCGCGCGGACGTAACGGCGCGCGCCAAATAGCATGACAGAACGAAGGGCGATGATGCGCGCGTTTCTTTTTCCGGGCCAGGGTAGCCAGAAGGTCGGCATGGGGGTGGAGCTTGCCGCGGCAAGCGAGGCCGCCCGCGACGTGTTTGGCGAGGTGGACGAAGCCTTGCGCCAGAACCTCACCGCGCTGATGCGCGAAGGGCCGGAAGACCGGCTCACCCTCACCGAAAACGCGCAGCCGGCGATAATGGCCAACGCCATCGCCACGCTGCGCGTGCTGGAGCGCGATTTCGGGGTGAAGCTGCTCGATTTTGCCAACGGTGTGGCGGGCCATTCGCTGGGTGAATATACGGCCCTGTGCGCGGTGGGCGCATTCAGTCTTGTCGATACGGCGCGCCTACTCAAGCTGCGCGGGATGGCGATGCAGGCGGCGGTGCCGGTGGGCGAGGGGACGATGGCGGTGCTGCTGGGCGCCGATCTCGAACAGGCCAAGGCGCTGGCCGAAGCCGCCGCGCACGGGCCCCACGCGGGAGGCGCAAAACTCGTGTGCGAGGTCGCCAACGATAATGATCCCTCGCAGGTCGTGCTATCGGGCCACACGGTGGCGATCGAGCGCGCGGTCAGCCTGGTCAAGGAGTTCGGGATCAAGCGCGGCATGATCCTCAATGTTTCTGCCCCGTTCCACTCCTCGCTGATGGCCCCTGCGGCCGCGCGGATGGCCGAAGCGCTGGCCGAAACGCCCCCCGGCGCGCCTGCTGTGCCGGTCTATGCCAATGTCACTGCCGCCCCGGTGACCGACCCGGACGAGGTTCGCGCGCTGCTGGTGGAACAGGTGACGGGCCGTGTGCGCTGGCGCGAAAGCGTGCTGGCGATGCGGGCTGATGGCATCACACACTTCGTCGAACTGGGGGGCAAGGTGGTCGGGCCGATGGTCAGCCGGACCGACAAGGACGCGCAGGTGGCGAGCCTTGTGACGATGGCCGATCTTGAGGCTTTTGCGAAGGAGATCGCGTGATGTTTTCATTGCAGGGTATGAACGCATTGGTCACCGGTGCATCGGGAGGGATCGGATCGGCCATCGCCCACGCGCTCGCCTCGCAGGGGGCGCGGCTTGCGCTGTCAGGCTCGAACGCGGCCAAGCTGCGCGCCTTCCGCGATGAACTCAACCAGGCCTACGCGCATCACGATCACGACGGCCATGTCGAGATTACCTGCGATCTCGGCAACACGACACAGGTCGAGGAGCTTGTCCCGGCGATGCTCGACACGCTCGGCAGCATCGACATTCTCGTCAACAATGCCGGCATCACCCGCGACAATCTCGGGATGCGGATGAAGGATGAAGAATGGAATGAGGTGATCCGCATCAACCTCGAAGCCGCCTTCCGCCTGATGCGCGCCGCGGCCAAGCCGATGATGAAGGCGCGGTTTGGGCGCATCATCAACATCACATCCGTGGTCGGCGCGACCGGCAATCCCGGCCAGATGAACTATTGCGCCGCCAAGGCGGGCCTCACCGGCATGACCAAGGCGTTTGCACAAGAGGTGGCATCGCGCGGCATCACCGCCAACTGCGTGGCCCCCGGCTTCATTCGCACGGCAATGACCGCCGCGCTCGATGAAAAGCAGCAGGCCGCGATCAACGGACGCATCCCGATGGGGCGGATGGGCGAGGGTGCGGAAATCGGTGCTGCGGTCGCCTTCCTCGCCAGCCGCGAGGCGGCCTATGTAACGGGCGAAACCCTGCACGTGAACGGCGGGATGGCGATGCTGGGGTAAGGTCAGGGCAGCCTTGAGGCCCCTTATCCCCAGCGCAGTCGCCCCTCGCATTGTCGCCAACTTGCCCGTATTGTGGCGAGCGCTAAGGTTTCACGCAGATTCCGGCGCTTGGGGGTGATTCCTTTGTGTCCCCCGCAAGACACGCAGACTGATAGGGACAAGCGATGAAGGCCACGATCGAACGCGCGACGCTGCTGCGGTGCCTTTCCCATGTTCAATCCGTGGTGGAGCGGCGCAATACCATCCCCATTCTTTCCAACGTGCTGATCGATGCCGATGCCGACGGCTCGGTGCGGGTGATGGCGACCGACCTCGATCTGCAGGTGGTCGAAACCATGTCGGCCTCCGCGGTCGATCAGCCCGGCGCGATCACGGTCTCGGCGCACCTGTTGTTCGATATTGCCCGCAAGCTGCCCGAAGGCAGTCAGGTCAGCCTGACCACCAATGACAACCGGCTGGAAGTGAAGGCGGGCCGTTCCAACTTCAAGCTGCCAACGTTGCCGCGCGACGATTTCCCGGTGATCGTCGAGGGCGATCTGCCGACCAGCTTCGAACTGCCGGCGCGCCTGCTGGCCGAGTTGATCGACCGCACCCGCTTTGCGATTTCGACCGAGGAAACGCGTTATTACCTCAACGGCATCTTCCTGCACGTAACCGACGAGGACGAGCCGCTGCTGAAGGCTGCGGCGACCGACGGCCACCGCCTGGCGCGCTTCACCCTGCCGCGCCCGGAAGGCGCCGCCGGGATGCCCGACGTTATCGTGCCAAGAAAGGCCGTGGGCGAGCTGCGTAAGCTGCTCGAAGAAGCGCTCGACAGCAATGTGCTGATTGATCTCAGCGCCAGCAAGATCCGCTTCACGCTTGGTGGCGAGGGCGGAGTGGTGCTCACCTCCAAGCTGATCGACGGCACTTTCCCCGATTACAGCCGCGTGATCCCGACCGCCAATGACAAGCTGCTCAAGGTCGATCCCAAGGCATTCTTCTCGGGCGTGGACCGCGTCGCGACCATCGCCACCGAGAAGACCCGCGCGGTCAAGATCGGCCTGGATAATGACCGCGTCACGCTCTCGGTCACCTCACCCGACAATGGCACTGCGGCGGAAGAGCTGGCCGCAGAATACCGCGCCGAAGGCATGGAAATCGGCTTCAACGCCAATTACCTCAAGGATATCCTCGGCCAGATCGACGCCGATACGGTCGAACTGCACCTCGCCGACGCCGGAGCGCCAACGCTGATCCGCGAAAGCGAGCAGGCCCGCGCGCTCTATGTGCTGATGCCGATGCGGGTGTGACGCCTGACCATGCCAGTGTCGTCCCGCAGGTTCGGATCTTCGGGACGGTCATTTCGACCTATACCCGGATAGTCCAGATCGCCTGCGAGGAAGCGGGTGTCAGTCACAAGGTGATCGCGACCGCAGCGCGCTCGCCTGCCAACCGTCATCCTTTCGGCAAGGTGCCGGTGGTTGAGGTCGACGGGCTCGAACTGATCGAGAGCGTCGCGATCACCCACTACATCGACAATGCGCACAATGGCAGCCGGCTCCAGCCCGGCGAACCGGCACAGCGTGCGGTGATGGACAAGTGGATCGCCATCGCCAGCAACTACCTGTTTCCGCTGTTCGAGCACGGGCTCGTCATGCCGTGGATCATGCACCGCGTCGCCGACTATCCGCTTGACCGCGACAGGATCGATCGCGCGCTGCCGCAGGTGAGCCGCGCGCTGGGCTTTCTCGAAGCCGAGCTGACGCTGGACGGTGCGTGGACGCATATCGGCCGCTTCACCCTCGCCGACGTATTTCTCTATCCCGTGCTGCGCGGGCTCGAGCTGACCCCACAGGGCGGCGCGGGTATCGCCCAGTGCGACCGGCTGACGGCGTGGCTCGAAGCCTGCCGCGCGCGCCCTTCGATCAGTGCAACCCGCTGGGAAAGCGAGCCGTGAGCGGCTAGGGGAAGGGCAGAGGGAGGAACCGCGATGCACAATACCCAGGTCCATGTTCGGAAAGGCGTGTTGACCGATGCCGCTCTGGTCGAGGTGTCGCTGCCTCCGCTAGCCGAGGGCGCGGTGCGGCTTGCCGTCGAGAGCTTCTCGGTCACCGCCAACAATGTCACCTATGCGGTGGTGGGCGATGGGTTCAAATATTGGGACTTTTTCCCCGCCCCCGACGGCTTCGGCATCGTGCCGATGTGGGGCCATGCGCGGGTGATCGAGAGCCGCCACCCCGAGATCGCGGTGGGCGAGCGGGTCTATGGCTACCTGCCGATGGCGAGCCATTTGGATGTGCTGCCCGGACGGGTTTCGCCCGGCGGCTTCTCCGACACTGCCGCGCACCGCCAGCCGATGAGTCCGGTGTACAACAGCTATACCCGCCTCGCCGCCGATCCCGAGCACGATCCGGCGCGCGAGGCGGAGCGGATGATCTTCGGCCCCCTGTTCCGCACCGGCTTCCTGATCGAATACTTCCTGCGCGGTTCAGACTGGTTCGGCGCCGAGCAGCTGGTGGTTACCAGCGCCTCGTCCAAGACCGCGATGGGCCTCGCCAGCGTGGCGCGGCAATCCTCGCCCGGCATCGGCCGCATCGGCCTGACCTCGCAGGGCAATGTCGCCTTCGTCAAGGCCAGCGGGCTCTATGACGAGGTGCGCGCTTATGACGAAATTGATCGCCTTGCAGTGGTTCGCAGCGTGAGCGTCGACTTTGCCGGTAATGCCGAGCTGCTGGCGCGCATCCACCGCCATTTCGCGGACGCGCTCGCCCATTCGGCGCTGGTTGGCGCGACCCATATCGAAGCCCGTTCGACCTTCGCCGGCGCAGAGCCGCTCCCCGGTCCCAAGCCCGCCTTGTTTTTTGCCCCCGATCACGCGGTCGCCTTTTTCAAGACGCTCGGGGTGGAAGATGGCGGCAAGCTGGTCGCGGCCGCGTGGCGCACCTTCCTCAACGATGCCGATGGCACCATCGCCATCGAACGCCACAAGGGGCTGGCGGCGGCGCGCGACACCTTTGCCGCCATGGTCGCAGGCCAGATCGACCCGGCCAAGGGCATCGTAATCGAGCCCTAGCGCGGGCCGGGGATTACTCTGCCGCTTGGGCCAGTTCCACCCGCTGCGGGCCGCGGATCACGCCTCCGGGGGTGGCGCCGGTCCATTGCCCGTTGCGGAAGGTGACACATCCGCTTTTGATGGTGGCGACATAGCCGGTCGCCTTCTGCAGCAATCGCTTGCCGCCCGCGGGCAGATCAAAGGCGAGCCATGGTTTGCCCAGCTTCAGTGCCTCCATGTCGATGACGTTCAGATCAGCGAGATAGCCCGGCGCAATCACTCCGCGATCCTCCAGTCCGTAAAGCACCGCCGTATCGTGGCACTGGCGCTTGATCGCATGCTCCAGACTGATGCGCGCCCCGCGGCGGCGAGACTTGACCCAGTGTTCGAGCATGAAGGTGGGCGAGGCTGCATCGCAGATCGTCCCGCAATGCGCCCCGCCGTCGGACAGCGAATTGACCGTGTCATCGGCGTGCTGGAGCGGATGGAGAAAATCGAGATTGCCGTCGGCATAGTTGAGGATCGGCAGGTAGATGAAGCCCTTGCCCCCGTCGCGGCACAGCAGGTCATAGGCGTATTCCTGCGGCGCAACGCCTGCGGCAGCAGCGCGGGCGTTGATGCTGGCATCGGGGCCCGGTTCGTAGTCGAATTCGGGGTCCATCTCGTATTGCAGGCTCCAGCCCATGCTGATCGCCATCACCACGCCGCCAATATCCTTGGGCGCATCGGCATAGTCGTTGGGTTCTGCCAGCAGCTGGGCCTTGAACGCCGGATCGAGCAGTTTCGCCTTCTGCTGCTCCCATGGCAGATCGGCAATCGCCATCCAGCTTGGACGGAAGCGGAAGGGGTGGACGGTGCCCTGCCAGGCCATGATGATACCGTTGCCGCGCAGCGCGATCTGGGCGACGATGTTGGCGCCTTTGGCGTTCTGGGCGCGCATTTCGGCAATCTGTTCGTCGAGCGGCATTTCCTTGGCGATGGATTGCAGCGCGGCAAAGGTGACGGGGATGCCGGCCTCGCGTGAGAGCCGGCCCATCCATTCAAACTCGTTCCATTCGCGCTTGAGGTCACTGGCGATTTCGAACACGCCGTGCCCGCCCGCCGCCTTGGCGCGGCCCAGCGCCTTGCCGATCGCGACCAGTTCCTCAGGTGTGGCGGTGGTGCCCGGCACCAGTTCGCCATCGACCGACTTGTGCAGCACCGTGCGCGAGGTGGAGAAGCCGAGCGCGCCCGCGCGCACACCTTCTTCGACGATGCGGCTCATCTCGGCGATATCCTCGGCCGTCGGCACCGCGCCCGGCTGCTCGCGATCCCCCAGCACATAGGCGCGCACCGCGCCGTGGGGGACATGGGTGCCGATATCGACCGTGCGGGGGAGCTTTTCGAGCGCATCGAGATATTCGGGGAAGGTTTCCCAGTCCCAGGTGATGCCCTCGGCGAGCGCGGTTCCGGGAATGTCCTCGACCCCTTCCATCAGGCTGATCAGCCATTCGTGGCGATCGGGGCGGGCCGGGGCAAAGCCGACCCCGCAATTGCCCATGATCACCGTGGTGACCCCGTGCCAGCTCGAGGGGGCCATCTCCTGGTCCCAGGTCGCCTGCCCGTCATAATGGGTGTGAATGTCGACAAACCCCGGCGTCACCACCTTCCCGGCCGCGTCGATTTCTTCGGCCGCGCTGCCGTGGACCGTGCCGACGGCGGCAATCAGTCCGTCCCGGATCGCCACATCGCCGGTGAAGGAGGGTGCGCCGGTGCCGTCAACGATCGTGCCGCCCCGGATGATGAGGTCGTATTGCGCCATGGTCTCTCTCCCTTTGGGCAGGAGAATGTCGCAATCCTTGCAGGCTGTCCAGCGGCGGCGAAGCTAGGCCGCGGCCATCCGCCGCGCCTCGCGCTCGGTCGCCGGCGCATCGAGGAATTCGCGGATCGCCGCCACGCTTTCGTCCGCGTGGGTGAGCAGGAACAGGTGCCCGCCGCCCGCGAAGGTAATCAGCCGCGAATTGGGGATCATCGCCTTCAAGATCTTGCCATTGACCAGCGGGACGATCTGGTCGTCCTCGCCCATCATGATCAGGGTTTCCTTGGTCATGAAGGGCAGGGCAGGCAGACTGGTCCAGCCCAGCATACACAACAGCTGATACATGTAGCCGCGCGGGGAAGGCGGCTTCAACCGGCCGATGTGGCTGTCCTTTTGGTGCTCGGCCCCGTCCTTGTCGACGCCGCCATAAAGCGTGGCGAAATGTTCGTTCATGAATTCCGGGTCGATGTAGCGGCGCGGATCGGCCATCTTGGTGAAGGCGGCCGGGTTGCCCGGCACCATGATCATGCCCGGCGTGGTGGCGATCAGGGTCAGGCGGCGGGTGCGGCCCGGGTGCTGGAGCGCGAAGTGCTGCGCCATCGCGCCGCCCCATGAAACGCCCATCACGTCGGCTTCGTTGATCCCGAATTTGTCCAGCAAGCGCGCCGCCGTCCAGCTCATGGTGAACGGATTGTAGGGCACCAGCGGATCGGGCGATTCGCCGGTTCCGGGCATGTCGAACATGATAAAGCCGCGCTCGGGCAGCGCGGCGGCGAGCGGGGCCACGGCCTCGATGTTGGCGCCGATGCCATTGAAGAACAGGATCGGCAGGTGATCGGAGGGCTGATCGAGCCGCCAGGCAGCAGTCCGTAGCGTCCGACCGCCCACTTCCTCCATCGAGACGACCGCATCGTCCATTGCACTGGCCACGAATTCACGTCCTTTCTGACCCCGCCAAGGGGAAGGTTGGGCGCTTTCGTCGATCCCTTACGAAAGCGCCCCCAAGATAATGCGCCGTGCATCAGCGCCCCTGGGGACGCTGCAACGCAGCATTGCTGTATCAGACTTCTTCGACGACGTAGAGTCCCGGGGCCGGATCGCCGGCCTTGTAAGTGGCGCTTCCAAGGCTCGCGGGTGCGGGCTGTTTGTTGCCCGAGCGCGCCTGCACCCAATCCATCCACAGCGGCCACCAGCTGCCCATCACCTCCTCAGTGCCCTGCAGCCATTCATCGGCCGTGGCGGGCAGCTTGCCCTTCTTCTTCTGGACGTAATACTTCGCCTTGGGATTGCCCGGCGGGTTGAGGATCGCCTGCATATGGCCGCTCTGCGAGAGCACGTAGGTAACGTCCTTCGATCCGAACAGCTGGGTCGAACGATAGGTCGCCTTCCACGGGGTGATGTGATCGGTCACCCCGCCAAGGATGAACAGATCGGCGGTGACCTTGGAAAGATCGATTTTGTGCCCGGCCATCTCGACCTCGCCCTGCTTGGTAAAAGCGAGGGTTTCGAACAGGGTCAGGAAGTCGCCCATCAGGCTGGCCGACAGGTTGGTAGCGTCGGCATTCCAGAACAATACGTCGAAGGCCGGCGGATCCTGCCCCAGCAGGTAATTGTTGATGACGTAGTTCCAGATCAGATCATTGGGCCTGAGCCAGGCAAAGCCGCGTGCCAGATCGTCGGCCTTGATCACGCCTGCCTTCATCGCGCGCTGGCGGGCGAGCTTCATTCCGTTCTCGCTCACCAGCGAACCGGCTTCGATATCGGTCGGCTTGGGGTGGAGGACGCACACCATCAGCGTCAGCGTGCCAAGGATCGGATTGCCGGCCGCCGCCAGCTTGGAGGCGAGCACCGCGGCGGTCTGCCCGCCCGAACAACCGGCGGAAACGTTAACCTTCTTCGAGCCCGTGATTTCCGACACCACCTCCAGCGCCTTTTCGCAGGCGGCGATGTATTCGGCCATGCCCCAGTGGCCCTGTTCCTTGCTGGGATTGCGCCACGAGATCACGAAGGTCTGGATCCCATTGTCGACCTGCCACTTGATCACCGATTTATCGGGCGACAGATCGTTGATGTACATCTTGTTGATCTGCGGCGGGATGGTCAGCTGCGGGATCGCATAGACTTCCTCGGTGGTCGGCGCGTATTGCAGCACCTCCATGATCTCGTCGCGGTACACCACCGCGCCTTTGGACGTGGCGATGTTCTCACCCAGCTTGAACGGCCGCTTGTCGACCTGGCTGACCATGCCCTTGTTGTGGACGAGATCATTGTAGGCGTTTTGCAGCCCCTTGATCAGGCTGAGCCCGCCAGAATTGATGATTTGCTTCTGTGCGGTCGGATTGCCGGCCAGTGTGTTGGTGGGGGCAAGGCTGTCTAGGATGATATTGGCGATGAAATTCGCGCGGTTGCGCTCGAGTTCGTCGAGTTCGAGCTCCTCCAGCCAGTTCTTAATCCCCTTCTGTACCGCCAAGTAATATTGTGCACCGGCGCGGAAGAATGGGTTATATTGCCAGGCCGGATCCATAAACCGCTTGTCCTTGGGATCGGGGGCAAGTTCGCTCGTGCCGGTCATGATCTTGACCATATCCTGCGCCATAGCGGTGCTGTGGCGGACGATGCGGGCGGGATCGGACGCGGTCTCGCGCAGCAGCAGCGCCACCGCGCTGACGAAATCCTCGCGCGCCACCCCGATCAGCGGCCCCAGGGCGTTGGTCGATTGGGCTGCCTCGTTCTCGAGCTTTACTTCACTGTCTGCCATGGGATCCCCTTGTCCTGCGGTTTCGTTGCGCGCCGCCTGGCCGCAGCCAAGATGCAGCCAGCCGCAGCGGTTTGCAAGCATTGGCGGGCCGCCCGCGCAGGCGTGATTGCGGGCTGTTCTAAAGAACCCGTTTACCGTTTCGATTCACGCTTTTCCAAGGGGTAACAGGGCAATGGCTGTCCATGTCAGGCACCCCCGCAAGATTGCATTCGCAAACCGATTTCACCGCAGACGCGGGCGAGCAGTCTCGGGTGCCCGAAGCACAGGCGGACACGTCCAACAGCGATCTGCGTGCCCGCTGCGAACGCCGCGCCTCGGGGCGGCTTGAGCCCGAACGCCTCGCCGGGATTGCCCGGAACGCCAATGCCACCGAGGAAGAACTGCGCTTCTACCTGCCGCCGCGCAGCCGCCCGATGGCGGTGTCGCTGCTGGTGGCGTTGAGTCTGGCGGCGGCTGTCTCGCCTTCGCTGCCCGGCTGGCCGGCACTGATCGCGGGCCTGGTCTCGGCCGGGCTGTTCGCGGTGGGCGGGTGGTTTTCCGCGATCGAGCGGCGCGCTGCGACCGGGCCTTTGACGCGTATCCCCTTGCTGGTGGTGGCCAATATCCTGCCGATGGCCTTGGCCGGCCATGCGCTGGGGGCTGGCATCGCTGCGGGCCTGCCGTGGCAATGGGCAGTGGCGACGCTGGTGTGCATCAATGCGGCAGCGGCCGTGCTGTTTTCCGGGCGCATCCCTTCGCTGTTCTGCGCCAACATCGCCAGTTGGGCAGGGTTCGTGGCGATGGCCGCACCCGGCCGGCTGAGCATTGCCGCGCTGACCGGCGCAGCCGTGACGCTGGTGCTGATCGCGCGGATCGAATGGCGCGCGGCCGAGCGCCGTCGGGCGCTGCGCGATGCGCGCGAACGGATTGCCGCGCGTGCCGAGGACATCCTTCGCAGCTTCGAGGAGAGCGGGCAGGGCTGGTTTTGGGAGACCGACCGCCGCGGGCTCATCACCTATATCTCGCCCAAGGTGGCGCGGGTGCTGGGGCGCAGCGCCGAAAGCCTGCGCGGCGCATCGCTGCACGAGTTGATCGCTGCGGGCGAGGAAGGCACCGAGGCCGCACGCGCGCTCGCCTTCCATCTTTCCGCGCGTTCGCCATTCCAGGATCTCGAACTGCGCGCCGCTGCTCCGGCAGAGGAGCGCTGGTGGGCGCTGAGCGGCCGCCCCGTGTACGACACCTACAACAATTTCTGCGGCTTTCGCGGCCACGGCACCGATCTGACCGAACAAAGACGCAGCGAGCAGCAGGTTGCGCGCCTCGCGCTGTATGATTCGCTCACTGGCCTGGCCAACCGGGTGCAAATGAGCCAGGCGCTCGAACAGATCCTTGCAGCCCCTGCCAAGCGCGAGCGGGCCTGTGCGGTGCTGATGCTGGACCTTGATCGCTTCAAGCAGGTCAACGACACGCTCGGTCATCCGGCAGGCGATGCCTTGCTCACGCAAGTGGCGCAGCGGCTGGAACGGGTGATCGGCGCCGAGGGGCGCTGCGGGCGATTGGGCGGGGATGAATTCAAGATCATCATTCCGGGCGAGCGCAGCCCCGAGGAACTCGCCGCGATCGCTAAGGACATTATCGCGCTGCTCTCGCAGCCTTACACCATCAGCGGGCAGACCGTGGTGATCGGTGTCTCGGTCGGGATCGCGCGCGCACCGATCGACGGGACCACCAGCGAGGAACTGATCCGCAGCGTCGATCTGGCGCTTTACGCCGCCAAGGATGCCGGGCGCGGGGTTGCGCGGTTTTACGAGCCGGGCCTGCACGCCGCCGTCGAGGAACGCGCCGCGCTCGAACAGGATCTGCGCGAGGCGATCAACCGCGGCGAGCTCAAGCTGTGGTATCAGCCGGTGGTCTATGCCGCGAGCGAGACCGTGGTGGGCTTCGAGGCGTTGATGCGCTGGGATCATCCGCAGCGCGGCTGCCTGTTGCCGGCGCAGTTCGTACCGATTGCCGAGGATGCGGGGCTGATCGACCGGCTCGGGCAATGGGCGCTCCAGACCGCCTGCGCCGAGCTCGCGCGCTGGCCCGAAAACATCCGTTGTTCGGTCAATGTCTCGGCGCTGCAATTCACCAACCCCGAGCTGCCCGCGATCATTGCTTCGGCGCTGGCGCACAACGGCATCGCTCCGGCGCGGCTCGAGCTGGAGATCACCGAAAGCGTGTTCGTCAGCGACTCACCCGGCACCGAGGCCACCATCCGCGCCCTGAAGCAGCTTGGCGTGCGGCTTGCGCTCGATGATTTCGGCACCGGCTATTCTTCGCTCGGCTATCTCCGCAAGGCCCCCTTCGACCGGATCAAGATCGATCGCAGCTTCGTGCGCGGTGCGACCGAGCAGGGCAGCCGCAACGGCGCCATTATCGCCGCGATCACCAGCCTTGCCGAAGTGCTGCACATGGACACCACCGCCGAAGGGGTGGAGACCCATGACGAGCTTGAACTGGTGCGCCTGCTGGGGTGCAGCCATGTGCAGGGCCATATCTATTTCCCGCCGTTGAGCGCCAGCGATGCGGCCGCGCTGGTGATGGGCGATCTTTGCGCGGTCGCCAGCGGCCCGCAATCGGCCCGCGCCCCGCGCTATGCCGTGCTTCGCAAAGTCGTGGTCGTGCAGCGCGGTGCCCGCCACAACGCCACTTTGCGTAACATCTCCGAAGGTGGGGCGATGATCGAAGGCCTGTGGAACATCGCGGAAGGCAGCGTGCTGCGGGTCGAATTCAGCCCCAGCCAGGCAATCACCGGACAAGTGCGCTGGTCGCAGGAAAACCGCCTCGGGCTCGAATTTCACTTGCCGCTGCGCGCGCGCGGCGACGGCAGCTTTGCGCTTCCGCGTGGCACGGGCTGCGTTGGGCAGGATGATTAGCCGCAGGTTAGCCAAACGCGTCAAGCCTGGGGCTTAGGCAAAAAATAACCATCGGGCTTTACTCACGGGTCATTGACGGTCGCAGTTGCGCGCAACCAGCGCAAGACTGGCCCGGTGAATTCGAAAGGTAAGCCCAGGGTGTCCCTCAAGGGTCTGTTGTCATCGCGCGGGGCTTCCGCGCTGCGCGGGTTGCGTGGCGAGGCAGCTTCGGCGCTGTCGGACGGCGAAAAGCTGGCAATGCTCGACGAGCTGGAGAAATCCGGCCTCGGCTGGTTCTGGGCAAGCGATGCGGCGGGCAAGTTAACCTATATTTCGGCCGCCATTGCCGAGCGGATCAATGTGCCGCTTGCTGATCTGCTGGGCCAGCCGCTGACGGGGATCTTCACCGCCGCCGAACGCGAAGGGCGCACCAAGGCGCTTTCGCTCATGCTCGGTGCACACAAGGCCTTCACCGGCCTTGCGGTTCGTGCCGCGCGCAGGCCTGACGGGCCGGTGCTGCGTCTGGCCGGGCAACCGGTGTTCGGCCCCGGCGGCAAGTTCGCCGGGTTCCGCGGGACGGGCGCGGACATTTCCGAGGAATTTTTCCGCGAGGAGGAAACCGAGCGGTTGGCACGGTTTGATTCACTTACCGGCCTGTCGAACCGCCACCGCATGGCGCATCAGATCGAAACCACGCTGACCGCCTTCAAGGCGGCGCGCCGCAACTGTGCGGTGATGATGCTTGATCTCGACCGGTTCAAGCATGTCAACGACACGCTTGGCCATGCGGCGGGCGATGAACTGCTCAAGCAGGTTGCCGCTCGCCTGACCCGTGCGATCGACCGCGAATGCGAGATCGGGCGATTGGGCGGCGACGAATTTCAGGTGCTGTTGCCCGATATCGCCGATCGCGGGGAGCTGGGCGAGTTGGCGGCGAAGATCATCGCGATGCTGCGCCAGCCCTACAGCCTCGAAGAGGGACGCTGCGTTATCGGTGCATCGGTCGGCATCGCAATCGCTCCGCATGACGGGGTCAGTCAGGAGGAAATCGTGCGCGCCGCCGACCTCGCGCTTTATGCTGCTAAGAACGGCGGGCGCGGGCAGTACCGGTTCTTCTCCGGCGAGCTGGAGAACGAGACGATCTTCCGCCGCCGGCTCGAACAGCATCTCGGTGAGGCGCTGCGCGAGGACCAGCTGTTTCTTCGATTCGAGCCGATCGTCGACGCTGCTACCCAAACCGTGCAGGCGCTCGAGGCGCATGTGTGCTGGAACCACGCGACCCGCGGGATCATCGACGAGGAGGAATTCGGGCAGATCATCGAGCGTTCCAGCCAGATTGGCGAAGTCGGGATGTGGGCCATTACCGAAGCCTGCCGCTGCGCCGCCGAGTGGCCCGACAGCGTGCGCGTTGCGATCGATGTGCCGGTGGCGCTGTTCCTGTCGGAGACCTTTGTCGAGCAGGTCAACGAAGCGCTGTCTGTATCGGGTTTGCCACCGAACCGGCTGGAGCTGGAAATCAGCGAGGCGGTGTTCTTCGGTGATGCCGTCGTGGTCGACCGCACGCTTGCCAGCCTGTTCAAGATCGGCGTACGGATGACGCTCGACGAATTCGGATCGGGCTATTCTTCGCTTGCCTATCTGCGGCGCGCGCCGTTCGATTCGATCAAGATCGATCAGAAGCTGCTGGCCGAAGTCGAGCGGCACGACAGCCGTGAACTGGGGTTGGTGCGGGCGATTGTGGCGCTGGCCGGCGCGCTGGAGATGGACACCATCGCCAACGGCATCGAAAGCGTGGCCTTGCTGGCAATGCTCAAGCAATGCGGAGTGCGTTACCTGCAAGGTCCGATTTTCAGCGAACCGATCGATCAGGATCTGATTGCCCAGGAAATCGCGGGCGGGACATGGAAGATCGAACCCGGCTCGAACCGCACCCGCCGCGCGCGCCGGCGCACCGTCTTCCGCAAGATCCAGGTGATACACGATGATTATGCCTACGAGGTGACGTTGCGAAACCTGTCGCGCACGGGCGCGCTGATCCAGGGACTGACAAATGTGCCCAAGGGGACGCAATTCGTGGTCGATCTGGGCGGGGGGCAGCTCGCCGTGGCGACTGTAACGCGCTCCAGCGGCGATACGCAGGGCCTGGAATTTGAACAATCGCTGGTGGATGATGGCTCGGGCGGGCTGTGCACCCGTAACCGCGTATCGCCCTATGCCTTGGCCTCTGCCGGTGCCCCGCTCGCCGCGCTTGCGCCCGGCAGTTATCAAAGCATGATTGGCGGGCTGATCGATCATGGCGTCGCCCCCAAATTCGGCTACGCACATGGGGCAAGGCTGGACTGAGGGGGATCGGGGCAGTTGCGTTTTTCTGGAATGACTTTGCAGTGGTGCAGCGCTAAGCCGCGCGCGCAATGACTGACCTTTCCAAGATCCGCAATTTTTCCATCATCGCGCACATCGATCATGGCAAGTCGACCCTCGCGGACCGGCTGATCCAGTTCACCGGCGGGCTTTCCGAGCGCGAGATGTCGGCACAAGTCCTTGACAACATGGACATCGAGAAAGAGCGGGGGATCACGATCAAGGCGCAGACCGTGCGTCTTACCTACACCGCCAGGGACGGCGAGACCTATCAGCTCAACCTGATGGACACCCCCGGCCACGTCGATTTCGCCTACGAAGTCAGCCGCAGCCTCGCCGCGTGCGAGGGCGCGCTGCTCGTCGTCGACGCGGCACAAGGCGTGGAAGCGCAGACCCTTGCCAACGTTTACCAGTCGATCGAGCACGATCACGAGATCGTTCCCGTCATCAACAAGATCGATCTGCCCGCCGCCGAACCGGACAAGGTCCGCCGCGAGATCGAGGAAATCATCGGCCTCGACGCGTCCGAGGCGGTGCTCGCGTCCGCCAAGTCGGGGATCGGCATCGAGGACGTGCTCGAAGCGGTCGTCACCCGCATCCCGCCACCCAAGGGCACGGCCGATGCGCCATTGAAGGCGAGCCTCGTCGATTCCTGGTATGATCCCTATCTCGGCGTCGTCATCCTCGTGCGCGTCATCGATGGCACGCTCACCAAGGGGCTCAACATCCGCTTCATGCAGGGCGGCACCCAGCACATTGTCGACCGGGTCGGCTGCTTCACCCCCAAGCGGACCGACCTCAACGAACTCGGCCCGGGCGAAATCGGCTTCATCACCGCCCAGATCAAGGAGGTGGAGCAGGCCCGCGTCGGCGACACCATCACCACCGTGAAAAACGGCGCGAACGAGGCCTTGCCGGGCTACAAGGAAGTCCAGCCGGTGGTGTTCTGCGGGCTGTTTCCGGTTGACGCCGCCGATTTCGAGAAGCTGCGCGAGTCCATCGCCAAGCTGCGCCTCAACGACGCGTCCTTCTCCTACGAGATGGAGAGCAGCGCGGCGCTCGGCTTCGGCTTCCGCTGCGGCTTCCTTGGCCTGCTGCATCTGGAAATCATCCAGGAGCGCCTCAGCCGCGAATATGATCTCGATCTCATCACCACCGCGCCTTCGGTGGTCTACCGCGTCCATCTCGGCCATTCCAAGACCGAGGACGCCAAGGTTGTCGACATCCACAATCCCGCCGACTGGCCTGATGTGAACCGCATCGAAAAGATCGAGGAGCCGTGGATCAAGGCGGTGATCTACACCCCCGACGAATATCTCGGCAGCATCCTGAAACTGTGCCAGGATCGCCGCGGCATCCAGACGGAGCTGACTTACGTGGGCGGCCGCGCGCAGGTGACCTACGAATTGCCATTGAACGAAGTGGTGTTCGACTTCTACGACCGGCTGAAGTCGATCTCCAGAGGCTATGCCAGCTTCGATTACGAGCAGATTGGCAGCCGCGAGGGTGACCTGGTGAAGATGAACATCCTCGTCAACAACGAGCCGGTTGACGCGCTCTCGCTGATCGTCCACCGCCACGCCGCCGAGGAACGCGGGCGCGGGATGTGCGAGCGCCTGAAAGACCTGATCCCGCGCCACCTGTTCAAGATCCCGATCCAGGCCGCGATCGGCGGCAAGGTGATCGCCCGCGAAACCATTCCCGCGCTGCGTAAGGATGTGACCGCCAAGTGCTATGGCGGGGATGTCACGCGCAAGAAGAAGCTGCTGGAAAAGCAGAAGAAGGGCAAGGCGCGGATGCGGGAATACGGCAATGTGTCGATCCCGCAGGAGGCGTTCATTGCGGCGCTGCGGATGGGGGAAGAATAGGGTCCGGCACCCAGCGCAGCCGATCGCACAGCCAACCGCCAGCTGGAAACCAGAGACCGGCTTGTGGCGGGCGGCGCGTGCAGTGCAGTCCGTTTGACATCATGGCCGCCGCTTCGCCCTTGCGGTCGCTGTGCGAGAGGAACAGGCATCCCGCCGCTGGGGGATGTGGGTTGCATCGAAATCGTGCTGCGCGGTTCCGCGTTTTCTGCTGCAAATGTTCCATGCGCCGCGTGATGCCGCGCAGGTCGGCAGGCCCACCCGCCGGCCGGGTTTGGGCCGCTCGCGTCCACGCCCGATGATTTGGGCATAGGGCCTCACCCTTCACTTGGCGTTCAGCGCACCCCTCGTTATACAGACCGCCATGGTGAACAGCTTTTCTTCCCTTATCGTGCGCGCAGGCTTGATCGCGGCGGCGCTTGCCACCACTGCCGGATGCGCGCGCAGCACCGAGGGTAAGGACGTCGCTTACGTCGCGCGCGACGTCGAATCGCTCTATGCCGAGGCGCAGCGGCGGCTTGATCGGGGCAACACGCTGGTCGCGGCATCGCTGTTCGACGAGGTCGAGCGCCAGCACCCCTATTCCCCCTGGGCCCGCCGCGCCCAGCTGATGAGCGCCTTCAGTTACTACATCGCGCGCGATTACAACAAGGCGATCCAGAACGCGCAGCGGTTCCTTTCGATCCACCCGGGCAACAAGGATGCGCCTTATGCCTATTATTTGATTGCGCTTTCCTATTACGAGCAGATCAGCGATGTGAACCGTGATCAGAAGATCACCGAGCAGGCGCAGACCGCGCTGCGCGAGGTCAACCGGCGCTTTCCCCAGAGTGAATATGCCGCCGATGCGCGGTTGAAGCTTGACCTGGTGGCGGATCACCTTGCGGGCAAGGAAATGGAAATTGGCCGCCACTACCAGCGCATGGGCCTGTGGCTCGCGGCCGACATGCGCTTCCGCAACGTGGTCGAGAAGTTCGACACCACCAGCCACACGCCCGAAGCGCTTTACCGCCTGACCGAGAGCAGCCTTGCGCTCGGCATCCCCGAAGAAGCGGTGAAGTATGCCGCGGTGCTCGGTGCGAATTATCCGGGGAGCGAGTGGTACGAGAAGGCGTTCAAGCTGGTGCAGAAGCACGCAAGCGGTGTGACGGCAAGCTGACGGGCGTCTGGCGATACTGGCACTGCCGGATCGTGACCGAATTCACCCAACTGCAAAGGCAACGACCCCAGTCATGACGTGACCGTCGTCGGCAGCGGCCTCCCAGCGTACTTCGTAACTGCCCGCAGGGAGCGGCTTCCTGAGCTTCAGCGTCAGCGTTTTGCCGTCGGCCGACCAGTTCGGCGTGAAGTTGCGGATCAGCATTTCAGGGTGATCCTTCATCCCCGGCATCGCGGTCATCGCGATCGTTGCCGCCGTCTTGGTGGGGTTGACCTTCTCTGAGAAAGTGAGCGTGACTTGCTTGGTCCCCTTGGCCTCGGCACCCTGCTTCGGTGTCGAGGCGGCGAGCTCGACATGCGCCAGCAGCGGCGCAACGGGAACGATCGCGGTCAGACCAAGGGCGGCGGCGAAAAGAGCGGGAATGCGCATGGGGGATAATGTCCTTCGTGTTGTCAGAACCAGAAGCGGATGCCGGCAAGGAGGCTGGTGGCGGAAGTGCCGTTCCCACGCACGCGGGCGAAATTGGCGCCTTGTCCGGTGCGCCACGATTGCTCGATGCCGATATAGGGTGCGAACTCGCGCCGGAACTCGTAGCGCAGTCTTGTGCCGACCTCGATCTGATCGAGCCCCGCGCCGATGCCGAGCAGGGGAATGTCCTGCGCTGAGAGATTGGCTTCGATGCGTGGCTGGAGGATCAGGCGCTGGGTGATGCGCTGGTCGATCTCGGCCTCGATCCGGGCAGTTATATCGCCGCGATGCGAGACGAAAAGGGCCGCATCGATCTCGAACAGATAAGGCGCAAGGCCCTGTACGCCGACCACCGCGTGGGTGGTGTGCGGTCCGGCGATATCCTGGCGAATACCCGCCTGCACGTCCCAGAACGGCGCGAAGGCTTTGGCAAAGAGCGCCTGCACTTCGGCATCCTCTGGGTTGGAGCCGAATTCCCCCTCGCCCTCGGACTTGAACCACAGTCGCTCAGTCGGGCCGCCGTAATAGCCCTGAATGTCCCACAGGTAGAGGTCATCGCCCTGGCGCACCTGGGCTTCCACCCGGTCGCCCCGAAACCAGAACACCGGGAAATCGCCATGGGTGCGGCGCAGCGCCTCGCGCGAGGCGGCCATGACTTCAGCGCCCCAGATAGCATCGGCCGCGCGCGGCGGACCGCTGCCAGCCTCGGGCGGGGGCGGGGTTTCCATCATCGGCCCGGGTGATGCGGGCTTTTCGGGCACGGACATGTCGTGACCGGCATGGGGGTCTTGCGCAGCCAGCGGCGATGCCGCCAGCAGCAGGGCGAGTGACCGGGCGGTCTTCACTTGGCGTCCCCCGGCCCCATCACCGTCACGGTCTGCATCATCCCGCCGTGCATGTGGTAGAGCAGGTGGCAGTGGAACGCCCAGTCGCCCGGCTGGTTGGCAGTCAGATCGAACTGAGCGCTAGCGCCGGGCTGCACGATCACGACGTTCTTGCGCGGCTGATGGGCGGGGTCTTCACCATTGACCAGCTCGAAGAACATCCCGTGCAAGTGAATAGGGTGGGCCATCATGGTGTTGTTGATAAGCGTCACCCGTATCCGCTCGTTCCAGGCAAAGCGGATCGGCACGTCGCTGACAGCCGAATACATTTCGCCATCGAAGGACCACATGTAGCGCTCCATGTTGCCGGTGAGGTGCAGTTCCAGCAGGCGCGAAGGGGTGCGGGTGTCGCGATTGGGCTCCAGTGCCGAGAGCATCCGGTAGGTGAGCACGCGGTGCTCCACATCGCGCAGGCCGAGGCCGGGATCACCCAGCTTGTCGACCGGGGCCATCGAGACCATGTCGATTCCAGGTCCCGCTTTCACATCGGGCGGTAGCAGCAGCGTGTCGCGCATCTTCATGCCCTCCATGCTGTGCCCGCCGTGCCCGCCGTCGCCGTGATTCATGCCCATGTCACCTATGTCGAGCAGCGGCGGCTTGCGCGGGGGAGGGATGGGCGCACGCGCGCCCGGCCGGCTCGCCAGCGTGGCGAGCGCCATGCCGGAACGGTCCATGCTCTCCGCCACGATGGTGTAGGCTTCCTCGCGCGGCTCGACGATCACGTCGTAGGTTTCGGCGGTGCCGATCTGGAACTCGTCCACCTCCACCGGTTTCACGTTCTGGCCGTCGGCCGCGATCACCGTCATGGCGAGGCCAGGGATACGCAGGTTGAAGAAGGTCTGCGCCGCGCCGTTGATGATCCGCAGGCGCACGCGCTCGCCGGGGGTGAAGAGATATTCCAGCCCCTCCTCGGGGCCGCGCCCGTTGGCGAGGTAGGTGTAGGTGGAGCCGGTCACGTCCGCGATGTCGGTCGCCGACATGCGCATCTGCGCCCACATCCGCCGGTCTGCCGCGCTGAGCGGATAATCGTCCGCCCAGCTCGTCTGCTGGTAGTTGAAGTAACCCTCGCCCTTGCGCAGCCGGTCCATGATTGTGTGGGGGTGGAGTGGGGTGAACTCGCTCAGCAGCAGGATGAACTCGCGGTCATACTGCATCGGCTCCGCGCCCGCCGGATCGATAATCAGCGGGCCGTAATGCCCCTGCTGTTCCTGAAGCCCGGAATGTGAGTGATACCAGTAGGTGCCCGACTGGCGGATCGGGAATTCATAGGTGAAGGTCTGCCCCGGATTGATCCCCGGGAAGCTGATCCCCGGTACGCCGTCCATGTGGAAGGGCAGCAGCAGCCCGTGCCAGTGGATCGAAGTGTCCTCGTCCAAGTGGTTGGTGACGTTGAGGCGGACGCTTTGGCCTTCCTTGAGGCGAATGAGCGGCCCCGGCACACTGCCATTGACCGCGATGCCGTGCCCCTTGCGTCCCTGCACCACCCACGGCCCGTGGCTCACCGACAGGTCGATCACGGTGCCGCCTACTTCGTCAAAGCCAACCTTGATCGGCGTGCCGTTGCGATGGCGATGGATGCTGTGCCCCTGCGCCCAAGCCGGAAGAGGCGCAGATCCAGTGGCAACGAGCGCGGCGGCGCCGGAGATAAGCCTCCGGCGGGTCAGCCACATGCTAGAGAGATGACCAGGCTTGGCGATAGGCATTGGTGAGCAATATATACCCCCCAGTAGTATTTCAAGCAAAGCACTGCCGCGCAGTCGCGCAGGGGGAGGCAAGGAGGGCTTGCGCTACGCCTCGGCTCTCTCGAACTTGTCATCACTGTCGGCACATTTATACGTCGCAAGCGGATTGGCCGGAGTTGCAGGCAATGAACGACAAGACCAAATCCAAGGTTCAGCGCCTCAACCGCATCGCCGGTCAGGTTCGCGGCATCGCGCAGATGATTGAGGATGATCGCTACTGTATCGACATTGTTCAACAAATCGCTGCGGCCCGTGCAGCACTGGCCAAGGTGGAAAGTCAGGTGTTGAAGGATCACGCCGCGTGCTGCGTCGCTGAGGCGATCGCGAGCGGCAACGAGGCCGATCAGCGCGCCAAGTTCGAGGAACTGATCGTCCTGTTCGAACGCAACCGGAAGTAGGCGGTCGGCATGATCTCCAGGCTGGCCACAGCTTGGGGATTGCCCATCCTTCCGCAGGTGACGCGCCCAACGCTGTGCGCTATCTGTTCCCCCGCCCATGCTGACCCGCCTCTCGATCCGCAATATTGTCCTTATCGAAGCGCTTGATCTCGATTTCACGCGCGGGCTGGGCGTGCTGACCGGGGAGACCGGGGCGGGCAAGTCGATCCTGCTCGATGCGCTGGGGCTGGTGCTGGGCGACCGCGCGGAGACAGGTTTGGTGCGCGCGGGCGAGGACAAGGCTTCGGTTACCGCCAGCTTCGAATTCGCCAGCCTGCCTGCGCCTGTTGCCGCTGCGCTCGATGATGCCGAAATCGCGATCGAGCCGGGCGAGCCGCTGCTGATCCGCCGGCAGATCAAGGCCGATGGCGGCTCCAAGGCCTTCATCAACGATCAGCCAGCCAGTGTTGCCCTGCTGCGCGAACTTGCGCCCGCGCTGGTCGAATTGCATGGCCAGCACGATGATCGCGGGCTGGTGAACCCGCGCGGGCACCGGGCGCTGCTCGATCGTTATGCCGGCACCGATGTGGCCGGGCTGGAGCGCGCCTGGGCCGACTGGGCGCGCGCCGAGGCTCAGCTTGCCGAAGCCCGCGAGGCGGTGGATCAGGCCAGGGCCGATCAGGATTTGCTGATCGCGCACCTGGCCGAACTCGCCGCATTGGATCCGGTGGCAGGCGAGGAAGAACGCCTCGCGCTGGCGCGGGCTGATATGCAGAAGGGCGAAAAGCTTTCGGGCGATCTGGAGGATCTGCGCCACCTGTGGGAGGGTTCGGACTCGCCGCTCGCAGCCCTGCGCGTGGCGGCGCGCAAACTCGATCGGATTGCCGAACAGCATCCCTTGCTGGCCGAGGCGCTGGCCGCGCTTGACCGGGCGGTGATCGAAGCGAGCGAGGCCGAGGACAAGCTCGCCAAGGCCGCCGAGGCGCTGGTGCACGACCCGATGGAGCTGGAGCGCGCCGAAACCCGCCTGTTCGACCTGCGCGCCGCCGCCCGCAAACACCGCTGCGAGGTGGATGATCTGCCCGAACTTGCGCGCACCTTGCGCGCCCGGCTTGACGCGATCGAGGGCGGGGAGGCGCAACTCGATGCGCTCGAGGCGGCCGCCAAGGAAGCCCGCAGTGCCTATCTTGCGAAGGCCGAAGCCGCGCACGCGGCGCGCACGGCGGCGGCGGGCAGGCTCGATGCGGCGGTGGCGGCCGAGCTTGCGCCGCTGAAACTTGATGCGGCCAGGTTCCGCACACAGGTGTCGAAACTGCCCGAAGACCGCTGGGGCGCGCAGGGCATGGACGCGGTCGAGTTCCTGATTGCGACCAACCCCGGCGCGGACTTCGCAGCCCTGGGCAAGATCGCGAGCGGAGGGGAATTGTCGCGCTTCATCCTCGCGCTCAAGGTCGCTCTGGCGGAGCAGGGCGGGGCGGCGACGATCATCTTCGACGAGATTGATCGCGGCGTAGGCGGGGCGGTGGCTTCGGCCATCGGCGAGCGGCTGGCGCGGCTGGCGGCCAATGGCGGGCAATTGCTGGCGGTGACGCACAGCCCGCAGGTCGCCGCGCGCGGGGGGCAGCATTACCTGATCGCCAAGACTTCGAGCGGCACGGTGACGAAGACGAGCGTGGTGCTGCTCGACGCGGCCGGGCGGCAGGAAGAGATCGCGCGGATGCTGTCGGGCGCGGAAGTCACGCCCGAAGCCCGAGCGCAGGCGGAGCGGCTGCTGGAGGGGGTGTGATGCGCCGCCTTCTCCCCCTCGCCTTGCTGGCAAGCGCTTGCACCCCTGCGCCCCCCGCGCATGAGGAGGTTTCGTCCATGGCCCAGCCCAGCAACGCGACCTACGGCACCGATGCCCACCTCGCCGCTTCGCAACCCGACGCTACCTTACGCTATGCCGATCACCCGCGCGGCTTTGGCGAATTGCGGCTTCCAGCAGGGAAAGGCCCGTTCCCGCTGGCGGTGATCTATCATGGCGGGTGCTGGAAAACCGGCATCGCCAGCCAGGCCTACATGGCCCCGCTGGCCACGCGCTGGCAGCAAGTGGGCATCGCCACGCTCAATCTCGACTACCGCGAGGTCGGCGACGGGGGCGGATGGCCGGGTTCCTTTACGGATTGGGCCGCGTCCGCCAAGCTGATCGACACGCTAATCGAAGCCTATCCCATCGACGCCGCCCGTGTCACGCTGGTCGGCCATTCGGCGGGCGGCCTGCCGGCAGTTTGGCTGGCGAGTCGGCAAGGCGCTGACGGCCCGGTCGGCACGCGCGAACCGCTCAAGGCCCGCGCGGCGATCGTGCTCGACGGGCCGGGCGATGTCGGGGCCGAACAACCCGCCTTCGATGCGCTGTGCCAGTTTTCGGCGGTCGCCCCCTTCATGGGCGGCGAGCCGCAGCGCTTCCCCGGGCGCTACAAGGCGATTTCGCCCGCGCGCGCGACGCCTAAGCTGGCCGAAATCCTGTTCGTGCAGGCCAAGCTGCCCGCACCCTCGGCTGCGACGCAGGCCGCGCTGGGGGCAGGCGGGGCGAAGATCACGATCCGCGAAAATATCGGGCAAAGCCACTTTGCCATCATCACCCCGGGCAACCCGGTCTATGCCGCGAACGAGGCGACGATGCTGGCGGTGCTGCGGGGCGGGGACTGAACCCGTTGCCCCGCGTCGCCGCAGCGCTATGCTGTCGCGCTTGAAGGGGAGAACGCGATGAAGCCCGCCATTTCCGTCACAGGTCTTGCCGCAACGCTATTCGCCTGCGCGCCGATGCAACCTGTGGCCGAGGCGCCCAAGGCCCTCGATGCGCGCTTCGCCGTGACGGACAGCACCGACCACGATCCCTTCACCATCAACGCGCTGCCCGTCGATCCGCCGACCTTGAAGGTCGCCTATGCCGCCGCCTCCGAGCGGCAATATGGCGAGCTGCGGATGCCGGCCGGAAAAGGCCCGTTCCCGGTTGCGGTGATCTATCACGGCGGGTGCTGGGCCGGAATGGGCGGCACGGCGAATGTCGCTCCGCTCGCCAGTTTCCTCGCGCGCAACGGTGTCGCCACCTGGACGCCCTCCTACCGTGAGTTGGGATCGGACGGGGGCTGGCCCAACACCTTCACCGACTGGGCGCAGGGCCTGATGTATGTGAAGAAGCTCGCGAAAATTTACCCGCTCGATCTTTCGCGGATCACGGTGATGGGCCATTCCGCCGGGGTAGCGCCGGTGATGTGGCTGCCGAGCGGCCACAAGGGCGACGAGGCGATCAGCGCCGAACTGCCGCCAGTCATGGCTGCGGTGGCGCTCGACGGGCCGCTGCGGATTGCCGATTTCGTCGGGGTGGACCAGGCAGTGTGCGGCGCGCCGGTGATCGCGACGCTGATGGGTGGCACCCCGGCCGAACAGCCGGTGCGCTACGCGATGCTCGATCCGCTCGCCAACAGGCCGAAGGTAGAACGCCTGCTGGTGGTTGACGGGGCGCTGCCCGATGCCGATCCGGCGATGATCGCGGGTTTGCGCGGGCAAGGCATCACGGTTGAGGTAATCCGTGTGACGCAGGACCAGCATTTCAACCTGCTGGCACCGGGGACGAAGGATTTTGCCGCTATCGCCCCTGCGCTGCTGGACATTGCGGGCGGGCGCTGAAAAGGCGGAAGGCATGGGAATCGAAGGCTTGAGCGAGGCGGATGCCGCCAACGAGTTGATGCGGCTGGCGCGGGTCATTGCCAGGCATGACCGGCTGTATCACCTCGAGGACAGCCCGGAGATTTCCGATGCCGAATACGACGCGCTGGTGCGCCGCAACGCCGAGCTGGAAGCCGCCTTCCCACACCTGATCCGCGAGGATTCACCCTCGCGCAAGGTTGGCCATGCCATCTCTGCCTCGCCGCTCGGCAAGGTCACTCACGAGGTTCGCATGATGAGCCTCGACAATGCCTTTTCCCCCGAGGAAGTTGCCGAGTGGCTGGCGCGGATGCGGCGCTTCCTCAACCTGCCCGAAAACGCGCCGCTGGCGATCACCACCGAGGACAAGATCGACGGCCTTTCATGCTCGCTGCGCTACGAGAACGGGCGTCTGATGCGCGCCGCGACGCGCGGGGACGGACAGGTGGGCGAGGATGTGACGGCCAATGTCGCCCACATCCCGGACATTCCGCAAAAGCTTCCGGCAGGCGTCCCCGAAATCCTTGAGGTGCGCGGGGAAGTCTATATGGAAAAACAGGCTTTTGCTGCACTCAATGCGGCGCAGCAAGAAGCGGGCGGAAAGCTCTTTGCCAACCCCCGCAATGCCGCTGCCGGAAGCCTCAGGCAGAAGGATCCGAGCGTCACTGCCAAGCGCCCGCTGCGCTTCTGGGCGCATGGCTGGGGGGCAGCATCACAGGTGCCGGGAGCGACCCAGACCGAGGTGGTCGAGCAACTGAAGGCATGGGGCTTTCCGGTCTCGGCGCTGTTCGCGCGGGTGGTCGGCGGGACGGAGGAGTTGGTCGCGCGCTTCGATGCGATCGGCAGGATGCGGCCGTCCTTGCCCTATGATATCGACGGCGTGGTCTATAAGCTCGACCGGCTCGACTGGCAGGAGCGGCTGGGATTCGTCGCCAAGGCGCCGCGCTGGGCGCTGGCGCACAAGTTCCCGGCCGAGCGCGCCGAGACGGTGGTGGAGGCAATCGACATCCAGGTTGGCCGCACCGGCAAGCTGACGCCGGTGGGGCGCCTTGCCCCGGTGTTGGTGGGCGGGGTGACCGTCACCAATGTCACCCTTCACAACCGCGATGAGATCGCGCGGCTGGGCCTGCGCGTGGGCGACCGCGTGGTGATCCAGCGTGCGGGCGACGTGATCCCGCAGGTGGTCGAAAATCTCACCCGCGAAGCGGCGCGCCCGGCTTTCATGTTCCCCGATCACTGCCCCGAATGTGGCAGCGAGGCGGTGGCTGAGGAGGGCGAAGTCGATGTGCGGTGCACCGGCGGCCTCATCTGCCCGGCCCAGCGCACTCAACGGCTCGAACATTTCGTGTCGCGCAAGGCGCTCGATATCGAAGGGCTGGGGGAGAAAACCATCGCGCAGTTCTTCGCGCTCGGATGGCTGGAAAGCCCGGCGGATATCTTCCGGCTGAAGGATCGCCGCGCCGATATCCTCGCGCTCGAAGGCTGGCAGGAGAAGTCGGTCGACAACCTGCTCGCCGCGATTGAAGCCAAGCGTGCGCCCGATGCCGCGCGGCTGCTGTTCGCGCTCGGCATCCGTCATGTCGGCGAGGTGACGGCGCGCGATCTGATGAAGCATCTGCACGAGCTGCCGGTGCTGCGCGCGCTGGCCGAGCGTGCCCATGCTGGCGCTGCCGATGCCGTGGCCGAACTCACCGCGATCGATGGCATCGGTCCTTCGGTGGTGAAAGCGCTGGGCGATTTTTTCCACGAGGCGCACAATGTCGCGGTGTGGGAAGACCTGCTGCGCGAGGTCTCTCCGCCGCGTTACGAGGTAAAAACCGTTGCCTCCCGCGTGGCCGGCAAGACCGTGGTGTTCACCGGCAAGTTAGAGACCATGAGCCGCGATGAGGCCAAGGCACAGGCCGAACGGCTGGGGGCAAAGGCCGCGGGCAGCATCAGCGCCAAGACCGATCTGCTGGTTGCCGGGCCGGGGGCGGGTTCCAAGCTCAAGAAGGCCGCCGAACTGGGGGTCGAGGTTGTGGATGAAGCTGGCTGGGCGGCAATCGTTGCCGAGGCGTTGGGAGCAAACGGGTGAATTTTGCCGCCTTCCACCACCTTGCCGCGCACATTGCCGAGCGGCTGCGCGCACGGGGTGAAAAGGTTGCGGTGGCCGATGGGGCCACGGGCGGCCTGATCGCGGCAAGCTTGCTGACGGTGCCCGGTGCGCTCGATTTCTTCGTGGGCGGCGGGGTGGTCTATTCGTTCCGCGCCCGCGACGTGCTGTTCGCGCTCCCGCGTGAGGCCTACAAGGGGATGCGCGGGGCCACCGAGGACTACGCCCTGTTGCAGGCCCGCGCCATCCGCGACAATTTCGCCGGCGATTGGGGGCTGGCCGAGAGCGGATCGGTGGGCGGATCGACACACCCCAGCGGCGCGCCAGCGGGGCGCAGCGTGGCCGCGATTGTCGGCCCGGATGGACGCGAAGTGACTTGCATGATCGAAACCGGCAGCGACGATCGCATCGCCAACATGGAAGCCTTCACCCGCCACGCGCTCGAAGCCTTCAGGGATGCGCTCTCAGGTTAGCGCGCCCTTCTGCGCCGCATCCACAGGATCGCCCAGTCGCCGCGTTGCAGCCTTGCCGCCATGCGGAAGCCTGCCAGCCGCATCGCCCGCTTGACCGCTTCCTCCTGCTCGCCCGCCAGCAGGCCCGCCAGCAGCAGGCTCCCGCCCGGCACCACCGCCTTGCCGAAATCGGGCGCGAGGCGCACCAGCGGGTCGGCGAGGATATTGGCGATAAGCAGGTCGTATGGCCCGCGCAAGGTAAGCAGAGGATCGTTCATCCCGTCGGCGATGATCATCACTGCCTCGCCCGCGCGCGGTCCCATCGGGATGCTGTTGGTGGCAGCGTTCTCCTCGACCACCGGCACGCAGACCGGATCGATGTCTGTGAGCGTGCACAACGCGCGCGGCCACAGGCGCAGCGCGGCGAAGCCGAGCAGGCCTGTGCCGGTGCCGATGTCGGCAAGGTTGTGCACCACCATGCCGCTCGCCTTCATGTGGCCAAGCATTTCAAGGCAGCCGGCGGTGGTGCGGTGCTGGCCGGTGCCAAAGGCCTGACTGGCCGGAATGATGAAGTCGATCGCTTCCGGGTCAGCGGGAAAATCGGGGGTGTGGACATGGAAGCGCCCGGCGCGGATCGGCGCGATGCCTTGCTGGCTGAGCGTCACCCAGTCGGCAGGCGGCAGTTCTTCGATGGCAATCGGCGGCGCTTCGCCCGCGAACAGGCCAGCGAGCGCGGCCTTCTCGGCCTTGCCGGGCTTTTTGGGATACCAGGCTTCGAGCACCCAGTCATCGGGCCGGTCTTCGGCCACTTCGCGGCCGGCGATGACGAGTTCATAGTCCCATTCCTCAATCAGGTCATGCGCGAGGAGCGCGGCCTGAACCACCGGCTTGGGGGCGAAAGCGCTCAGCTTCCACGTGGTGCTACCGGACAAAGCTTGCTCCATTGGCGTCGATCACTGCGCCGGTCATGCTCGCCGGCGCGTCCAGGGCGCAGAAAGTGATGATGCTTGCGATCTCGTCCGGGGTCGCGACGCGGCCCAGTGGAATGTCGGCGAGCAGGCCCGACCCGCCGCGGCTGGCGAGATAGTCGCCGGCCATGCTGGTGTCGGTGAAGCCGGGGGTGACGGCAAAGCTGAGGATGCCCTCCCTGGCATAGGCGCGGGCGATGGTCTTGTGCATTCCGACCATCCCGCTCTTGGCGGCGGCGTAGTGCCAGTGCGCGGGCGAATCTCCGCGATAGGCGGCGCGGCTGGCCACGTGCACCAGCCGCCCGCCAGAATTGCGGGTCTGCCAGTGCAGCACGGCGAAGCGCGATAGCTGAGCGGCGCTGGTGAGGTTTACCCGAAGGGTATCCTCCCACGCATCAAGCCATTCGATGTCCGAGCGTTCGAGCCGGTTGGCCTCGAACCGCCCGGCATTGTTCACTACCACCTCGATTTGCCCGCCGGCGATTTCAAGCGCCTGATCCCACAGGCTTTGGACGGCGAGCGGATCGCCGAAATCGGCGGCGATCACCGGCACCCCGGCGGGCATATTGGCGGGCGGGCGCGAGGCGTGTCCGATCACCTTTGCCCCGCGTGCAGCCAGCGCCGCGATAGTTGCCTTGCCGATCCCGCGGCTCGATCCGGTTACAAGAATGTGTCCCATGCAATCGCCTATCCAGATTTTTGCAAGGCGAGTCCACTGCTCGCCGCTTGCCTCGCCCGCCAGCGGGGCTTAGTGGAACACCAGCAACAGCGACACGACGGGATCAATATGAACCAAAGACCGCTTTCTCCCCATCTCCAGATCTGGCGCTGGGGGCCGCACATGCTGGTATCGATCCTGCACCGCGCGACCGGCGATGGCATGGCCGTGGTCGGGCTTGGGGTGCTGGTGTGGTGGCTGGGCGCGCTTGCGGGCGGGCCGGAAGCCTATGCGCGTTTCCAGACCATCATGGGTTCGGTTCCGGGCATGATCGTGCTGGTTGGCCTCTCCTGGGCGTTCTTCACCCACTTGATGAGCGGGCTCAGGCACTTCGTGCTCGATATCGGCGCGGGCTACGAGCTTGAAACCAATCGCCTGTGGTCGATCGTCTCGCCGGTGATCGCCATTATTCTCACCGCGGCCTTCTGGGTCGTGATCCTGACGCGCTGAGGGGAGCAAGACATGGGTAACGGGACTTCCATCGGCCGCGTCCGCGGTCTGGGCGCAGCGCATCACGGCGCGCATCACTGGCTGGTGCAGCGCTTTACCGCGATCGGCAATCTGGTGTTGATGAGCTGGCTCTTGGTCAGCCTCGCGCTGCTCGGTGATTATGGTCATGCCAGCGTCACCAAGTGGCTCGCGCATCCGCTCAATGCGACCGCGATGATCCTGCTGGTCACCAGTCTGTTCTGGCACGCGCGGCTGGGCCTCCAGGTGCTGATCGAGGACTATCTCCACGAAACCGGCACCAAGTTGGCAGCGCTGGTCGCGCTCAATCTGGCAACTATCGGTGGCGGCGCTTACGGGATTTTCAGCGTCGCCGCGCTCGCATTCGGAAGGACAGTGTGATGGCTAGCGCAGCAGCAACCGACACCGCAAGCGGTGTCGGCGGAGCGCATCTCAAGGGTGCTTACAAGATCATCGATCACACCTATGACGTGGTGGTGGTGGGTGCGGGCGGTTCGGGTTTGCGCGCAACGATGGGCGCGGCCGAAGCCGGCCTTCGCACCGCCAATATTTCCAAGGTGTTCCCGACCCGTTCGCACACGGTTGCGGCACAGGGTGGGATCGCCGCGTCGCTGGGCAACAACTCGCCCGATCACTGGACCTGGCACATGTATGATACCGTGAAGGGATCGGACTGGCTGGGTGATCAGGACGCGATCGAATATCTTGCGCGCGAGGCTCCGGCGGCAGTGTATGAGCTGGAACACGCCGGCGTGCCGTTCAGCCGCAATCCTGACGGAACGATTTACCAGCGTCCGTTCGGCGGGCACATGCAGAACATGGGCAATGGCCCGCCGGTGCAGCGCACCTGCGCTGCGGCCGACCGCACCGGCCACGCGATGCTCCACGCGCTGTATCAGCAGAGCCTGAAGTATGACGCGGACTTCTTCATCGAATATTTCGCGCTCGATCTCATCATGTCCGAGCGTGAGGGCCAGAAGGCGTGCGTCGGGGTGATGGCGATGTGTCTCGACGATGGCACAATCCACCGCTTCCGCGCGCAGTCCGTGGTGCTGGCGACCGGCGGCTATGGCCGCTGCTACTATACTGCCACCTCGGCCCATACCTGCACCGGTGACGGCGGCGGGATGGTGCTGCGCGCCGGTCTGCCGCTGCAGGACATGGAATTCGTGCAGTTTCACCCCACCGGCATCTACGGCGCGGGCGTGCTGATCACCGAAGGCGCGCGCGGGGAAGGCGGCTATCTCACCAACTCCGAAGGCGAGCGCTTCATGGAGCGCTACGCCCCGTCGGCCAAGGATCTCGCCTCGCGCGACGTGGTGAGCCGTTCGATGGCGCTCGAAATGCGCGAAGGCCGCGGTGTCGGGCCGGATGGCGATTACATCCACCTGCACCTTGATCACATCGATCCCAAGGTTCTGGCCGAACGCCTGCCGGGGATCACCGAAAGCGGAAAGGTGTTCGCGGGCGTCGATCTCACCCGCGAGCCGCTGCCTGTCACCCCGACAGTGCATTACAACATGGGCGGAATACCGTGTAACTATCACGGGCAGGTCGTCACCCTGGGGCCGGACGGCAATCCGGACACCGTCATCCCCGGCCTGTATGCCGTGGGAGAGGCGGCCTGCGTGTCGGTGCACGGGGCCAACCGCCTCGGCTCGAACTCGCTGATCGACCTCGTGGTGTTCGGCCGGGCCACCGGGCATCATCTGCGCGATACATTGAAGCCCAATGCCAAGCAGCCCGAGCTTCCGGCGGACAGCGCCGACTTCGCGCTCACCCGCCTCGATCACTTCCGCTACGCCAGCGGCGGTTCGCCCACCGCGCAGATCCGTGCCGAGATGCAGAAGGCGATGCAGAAGCACTGTGCCGTGTTCCGCGAACAGAAGCTGCTCGACGAAGGCGTGGCCAAGCTGGCCGAACAGAACCAGCGGATGGAGGATATTCACGTCACCGACCGCTCGCTGATCTGGAACTCCGACCTGATCGAGACGCTCGAACTCGACAACCTCATGGCGCAGGCCAATGTGACGATCGCTTCGGCCGCCAACCGCAAGGAAAGCCGCGGCGCCCACGCGCGCGAAGACTATCCGACGCGCGACGACAAGAACTGGATGAAGCATACCATCGCCTGGTTCGACGGCTGGGGCGGTCGTGGCGGCAACATCCGGATCGATTACCGCCCGGTGCACGAATACACGCTGACCGACGACATCAAGTACATCGAGCCCAAGGCGCGGGTGTATTGAACCGGCGCTCCGGCAAATACAAATAAAGTCGAATGCCCGAACCTCTTGGAGGTTCGGGCCTTTGTTTTTGGCAACCGCGCCGATCACCTCATCAGCCACGCCACCCGTGCTGGCCAAATAAAATAAGCTACGCAGCCAGCGAAGCCATTTTCCTTATTTTGACGCTTGGCCTCGTTAAATTTTGCCCTGGAGCAAGAGGGGGCGGAAATGGCTATTCGATATGAGCACGTCGCCGAAGTTAAGGCAGCAACAATTAAGCCTGGCGGAGTGTTCGACCTTTTGGTCGAAATTCCACAAAAAGCCAAACTGATTGGCGGCGGTGGACATTGTCAGGATCTTCCTGTCGGATCCGCAGGCAACTACGTGTTGAAATCGAGCTACCCGATATTCCGTAGTGATGGAGTTTCGGGCTGGCATTGCGTTTGGACAAACACGTCGGATGTTTTCCCCCCGCAGGTCGTGCAATTTACGGTCTGGGCGATCTACCGAATATCGCGATAGCCAAGGCGATTTGAGGCTTGGGGGCTTGACCTTCCGCGCTCGAAGGGCAGCATGTCCATCAATGAAAACGGGCGCGATCATCGCTGGACTTCTCGCGGCATTGCTCGCGGCCCCGGCGCTGTCTCCGGCTTTGGCGCAATCCGCTCCCAACCCGAACCAGCCGCCGCCGCATAGGCTGCCCTATCCCGATCTCGGGAGCGGGGTGGGGCGGGCCGAGCGGCGGGCATCATACGAACTTGGCCCGGAATTGCAGCGCGGGGTCTCGGCAGCGGTCTTGCGCGAACAGCAGCGCCGGCTCGATCGCGCGCTTGCCGCGCTCGTGCCGCACACGCCGGGCACGCCCGATGCCTTCGTCGTTACCATCGCGCTCGATTCCGATCCGGTATTTGCCCGCGAGGCGCGCGAGGCCGGGCGGGTGCTGGGGCAACGATACGGGGCCGAGGGACGCACGCTGGTGCTCGCCGGGCCGGACGGGGTGCGCGACGATGCGCCCCATGGCTCGATCACCGCGCTGGTGCTGGCGCTGAGCCACATCGGCAGCCTGATGGATCCGGCAGAAGATGTGCTGGTGCTCTACACCACCAGCCACGGGGCGGACATCGGGCTGGCCTATCATTACGGCGACACCGGTTACGGCGTGCTCAGTCCCGCACGATTGAAGGCGGCGCTGGAGGAGGCGGGGATCGGGCGGCGCGTGCTGATCCTCTCGGCGTGCTATTCGGGGGTTTTCGTGCCGGTCCTGGCCAGCCCCGACACCGCAATCCTCACCGCGGCGGCCAGTAACCGCGCCTCGTTCGGCTGCGCGGCAGAAAATGACTGGACCTATTTCGGCGATGCTCTCATCAACCGTGCGCTGCGCCAGCCGGTCAGCCTAGAGGAGGCGGCGCGGTTGGCCGCGCGCGAAGTCGCCCAATGGGAGATCAAGACGCGGGTGCTCGCCTCGCTGCCGCAGGTGAATATCGGCGCGCAAGCTAAAGTCTGGCTTCCCCAGATCGAGGCGCGGATGCCGCGCATCGCCAGCGCGCCGGTGGGCCGCCCGGCTTTTGACCCGGCCGCCGTTACGGCGCAGCTTGTGGCGGAGAAGATGCGCGCCGGGCAGAAATGATCCTGACCGGCTTGGCCAGCATTTCCCCCTTCATCCAGCCTTCGCCTTTGGCGGGATCGATCGCGGTGCCATGGATCGCGGCGACCACGTCCATGCCTTCGGTGACATAGCCGAACACCGCATAGCCGTTCTTCCACACCGGATCGCTGGCGGAGGGATCGGCGTCGAGACCGGTCTGGTCTTCGATCATGATCGAGAAATCGCCAGTGGCGCTGCCCGGTTCGCCCATCGCCATCGACACTGCGCCGTGGGTGTGGGAGAGGCCGGTTTGCGATGTCGGCTCATGTGCGATCGGGGGCAGGATGCGCTGGGGATCGAACTGGGTGCCGCCTTGCAGAAGGCCGTTGGGGCGCGGCTCGCGGTCAAGCCGCATCGCGCGGTAGAACACCGTGCCGTCGAAGCGCTTTTCATCGACATAGCGCAGGAAATTGGCCGCAGTTATCGGTGCGCGTTCGGTTTCAAGCGCGATGGTGATTGCGCCCATTTCGGTGGTCAGCACCACGCTGACGCTGGCGGCTTGCGCGAAGGGGCGCTTGCCCGGACGGCCGGTTTCAGCGGTCGGCGGGGCGGCGGCAATCACCTGCGCCGCAGCGGTGGGCGCAGGCTGGGTGCCGTCGATCAGGAACTTCATCAGCAGCGTACGCTGGCAGTCGCCCGCTGGCTTGCTGTCGCAATTGCGGAAATTGTCGTCCGAGGCAAGGTAGAGGAAGGTGCCGATGGCGTCCTCGCGCAGCGCCAGCCCTTCGAAATTGTCGAGCATCAGCGGCGGGGTGAAGACGGCAAGGGTGGTCGCGGCATTGTCAGGCGCGAGTTTGACCACGGCGGCGCGGTTGCCTTCGCTTTGCTGGTAACTGCGAAACAGAACGTAGCAGGTGCCGTCGGCCGCGCAGGCGGCATCGGTTGGCACGCCGCCAGAGCCGGCAATCCCGGTGGGGGCAGGCAGGGTGAAGGCCTGCGCGCCCGACGCGGTGATCCGCAGGCAATTGGGGCGCGACGAATCGCTCCATTCGCCGCAGGCCAGCAGCCCGCTCGCATAGGCGGCGAGCGTCTCGATCCCGCCATTCGCTTCGGCCCCCGCGACCAACGATGCCGCGCCGTTCTCGGTTCCGGTGGCGGCGCCCGCGAGGTCGGCATAGCGCCAGATGCGGTGCGCCTGTTCGAAGGCGACCAGCCACGCGCCGTCGCGGGTGCGGGTCAGGCCTTCCGCATCGCCGCGTTCTTTGGTGCCGAGCTTTCTACCGTTTTCGTCGAGTAGCGGGGCGAGGGTAACTTGCGACACGTCGACCAGCCGCCCCCGCACATCTTCCGGGGTCAGCACCATCCAGCGCCCGTCATCGGTGACGGCGTAAAGGCGGCCATCGTGCCATTCCAGCCCCGAAATGCCGCCGATCGCGGCCTTGTCAGGCGCGATTTCCACCCCGCCGCGATAGATCAGCTCGCCCACCTGCTTGTCCGGTTCGCCCGCTGCGAGTTCGACCGGGCTGGTCAAGGGCAGGAAGGTATCGCTCAGCGCCAGCGCGGGTGCGGACAGGGGGATTAGCAGGGCGGACAGGGCGGCACGGATCGTCATCCGACCGAGCATATCGGCGCTTTGTCGAGGCGCAAGCGGGCAGGCGCGCTGTTCATCGGGCAGCAATGTTTACAGGCGTAGTCGATATGACTACAGGCGTAATCAATCGAGGGAGAGGCGAGTTTCGTGAACAACCCCGAAGAACCCGTCCACGAACGCATCACCGAGGCCGAACTGGCGGTGATGGACGTGCTGTGGGAGCGCCCGCGCCGCACCGCGGCTGAAGTCTGCAAGGACGTCTGCGCGCAACGCGGCTGGAGTCTCGCCACCGTCAAGACCCTGCTTTCGCGCCTTGTCCAGAAGGGTGCGCTGGCTGCCGAGCCTGACGGGAGGCGTTTTCTCTACACGCCGCTGATCGCGCGCTCCGCCTATGTCGGGGGCGAATCGCGGCGGCTGGTCGATCGGCTGTTCGGCGGCAGGGCCGCCTCGCTGGTCGCGCATCTGGCCGAAACCGACGCGCTTACCGAGGATGATCTCGCCGAGATCGAGGCGCTGTTGAAGGAGCTGCGGCCATGAGCGCGGCTTTGCTGGAAACGCTGGTGTGGACCGGCGCGCTGATTGTCTTCGTGCTCCTCGCCCGTCGTCCTGTGGCCCGCACATTCGGGCCGCAATCTGCCTATGCGCTCTGGGCCTTGCCGCTGATCCGGCTGATGCTGCCGCCGCTGACGCTGCCCGCATGGTTGGCACCCGCCGCGCCGGTTGCGACGACCCGCGCCGCGCTTGTCGAGCCGATCGCCTGGCAGGGCGCGAACGCGCCTTTGTCTGCTGCCGTCGCCGCTTCTAAGCCTGCTGAACCGGCCTTCGATATCCTTTTCCTCACCGGCAGCCTGCCGCTGGGCGAAGCGCTGCTGGTGCTGTGGCTCGGCGGGGCGGCGGTGTTCCTGTGGCGGCGCTTTGCAGCCTATTTCGCGCTGCGCGCACAGTTGTTGGCAGAGGCACGCGAACTCGGCAGCGCGCCGGGGCCTTTGGGGCCGATCCGGCTGGTCGAAACTCCGGGCACCGCGGCCCCGCTGGCCTTCGGGGTGCTCGATCCGGTAATCGCTCTGCCGCCCGGCTTCATGGCGTTGCATGATCGGCGCGCGCGCGATCTGGCGCTGGCGCACGAGCTGGCACATCACCGCGGGCTTGATCTCTTGGTCAATGTCGCGGTCCAGCCGCTGTTCGCGCTGCACTGGTTCACGCCGCTGGCGCACTATGGCTGGCTGGCGCTGCGGCGCGATCAGGAGGCGGCCTGTGATGCCCGTGTGATCGGCCGCAGCAACGCCGAGGAGCGCGCCGTCTATGCCCGCCTGATCGCCGGCTTTGCCGCCGGACCCAACCTCGCACTCGCGGCACCGATGGCCTGCCCGGTGCTGGGTGAGAAATCCATCATAGAACGATTGAGGAGCCTGACGATGTCGCACATTTCGCCCCGCCGCCGCATGGCCGGCCGCGCGCTGCTGGGCCTTGGCCTGCTTGCGCTGCCGCTGACCGCGACGATCAGCTATGCCGCCGCGTCCGAGGACGTGCCTGCCATGCCCCCGCCGCCCGAGCCCCCCGCACATTCCGCACCGCCTGCACCCCAGGCACCGACCATGCCGCCCGATGCGCCCGTGCCGCCGCCCCCGCCCGAAGCGCCTCAGCCGCCTGAAGCGAGCGTGAGCGAGGACGCAAAGGTCGAGGTGATCGAGCAGGTGATCCGCGATGAGGACGGCAAGGAAAAGCGCGTGTGGATGGTATCCCGCCGTCTTGGCGACCACGCCGCGCATGCTGCCGAGCAGAAGGTGCGAGCCGAAGCATATCGCTTCGATCAGGAGGAAATGCTGGCAGAACTGCGCGAGAGGCTGGCCGAGGCCGACCGGGCGCTGGCCGATATGCCGCGCATCATCGCCGAGGCCCAAGCCGCTGCCGCTTCGGCGCGCGCCGCCGGAGCGAGGCAGCGCGTCATCGTCAAGCACGAATGCAAGCCCGGCAGCGACGCGGTGAGCGAGACAGTCACACGCCGTGACGGCACCGAGATCGTTACCATCTGTCACGCCCGCGTGCTCGCCTCGGCCCTTAAGGGGCTGGAAGAAGCCCGTGCTGACATTGCCGCCAACAAGGATATTCCCCAAGCCACGCACCAGCGCATCCTGAGAGAGCTCGATCGCTCGATCGCCCGCTGGAAGGAAAAGGAAGGCTGAAAAGGGGCTACTTGCCCGCGGCGACCGGCTTGGGCCGCGCGGGATATCTGCACCCGCGGCCCATGCCCAGACCTTTGAGGAACCCGCGCCGCACCATTCCCGCTGTATAGGCGGCGCGCAGGGCGCGGTCGGCATCGGCCGCGCCCGTCACTTCGCGCAGGATGCCGCGGAAGGGGATGATCGAGCCGACCACTTTCTGCCCGATCCGCCCGGCATTGATCCCGCCGCTCTCGTTGGCCTCGGCAATGTCGTAATCCGCGCCCAGCAGCCGGTCGAGCTCGGCGATGCTTGAGACAATCGCGTTGCAAGTCCTGAGCCGCGCGGATTCATAGGGGTTCTCCACCGCCACCTTGAGCGCCTCGGGAATGTCGCGCGCGTCGATGTTGAGATCGCGCAGCGGGGTCTTGGCGACCTCGGTGGCATCAGGCTCAGGCACGACCTGCGCGGCGGCGGGCAAGGGTGCGAGCAGCGCGGCGGCCAGCAGCAGGCTAGGCCCCTTCGAAATAGACATCGCAGGCTGTATCATCCTTGCTCTCCAGTCCCAGACGCAACGCTGCCATGCGCTGGCGGCTGGAGCCGTGGGTGAAACTTTCGGGATTGATGCGCTGCCCGGCTCCGCGTTGCAGCGTATCGTCGCCAATCGCGCTTGCGGCAGCGAGTCCTTCTTCGAAGTCACCCGGCTCGATTCTGTCGCGGTTGCGGCCGGCCCACATCCCGGCATAGCAATCGGCCTGCAATTCCATCGCCACCTGCAGCCGGTTGGCGGCGGCGGGATTGCGCTGCTGTTCGGCGCGCACCTGATCGGACAGGCCGGTGAGGTTCTGGACGTGGTGGCCATATTCATGCGCGATCACATAAAGCCGCGCGAAGTCCCCGCCGGTGCCCGCCATCTGCGCGAGCTGGTCGTAGAAGCTGGTATCGATATAGATGCCCTTGTCGGCGGGGCAGTAGAACGGCCCGACCGCAGCGGTCGCGCTGCCGCAGCCGCCGGTCGACACGCGGCCATCGCGGTAGAGATCGAGCACCGGGCGCTGGAACGCGATGCCCGCGCGGGCGAAGGCGGCCTGCCATGTGGCATTGAGGCTGGCAAGCGCGGCGCAGGCCTCCCCCGCATAGGCGCTGGTAGCACAGACCTCTTCCTCGCTCATGTCGCCCGCGCTGCTGCCGGCGGCGGGGGCGGTCTGCTGCTGGACGCTTTCGACCATGCCGATGGTTTGCATCGGGTCGAGCCCGAACACCAGCGCGCCGACCAGCGCGATCAGGATCGTCCCGCAACCAATCCCGCCGGCGCGACGCATCCCGCCGCCGCCGCTGCTTGAGCGGACGTCGATATCGTCGCTGTCATAGGGGCCTAAGCGCATCCCGTTTCCTCCCGTCCGTTCAAATCGCTGGACAGCCGCTTGCGGCGCGGCAAAAGCGATGGCCAACCACCACACACGTGCAGGAGTTGTCGCCAATGCTCAAGAAAAAGCGCGCACTGGTTACGGGATCGACTTCGGGAATCGGCCTCGCGATCGCACGTGCCTTGGCAGCGCAAGGGGCCGAGGTGGTGCTCAACGGGCTTGGCGATCCGGACGAGATCGCCGCTCTGTGCGCTGAACTGGGCGCGAATTTCAACGGCGCGAACCTGATGGATGCAGCCGCGATTGGGCAGATGATGGCCGACATCGGCCCGATCGATATCCTCGTCAACAACGCCGGGATGCAGCATGTTGCGCCGGTGGAGGAGTTTCCGCCCGAGAAATGGGACGCGATCATCGCGCTGAACCTGTCGGCGGCGTTTCACACCACGCGGGCAGCGGTCCCGGGGATGAAGGCGCGCGGCTGGGGGCGGATCATCGCCACCGCCAGCGCCCATTCGCTGGTCGCCTCGCCCTACAAGAGCGCCTATGTCGCGGCCAAGCACGCGATCGCCGGCTTCACCAAGGCGATCGCGCTGGAATTGGCCCCCTACGGCGTTACCGCCAACTGCATCAGCCCTGGATATGTCTGGACTCCGCTGGTGGAAAACCAGATCCCCGACACCATGGCCGCGCGCGGGTTGACGCGCGAACAGGTGATAAGCGACGTGCTGCTCGCCAAGCAGCCGACCAAGAGCTTCGTTACCCCAGAAGATGTCGCCGCGATGGCGGTGTTCCTGTGCAGCAATGCGGCGCGCAACATCACCGGCGCGAACTACGCGATCGACGGAGGCTGGACGGCGGAATGAGGCAGGGGCGTCTCCGGCTGCTGGTAACCTTGCTGGCGAGCCTGATGCTGGTTGCATGCGCGCGCGCGCCCCTTGCCAGTGCGCCTGGGCCTGAGCGCGCCGCGATCGCTGCGCGTCTTACCGCTGATATTGCGACGCTGGCGGGGGACGATTTCGCCGGTCGCAAGCCGGGGACGCCGGGCGAGGAGAAGACACTTGCCTACCTTGAGCAGCGCTTTGCCGAGGTCGGGCTTGTGTCAGGCACGGGTGATCCCGGATCCTACTGGCGGATGCCGGTCGATCTGACTGCGGCGACACCGATCTCGGGCAAGCTGATCCTGGCGCGCGGGCGCAATGCGCTGGTGGTGCCGGAAGATCAGGGGGTGGTCTACACCCGCCGTCGCCGGGCGCTGGCGGTTGGCGGCCCGGCAACCGGTGTGCCGGTGGTGTTCGTGGGGCGCGGGGAGGGGCCGGTCGCTCCCGAAACCGTGGCCGGCGCGGTGGTGGTGCTGATCGGAGCCGAGGGACGCGAACCGGCGATCATGGCCGAGGCCTATCATGGCCGCGCCACTGCGGTCATCACCGTTGTGCCCGACGCCGCAGCCATCGCTTCCGTGCGCGCTGCACGCGAGGCCGAACGCATACGGCTGGCGAGCGAGGAGGTGGATGCGCTCAGCGCCTATGTCACCGATGCCGCGTTGGGGCAGGTGCTCGGCCAGGCCAATTGGGAGCGGCTCAAGCAGCGTAGCGGCGAGCCGGATTTCACCCCGATCGAGATCCATCTGGCGATCAGTATCGAGGCCACTGCCGAGCGGCGCGAATTCACCAGCGGCAATCTTGTCGGCATGATTCCGGGCCGCGTTCCCGGATCGGGTGCGGTGCTGGTGTTGGCGCATTGGGATCACCTGGGCGAATGCGGTGCGGCGGATGCGAGCGAACGGATCTGTCACGGCGCGGTCGACAACGCGAGCGGGCTTGCGGTGATGCTCGAACTGGCGCGGCGGCTGAAGGCCGGACCGCCGCTCGATCGCGATGTGGTGTTTCTGGCAACCAGCGCGGAGGAGGCAGGGCTGCTCGGTGCCCGCGCCTTTGCCAAGGCCCCGCCGGTGCCGCTCGCCAGCATCGTGGCGGCCTTCAACCTCGACATGCTCGCACTTGCCCCGCAAGGCAGCCCGGTGGGCTTTATCGGCGAAGGGCGCACACCGCTCGACGCGATGATCCGCGCCGAGATCGCGCGCAGCGGGCGCATGACGGGCGACAAGGCGCTGGCCGAGAGTTTTCTCGCGCGGCAGGATGGCTGGGTATTGCTCGAACAGGGGGTGCCCGCGGTGCTGCTGTCGAGCGCCTTCGGCAGCCGCGCGGTGCTCCAGCCTTTCCTGCAGAGCGGCTATCACCGCCCCGCGGACAAGGCTGGTGCCGTGGAACTGGGCGGGGCGATCGACGATCTGCTGCTGCACGAGCGGTTGGTGCGGCTTTTTGCCGATACCGCGCGCTATTTTCCCCCAGCCGCCCCGCAGCCCTAGCGCAATCGCCCTTGTGCGGTTACATGGGCTGCCACGAATCTCCCGCCAGAGGAGGTGACCCTCTCGCATTTCAGGAAAGTGGCGCTCATGGATATCCCGCTCGGTCTGACCTTCGATGACGTGCTGCTCCGCCCGGCGGAAAGCAGCGTGCTGCCGAGCATGGCCGATACCTCGACCCGCCTGACCCGTGACATTGCGCTCAATATTCCGGTGCTGTCCGCGGCGATGGACACCGTGACCGAGGCTGACATGGCGATCGCCATGGCGCAGCTGGGCGGCATCGGTGTGCTCCACCGCAATCTCGATATCGATGCACAATGTGCGGCGGTGCGTGCGGTCAAGCGCTATGAGAGCGGGATGGTGGTCAACCCCATCACCATCGGCCCCGATGCGACGCTGGGCGAGGCGCAGGCGTTGATGCAGGCCAACCGCATCAGCGGGATTCCGGTGGTGGATGCGGCGGGCAAGCTGGTCGGCATCCTCACCAACCGCGACGTGCGCTTCGCTGAAAACCCGCTTCAGCCGGTGCGCGAGCTGATGACCACCGAGAACCTCGCCACCGTGCCGCTCGGTACCGGTCAGGACGAAGCGCGCCGCCTGCTCCACGCGCGCCGGATCGAAAAGCTGTTGGTGGTGGACGATGCCTATCGCTGCATCGGCCTCATCACGGTGAAGGATATCGAAAAGGCGGTGAACTACCCCAACGCCACCAAGGACAGCACCGGGCGCCTGCGCGTTGCCGCCGCGACAACGGTGGGTGATGCCGGCTTTGCCCGTACCAAGGCGCTGGTCGAGGCCGAGGTTGACGTGATCGTGATCGACACCGCGCATGGTCACAACATCGAAGTCGCCCGTGCCGTGGAGCGGGTGAAGAAGCTGTCGAACGCGGTGCAGGTTATCGCGGGCAATGTCGCCACCGCCGAGGCCACCCGCGCGCTGGTCGATGCCGGGGCCGACGCGGTCAAGGTCGGGATCGGGCCGGGTTCGATCTGCACCACCCGCGTGGTGGCCGGGGTGGGGGTGCCGCAGCTGACCGCGATCATGGAAAGCGCGGCCGAGGCCGCCAAGTCCGGGGTGCCGGTGATTGCCGATGGTGGCCTTCGCACCTCGGGCGATGCGGCCAAGGCGCTGGCGGCGGGAGCTTCGAGCGTCATGGTCGGCTCGATGCTGGCAGGCACCACCGAAAGCCCGGGCGAGGTGTTCCTTTATCAAGGCCGTTCCTACAAGGCCTACCGCGGCATGGGCAGCGTCGGCGCAATGGCGCGCGGCTCGGCTGACCGCTATTTCCAGCAAGATGTTTCGGCAATGAAGCTGGTGCCTGAGGGGATCGAGGGCCAGGTGCCGTTCAAGGGGCCGGCGGCCGACGTGATCCACCAGCTGGTCGGTGGGATCAAGGCGGCAATGGGCTACACCGGCTCGGCGACGATCACAGACCTTCAGGCCCGCGCGCAATTCGTGCGGATCACCAATGCGGGCCTTTCGGAAAGCCACGTGCACGATGTCGCCATCACCCGCGAGGCGCCGAACTATCCGACGCGGTAAGGCCAGGCCTGCCGTTAGGCTTCTGGCGGAGGGACGGCTTTGCGTTTCGCGGCGCGCTCTGCCCGGCGCTCCTTCTCCCGCGCGCGCACCGTGTCCCAATAGGCCTTATGGCGCTTGGCCCACCGCCAGTTCAGCACCATGAACGCAACCGGCAGCCAGAGGGCTATGAATTTGAGAATTTGCGAGAGCGATCCGGTGAGGAGATACGGGCAGCAGGGCAGCACCAGCGCCATACGGATCGGGGCCGCGCCGCGGCCCCGCCCGTTAGCTTCTAGGGGATCGCCGATGCAGCTGACGAATAGATCGGAGTGCGTGGCGACAAAGGCGATAATCATCAACAGTGTCGGAAAGGCCCAGAACCGCTTGAGCCCGATGCCGCGGCTTTCGCGGATTTCCCGTTCCTCTGGCGTCAGCCTGCCTCGCATCGACGCGACTATGGCACCGCACTTCGTTATTGAGGAACCCCTATGACCCCCGCCGCCCGCGTTCAGGCCGCCATCGACTTGCTCGATAGTGTCATCTCAGCCGCGCGCACCAAGGGCGCGCCTGCGGACAGGATCATCGCCGATTATTTCCGCGCCCGCCGCTATGCCGGATCGAAGGACCGGCGAGCGGTGCGCGATCTGGTCTATCAGGCGATCCGGCTGTGCGGGCCGGTGCCGGTGAGTGGGCGCGCGGCGATGCTGGCGCTGGCCGCGCAGGATCCCGCCATCGCCGTATTGTTCGACGGATCGCCCCATGGCCCCGCGCCGTGCGCCGAGGACGAGCCGGTCGCCAAGACCGGCCTTGCCCCCAAGTGGCTTGCCGCTGCGCTGCGCGCCTCGGGGCTGGGCGGGCCGGAGATTGCCGCGATGCTCGGCCGCGCGCCGCTCGATATCCGGGTCAATGCGCTCAAGGCCGATCGCGCGACCATCGCGTTGCCGCAAGAGGGTGAACCGCTCGTCGCGGCACAAGGCCTGCGGTTTGCGCCGGGCACCCCGGTCGAAACGTGGGAGGCCTATGCTGACGGCCTGATCGAGGTGCAGGACTGCGGCAGCCAACTGATTGTCGAGGGGCTGCCGGTGGCTCCGGGCGAGACCATCATTGATCTGTGCGCCGGCGGCGGGGGCAAGACGTTGGCGCTCGCCGCGCGGCTCGGCAATGCGGCAAGCATCATCGCCGCCGACACCGACAAGCGCCGGCTCGGCAACCTCGCGCCGCGCGCCGCGCGCGCCGGGGCGGCGATCGACCATATCGTGCTGCTCGATCCGGGCCGCGAGATGCAGGCGCTTGGCGCCTGGGCGGGCAAGGCCGATCACGTGCTGGTCGATGCGCCGTGCTCGGGCAGCGGGACATGGCGACGCAGCCCTGAGGCGCGCTGGCGACTTGACCGGGCAGAGCTGGCGCGGCTCACCCAGCTTCAGGATCACGTGCTTGAGCTGGCCGCGCAGTTGGTGCGACCGGGCGGCACGGTGAGTTTCGTCACCTGTTCGCTGCTCGATGCCGAGGGGGCCGACCGCATCGCCGTCTTCCTCGATCGCCATCCCGGTTGGCGAGCCCAGGCCCTGCCGCTCCCGCTTGGCCGGGCGCGCGGGACGGGGTGGCGACTTGACCCGTTCCATGACGCCACGGATGGTTTTTTCGTCGCGGGCTTGCGTTCACCATGATAATGTGAGCTTTATGGCTCAGCCCTCCGGTTCCCGGTCTCATGCACTGAAGGAGCTTCTGATGCGTTTCGCGCCCGCTGCCGCTGCCCTTTCGCTGTGTCTGGCCATGTCGGCAAGCATGCTCAATGCCAGCGCCGGCCAAACCCCCGATCCGCGGGCGGCCGCGCTGATTGCACAAGGCAAGGCTGCGCTCAGTGCCGGAGAGACGCAGGCGGCGGTGGACGCGTTCGAGGCCGCGCTGGCGGTCGATCCGGGTTATACCCCGATCTTCATCGATCTGGCCGCGGCCGCACGGCAGGCAGGGCTTCAGGGCAAGGCGATCCGATATTACCGCGAGGCGCTGGAGCGCGATCCGGGCAATTTTGCCGCGATCTCGGGCGAAGGGGCGGCCTTGGTGGAAAAGGGCGCGGTCGAGAAGGCCAAGCGCAATCTTGCCAAGCTGCAATCGCTGTGCGGCGACAATTGCCCCGAAACGGTGGCCTTGCAAAGCACCATCGCGCGCGGCCCCTCGGCGCGGCTGGCGGCGGATACCGCAGCCGATGCTCCGGCGAGCAACTGAGTTTCCTCGTCATTGCGAGTCCGGAACGGGCGCGGCAATCCAGAGCGTCTTGACCCGGGCTCTGGATTGCCGCGCGGCTTCGCCGCTCGCAATGACGGACGTGTTCAGATCAAATCCCTGAACTCGGCCACCAGCGCTTCATAGACATCGCGTTTGAACGGCACGATCAGCTCGGCCAGCTGCTCGGGTTCAACCCAGCGCCAGGCGTTGAACTCGGGTGGGTCATGCGCTTCGAGGTCGATGTCGCTGTCCTCGCCCAGAAAGCGCCCCAGGAACCAGTGCTGTTCCTGCCCGCGATACTTGCCCTTCCACACGCGCCCCAGCAATTCGGGCGGCAGATCGTAGCGATAGGGCTGCGCCGACTGCGCGATCACTTCGACGAGGCGTGCAGGCACCCCGATTTCCTCCTCGAGCTCGCGCAGGGCCGCCGCGCGCACATCCTCGCCCTTGTCGATCCCGCCCTGCGGCATCTGCCAGAAGCCGTGGGCGGATGGATCGATCCGCTGGCCGACGAAGACTTGCCCGAAGCGGTTCACCAGCATGAAGCCCGCGCAGGGACGGTAGGGGAGGGTTTCAGGGTCAATCATGCCGGATTGTCCAGCATGAACTGCATCGCCGCGATCACGCGTTCAAGGTCGCGTTGGGTGCTGGGCACCATCTGGCGCAGGTTGGTGAAGGAGTGCGTCACCCCGCGCATTTCGAGGAACAGGCAGTCGCGCCCGGCATCAACCAGCGCCTTGGCATAGGCGCGGCCCGAATCGCGGATCGGATCGAGGCTTGCGGTGACGACGATGGTGGGCGGCGCATTGCTGTGATCGCCCAGGATCGGGAAACCGCGCGGATCGCTGCGGTCAGCCCCATAGGCCGCATCGAAGAAGGCCATGGTTTCGGCGGTGAGCAGGTAGCCCTCGGCAAATTGCGCCATGCTTTCCGAGCCATCGGCATCGGCCACCAGCGGGAAGATCGGCACTTGCAGCACCACCGGCACGGCGGCGGGGTTGGCGGCGAGCAATTGCCCGACGACCACGGTGGCATTGCCGCCCGCCGAATCGCCGATGGTGATGATCCCTGACGCGGTCCGGCCGAGTTCGGCAGGGCTGCCCGCCACCCAGCGCGTCGCCGCCTCGCAATCGCGGATCGCGGCCGGAAAGCGCGCTTCGGGCGCGCGGGCATAGTGCACCGCTACCAGCGGCAGATCCGTCAGCGCGGCAATTTCGGTGCACAGCGCGTGGTGGGTGTCGAGATCGCCGATCACGAAGCCGCCGCCGTGAAAGAACATGATCACCGGTGTTGGCCCCTCGCGGTTCTCTCGCGCGTCGTAAAGGCGAAGCGGGATGTCGCCCGCCGGGCCGGGGCAGGAAAGGTCGCGGATCACCGGCAGGGCGCGGGCCGGACGGTCGGCGATGGCGTGCATCTTCAGATAGGAATCGCGCGCTTCGGCCAAAGTCATGTCGGCCATCTTCGGCCCGTTCACCTGCGCCATCATGTCGAGGAAGGCCTTCATGTCAGGGCGGATAAAAGGCGCGTCGGTCATCGTGGTTCTCTCCCGTTTGTGATGCTGCGATAGGCGAGCGTTTGGCGGATTTCCACTCGCTTGATTGCGGGCGGCGCGCTAGCCAGCGAAGCCATGGACAATCTGACGCATAGCCTCGTCGGCGCGGTGCTGGGGCAGGCGGGGCTGAAGCGCACGACCGGGCTTGCGATGCCGGGGCTCGTCATCGGTGCGAACCTGTCGGATGTGGACGCGGCGTGCTTCTTCTGGCTGGAGGGCACCGAGCATCTCGCCGTCCGCCGCGGCATCACCCACGGCCCGCCGGCGCTGGTGTTGCTGCCCTTGGTGCTGGCGGGGCTGCTGTGGGCCTTCGACCGCTGGCAGGCCAAGCGCGGCAGGCGGCCCGAAGCGCGGCTCCCGGTGCGCTTCGGGTGGCTCTATGCCATGGCCTTCATCGGCTGCCTCAGCCACCCCTTCTTCGACTGGCTCAACGTTTACGGCATCCGGCTGCTGGAGCCGTTTTCGAGCGAGTGGTTCTATGGCGATACGTTGTTCATCATCGACGTGTGGTTGTGGGCGCTGTTGGTTGGCGCCGTTTCGTGGTCTTGGTGGCGCGAGAAGACGGGCGGCGACCAGCGCCCCATCGCGCGCAAAGCGATCGCGATCATGTTGGCCTACATCGGGTTGAATGGAGCGATCACCCATGGCCGCGCGGAATTGTGGGACGGACCCGGTGCAACACGGATTTCAATGCCAGTCCCATTGCGTTTCTGGGAACGGGAAGTGATCCGGGTGGGCCGCAATTGGCCGGAGATGAAGTCGGAGGCGGCGCAAGTTCCTTACTTGCAAAGCGAAGGCCGTCCGCTTGTCGATCCGAATTTGCGGTGCGAAATTCCCGACCTCACCGCCGCCCGCCGCACCAATCCCCAGCTCGACGCCTTCCTATTCTGGTCGCGTGCGCCCTTCGCGACACGCGCGGCGGATGGCTCGGTGATCCTCTACGATGCGCGCTTCTACGATCCGCGCGCGCGGGAGCGGTTCTCGGTCGCACTGCCGGATGCGGTGTGCAAGGAACTTCCCCGCAGCTAATTCGTCATTGCGAGCGAAGCGAAGCAATCCATGGCCCGCACCATTCGTCCATGGATTGCCGCGGCGGCTGCGTCGCCTCGCAATGACGAATGATTGAAAGACCATAATGACCCAAATCGTCTGGCTGCGGCGCGATCTTCGCCTCGCCGATAACCCTGCGCTCTACCACGCCGCCAAGGCTGGCCCGGTCGTCGCCGTCTATGTGCTCGACGACGATAGTCCCAGGCACCACGCCTATGGCGGGGCCTCGCGCTGGTGGCTGCATCATTCGCTGGCGAGCCTCGCCAAAAACCTTGATGCCAAAGGCAGCCGCCTGATCCTGCGGCGGGGGGAGGCGGTGGCGCAGCTCACCAAGCTGGCGCAGGACGTGGGCGCGACCACCATCCACGCCAATTGCCATTACGAACCGTGGTGGCTCAATGCCGAGCGCAAACTGGCCAAGCGCCTCGATCTCCAGCTTCACCACGGCAATTACCTGATGCCTCCCGGCTCGATTACCACCGGCACAGGGGGGCAATACAAGATCTACACCCCCTTCAGCCGCGCGGTGCGGGGCGGATTCCCGCCACGCGCCGAAGTCCCCGCGCCAGAGCGGCTCGAAGCCCCGGCGGCGTGGCCAGCCTCGGACGACCTTGCGTCATGGAACCTGCTCCCGATCAAGCCCGACTGGGCAGGGGGACTGCGCGATTTCTGGCAGGTGGGCGAGGACGCGGCCCACGAGCGCCTCGCGGCATGGGAAGCAGAGGTCGATGATTATGATGACAAGCGCAATTTCCCTAGCCTCGACAAGGTCTCGCGCCTCTCGCCGCATCTGCACTTCGGCGAAATTTCGCCGATCCAGATCTGGCATGCCTTGAAGCACCACACCTCCAAAGGCTGGGAAACCTTCGAAGGCGAGCTGATCTGGCGCGACTATTCGGCCAATGCGGTGCTGCAATTCCCCGCCTATGCCAAGCAGAACTACCGCGCGGATTTCGACCGCTTTCCCTGGCGCGATCCTGCCACCGACGAAGCCGCCGCGCGCGATCTGAAGGCATGGCAGCAGGGGCGCACCGGCTACCCGATCGTCGATGCTGGGATGCGCCAGTTGTGGCAGACCGGGTGGATGCACAACCGCGTGCGGATGATCACCGCCAGCTTTCTCATCAAGCACCTGCTGATCGATTGGCGCGAGGGCGAAAAGTGGTTCTGGGATACGCTCGTCGATGCCGACTACGCCTCCAACGCCACCAACTGGCAGTGGACGGCAGGCACGGGGGTGGATTCCAACATGTTCAGCCGCATCATGGCCCCGCTCAGCCAGTCGGAGAAGTTCGACGCAGCGCGCTACATCCGCACCTATGTGCCCGAACTGAAGGGGATCGACGAGCCTTACGTGCACGATCCCGAAGAGTTCGGGCGGCGGCCCGCGGGCTATCCGCGCAAGATCGTCAGCCATAAGTTCGCCCGCGAAAGGGCGCTCGCGGCTTTGAAGACGCTGAAGGAGAGCTGACAGGGGCTTGCCCGCGTCGCTCGCATCGGCCTATGCCTCTCGCCATAACAGACGAGAGGGTGCGAAGATGGGCATGATGGGACGCGCGGTTTCGGGCTTTGCGCTCGCGGCGCTGCTGGCCGCGACGGGTGTGAGCGCCGAGCAGCAGGGGCCTGCCACCCCTGCCGCGCGCCTTGTTCAACCCCCGGCGCGCGACCAGTCCGAATTGCAGGTGCTGTTCTGGAACGACGAGCAGCGCGCCGAACGTTTCCGCGCGATGGAGCAGTGGTTTGCCGGACACGAAGTTCCCGCCGCCAAGACCCCGCGCGCGCTGCCCAAGGGCGCGCCGCTGAGCGCGGCCTTGCAGGCGGAACTCAAGGCGGCGATGGCCGACACCAACACAGCGGGCATCATGGTCCTGCAAGACGGCAAGGTGCGCTTCGAGGCTTACGGCCTTGGGCTCACGCCGGAGGACCGCTGGACCAGCTTCTCGGTCGCCAAGAGCTTCACCTCCACGCTGCTCGGCGCGGCAGTGAAGGATGGCTTCATCACCAGCCTCGATGATCCGGTGACCCACTATATCCCCGGCCTTGCGGGCAGCGCCTACGAAGGGGTCACCGTGCGCCAGCTCGCCACCATGACGAGCGGGGTCAAGTGGAACGAGGATTACACCGATCCGAACTCTGACGTCGCGCAGATGAACCGCTTCGTGGTCGAATATGGTCCCGAGGCTATCGTCGCGCAGATGAAGGCGCTTGCGCGCCAGGCCCCGGCTGGCGAGAAGTGGGTCTACAAGACCGGCGAGACCAACCTCATCGGCCTGCTGGTGGAAAACGCCGTGGGCAGGCCGCTGGCCGATTACGCCAAGTCCAAGATTGTCGATCCGGCGGGGTTCGAGGGCGGGCTGTTTTGGATGGTCGATCCGCGCGGCGGGAATATCGGCGGGTGCTGCCTCTCGCTCCGCCTCGCCGACTATGCCCGCATGGGCCAGTTCGCGCTGGAGGACGGCCATGGCGCGGTGCCGGAAGGCTGGTTTGCCGAGGCAACGGACAGTGCGGTCGATTTCGGCGACAGCGGTTTTGGCTATGGCTACCAGTGGTGGACCTATCCGCAAGGCACCTATGGCGCGCAGGGCATTTTCGGTCAGGGGATCACCATCTTCCCCGAGCAGCGGGTGGTGTTCGCCTATGTCGGCAACTGGGCACAAGCAAGCGGCGGGCCAGAGCGCGCGCGCTTGCTTGACCTGAGCCGAAGGATCGCCGCCGAGGCCAGATAGGCCCGGCAGGCCTGCTGCGGCCTCAGATCACCTGCCGATAGACCCCGACGTTGCTGTAACGTTGCAAGATGTTGTCATGCACGATCGGGCTGAGCAGTTCGCTGAACGCGCAGCCGACGATGCAGTTGTCCCACCACACCACCTCGGCCTGAAGCGATTCGAGGCCGGGCAAGGTCAGCCAGCACAGCTGACCTTCGTGCATGCGGTTGATTGAAGCCGCCGAGAAGCCTGAAATCGACAGATCGTGCACCACGCTCTGGAAGGCGCGGCCACCCGAGGCGCGCAATGTTGCCGGAATCGTCAGCCGGGTGCGGGGGCTGCAACGATCTTCCTGCGCGGCGAGGCGATAGGAATTTGTTTCCGGTGGCATCGCTTTTAACCTCGTTAGGGATGGTCGCTGCTGCCTGCAGCCAAGTTCACCGCAAGCCATGCCAGCACAATCCCTAAGGGGCGGTTACCCGGTTTGGTAAACAAACTCGCGCGGCGCAGGAAAAGCAGGTGAAAATGCTTCAGCCGATGCGCTCACGATGGAGCTTGTTGAAGCCTTCCACCAGCAGTGCGACCAGCCGTTCGGCCACCACTTCGGGGGCCTTGACGGTCTGCGGATCCTCGCCGGGAAAGGCACGGGCGCGCATTTCGGTGCGGGTCGCGCCCGGATCGATGATCGCCACGCGCAGACGGCTGAGCTTTTCGACTTCTGCACCATAGGTTTCGAGCAGGTTCTCGAACGCCGCCTTGGTCGCGCCGTAAGCCCCCCAATAGGCCCGCGGCGCGCTGCCGAGGCTGCTGGTGAGACCGATCACGCGGCCCGCCTCGGCCTTACGCAGCATCGCGTCGAAGGCGGCAATCAGCGCCTGGGTGGCAACCAGATTGGTCAGCAGGGCCTGGTTGAACTGCTTCGGATCGATCTGTGCAACCGGGGTCAGCTCTGGCAGATAGGCTGCTGAAAGCAAAAGAATATCAAGTTTTTCCCACCGCCCCGCGATGGCGGTGGCGAGGCGCATGACCGCATCTGGTTCGGTCAGATCGAGCGGAGCGATGGTCGAGGTGCCACCGGCGGCGTGGATTTCGTCTTCGACCGCCTCGAGCGCCTTGACCTTGCGCGCCACCAGAATGACGTGCGCCCCGGCGGCGGCCAGGGACTTGGCGGTGGCAGCGCCGATGCCGCGGCTTGCGCCGGTGACAAGCGCGAGGCGCCCGGAAAGCGGTTTGATAGTTTCGGTCATGGATTTATGCGGCCTTGGGGTCAGCGAAAGGGAGTTCGGCGGCCTTCGCCTCGGCTTGGGTGAGGTCGGTGAGCGAGGTGGGATATTCGCCGGTGAAACAGGCATCGCAAAACTGCGGACGCGCAGCATCGCGGCCCTCGCGCCCGACCGCGCGGTACAGCCCGTCGATCGAGATGAAGGCGAGGCTGTCGGCCTTGATGAATTCGCGCATCGGCTCCAGCTCCATGCGTGCGGCGAGCAGCTTGGAGCGTTCGGGCGTATCGACCCCGTAGAAGCAGGAATGGGCCGTTGGCGGGCTGGCGACGCGGAAGTGGACTTCCTTTGCGCCCGCCTCGCGCATCATCTCGACGATCTTGAGCGAGGTTGTGCCGCGCACGATCGAATCGTCGATCAGCACGATGCGCTTGCCTTCCACCAGCGCGCGGTTGGCGTTGTGCTTGCGCTTGACGCTGGAATGGCGCGCGCCGTCACCCGGTTGGATGAAGGTGCGCCCGACATAGTGCGAGCGAATGATGCCAAGCTCGAACGGGATGCCCGAGGCCTGGGCAAAGCCGAGCGCGGCCGGAACGCCGCTGTCGGGCACCGGCACGACCAGATCGGCCTCGCACGGGGCTTCTAGCGCAAGTTGCACCCCGATCGCCTTTCTTGCTTCGTAAACCGAGCGGCCGGCAAAGACCGAATCGGGGCGGCTGAAATAGACATGCTCGAAGATGCACGGGCGTGGGGGCGGGTTGCCGAAAGGGCGCACAGAGCGGATTTCGCCGGAGAAATCGACCAGCACCAGCTCGCCCGGCTCGACTTCGCGGATCACTTCGGCCCCGACCACATCGAAAGCCACGGTTTCCGAGGCGAACATGATTGCTTCGCCCGACCGGCCCATCACCAGCGGGCGGATGCCGAGCGGATCGCGGCAGGCGATCATGCCTTCGGGCGTCATCACGATCAGGGCATAGGCGCCCTCGACCAGCCGCAGCGCGTCCACCAGCCGGTCGGCAATGGTGGGGTAGCGGCTGGTGGCGACGAGGTGGATGATCACCTCGGTGTCCGAAGTCGACTGGAAGATCGAACCCTTGCTCACCAGGTCGGCGCGCAAGGTCATGGCGTTGGAGATATTGCCGTTATGCGCCACGGCAAAGCCGCCGCTGGCGAGATCGGCATAGAGCGGCTGGACATTACGCAGGCCCGATCCGCCGGTAGTGGAATAGCGCACGTGGCCGGCGGCCATGTGGCCGGGCAGTTCTGCGATCGCTTCGGAGGAGGAGAAGTTCTCGGCGACGTGGCCAAGCCCCCGCCGGACGAAGAACTCCTTGCCGTCCCAGCTGACGATCCCGGCTGCTTCCTGCCCGCGATGCTGGAGGGCGTGGAGGCCGAGCGCGGTCATCGCAGCGGCATCTGACGCGTTGATCGCGCCGAAGATTCCGCATTCCTCACGCAGCTTGTCGCCATCGGCATCTAGGAAGGGGTGAGTCACATTGAGGGGTGTCATCGGCATCACCAAACCTGCCCGCACATCTGCCGCGGGGTGGACAAAGCCCCAATGGCGATGTGACCGATCAATTACAAGGAAAAGCCGCCCGCGGATGGCTGCCTTTTTGCTGACCGGCGTGTGACAGGCGGCAGGTGCAATGGGCGGGGAAGGTGCATCAGCTTGGGATTGCGGCAGGTTGGCGCGCATTCTACAGGCAGCGTTCACCATAAAGGCAGCACGCAACCTCCCATGCTTTCCCCGTTCGAATGGATGATCGCCAAGCGCTACCTCTGGCCCGGCAAGGGCGAGGCCTTTATCGCGCTGGTTGCGGCGATTGCTGTGGGCGTGGTGTCGCTCTCGGTCGCGCTGCTGGTGGTGGTGATGAGCGTGATGAACGGCTTTCGCGCCGAGCTGCTCGACAAGATCGTGGGCCTGAACGGCCACGCGATTGTACAGGCCTATGGCGGCAAGCTCGACAACTGGCAAAGCGTGCTCGCCAATGTCGAACGCACGCCGGGCGTGGTCGAAGCCTCGCCGCTGATCGAGCAGCCGCTGCTGATCAGCTATGACGGACGAGTGGAAGCGGTGTTCGTGCGCGGCGAAACTGACAAGAACATCGCCAACCTCGGCGACAAGGTGGTGATGGGCGACATTCGCACGCTCTACCAGGCCTCGCAGATCGGTGCGGCGGGCCGCGTGGCGATCGGTTCGCGGCTGGCACAGAACCTCGGGATCCGGGTGGGCGATACCATCACCATCATCAACCCGCAGGGGCGGGCCACGCCGTTCGGCACTTCGATCCGCCAGATCGGTTATGAGGTTGGTGCGATCTTCGAAGTCGGCATCTACGACTATGACGAAAAATTTGTCGTCTTGCCGATCAAAGAGGCGCAGACGCTGCTGCTGATGGGTGACAAGATCGGGATGATCGAAGTCACCGTGGAAAACCCCGACAAGGTTGGCGAAATCCTCCGGCCGATGGCCGACAAGCTGGCCGGCCAAGCGGTGGTGTCTGATTGGAAGACCATCAATTCAGCGCTGTTCGAAGCGCTTCAGGTCGAACGCGTGGCGATGTTCTTCGCTTTGAGTTTCATGGTGGTGGTGGCATCATTTAACATTCTTTCCAGCCTTGTGATGCTGGTGCGTGCGAAAACCCGCGACATCGCGATCATGCGGACCATGGGCGCGACCCGGCGGTCCTTGCTCAAGATCTTCGTCACCACCGGCACCACCATCGGCGCGATCGGCACGGCTGCAGGCTTGGTGCTGGGCGCGATCATCCTGTTCTTCCGCGAGCAGATCGTCGCCGCCATCGCCTTCACCACCGGCCGGCAGATCTGGGATCCGGAAGTGCGGTTTCTCTCCACCCTGCCCTCACGCACCGATCCGTGGGAGGTCCTCGGCATCGTGTGTCTTGCGCTGGGGATGAGCTTCCTCGCGACGCTCTATCCCGCGCTCAAGGCGGCCAACACCGATCCGGTGCAGGTGCTGCGCTATGAATAGCCGCCAGCCGATCGTCTCACTCAAGGGGGTCAAGCGCGCCTTCGAACAGGGCGGGCAGCGGATCGAGGTGCTGCGCGGGGTCGATCTCGACATCATGCCGGGCGAGATTGTCGCGCTGCTCGGCCCCTCGGGTTCGGGCAAGTCGACTTTGCTGCAAGCGCTCGGGCTGCTCGAAGGCGGGTTCGAGGGTTCGATCACCATTGCCGGGCAACAGGCCGAAAGCCTTGCCGGGGACGAGCGCACCCAGCTGCGCCGCGAACATCTGGGCTTTGTCTACCAGTTCCATCACCTGCTGCCCGACTTCACCGCACGCGAAAATGTGGTGATGCCGCAGATGATCGTGGGGATCGACCGGGCGGCAGCCGAGGCGCGCGCCGATGCCCTGCTGGCGGGCCTCGGTCTGGGTGCGCGGCTCACCCATCGTCCCAGCCAGCTCTCGGGCGGCGAACAGCAGCGCGTTGCGGTCGCGCGCGCGCTGGCCAACCGGCCGACACTGGTGCTGGCGGACGAACCGACCGGAAATCTCGACGAGGCGACTTCGGACGTGGTGCTCGGCCAGTTCCTCGCGCTGGTGCGCGGTGAGGGCAGCGCAGGGCTTGTTGCCACCCACAACGAACGCCTTGCTGCGCGGATGGACCGGGTCGTGCGGCTCAAGGATGGCGTGCTGCACGAAGGCAACTGAAGCCATATTCTGACGAGAAGGGAATTGCGCCATGACCACGATTGCCGATTTCACCGTCACCACCAACAAGGGCGAGCCGCTCGATCTGGCGGACAAGCTCGGCAAGGTGTTGCTGGTGGTCAACACCGCGTCGAAGTGCGGCTTTACCCCGCAATATGACGGGCTGGAAAAGCTCTATCAGACCTACAAGGATCGGGGCTTCGAGGTGCTGGGCTTCCCCTGCAACCAGTTCGGCGCGCAGGAGCCGGGCAGCGCCGAGGAGATCGCGCAATTCTGCAAGGTCAATTTCGGCGTCACCTTCCCGCTGATGGCCAAGATCGAGGTCAACGGCGACAATGCCTCCCCACTGTTCGACTGGATGAAAAAGGAAGCCAAGGGCCTGATGGGCACCACCGCGATCAAGTGGAACTTCACCAAGTTCCTGATCGACCGCGAGGGCCACGTCGTGCGCCGCTACGCGCCGACCGACAGGCCCGAGTCAATCGCGAAGGATATCGAGAAGCTGCTGTGACCCGCGTCCATCGCGCCTGTGGAGAACTCGTCGGGCGCAGCGCTTCCGGAATCGGCACAAATTTCTAAACTGCGCCGATGGCCTTTGCTCGCTTTGTCCCCTTGCGCGTGCTGTCGTCTTTTTCGATGCTCGAAGGGGCGATCGATCCCAAGGCGATTGCCAAGCTGGCGAAAGAACGCGGCTTTCCCGCGATTGCGATCTGCGACCGTAACGGGCTTTACGGCATCATGGCCTTTGCCAGCGCCTGCAAGGGCGAAGGCGTGCAGCCGATCATCGGCGCGCTGCTGGGCGTCGCGCGCGAGGGTGTGGCAGGTCCGGGCGCGCAGGCGGTCGATTACCTGCCGCTGTTTGCACAGGATGAGGAAGGATACGGCAATCTGTGTCACCTCGTCAGCAAGGCGCACCTTGATCGCCCGCTCGAGCTTGATCCGCACGTCACGCTGGCCGATCTCGAAGGGCGCACCGGCGGTTTGATTGCCCTGACCGGCGCGGGCGAGGGCGGGCTGACACGGCTGCTTTCCGACGGGCAGCACGAGGCGGCGATGCGGCTGGCTGCGCGGCTGGAGGCGCTGTTTCCCGCGCGGCTTTATGTCGAGATAGCGCGCGCGGGCGATCCGGTGGCAGAGCGCGCCGAGGAGGCGCTGATCGACTTGGCTTATGCCCGCGATCTGCCGCTGGTCGCCACCAACCCCGCCAACTTTGCCGAGCCGCACGAATACGAGGCGCATGATGCAATGTTGTGCATCGCCCATTCGACCCAGATCGAGGCGGAGGACCGCCCGCGCTCCAACCGCGAGGCCTATGTCAAATCTGCCAGCATGATGGAGGCGCTGTTCGCCGATCTGCCCGAGGCATTGGTCAACACGCTCGTCATTGCCCAGCGCTGCGCCTTCGCGCCGCCCTATCGCAAGCCGATCCTGCCGAGCCTTGCGGGCGATCTGGCGGGCGAGGCGCGGATGCTGGCGGAGGATTCGCGCAAGGGCCTCGCCGCCCGGCTCGCGTCCTATTGCCCGGAAAACTGCCACGCCGAATTGTTCGAGGCGCTGCATTTTCCGTCCGTCGATGCGTTGGCCGAGGCCAAAGCCTCCTTCGCCGCCCTGTGCGAGGCGGGGGTGTTTTACGAAGTGCTCGAATACAAGCGTCGCCTTGAATTCGAGATCGAGGTGATCGTGAAGATGGGCTTTCCCGGCTACTTCCTGATCGTGGCCGATTTCATCAAATGGGCCAAGGATCAGGGCATCCCGGTGGGGCCAGGGCGCGGCTCGGGGGCGGGTTCGGCGGTGGCCTGGGCGCTCACCATCACCGATCTCGATCCGATCAGGCTAGGGCTGCTGTTCGAACGTTTCCTCAACCCCGAACGCGTGTCGATGCCCGACTTCGATATCGACTTTTGCGAAACCCGGCGCGGCGAGGTGATCCGTTACGTCCAGCAGAAATATGGCGCAGATCACGTCGCGCAGATCATCACCTTCGGCAAATTGAAGGCGCGCGCGGTGCTGCGCGATTGCGGGCGCATTCTGCAGATGAGCTACGCCCAGGTCGATCGCCTGTGCAAGATGGTGCCCAACCATCCCACCGATCCCTGGACTCTGGCGCGCGCGCTCAATGGTGCGGCCGATTTCAAGCACGAATACGACAACGACAACGAGGTGCGTCGCCTCGTCGATCTGGCGATGCAGCTGGAAGGCCTGCCGCGCAATTCCTCGACCCATGCCGCGGGCGTGGTGATCGGCGACAGGCCGCTGGCTGAGCTGGTGCCGCTCTACCGCGATCCGCGTTCGGACATGCCGGTGACGCAGTTCGACATGAAACATGTCGAAAGCTCCGGCCTGGTGAAGTTCGACTTCCTTGGCCTCAAGACGCTGTCGGTGCTGAGGAAGGCGGTCGATCTGCTGGCGCGGCGCGGCATCGCGATCGATCTGGGCGCGCTCGCGCTCGATGATCCGGCGGTCTATGATCTGATGAAGGCGGGTAACACGGTGGGCGTGTTCCAGCTTGAATCCGAAGGGATGCGGCGCACGCTCAAGGCGGTGAAGCCGACCAGTTTCGGCGACATCATCGCGCTCGTCTCGCTCTACCGCCCCGGCCCGATGGACAACATCCCGCTGTTCGGCCAGCGCAAGGCGGGCCTTGTGCCGATCGAATATCCGCACCCCAAGCTCGAGCGCATTCTGGCCGAGACCTACGGCATCTTCGTCTATCAGGAACAGGTGATGCAGGCCGCGCAGGTGCTGGCGGGCTATTCGCTGGGGGAGGCAGACCTGCTGCGGCGGGCGATGGGCAAGAAAGTGCAGGCCGAGATGGACGCCCAGCGCGGGCGCTTCGTCGAGGGCTGCAAGGCGGTATCCGACATCGATGCCAAGCGCGCCAACGAACTGTTCGACTTGATCGACAAGTTCGCCGGCTACGGCTTTAACAAGTCGCACGCCGCCGCTTACGCGTTGCTCGCCTACCAGACCGGCTGGATGAAGGCGCATTATCCGGAAGAATTCTACGCCGCCTCGATGTGCTTCGATATGCACCAGTCGGACAAGCTGAGCGTGTTCGTTGACGATGCCCGGCGCTATCCCAACGGCATGGGAGGGGTCGAGGTGCTACCGCCCTGCATCAACGCGTCTGAGGCCCGTTTCAGTGTCGAGCAGACCGATCGCGGCTATGCGCTGCGCTATGCGCTCGCCGGGATCCGCAATGTCGGGGAAAAGGCAATGGAGGCGATCGTCGCCGAGCGCGAGGCGGGCGGGCCCTTCACCAGCCTCAAGAATTTCTTCGAGCGCCTGCCGCAGGGCACGATGAACCGCCGCCAATTGGAAGCGCTGATCTGTGCGGGTGCGCTCGACAGCCTCGAACCCGACCGTGCGCTGCTTTACGCCAATGCCGAGCGGCTGCTGGCAGTGGCCGATGCGGCCATGCGTGAGCGTTCGAGCGGGCAGGGGGGGCTGTTTGGCGGTGAGGATGTGTCCAGCGACGACTTGCGCCTTGTTGCCGCCGCGCCATGGAGCAAGCCTGACCGGATGGCGAAGGAGCGTGAGAATTTCGGCTTCTATTTCTCCGCCCACCCGGTGCAACAATATCGCGAGCTTGCCTCGGCCAATGGCGCGCGCACCTATCAGAGCCTGATGGAGGCGGGCGCGCCTGCGGGCGGGCGCGGGACAGCGGTGATGGCGGTGCTGGTCGAAGGCGTGACCAAGGCCCGCACCCGCAAAGGCGCCGCCTTCGTGCGCGCCGATTTCTCCGACGCATCGGGCCAGTTTTCCGCCGCGTGCTTCGAGGAGGCGCTGGTGCCGCAGTTCGAGCGCTGGGCTGAGGATGGAGAATGCCTGCTGCTGACAGTCGAGCTTGACGCGCCCAATCCCGATGAGCCGCCGCGTCTCACCGTCCGTAACGCCCGCCCGCTGAGCGCAGTCAGCGGTTCGACCGCGATGATGCTCAAGGCCGACATCGCCGGCCTTGACGCGCTGCGCGAACTTAAGGTCGCGCTCGATGTCGAGGATGACTGCGCGTTCGTCGGCAATGGCGAGGTTTTGGTGCGGCTGCTGCTGGAAACCGGCGGCCACGCGCAAATGCGGCTGGGGCGCAGATTCCTGCTCTCGGGCGAATTGGCCGAGCGGCTGGCCGAGGTGCCGGGCATCAGCAATGTCGAGCTGGTGCCAGCGAAGAGCAAGGCGGCATTGCGCCTCGTCGCCTGACACCGATGATCGATGGGTGTCACCCACTGGGCAGCGGCTAAGCCAATGCCGCAATGGCGCACTTCCTCCAGCGCGTGCTGCCTCACTATCCCGATAATATCCCGGTGGCTGGCGTAGGCCTGCAAAAAGGGGGCGGACAGCGCCGCCCCCCAGTTGCAGGTTTCTTCCGAAAGCTGAGTCTTACATCCCAGAGCCGGGACCGTAGGTCACCTCGACCCGGCGGTTCTGCGCCTCGCGCACCCCGTCGGCCGTGGGAACGCGCGGCTGGCTCTCGCCGAAGGCCTCAGCCATGATCCGGGCATCGGGGATGCCGCGCCCGGTCAGGTAGCCGCGCACCGCGGCGTTGCGGCGCTCGGCAAGGCCCATGTTGTAGCGCGCGCTGCCCGAGGTGTCGGTGTGGCCCGCCAGCATCACCCGCGCCATGCCGCAATTGCCATAGGCGGTAATCGCGTTGTTGAGGATGGTCGCGGCCTCTGCCGTGATGTCCGATTTGTCGAAATCGAAGAACACGATGTACGGTCCGGTGTTGCACGCAGGTTTGGGCGGCGGCGGAGGAGGGGGCGGCGGCGGCGGAGGGGGCGGCGGCGGCGGAGGGGGTGGCGGAGGCGGCGGCGCGGCTTCCTTTCCGCCGAAATTGTAGACCAGGCTCGCAAGCACCGAATGCGCGGTATAGTCCGCTTCGATCGGCACACCGTTGGCCGCTTCGAGCTCGAACTCGTCGGCGACGAAATAGCGGTACTTCACCCCGATATCGACGTGATCGCTGACCGCCACCCGCAGGCCGCCAAGCAGCTGCCAGGCGAAATCGGTCGCGCTGTCGTCGATCACCGTGCCGACACCTGCCACCTCGACTGGCAGATCGAGGTTGGCAAAGCCGACCCCGCCGCCAGCGAAGAACTGCACGCCGCCGTCCTTGCCCACTTCGATGATGCCGTTGAGCATCCCGCTCCAGATCGATAGATCTTCCTCGTTTTGCACCACCGTGCCCGGCGGAACCGTGACACTGCCCGGCAGGATGCCCGAACTCACCACGGTCAGCCCGTCATAGCCGTTGCGCTTGTAGCCGCCCTCGGCCTCGAGCCGGAAGGCACCGAAGTCATAACCGATCACCACATCGGCATCGATCCCGCTGTTGGTGTTGGCAAAGGCGCCATTGGTCTGCGGATCGGTGTTGGCCAGATCGACATCAACCTGGTCTTCGAGGCTGACCCCGCCGTTGACCCCGATATAGAACTGCCCGTCGCGGGCCTGTGCGGGGATGGCGGTGCCCATCGCCGCGCCTGCCAGAAGAACTGCCGTAAACCTCATTTCCGCCCTCCGGGTGGTTGATAATGCATCTTGGCCTAGGCGCGCCCCATGGCAAGCTTGTGACAGCCCGCGCGATGTTTCGTGCCGGGTCTGGCGCGGCGGGGCCGAGCAGGATTGCAGATGCCGTCCAAGGGCGATTGCCAAGCGCCCGAGGCGAAGGCATGGAAGCGGGCCAGATATAAAATCACGCACGCGCAAGGGCGCGGCGGAATGACTTGAGGAGAGAGACGACAATGGCCGGAACCAGGCTCGGGGCAATGCAGGACTGGACCATGCGGGTGACCGCGGTGATCGATCACGCCGCGCGCGAAGCGCCGGAGCGCGAAATCGTCAGCCGCTGGGCCGATGGCAGCGAGACCCGCACCAACTGGGCCGGCATTCGCCGCGACGCGCTGAAGATGGCGCAGGCCTTGCAGGCACTTGGCCTCAAGCCCGGTGACAAGGTTGCGAGCCTTGCCATGAACCATGCGCGCCACTTGGTCAGCTGGTATGGCGTGGCGGGCATGGGCGGGGTGCTGCACACGGTGAACCCGCGCCTGTTCGACGATCAGCTCGAATATATCGTCAATCACGCCGAGGACCGCGTCCTGTGCTACGATGCCGCGTTCCAGCCGATCGTCGACCGCATGAAGAGCCGCTGGCCGACGGTCGAGCACTATATCTGCTACGATTCCGGCGAGCACGCCCCCGCCTTCGAGGACTGGATCGGCGCGCAGGACGGCGATTTCGCGTGGGTGACGGGGCCGGAAACCGACCCCTGCATGATCTGCTACACCTCGGGCACCACCGGCAATCCCAAGGGCGTGCAATACGAGCACCGTTCGACCGTGCTGCACGCGCTTGCTGGACTGCAGCCGGCGGCGTTCAACTTCTCCAGCTCCTCGGTGATGCTGCCCGTCGTGCCGATGTTCCACGCGGCCAGTTGGGGCCTGCCCTATGCGGGGGCGATGGCGGGGATCAAATTCGTGTTTTCGGCGGTGAATGATCCGGCGGTGCTGCATGATCTGATGCTGCGCGAAGGCGTGACCGATTCAGCGGGCGTGCCGACGGTGTGGCTGGCGCATTTCCAGTATTGCGATGCCAATGGCCTCGATCTGCCGCCCTTGAAGGCCGCCACCATCGGCGGTTCGGCCGCGCCCAAGTTCATGATCGAGCGGCTCATGCGTAACGGCACCCGCGTCCAGCACGCCTGGGGGATGACCGAAACCTCGCCCATCGGCACGGTCGGCGGGCCGACCTGGGACTGGGACAGGCTCACCCTCGAAGAGAAGGTCGAGAAGACCGCGATGCAGGGGCGCCCGATCTTCGGCGTGCAGCTTCGCACGGTCGATCTCGATGACATGACCACCGAGCTGCCGCGTGACGGCAAGACTTCAGGCGCGCTCCAGATCCGCGGGCCGTGGGTGATCAAGCGCTACTTCAAGGCCGATAAGGACGCGGTCAATAACGATGGCTGGTTCGACACCGGCGATGTCGGCATCATCCATCCCGACGGCACGCTGCAACTGACCGACCGCACCAAGGACGTGATCAAGTCGGGCGGCGAGTGGATCAGCTCGGTCGAGCTGGAGAACGCCGCCTGCGGGCATCCAGCTGTGGCCGAAGCCGCCTGCATCGGCATCCACCACCCCAAGTGGGACGAGCGCCCGGTGCTGTTCGTGGTCAAGAAGGCCGGTGCCGAAGTGACGGGCGAGGACATCATCGCGCATTTGAAGCCGCTGGTCGCCAAGTGGTGGCTGCCCGATGCGGTCGAATTCGTCGACGAGATTCCGCACACCGCCACCGGCAAGATTTCCAAGAAGGATCTGCGTGACCGCTTTGCGGACTACAAGCTTGGCTGATCTCGCCATCCGGCCTGCGCGTGAGCGTGACGCGCAGGCCATTTGCGCGATCTACGATTACCACGTCGCCCACGGCACGGCCTCGTTCGACAGGGCCGGGCCGAAAGCGGCCGAATGGGCGGTCAAGATCGCCGATATCGCCGCGCAAGGCTGGCCGTTTCTTGTGGCCGAGCAGGGCGGCGTGATCCTCGGCTATGCCTATGCCACCCAGTTCCGCCCGCGCGCCGCCTATGCCCGCACCTGCGAGAACAGCATCTATATTGCCGACAGCGCGCGCGGGCAGGGGATCGGCACGCGGCTGCTCGACGCGCTGATCGATGCTGCGCGCGAGAGCGGGTTCGAGCAGATGATCGCGGTGATCGGTGGCGGCGAGCCGGCCTCGGTCGCGCTCCACGGGAAATGCGGTTTTGTCCACGCAGGGCGGATGCGTAATGTCGGCTTCAAGTTCGGGCGGCGGCTCGACACGGTCTATATGCAGTGCGATCTGACAGGACAGGGGTGGGATAATGGGTGAGGTTTATATCGATCCGTCGCCGGCAAACTTCGCGGCCTTCAAGGATTTGCCGCGCGATACGCCGATCAACATGCTCAACCTGCTGCGCTACCGTGATGTCGCGGCCTATCCCGAAGGCCACGAACACGCCGGCAAGGGCTGGAGCGGGCGACGGGCCTATGAGGAATACGGGGTGACGAGCGGCCCGATCTTCCGGCGGCTCGGCGGGCAGATCATCTGGCGCGGCACGTTCGAGACGATGGTGACCGGCCCCGAGGGCGAGCGCTGGCACGACGCCTTTATCGCGCAATACCCCAATGCGGGCGCGTTCTTGGCGATGATCAAGGATCCGGAATATCAACTGGCGGTGGTGAACCGCACGGCGGCACTGGCTGACAGCCGGCTGGTGCGCTTTGCCCCGGGCGAGGCGGGCGAGGGGTTCGGGTGAGGGGCTAAAGCAACCGCAATTGTCCGCCCACCTCGGGGGGCCGGAACCGCGAGCAGTCCAGCTCGAAGCGCACCTTGCCGATCCCGGCCCGCTTGCATGCCACCCTGAACCGCGCGCGGATCAGGTCGGCCCAGGCTCCATGCGGGTTCATGCGGCTGTGAAAGTTCGGATCATTGTCGCGCCCACCGCGCATCTTTCTGACAATGCTCATCACTTTTCCGGCGCGCTCTGGGTAGTGGACGCTCAGCCATTCGCGAAACAGCGGGGCGACTTCATGGGGAAGGCGCAGCGGGATCCAGCCGACGCTCCGCACCCCCAGTTCCGCCACCCGGACGATGATGCCTTCGATAAATTGGTCAGTGATCGCCGGGATCACCGGCGAGAGCGAGCAATGCACCGGCACGCCCAGTTGTAACAGTTTTCCCAGCGCTATCAGTCGCTTGGCAGGGGAGGCGCAGCGCGGTTCGAGCTTGGCGGACAGGGCCGGATCGAGGCTCGTCACCGAGATTGCGACCGCAATCAGTTTCTCCCGCGCCATTTCTTCCAGAATATCCGCATCCATCAGCACCCGATCGGACTTGGTGGTGATGGTGACGGGATGACGCGCTTCGAGACACACTTCGAGAATCTGGCGGGTAATCCGGTAATCGCGCTCGATCGGCTGGTAGGGATCGGTGTTGGTGCCCATCGCGATTGGCTTGGGGATGTAGCCGCGCTTGCCCAGCGTGGCGCGCAGCAGAGCGGCCGCATCGGGCTTGGCGAACAGCCGCGTCTCGAAATCAAGGCCCGGCGAGAGGTCGTGATAGGCATGCGTGGGCCGGGCAAAGCAATAGACGCAGCCATGCTCGCAGCCGCGATAGGCGTTGACCGAGCGATCAAACGGCACATCGGGTGATTGGTTGAAGGTCAGGATCGACTTGGGCCGCTCCACCGTCACCGTGGTGTGCAACTTGACCGGCGGGCCATCGAGGCATTCGACATAATCGCGCCAATCGCCGTCAACCGCGCGCGTGGCGAGGCCGAGGCGGGTCGGCACCGCGGCTGACTGCGCGCCGCGTCCTTTGAGCGGAGAATGTTTCACGTGGAACATTTACGGAACAAATGGCGCGCTGCCAAGCCCCGTAGCGCGGATCAGGCCTCTTTCAGCCGCGGCATCAGATCGACGAAGTTGCAGGGCCGGTTGCGGCTGTCCAATTGTTCGGCGAGGATTCCATCCCACCCGTCCTTCACCGCGCCGTTGGAGCCGGGCAGCGCGAAAATATAGGTGCCGCGCGCCACCACCGCGCAGGCGCGCGATTGCACCGTGCTGGTGCCGATGGTCTTGAAGCTGAGCCAGCGGAACAGTTCGCCAAAGCCGGGGATCTCGCGTGCACCATCGATCATGGCGAGCGCTTCGGGAGTGACGTCGCGCCCCGTCAGGCCGGTGCCGCCGGTGCTCACCACCGCGTCGATCGCCGGATCGTCGATCCAGGTGTTCAACTGTGCGGCGAGTGCCCTCGCGTCGTCCTTTATGATCGTGCGCGCGGCGAGATGGTGGCCTGCGCCCCTGATCCGCTCGGCGAGAATGTCGCCCGAGGTGTCATTTTCGGCCGTGCGGGTGTCGGAAACGGTCAGCACCGCGATATTGATGGGTCTGAACACCCTGCTTTCGTCGATCGCCATTACGGTTCCA
>JBKBOH010000001.1:0-178071 GCA_046294975.1 Erythrobacter sp. | reverse complement strand
CCGGCGCGGTCCACCACGCGGTAGCGGGTCTTGGCCGCCGCGCCGTTTTCCTCGTCGATGTGCATCTTCTCGCCGCCGGTGCCCGGCTGCTTGGCGAGGGGCGCGTCGATCACCCCTTCGGCAAGCCGCGGCACGCCCACCACCAGCGCCCAGTAGACCTTGCGTGCGGAGCGGCTGGCGAACCGCTTGGCGAAACTTGCCGCGGCACCGGGCGTGCGGGCGATCAGCAAGACTCCGCTGGTATCCTTGTCGAGCCGATGGACAAGGCGCGGGCGGGGCGTCTTTTCGTCATCGACAAAGGCATCGAGCAACCCATCGACATGCCTGGTGGTCTTGCTGCCGCCCTGCGTGGCGAGGCCCGGCGGCTTGTTGAGCACGATCGCGCTTGGGGTTTCGCGGATCACCATGGCTTTCGCCTCGGCGATCTGTTCGGGGCTGAGCGCGCGCGCGCGCGGCGCAGACGGCTTGCGCTGCGGATCCTCGCTGCCGGGAGGCACGCGCAGCACCTGTCCGGCGGCCAGGCGATCTTCCGGCCTTGCGCGTTTGCCGTCGATCCGGATCTGCCCGGTGCGCGCCCAGCGCGACACGGTGGCAAAGCCGACCTGCGGCAGGTTGCGCCTGAACCAGCGGTCGAGGCGGATGCCCGCGTCATCCTCGCTGATGGTGAACTGGCGGACTTCGTGCCGATCACCCCCGGCTTGTTGAAGGGTCATGGCACGCTCTGCGCGGCGACAAGGCCGATAATCACGGCGGCCATCCCGGCAATCAGCGAGGCAGCGGCATAGCCGGCCGCCAGCCCCGGCTGGCCGCGATGGACGAGGGTGACCAGTTCGGAGGAAAAGGCGCTGAAGGTGGTGAAGCCGCCCAGCAAACCGACCCCGATCAGAAGCCGAACGGATTCGCCGGTTTGCGCCGGCGGCGTGCCGCGTGCGAGCCAGCCGACCAGCACCCCCATGGCCAGGCTGCCGATGATGTTGACGCTCAGCGTCCCCCACGGAAAGCTGTTGCCGGGGCCGGCCAGCCCCGACACCGCCCGCCCGACATGATACCGCAGCGCCGAACCCACCGCGCCGCCGAGAGCGACGTTGAGCGTGGCAACGAGGGGAGAGATTTCACCGGCCATGGGCTGCCCATAGCGAGGGCGAGGCGCTCTGCCTAGGCAGGCTGGCAGCACCCTTGCGCGCTGACGGCTTGCCTTTGCGGCGCTGTTCGACTATCGGGACGCGGTTTGGAGGGCGGCTCCCGCGTGGGAATCGCCCGGCTTTCATTGGCAATTCACCGCGCATCCCCGCGCTGATTCGCAAGCGGGGCTCTGGGCGTATGGACATGAGGTAGTCGTCGTTTATGCAAATCATGGTTCGCGATAACAATGTCGATCAGGCCCTGCGCGCGCTCAAGAAGAAGTTGCAGCGCGAAGGTGTTTATCGCGAAATGAAGCTGCGTCGTCACTACGAAAAGCCCTCTGAAAAGCGCGCCCGTGAAAAGGCCGCTGCCGTGCGCCGCGCCCGCAAGCTCGAGCGCAAGCGGATGGAGCGCGACGGGAGCAAGTAATCCCGTCGTCGGGCGGGCTGCCGGTCACGGAACCGCTTGAAACCCCCTTTGCGATAAGCCATCAGGGCGCGGCTGAACCCCGCGCCCTTTTGTCGTCATCATGCTGCGCCGCGCGCGCGGCCCATCAGGATCCTGACCATGACCGAGATTACCCGCGTTCCGATCGCCCCGCTCGCCAAGGGCTCGCTGACCAAGCTGTGGATCGGCATCCTGCTGGCCATTGCCCTAGGCGCCGGCCTTGGCTGGGCCGCGGTGCCGCGCGGGGTCGATCTTGACGTGCTGGTGAAGGGCACCGGCCCGCTGCCCAAGCCGGGCGAGGTGGTGTGGCTGAACTACAAGGGCAAGCTTGCCGACGGCACGGTGTTTGACGAATCGCGGGACGTCCCGCTGCCGATCGAGGGCCTGTTCCCCAAGGGCACCCCCTTCCCGATCGAAGAAGGCGCAGCGATCCCGGGCTTCTTCGAAGGCCTCCAGCAGATGCAGAAGGGCGGGAAGTACAATCTCTTCATTCCGGCCGACAAGGCCTATGGTGCCGAACCGCCGCCGGGTGCGCCGATCCCGCCCAACGCCGATCTCGAGTTCGAGATCGAGGTGATCGAGATCATGAGCAAGCAGACTTTCGAGCGCAACCTCGCCATCCTGCAACAGGCGATGCAGAGCCAGATGGGCCAGCAGGGCGGTGCCACCGGCAGTGCTCCCGCCCCGGCTCCGGCGCAGTAAGGGGCGCAGGCGCAATGTCGGTCGACAAGGCAACCGTGGCCAAGATCGCGTCGCTGGCGCGCATCCGCATGGATGACGAAGCGCTCGAACAGATGGTGCCGGAACTCAACGGCATCCTCCAGTGGGTCGAACAGCTTGGCGAGGTGGACGTGACCGGGGTCGAGCCGATGGCGGCGGTGATCCCCAACAGCTTGCGCCTGCGCGATGACGTGGTCGATGCCGATCCGCTGACCGGCGGGGGCAAGCGCGAGGACGTGCTCGCCAATGCCCCGGCGGCCGAGCACGGCTTCTTCGGGGTGCCCAAGGTGATCGAGTAGCATTCCCCCGTCACCCCCGCGAAGGCGGGTGCCCAGCCGAGCGCCGGCTGGACGGGAAACCTTAGCTGGATCCCTGCCTTTGCGGGGATGACGGAAGAGAACAAATGACCGAACTGACCTCTCTCGGTGTCAAGCAGATCCGCGACGGTGTGCGCGCCGGCGATTTCACCGCGCGCGAAGTGGCCGAGGCCTTCAACGCCGCCGTGGCCGAGGCCGCCGTGCTCAACGCCTTCATCGTCACCACCCCCGATCACGCGCTCGCCGCGGCTGACAAGGTCGATGCCGCGCGCGCGGCTGGCGAACCACTCGGCAGCATGGCGGGCGTGCCGATCGGGATGAAGGACCTGTTCGCCACCCATGGCGTGCCGACCACCGCCGCGAGCCACATCCTTGAAGGCTTCACGCCGCGCTACGAATCGACTGTCAGCCAGAAATTGTGGGACGCGGGCGCGGGGATGCTGGGCAAGCTCAACCTCGATCAGTTCGCGATGGGTTCATCGAACGAGACGAGCTATTTCGGCAATGTCACCTCGCCGTGGAGGAAGGCCGGCTCGAACGCCGCGATGAGCCCCGGTGGTTCCTCGGGCGGTTCCTCGGCCGCCGTCGCCGCGCGCATTGCACCGGCTGCGACCGGCACCGACACCGGCGGTTCGATCCGCCAGCCCGCCGCCTTCACCGGCATCTGCGGGATCAAGCCGACCTATGGCCGCTGTTCGCGCTGGGGCATCGTCGCCTTCGCCTCCTCGCTCGATCAGGCCGGGCCGATGGCGCGCAGCGTGGAAGATTGCGCGATCATGCTGGGCGCGATGGCCGGGTTCGATCCCAAGGATGCGACGTCGCTGGATATGCCCGTGCCTGACTGGGAGGCGGCGCTGAACGCCGACCTCAGGGGCAAGAAGGTCGGCATTCCGCGCGAATACCGCATGGAGGGCACCGATCAGGCAATCCTCGATAGCTGGGAACAAGGCAAGGCGTGGCTCAGGGATGCCGGCGCGACCATCGTCGATGTCTCGCTGCCGCACACCAAATATGCGCTGCCCGCCTATTACATCGTCGCGCCGGCCGAAGCCTCATCCAACCTCGCCCGCTATGACGGGGTGCGCTATGGGTTGCGCGAAATGCCCGATGGCGCCGGCCTGCAGGACATGTATGCCGCCACCCGCGCCGCCGGCTTCGGCGACGAGGTCAAGCGCCGCATCCTGATCGGCACCTATGTGCTCTCGGCGGGCTTCTATGATGCCTATTATACCCAGGCCCAGAAGGTGCGTGCGCTGGTGGCCCGCGATTTCGCGCGTGCCTTCGAACAATGCGACGTGATCCTTGCGCCCACGACGCCGACCGCGAGCTTTCCGCTCGGCTCGATGAACGACGACCCGCTGACGATGTATCTGAACGACGTGTTCGCGGTGCCCGCCAGCCTTGCGGGCCTGCCGGCGATGAGCGTGCCTGCCACGATCACCCCCGATGGGTTGCCGCTCGGACTCCAGTTGGTGGGCAAGCCCTTCGACGAGCAGGGCGTGCTTGATGCCGGCCTTGCGATCGAGCAGCGCGCGGGCTTCACCGCCAAGCCGGACAAGTGGTGGTGAGCCCGGACCTGCCGCTGTGGATAGCCGGGATCGGCATCATGCTGGCGGTGCCGGTGACTTTCATGGTCGCCAACTGGGTCAGGAAGAATATCGATCACGGCGAACTGCGCTTCGGGCCGGACGGCAAGGTGATCGAGGACGAGGAAGTGAAATGAGCAACTACCGCATTCAGGGCGCAACGGGCGAATGGGAGGTCGTGATCGGCCTTGAAGTCCACGCGCAGGTCACCTCAAGGTCCAAGCTGTTTTCGGGCGCGGCGACCGCTTTCGGGGCGGAGCCGAACACGCAGGTTTCCCTCGTCGATGCCGCGATGCCCGGGATGCTGCCCGTGCCCAACCGCGAGTGCATCCGCCAGGCGGTGCGTACCGGCATGGCGATCAACGCGCAGATCAACGCCTGGAGCCGGTTTGACCGCAAGAACTACTTCTACGCGGACCTGCCGCAGGGCTACCAGATAAGCCAGCTTTATCACCCGCTGGTGGGCGAAGGGAGCCTGCTGATCGAGGCGGACGAAAAGGCCGGCATCGCCGAAGACAAGGTGATCGGGATCGAGCGCATCCATGTCGAGCAGGACGCCGGCAAGCTGATGCACGATCAGCACCCCACCATGTCCTATGTCGATTTGAACCGCAGTGGCGTGGCGCTGATGGAGATCGTCTCCAAGCCCGATATGCGTTCGCCCGCCGAAGCCGGGGCTTATCTCCGCAAGTTGCGCGCGATCCTGCGCTATGTCGGAAGCTGCGATGGCAACATGGAAGAAGGCTCGCTGCGCGCCGATGTCAACGTCTCGGTGCGCCGCCCCGGCGAGCCCTTCGGCACCCGCACCGAGACGAAGAATGTGAACTCGGTGCGCTTCGTCATGCAGGCGATCGAGCATGAGGCGATGCGCCAGGTCGATGTGCTGGAAAGCGGCGGCAAGGTTGATCAGGAAACCCGCCTGTTCGATCCCGCCACCGGCACCACGCGCACGATGCGTTCCAAGGAAGACGCGCACGACTATCGCTACTTCCCCGATCCCGATCTCTTGCCGCTGGTGCTGGACGAGGACTTCCTCGCCGAATGCCGCGCTTCGCTCCCCGAACTGCCCGACGCCAAGCGCAGGCGTTACATCGAGGTGCTCGGCCTCACCCCCTACAACGCCCGCGAGCTGACCGCCGAGGTCGAGACCTTCGCCCGCTTCGAAACCCTGCTGGCGCAAACCGCCAAGGTCCTCGGCAAGGATGAAGCCGCTGTTGCGACGCAGGTCGCCAACTGGTCGCTCTCGGTCGCGCCCGGCGTGATCAAGGCGCTGGGGGACGAGGGCGACGCTGCCAACGCCACCGCGGCCGCGCAGGCGAGCATCCTGGCGATGGCCGACAAGGGCGAAATCAGCGGCGGCCAGGCCAAGGAAATCTTTGAAATCGTCCTCAAGACCGGCCGCGATCCGGCGGAAATCGCCGAGGCCGAGGGGCTGAAGCAGGTCTCCGACAGCGGCGCGATCGAAGCTGCCGTGGACGCGATCATCGCCGCCAATGCCGACAAGGTCGAACAATACCGCGCCGGCAAGCAAGCGCTGTTCGGCTTCTTCGTCGGCCAGGTAATGAAGGCGATGCAGGGCAAGGCCAATCCCCAGCTGGTGAACCAATTGCTCAAGAGCAAGCTGGGCTGAACCGGACTGCCCGCGTGGGCCTTGCCATCGTCCTTATCCAGCCCGAGATTCCCGGCAACACCGGGGCGGTGGGGCGCACCTGCGTGGCGCTCGACTTGGAGCTGATCCTGATCCACCCCTTGGGCTTCACTATCGACGACAAGCGGGTGAAGCGTTCGGGCCTCGATTACTGGCCGCATGTGCGGCTCACCGAATATGCCAGTTGGGACGCGTTCGTCGAAGCGCGCGATCCGCGGCCCGATCAGCTGTTCCTGTTCGAGGAGTTCGGCGCGACGAGCTTCTACGAGCCGGACTATCCCGAAGATGCCTTCCTCGTGTTCGGGCAGGAGACGAGGGGCATCCCCGCTGGCATCATCGCGCGCCATCCAGACCGGCTGTTCAGGCTGCCGATGCGCTCCGAGGTGATCCGTTCGCTGAACCTCGCCAACACGGTGGCGGCGGCAGCCTATCAGGCGCTGCGCGGCAGGCTGTAGGCTTGCGGGCGGCGGCTTGTGGGCGGCGAGGCCCTCGGTCACCGAAACCCACGCACAGGCCAGAAACGGCTCTGCACCGCGGTGCCGGCACGCCCGCCTGCGCCGCCGCAGCCGCGTAACCGGCGGCGCCTACTCCAGACCCAGCGCAGCAAGGTTCATCGTCGCCGCGTCGTAACTCGCTTCGGCCAGGCGGGCATCGCGCTCGGCGCGGATGGCGCGGATGCGGGCGTTGGCGGCGTCTTCCTCGCGCAGGTTGACGAGGAAGAAATCAGCCGCGCCGAGGCGGAAGCGGGTGCGTTCGGCCGCGACCATCTGGTTCGCCTGCCGCACCTCGGCGCGGGCGAGGTCAGTCAGCCTCGCCGCCGCGCCGAGCGTGACGAGGATGTTGCCGATTTCGGTGGCGATCTGGTCAGCGATGCGGCGCTGGCGCAATTCGGTCTCGCGCAGTTCGGCCTCGGCCCGTTGCAACCGCCCGCGCGCCTCGCGCCGCTGGAGCGGCACCGAGAAGGTCAGCCCGACCACGGTATCGGTGGAATCGAAGCCGCGGCCGCCCGGACCGACAGATCCGAAGTCGCGCGACAATTCGACACTGGCGGTGAGCGAGGGTTCGAGATCGTTGCGGCGCAGCGCGATGCGGTTGTTGGCGCGTTCGAGCGCCAGCCGGAAGGTTTGCAGCTCGGGCCGGTCGCGGATCACCTCGCTCACCGGACGCGCGGCCAGCTGCTCGGCCGGGACCACCGCCTTCATCCGCGCCGTATCGGGCAGCATCTCGCGGGTCGGCACGATCAGCCGCCCGTCACTGCCGCGCAGATAGAACGACAGGCTGTTCGCCGCTATCTCCAGATCGCGCCGCGCCTGTTCGAGCAGGATGCGACGGGTCAGCAGGTTGCGCTCGTTCTCGGTCAGCGCGATCGCCGGCCGCGCGCCGGCGCGCACCTCGCGCGCCAGCCCCACTTGCCGCGCCTCGGCGATTTCGAGCAGTTCCTCGTAGACGCGGATTTCCTCGCCCGCCGCAACCCAGCGCCAATAGGCGCGCAGCGCTTCGAGCTGGACGTTCAGTTGCACCAGCAGCACATCGAGCCGCGCCTGGGCAGCAGCGAGGCGCGTGTCCTCGATCGCGAAGCGGCGGCTGTCGATGTCGCGGCCCCGCAGCAGCGAGAACAGCGCGCCGACCTTGATCTCGCCAAGGCCATTGGTGTTGAACTGGTTCTCATAGGTCGGGAAGGTGCCGTCGGACAGCCTGTAGCTGCCGAACACTTCCGCGCCATAGGGGCGCAGCGGCTGGCGCGCTTCGACCTTGCCGTAGCCGCCCGAATAAAACCCGGTCAGGCGGTCGTAATATTCGCCCTTGAGCATCAGGTCGAACGCGCCGTCGGCCGAAAGCTGGTCGGAGCGGGCGGCGGCCTCGCGCTCGAAGGCTTCGAGGATCGCAGGGAAGGTCAGCGCCGAGGAGCGCAGCACTTCCTCGGGCAGGAGCGGGCCGGTGGCCAGCGCCCGTTCGAGCGGATCGCCGACCGGGGCGATGTCCTGCGCCCAGGCCGGCATGGCTGGTGCCGCCAGCGCCAGCAGCGCCGCACTGCACGCCGGCCATGCGCGAAAGCGAAGGGCAAGACCGCGTGGCATCGTCACTTGGCGGCGGCAGGGGTGGCTTCAGCCGATGGCAGAACCGGCGGGAAGTTGTTGAGCTGACGCCAGATTTCATATCCCACCGGCACGGTTTCCAGCAGCACCCAGGCCTGCGCCTTGGCCCCGAAGCGCACGAAGCGATCTTCCGGCCAGCGGTGTTTCTCGCGCTTGTCCTCGCGGATCAGCACCCGAAAACGCCCGTCGATCTGGGCCGACTGGTCGACCGCGACCACGATCCCGCCAAAGGTGCCGACCGCGACCGAGGGCCAGCCGGAAAACTGCACCGCGGGCCAGCCTTCGAACATCACCCGCGCCTTGTCGCCCGGCTTGACCAGCGCGACATCGCGCCCGTCGATGAAGATTTCCACCACCCGCTCCGGGCTTTCCGGCACGAAGGTCGCCAGCACGTCGCCGGCGCTGACGAGGGTCGAACTGTCGCCGGCATTGAGGCTCTGGATGAAGCCATCGCGCGGCGAGTGCAAGATCTGCGAGGACTGCCGCGCGAGGCCGACATCGGCACGGTTGAGCGCAGCCCTGGCTGCGGCCACCTGTCCCTGGCGCTCGGCAATGCGGATCTGCGCCGCCTCGTAATCGCGCCTCGCGGCAAGCCCCGCCTCGTACAGCTCGCGCATCCGCCGCTCGTCAAGCTCGGCGGTGGCGAGCGCGGTCTGGGCGGCCACGAGCTGGGCGGCAACCTCGCCGCGTTCGGCCCGCAGGCGATCGACCAGCTGCGGATCGATATCGGCAATTCGCACGATCGGATCGCCCTTCTTTACCCGGCTGCCATCGCGGACATACCATTGCTCGATCCGGCCCGGCACCGGCGCGTTGAGCTCCTGCGTGCGCTCGTTGGGATTGAGCGTGGTGACAGCGCCGCGCCCGGTCGCAGTCTGCACCCAGGGGGCGTAGATCAGGAACACCAGAAGCGTCAGGAATGCCACCAGCAGCAGATAGAAGATGGAGCGCATCACGCGCGGGATCCTGATTGATTCCAGCGCGGTGAAGCGGTGGGGCGGGCGTGGCAGCGCGCTCATGGTGTTTCTCCGCGCGAGGAACTGTCTGCGCCGGCAAGCGCGGCAGCGGGGGTGCTGCACCGCTGTCGCCGCGCCTCGGCAAACTCGGCAAAGTTGTCAAACCAGCGTTGCTCGCGCGCGTCCATGAGCAGGAAACAGTCGCATCCGAGCGCGGCATCGCGGTTGGAGAAGTAGATCACCGTGGTAAAGGCCTGCGCGCGCAGGGCGGCCAGCGCGCTGGCAAGATCCTCGGCCTCGATCAGATCGAACAGCCGGGTCAGCACCAGCACCCGCGGGCGGGCGAGCATCGCGCTCGCCAGCTTGAGCTTGAGCAGTTCGACCGTCGAGAGCGGAAAGCCGGTGGCCGCGATCCTGGTGTCGAGCCCCTGTTCGAGGCCCGGCAGGATGTCGGCCAGCCCCACTGCCTTGAGCGCATCGAGCATCCGCCAGCTTTCGCCCGTCGGGCAGGACAGGCTGAGATACTGGCGGATGGTCATCGGCACAAAGCTTGGCCGGTCGAGCACATAGATTGCCATCCGCAGGTGATGGGCCTCGATATCCTTGATGTCGGTGCCGCCCAGCGTGGTGTAACCGGTGGTGGGCAGTTCGTAGCGCTTGAGCACGTTGGTGAATAGGCGCTGGAGCCCGTGCTGGCTGGTCGAGGCCATCACCACCGCACCGCTGGGAATCGTCATATCAAGCTCGGCGCTCTCGTGGCGCGCCTTGCCTCGCACCTGCCGGAACACCAGCGTATGATCGTGGCCGGCGAGCGGATCGGTGCCGCACGGCTGTTCCTGTTCGATGTCGAAGAACAGCGACACTTCCTCGCCCGCGGCGCACAGCTCGTAGAAATACTGGAGATAGGTGCCCAGCTGCGCCACGCCGAAGAACGCCGCCGACAGCACCAGCTCGGCCGCCACCAGCTGTCCCAGCGTCAGCTCGAACTGGATCACCAGCCAGCCGCCCAGCCCCAGCAGCACCGCGCTGGCGGTGGCATACATCAGCAGGAATGACAGCGTCTGCGAGAAATGCTTGCGGAAAAAGCGGCGCCGGGCGTCCAGATAGGCGTGAGTTGCCTTGTCGGTCTGTTCGATCGCGTAATCGACCCGTTGCTGCGATTTGAAAAAGCCGTTGGATTCGCCGATCTGCTCAAGCCAGACGGCCGTGCCATGCTTGGCGTGGCTGACATCGATCGCAGCCCGGATCGCGCCGCTGCCCCACGCCAGCCACACCACCCAGATCAGCGCGATCATCACCAGCGTGAAGATCAGGAACAGCGGATGATAGAGCGAAACCAGCACAAAGCCCACGGCAATGGCGAGCAGGATCGAGAACCCGTCGAGCAGCAGGATCGGCATGCGCGACATGATGATCATCACATCGAAATAGCGGTTGAACAAGGCGCCGCGGGTGGTGTCGGTGAAGAACGGGTTCTGGGCGTAGATCGCGATCAGCGAAATCTCGCTCACCAGGCGGGCGTAGAAACGCCGCGCGAACAGCTCCATCAGATGGATCCGCAGGGCATAGAGCAGCGAGGAAAACAGCAGCAGCACGAACAGCGTCACCGACAGCATCACCAGCGGCGCGGGCATGGCGGTGTTGGCGACGGTGTTGATCAGCATCTGCACCGAAATCGGCGTGGCGAGGCTGAGCAGGCTGATGCCCAGGCCATAGACCAGCGCAAGCCAGTAAAAGCTGGTTTCGGGCCGCAGGATGTCGGCAAAGATGCGGAAGAACCGCGTCAGCGATATCTGCGAGCCGTAAGAGGAGCCTTCAACCGCCATGGCAGCCTTTCCGTCCTGAAGCCGTGATTGCGGGCCACATCATCTCTGCCCCTGTCGGTTTTGCCGCCGCCGCTTCGCAGCCAAGGGCATTGCCTGCAACAGCAATTGCTGCAACGCAGAAATGGCCCAGACGGCCCGTGGTTCCGGCCCCGATGTCATGTGCAAATTCATTAAGATATAAACCTGTAGAGAGATATTGCGAAGCATTCGCGCTCAAGCGCGGCCCTTAGCGGATCAACCTTGCCGGTAGCTGAACCACGCGCGATCGGGCATGAAGCGGCGATGCCTGCCAGCCGCACCGCCATGAAAACCTGCAACCTGCTGCTGGTTGGCGGCGGCCATGCCCATGTCGCGGTGCTGGCCGACTGGATCAGTCGCGGGGTGCCCGCAGGCGCGCGGGGGGTGCTGCTGACACCCGAGCGCTACCTGCGCTATTCGGGCATGGTCCCCGGCTGGCTCGCCGGACAGCATGCGCGCGATGATGGATTGGTCGATCTCGCGGCGCTGGCGCAGCGGGCCGGGGTGGAACTGGTGCCCGGCACCTGCACCGCGATCGACCCTGCGGCGCGCGTGGTGCGGATTGGCGGCGGTTGCAGCATCGCCTTTGACATCGCCAGCATCGACACCGGCGGCGTGGGCCGCGCACGCGCGCGGCTGGGCGATGATCCGCGGCTCATCGACGTGCGCCCGATCAGCGCCTTCGTCGACCGGGTGGCCGCGCTGCCCACGCTGGGCCGGGTGGTGGTCGCCGGTGGCGGGGCCGGGGGCGTGGAGCTTGCCTTCGGCCTGTGCAACCGCTGGCGCGCCGGGGCAGGCCCGCAGCCCGCAGTGACGCTGGTGACAGGCGAGCGCGGGTTGCTGCCGGGCTTCGCGGACGCGGTGCGGCGCAAGGTGGCGCGGGCGCTGGCGCGGCAGGGAATCACGGTGATCACCGGCAGGCTGGCGCTGAAAGGGGGGAGGGTGTTCGCGGGCGGTGCTTCGCTGGAACCCGTCGGCACGATCATCGCCGCGCTCGGCAGTGCCGCACCGCCATGGGCGCGGGCGAGCGGCCTGGCCTGCGATGCGGCGGGTTTCGTCGCCGTGAACTGGCACCAGCAATCGGTTTCGCACCCGCATGTCTTTGCCGCCGGCGATGTCGCTGCCCGCATCGACCAGCCGCTGTCCCATTCGGGCGTCCATGCGGTGTACGCCGGGCCGGTGCTTGCCGCCAACCTGCGCGCCGCGCTGGCGGGCGAAACGCCGGTGCGCGCCTATCGTCCGCGTGCACACAACCTCTATCTCATCAATACCGGCGATGGCTCGGCGATTGCCAGCTATGGTTGCTGGGCTGCCCAGGGGCGCTGGGTGCTGCGCCTCAAGCACGGGATCGACCGGCGCTGGATCGCGCGATACGCCGCGTTGGCCGGCAGGCGGTAACCGTCGGTCACGCTTCGACGAATTGGAGGCAGGGAAACCTTGTGAAGAAAATCATCATCCTCGCCGCGCTGGCCGCGCTGGTTCTGGCCTATTTCGCGTTTGATCTTGGCCAGTATCTCACGCTGGAAGGGGCCAAGGCGCTTGCGGCCGATCTGGCCACCTTCCAGCAGGACAATCCGGTGGCGGTAATCGCCGGGTTCTTCCTTGCCTATGTGGTGGTGACCGCTGCTTCCTTCCCCGGCGCGGCGATCATGACGCTCGCGGCAGGGGCGCTGTTCGATGTCGTGCTTGGCACGGTGATCGTGTCCTTCGCCTCGACCATCGGCGCGACGCTGGCCTTCCTGTCATCGCGCTATGTGCTGCGCGATTGGGTGGAGGCGCGGTTCGGCGAGCGGTTGAAGGCGATCAATGCCGGGCTGGAGCGCGACGGGCCGTTCTACCTGTTTTCCCTGAGGATGATTCCGGTGTTCCCGTTCTTCGTCGTCAATCTGGTGATGGGACTCACGCGGATTCGCACCTGGACCTATGCCTGGGTCAGCCAGATCGGGATGCTGCTGGGCACCATCGTCTATGTGAATGCCGGAACGCAATTGGCGCAGATCGACAGCCTCTCCGGTATTGCCTCGCCCGCGGTGCTGGGCAGCTTTGTGGCGCTGGGCATTGCGCCCTGGCTGGCCAAGGGCATCATCGGCCTGATCAAGCGCCGCCGCGTCTATGCCGGATTCAAGCGGCCCAAGAGGTTTGACCGCAATCTGGTGGTGATCGGCGCAGGGTCGGCGGGACTCGTTTCGTCGCTGATTGCGGCGACGGTGAAGGCCAAGGTGACGCTGGTCGAAGCGCACGAAATGGGCGGCGATTGCCTCAACACCGGCTGCGTGCCGAGCAAGGCGATCATCAAGAGCGCCAAAGTCGCTGCGATGATGCGCCATGCCGACAAATACGGGCTGGAGGCCAGCGCGCCGCAGGTGCCGTTCAAACGGGTGATGGCCCGCGTGCTCGACACGATCAAGGCGATCGCGCCGCACGATTCGATCGAGCGCTACACCGGCTTGGGGGTCGATGTGGTCAAGGGCTATGCCACGATCATCGATCCCTGGACGGTCGAGATCGCGCGCCATGACGGCGGGACGCAGCGGCTCACCACGCGCAGCATCATTATTGCCAGCGGGGCGGCTCCGGTGGTGCCGGACATTCCCGGGATCGAAGACAGCGGCTACCTGACCAGCGAAACCCTGTGGCACGCCCTTGCTTCGCGCGATGAGGCCCCGGCGCGGGTGGTGGTGCTGGGCGGCGGGCCGATCGGCTGCGAATTGTCGCAGGCGCTGGCGCGGCTCGGATCGCAGGTCACCCAGGTCGTGCGCGGCGCGCGGGTGCTGGCGCGCGAGGATGACGATGTCTCGGCGCTGGCCAAGGCCGCGCTGGAGGAGGCCGGGGTGCGCGTTTTGACCGGCCATCGGGCGGTGCGGATCGAAGGCGGCGTGCTGATTGCCGAGCAGGACGGCAAGCAGGTGCCCCTGCCTTATGACGCGCTGATCCTTGCGGTCGGGCGCAAGGCGCGGCTCACCGGCTTCGGCCTGGAGAATATCGGGGTCGATACCGCGAAAACCGTTGTCACCGATGAATTCCTCGCCACCAAATTCCCCAACATCTATGCCGCAGGCGACGTTGCCGGGCCTTATCAGTTCACCCACACCGCCAGCCATCAGGCATGGTATGCCAGCGTCAACGCGCTGTTCGGCACTTTCCGCAAGTTCAAGGCCGATTACCGCGTGATCCCGGCTGTCACTTTCCTCGATCCCGAAATCGCCCGTGTCGGCCTCAATGAGCGGGAAGCGGCCGAGCAAGGGATCGCGGTGGAGGTGACCCGCTACGAACTGGACGATCTCGACCGCGCCATCACCGAAAGCGAGACCAGAGGCTTCGTCAAGGTGCTGACCCCGGCGGGCGGCAAGGACACGGTGCTGGGCGCCACTATCGTCGGGGCGCAGGCGGGCGAACTGATTGCCGAATATGTGCTGGCGATGAAGCACGGCATCGGGCTCAACAAGATCCTCGGCACGATCCACGCCTATCCCACGCTGGTGGAAGCCAACAAGTTTGCCGCCGGCAACTGGAAAAAGGCGCACAAGCCGGAAAGCCTGCTGAAGTGGGTCGAACGCTACCATGCGTGGATGCGCGGCTGAACCGGAGAGACTGCGATGCTTGCCCGGATGTCCCTGCCGATCATGCGGATCGACACCGCAATGCTGCTGGTGCTGTGGGGCGGGGTAAGCCGGCCCAACGCCGGCATCGGCGCGCGCGGCGCTGATTGCCTTGCGCGATCACGACAGGCTGGCGCTTGATCGCCTGATCGGCAACAAGCGCTGGCAGCGGCAAAAAAGGGGGCGAAGGCTTGGAACTGTTTGACCATTTGCGCGGGCTGATCGGCATCGCAGTGCTGATGGGGCTGGCTTGGGCAGTCAGCGAGAACCGCCGCCAGCATCCCGGTTGGCGCTGGATCGCCGGCGCGCTGGCCTTGCAGGGCCTGCTCGCGGTGCTGATCGTACGCGTGCCGGCGGTGTGGGCGGCGGTCGGCCTGGTCAATAATGCGGTGAGCGCGGTCGAGGCGGCGACGCGCAAGGGCTCGGCCTACATGTTCGGCTATCTCGGCGGGGCGGAGCTGCCCTTCGTGCTGAAGCAAGGCGCGCAGCCGCCGCTGGTGATCGCGTTCCAGATCCTGCCGTTGGTGATCGTCTTCTCCGCACTCGCGGCGCTGCTGTGGCATTGGGGGGTGCTGCGCGCAGCTGTGAACGGCCTTTCCTTCCTGCTGCGCCGCAGCCTTGGCGTTTCGGGCGTCGTCGGCTTGTCGGGCGGGGCGAGCGTCTTCCTCGGCGTGGTCGAGGCACCGCTCGTCACCCGAGCCTATTTCGCCCGCGTCAGCCGGGCCGAGTTGTTCCAGATCATGACCCTGACGATGGCGACGATATCGGGCGCGATCCTGATCCTTTATGCCACCACCCTGCGTGACACCGTGCCCGATGCGGTGGGGCACATGATTTCCGCCTCGCTGATCTCGCTTCCGGCGGCCTTGCTGATCGCGCGGCTGATGGTGCCGGGCAGCGATGGCGACAGCGCAACCGAGGTGGAGAAGCAGGATCCGGGCCTGACATACGCATCCAGCATCGATGCCATCGTCAAAGGCACGATGGACGGGATGCAACTGTTTCTCAGCGTGATCGCGGTGATCATCGTGGTCTTCGCGCTGGTGGCGTTGGTGGACGCGATGCTGGCGGCCTTGCCCTTGGTCGAGGGCGAGCCGTTGAGCCTCAAGCGCCTGCTGGGCTGGGCGCTTGGGCCGTTCATGTGGCTGCTGGGCGTGCCGTGGAGCGAGGCGCAGGCCGCCGGCGGCCTGATGGGCGCCAAGGCGGTGCTCAACGAATATGTCGCCTATCTCGAACTCGCCGCGCTGCCCGCCGGAACGTTGGGGCCGCGAGCGACGCTGATTGTCACTTATGCGCTGTGCGGGGTAGCGAATCTGGCGAGCGTCGGCCTGCTGGTTTCGACCATCGGCACCCTGTGTCCCGAACGGCGCGCCGAAGCGGCGGGGCTGGGGATGAAAAGCTGGATTTCGGGCAATCTCGCCAGCTGCATGACAGGGGCGTGGATCGGGCTGGTCACTCGTTAGGGTTCATTGACGTGAACCGGCAGACCTGCCCCTCCTCACCCGGCCACCAACGATACCATCATGCTATGGTGGCCGGGTGGGCAGGGGGCAGGTCTGAAACGACGCAAGTCGGCTCGCAAAGAAAGGAAATCCCGTGTTCGATGCCAAACTGCGGCCGCTGATCGATCCGCCGCTCAATGCCGCAGGGCGAATGCTCGCGGGGCTGGGCGTCACCGCCAATGGCCTGACTTTCACCGGCCTTGCCCTGGGGCTGGGCGGAGCCGCCGCGATCGCTTTCGGTGAGATCGGCTGGGGGCTGGCGCTGATCTGTGCGAACCGGCTGCTCGACGGGCTGGATGGCGCGGTGGCGCGGGTGCGCGGGCCGTCCGATCTTGGCGGCTATTTCGATATCGTCGCCGACTTTGCCTTCTATGTCAGCGTGCCGGTCGGCTTCGGGGTGCTCGGCCCCGCCAATACCCTGCCCGCGCTGGTGCTGGTGGCGAGCTTCGTGCTGACGGGGGTGAGCTTTCTGGCTTTCGCGGTGATTGCGGGCAAGCGCGGAGCGACCACCGAGGCGCACGGGAAAAAGAGCTTCTTCTACTCCACCGGCCTTGCCGAGGGCACCGAGACCATCGCGGTGTTCATCGCCATGTGCCTGTGGCCGGCCTGGTTTGCGGCGATTGCCTATGCCTATGCAGCGCTGTGCGTGCTGACCGTGTTCCAGCGCAGCACGCTGGCGCTCTTAACCTTCCGGGACTAGGGTCCTGACCCTAGCGGCTTGCCGCGCCCAGCAGCGCTTCGGTGCGCTGGCGCAGCTCGGCAATCCGCGCGGTGTTGGCGCCAAGATCGCTCTGCCCGACCCGGCTGACCGAGCGGAAATCGATTTGCTGTTCGCCGACACGGGCGACGACATCATCCTTGAAGCCGAACCAGAAGGTCTCGGCCACGCCTTCGACCGTGCCTGCCTCGGCATCGGAGCGAATGTCTTTGAGGCCCATCTGCGCCATGGCCGCCGCCACCGCCGCCACGCCCTCGGCCTTGCTCGCGCCGCCCAAGGGCAGCGGGGCAGGACGATCCTTGCGGTCGGTGATGATCTGGGCGTGGCTCTTCACCGCCAGTTCGGGCGGGACGCTGTCCTTGAACACCGCCAGCTTGCCAAGCGGGGTCTGGTAGTCGGCAAGCGGATTGGCCCCTGCCGCCGCGCGCCTGGCCAGTGTTGCCGCGGAGAAGGCCGGGGGATTGGCGGTGTCGGTGGAAATGTCGTGGATCGGATTGTCCGCCGCCGATTGGCCTGCCGCCATGAACAGCACAAAGGCCGCGCCCGGCACCAGCAGGCCGATGATCGCGGTCGCGAGCAAGCCATTGCGGCGCGGCGTGGCGCGCGCGGCGAGGATCAGCGATACCAGCGCGGCCAGCGCCACAATGCCCAGCAGAACCGGCCCGCCGACGATGAGCATCGCGCCAAGCCCGAATTTCCAGTCCCAGATCCCGAACTTGGTGCCAAGCGCGGCGACCAGGAAATAGAGCGGCATGAACGCCAGCAGGGCGAGGACGAGCTTGGTGTGCCAGGGCAGGGACTTGATCATCATGGGCACCATGTTTAGCGCGCCCGCGGGCCAGCGCAATCACGCGATTGTGACGACATAAGGCCCGCCGCGGGAAACCCTATCGCACTTTTGCGTTTGGTTCTTACGGCAATGTGAGGGCGCGACACGGGGGCCATGTCGAAGTCTGGCTTTTCTTGGCCGAGAAACTGGGTTAAGTCCCCCCCCGGATGCGGGAGGACTTAGTTGTTCAGAGGACAAACGACCATGAAGCGTAATTTCCTGATGGGTGCGGCCGCGCTGGCAGGCTTGATGACTCTTTCGGCTTGTGGCGGCGGTGCAGGCAGCGATGCCAATGCTCCGGCACCCGAAGCCACCCAAGCGGCGGCTCCGGCCGCAGAACCGGCTGCCACCCAGGCGGCGGCTCCGGCACCGGCTGCGGGCGCTGAATATGCCAGCTTCACCACCGACCCCGCCGCTGGCGAGAAGGTTTTCGCGCTGTGCCGTTCGTGCCACGTGCTCGATGAAGGCGTGAACCGCGTCGGCCCGTCGCTCCACAAGGTCGTTGGCCGCAAGTCCGGCTCGGTTCCCGGCTTCGCCTATTCGGACGCCAACAAGAACAGTGGCGTTACCTGGACCACCGACGTGCTGTTCAAGTATCTTGAAGATCCCAAGGGCTTTATGCCGGGCACCAAGATGGCCTTCCCGGGCATCAAGGACGCGCAGGATCGTGCGAACCTGGTGGCCTATCTCGAAAGCCAGTCGAAGTAAGACTGACGCTGTCAGGCAAAGGCAAAAGGGCGGCGCGGGCAACCACGCCGCCTTTTTTCGTGCTGCCATCAAGCGGCTGCATCTAGCGCGGCGGTGGGGCAGTGGCGCGCAAGATAGTCTGCGTGGGTCGGCAGGCCGGCGACGCTGCGTTCGATGATGGCGCGCAGGGATGCGAGAAATTCGCCCAGTTGGGCCTGGCTCATCTGGTCGGCCATCGGGTCGTAATCCTCAGGCACGATGCCCTGTCCCAGCATCACCTGCACCCAGCTTGCTTCCTTGAACAGATCATCGGCATCGCGCCCCACCCGGCCTGATGCCGCGAACAGCGCGCGCTTGTGGGCGAGGCTGTCGGGCACGTCCATGTGTTTGCAATAGCGCCAGAACTCCGTGTCCTCGCGGTCGGTCTGGTGGTAGTGGAGGATAAGGAAATCGCGGATCTGCGCGAATTCCGCAGCGCAGCGGCGGTTGTATTCGGCCCGTTCGGCCGCCGCACCTCCTGCGCGCGGGAACAGCTGGATCAGCCGGCTGACATGCGACTGGATCAGGTGGATGCTGGTCGATTCAAGCGGTTCGAGAAACCCGCTCGACAACCCGATGGCCGCGCAGTTGTGCACCCAGAAAGCCGACCGCCGCCCGGTGGTGAAGCGGATCGGGCGCGGATCGCCAAGCGCTCTGGTGTCCAGCCCCGCCATCAGCGTGTCGGCCGCGTCCGCGTCGGTGGTGAAGCCGCTCGAATAGACGTGCCCATTGCCGGTGCGGTGCTGGAGCGGAATGCGCCATTGCCACCCGGCCGCCTTGGCCGTGGCGCGGGTATAGGGCACCAGCGTCGGCAGGCGCTCGCTCGGCACCGCCAGCGCCCGGTCGCACGGCAGCCATTTCGACCAGTCCTCGTAACCCACCCCCAGAGTCTCGCCGAGCAGCAGCGACCGGAAGCCGGTGCAGTCGATGAAGAAATCGCCCGTCACGCGGTTGCCGCCCATGAGCGTGATCGCGCGGATATCGCCGCTCTCCCCGTCGCGCGCCACGCTTTCGACGACACCCTCTGTGCGCCTGACCCCGCGCGCTTCGGCATAGGCGCGCAGGAATAGGGCGTAGCGGCTGGCATCGAAGTGATAGGCATAGGCAAGGCCCGTCATCGCGGTGTTGCCGATCTTCTCGAGCTTGCCGAAGCGCGCTTGCTCTGCGGCCAATTGGTGCAGCGACCAGTGCCACAACCCGCGCGGATCGGGCGCGCTGCCGGCGCTGCGCCGCCAGTAATGGTGGAAGGCGACATTGCCGAGGTTCAGCCCGGTATCGCCAAAACTGTGGAGGTAGCGGCTGCCGAGCTTGCCCCAGTCAACAAATTCGATCCCGAGCTTGAAGGTGCCGGAAGTGGCCTTGAGAAAGTCATTCTCGTCCAGACCAAGGATCGCGTTGAGCCGGATGATCTGCGGGATGGTCGCCTCGCCAACGCCGACGGTGCCGATCGCCTCGCTTTCAACCAGCTCGATCGCCAGACGCTGGCCGAGCAGCCGGGCAAAGGCTGCCGCGGTGATCCACCCGGCGGTGCCGCCGCCGACGATCACCAGTTTCCTCACCTCAGGCCTGTTCATTCCTGCATCCCTTGCATCTGTCAGTCCGCCGCCGGGCGGAAAAAGGCGTTGATCGTCAGCCGGCCTGCGCGCGGGTCGGCAACCAGTGGGGCGGCATTGTCGATCACCCCGCTGTGAAGGATGTTGCCGCGATAGAAGATCGCGCTGTTGAAGTCGCCGGGCGCTGTATGGATGCGCTCGAAATGCGGCGCGCCGTCGGTGGCGTAGGCGGCCGGCGGCAGGCCGGTGCGCGCGACATCGGCGCGGAGCGCCGCAGCATAGCGCGGATAGTCTTGGGCGGTGAGCGATGCCAGACCGGTCGAACGGTGGCGGAAGAACGCCGTGCCGCCGTGGCCGGTGCGGTGGAGGTAGAGCATCATCGCGATCTGGCGCGCATCGGTGCCATCGACATGCGGCAGGCGCTGGATCGGCGCGAGCGCGGCAGGCGGCGTGGTGACAAGCGCGTACCACGCCTGCATCTCCCAGCGCGCGCCCTCTCCGGCAAACCATTGATCAAGCAGCGGCGCGAACGTTTCCAGCAGGTAGAGGCAGACCGCCGGATCCAGCGGTGCCCGCACCCCGGGGTATTGCGGGGTGATTCTTGCAAATTTTTGCAAAACAGCTTGAGCGATGGCGTGTTCGGGGTCAGCAAGAATGCCGTTTATAGTGACAAGCCTATGATTATCATAAGAAAAGTGTGAAATGACCGGGTTCTCGACGGCAACGGCCCATCCGGACGGCGCAGCCAGAGCGCGCGATATGCGGGTGATTGCCATGGTGCGAAATCTATCAAAGGCCTAGGCAGGCTCCAAGGACATTAGTTAAAACATTGAATTACTGATATTAAAAATCCAATCCTCGGCTGTCTGGCGGCGAATGGGCCGGGGGGGTGCCGGCTTGCCGCGCCAAGCGCCGCGCCGCCACGCGGAAACTGTGACAATCTGGCAACAAATTTGCAAAACCTGCCTCCCCGACGCTGCCGGTTCACAAAGAAAAATCATCAAATATCTGATTACAAATATAAAAAATTCGGATCATCGACCCCGGCCGGCGATGCGATTGGCGATTTACCTGTGGCTTGGAGTGCGCTATGAAAAAACTTGCAAAGGCGCACGATTGATGTCGCTTGCGGGAGGGGAGTTCTGATGAAGACCACTGGGTTCAACGGTAGTGCGCGCCTGCTGTGCGGGGCGGCGACCTTTCTGGCGCTGGCCGCGGCCGGCGCTCCGGCGCTGGCGCAGGATGCCGCCAATCAGCCGACATCCGTCGCCGAGGATGAGAGTGATGCGATCATCGTCACCGGGATCCGCGGCTCGATCCAGACCTCGCTCGATGCCAAGCGCAACGCGACCTCGATCGTTGAAGTGATCGCGGCCGAAGACATCGGCCTGTTGCCCGATCTCTCGATCGCCGATACGCTCGCGCGCCTGCCCGGCGTGACCGCCCAGCGCGTGCGCGGCCGTTCGCAACAGATCTCGATCCGCGGCCTCGGCCCGGACTTCAGCCTTGCGCTGCTCAACGGGCGCGAAGTCGTCTCGGCCGGTAACAACCGCGGCATCGAGTTTGACCAGTTTCCCTCGGAACTGATCGGCTCTGGCGTGGTCTACAAGACCGGCGACGCGCGTCTCGCCGCGATCGGGATTGCCGGTGCGGTCGATCTTCGCACCATTCGACCGCTCGATTCCAAGCGGCGCCAGATCACCGCTTCGGCGACCTACACCTTCAACGACAGCGGCTCGCTCAATCCCGATTTTTCCGATGACGGCTACCGCTTCTTCGGTTCTTATATCGACCAGAACGGTGACGGCACGCTCGGTTGGTCGCTAGGCGTGACGGTGCAGTCGATCCCGACCCAGTTCATCAGCCGCGAGCTCAAGACCAACCAGTTCCAGGTCAATCGTACGCCGGGCGGCGTCATCTACCCGGCCGACAACCCGCGTCAGGGCGTCGTCAGCCGCGGCTTTGAGCGCACCTCGATTGCCGGCACGCTCCAGTTCGAGCCGACCGACAATCTCTCGCTGACGGTCGATGGGTTCTATACCGACACCAGCGATTCGGGGATCTTCCGTGGCACCGAAACCCCGATCGCCTCGTGGAGCGGCGCGCAGTTCGGCGGTGCCACCGGCAGCGGGCCTTTTGCTGACAGCGCGACCTACACCAATGTCGTGCCGATCCTTCGGACCGACACCGAGGGTTCGGAATCGGAAATCTTTGCCATTGGCGGCAATCTCGACTGGAAAGTCACCGACAACCTCGGTTTCGTGCTCGACTATGGCTATTCAACGCTCGACCGCAACGACATCGACTATGAAAGCTATGCCGGCACCGGCCGCGCGCGTTCGGGTCGGCAGGACACGCTGACCTTCACCTTCCCGCGCGATGGTGCCTATAGCATCGACAGCCTGCTCGATTACACCGATCCGGCCAATGTGCTGCTCACCGATCCAGGCGGCTGGGGTCAGGTCGGCTTCATCAAGCAGCCGATCATCGAGGACGAGCTGCACCAGCTGCGCGCCGAAGCCTATTGGGAGTTTGACGGCGGCCTGATCGACAACATTACCGTCGGCTGGCTCTACACCGACCGCGAGAAGAATTTCGATTCCAACGAAAGCTTCCTGCGTCCGACCCCGGCTTTCGGCAATGGCCTGGCGATTCCGGCCGATGCCATTGTCGGTTCCACCAACTCGCGCGGTCTGGGCATGGATATCCTCGCCTATGATCCCTCGCGGTTCCTGACCGACGGCACCTATCTGGTCGAGAAGGCCACCTTTGACACCCAGTGGGTGGTGGAGGAGAAGGTCCACAACTTCTATATCCAGGCCAATATCGATGGCGACCTCGGTTCGGTTCCGGTGCGCGGCAATATCGGGCTGCGCTACGCCGATACCGAGCAGCGTTCGACCGGTACGATCGGCGGCGGGCTGACCAACACTGTCGGCACCAGCTACGACAACTGGCTGCCGAGCATGAACTTGAGCTTCGAGGTCATGCCCGACACCTTCATCCGTCTCGCCGCGGCCAAGACTATCACCCGTTCGCGGCTCGACCAGATGACGGCGAACCAGAACATCGGGTTCAACACCCAGAGCTGCATCGACACCAACAACGATCAGCGTCCGGACCGGGTCATCAGCTATAACCCGCCCTCGCTGGTGTGCTTCAACCTGGGCGGCGGCAACCCGCTGCTCCAGCCCTACAAGTCGACCGCCTATGACATCTCGGTCGAGAAGTATTTCTCGCCCGGTTCGGCGATTATCGTCGCGGCCTTCCACAAGGACCTGTCGGACTGGATCATCGACTTCAGCGAGCTGACCGATCTGACCCAGTCGATCGAGAATTTCGGGGCAGGCGGCATCCTCCAGACCAACCCGGAAGTCGCGGTCGGCATCTTCAACGGGCCGGTCAACTTCTCGGATGGCAAGATTACCGGGATCGAAGGCACGGTGCGCGTGAACTTCGGCGACCTGTCGAGCGCGCTCGACGGCTTCGGCGGATTCTACTCGATCACCTATGCCGATGCCAAGGTGAAGAACCAGAACGGCGACCCGATTTCGATCCCGGGCTATTCCGATCTCACCTGGTCGGGTGACATTTTCTACGAAAAGAACGGCTTCCGTGCGAAGCTGGCGGCGCGTTATCGTTCGGGCTTCCTGTCGGAAGTGCAGAACTTTGACGGTTCGCTCTCGGGTGCCAACGCCCGGCCTGAAACCATTCTCGACGCGCAGATCGGTTACACCTTCGACAAGCCGGGCAGCTTCCTCAACGGGCTGGGCATTCTGTTCGAGGTGTTCAACATGACCAACGAGCCGTTTGTCACCCAGAACGATCTGTTCGATACGAACGGCAGCAAGGTCGGTGTCTTCCCGAGCCGTCACGAGCTTTATGGGCGCACCTTCAACTTCACCCTCCGCAAGAATTTCTGACCCGCGCGACTTCGGGTTACGCCGGGGTGTTGGGAAGGGCTCGCCAGCGATGGCGGGCCCTTTCGTTTTGACAGGTGGCGCGTTCCAGCCCTGCACCGGGCTGGCAATCGGGGAGCTATGATAGGCCCTGGCCCCTTGTCGCAGCGCCCAAGGCCCCCCTTCCGCGCGGGCGCGGCTTTCGCATCGAGTCAATGTTTCGTGGGTCTGCGGCAGCCCCCGTGCCTCGCGGCAGCGGGCCGGCAGCCCAAGCGCGGCGCCGGGTTCAGGCCGTGAGCGCGGGGGCGGCGCAGTGGCGGGCGATGAACGCACTGTGCGATGGCATCGCGGCGACCGCCTCGGCCATCGCCGCGCGAATCTGGGCAAGCCGCTCGGCCACCGGCACCCCGGCGCGCATCGCCGCCAAGGCCGGGGCGCGCCGCGGAACGATCCCCTGCCCGAGATAGACCGCGATCCAGCTGGGATTGGCGAACAGCTCGTGCCCGTCGGCAACCAGCAGGCCGTATTCGCGGAAATGGTCGATCTTGTATTGCAGGCTGTCGGGGATCGGCATGGCCGCGCAATAGCGCCACAGCTCGGAATCGTCCCGCTCGCTCGCCTTGTAATGCAGGATCAGGAAGTCGCGGATGCGCTCGTATTCCAGGGCCGTTTGGGCGTTGTATTCGCGCGCCAGCAAAGGCGACATCGCGCTATCGGGCAGCAGCGCGATGAGGCGCAGGATGGCGTATTGGATGAGGTGCAGGCTGGTGGATTCAAGTGGCTCCATGAACCCGGCCGACAGCCCGATGGCAACGCAGTTCTTCTTCCAGAATTCGCGCCGCTTGCCGGTGACGAAGCGCAAGGTTCGCGGGTCAGCGAGCGGCTCGCCGTCGAGGCTGGCGAGCAGGCTGGCCGCCGCCTCGTCCTCGGAAATGAACTGACTGCAATGGACATAGCCGTTGCCGGTGCGGTGCTGGAGCGGGATGCGCCATTGCCACCCGGCCGCCTTGGCGGTCGAGCGGGTGTAGGGGGTAAATGCGCCGCGCTCGCAGGGGACCGCCACGGCGCGATCACAGGGAAGCCAGTGCTGCCAGTTGTCGTAGCCCGCTTCCAGCGTCTCCTCGATGAGCAGGCCCCGGAAGCCGCTGCAATCGATGAAGAACTCGCCGGCAATGCGCTCACCGCTATCAAGCCTCACCGCGGCGATAAACCCGTCCTCGCCCCTCACACCGACATCGACGATCTTGCCCTCGACCCGCCTCACCCCCCGCGCTTCGGCATAGCGCCGCAGGAAAGCGGCATAGAGCCCCGCGTCGAAGTGATAGGCGTAGTCGAAGGTCGACTGGATCATTCGCCGGTCGGTGGCGGGATGGGCGAATTTGCCCGCCTTGGCCATCGCCCAGCACATCGCAAAATCGTCGATCGGGCCGCTGGTGCGCCCTTCGAGAAATTCACGCATCCAGTGGTGATAGAACGGCACGCTATCGAACTCTGCCCCATACTGGCCGAAGGGGTGGAAGTAGCCGTGACCAAGCTTGCCCCAGTCAACGAACTGGATGCCCAGCTTGAAGCTGCCTTGCGTCTCGCGCACGAAGGTCGCCTCGTCGATGCCGAGGCGGCGGTTGAAATGGCGGATCGGCGGGATAGTGGCCTCGCCCACGCCGACCGTGCCGATCGCCTCGCTTTCGATCAGGGTGATCGCGCAGCTCTTGCCCACCGCGTCCGCGAGCGCGGCGGCGGTCATCCACCCCGCCGAGCCGCCGCCGACGATGACGATGGATTTGAGCGGGGCAGGCGCAGCCATCATCCCCCGCAGCTTTCGCGGATCAGCAGGCTGGTTTCGAGCCGCTCGGAAATTGGCGGGCCCTCGCCCTTGTCGATCAGCTTGGACACCAGCATCCGGCCGGCCAGGTTGGCGTCCTGATCGATAGTGGTCAGCTGCGGGGTGACAAGCCGGGCGGCGGGGATGTTGTCATAGCCCACCACCGAGACATCGCCCGGCACGCTCAGGCCCGAGCGGGTGAGCGCGCGGATCGCGCCGATGGCGATGAGATCGGAAGCGGCGAACACCGCGTCGAAAGTCAGCCCTCGGGCAATCGCGCTGCGGATGGCGGCTTCGGCGGAATGGACTTCGAACTGGGCGGGCACGATCAGGCTTTCATCCACCGCGATACCGGCTTGTGCCAGCGCCTGACGGTAGCCGCGGCAGCGCTGTTCGGCCTCGGGCGCTTCGGTGTCGCCGAGGAACAGGATGCGCTTGCGCCCCAGCCGCGCCAGATGTGCCGTCGCGCGCCGTCCGCCAGCGACATTGTCCGAACCGATCGCGCAATATTGGGCATCGGGAAACTCCGCGCCCCACACCACGAAGCGGTTGTCGCGCGCGGCGAGCGCGTTGAAGGCATGGTGCAGCGAGGACTGGCCGATGAAGATGACCCCCGTGGCGCGGCTGGTGCTCATCGCGTAATCGAGGTCTTCGCTTGCCCGCGGGGAAAGGTGGCTGACCAGCAGGTCGGCGTTCCGCTCGCGCGCGGCCTCGGCGATGCCGGCCAGCAGTTCGAGGAAGAAGGGATCGCCCACCCGGCTCTCGCGCGCTTGCGGGGCGGGCACCACCACCGCGATCGTGGCATCCGCGCCGCTCGGCCCGGCGGGCATCGAGGCGCGGAATTCATAGTCACGCGCGCGCGCGATCTGCCAGATCTGCTGCTTGGTGCGCCGCTTGACCGAGGGACTATCATTCAATGCGCGGCTGACAGTCGAGACCGACACCCCGGCTTCGCGGGCAATATCCTCCAGCGTGGCGCTGCGCCGCGAGGGGGACCGGGTTGCATTCATCGTCAGGCGTGCTCCGCTGTCACAGCCGCCCAGTAACCCGAACCGGGCGCGAGCACCATGGGCGGATTGCCCGCCGCCCCGCCGACACTGCTTTCGGTGGCGAGCAGGCGGGCTGCCGCAAAGGCTTCCGGCGGGCGCCATTCGAGCAGCTCATCGCCGAGATTGAAGGCGCACAGCACCGCGCCATCTCGGTCGCGCCGCACGAAGGCCACCAGCGCCTCGGGCGTGTCGAGCAGGGTGATGTCGCCGCGCGCCAGCGCGGACCATTCGCGCCGCCGGGCCAGCAATTGCCGGGCATAGTGCAGCGTCGATTGCGGATCGGCCATCTGCCGATCGACCGCGAAGGCGGCATGGGCCGGATCGCGCTTGAGCCAGGTGCGGTTGGCGCTGGAAAAGCCCGCTTGCGGTGCGTTCGCCTGCCACGGCATCGGGGTGCGCGCGCCGTCGCGGCCCAGCGTGTGCGGCCAGTTGGCGATGGCTTCGGGATCGAGCAAATCCTCGAAGGCAACCTCGCCCTGCGGCAGGCCCAGTTCCTCGCCCTGATAGATGATCGGATTGCCGCGCAAGGACAGGAGCAGCAACAGGTTGAGGCGTGCGGCGCGGGCCATGTCGCCGTCCCGCATCCAGCGGGTAACGGCGCGCGGGGCATCGTGGTTCGAGAAGGCCCAGGACGGCCAGCCCTCGCCCGGCGCCCCGCTCCACTGCGCCAGCGACGCGCGCACCAGCGGCGCGGTGAGGCGCGGGGCGTAGAGGAAATCAAAATTATAGGCCGAATCCAGCCGCTTGCCGCCTGCGGTAAAGGCCTTCATTTCCGCCAGCGGCTCCGGCCCGCCGACTTCGGCAACGGTGAAACGGCCGGGAAATTCGTCGATCGTGGCGCGGATGCGTTCGAGGAAGGCGACGATATCGGGGTGCGACTGGTTGTAGCGCTTGATCTGCATGTCGAACGGGCGTGTCACCTGTTCCATCGGCATGCCCGAAGGCGGGTTGTCGCGCAATTCGGGATCATGCATCGCAAAGTTCAGCGCATCGAGCCGGAACCCATCGACCCCGCGCGCCAGCCAGAACCGCGCCACATCCAGCAGCGCATCCTGCACGGCTGGGTTATGGACGTTGAGATCGGGCTGCGAGGTCAGGAAATTGTGCAGGTAATATTGCTTCCTCGGCCCGTCCCACTGCCAGGCCGAGCCGCCGAACACCGACTGCCAGTTCGACGGCGGCGAGCCATCGGGCTTGGGATCGGCCCAGACATACCAATCGGCCTTGGGATTGGTGCGACTTGCGCGGCTTTCCTGGAACCACGCGTGTTCGTCCGAGGTGTGCGAATAGACTTGATCGATAATCACCTTGAGGCCAAGGCTGTGGGCCTTTTCCACCACCCGGTCGAAATCGGCGAAGGTGCCGAAAGACGGATCGATCCCGCAATAATCGGCCACGTCATAGCCGAAATCCTTCATCGGCGAGGTGAAGAAGGGCGAGATCCAGATGCCGTCGACCCCGAGGCTGGCGATGTAGTCCAGCCCCTCGGCAATGCCCGCAAGGTCGCCGATCCCGTCGCCATTGGTGTCGCGGAAGGAGCGCGGATAGATCTGGTAGATCACCGCGCCGCGCCACCATGCAAGCGCGCCTGCGGCAGAGAAAGGATTGGCCGCAGCCATAACCGAAACCATTACTTGTCCGTCTCCAGAATGCAGGCAGCGTAGCCGAACGCCGGCAGAGTGATCGCAATCGTCCCCGGCGCGGCGAGCGTGGCGGGGCACTGACCCAGCAACGGCGCGACGGCGGTGGCGCGGTAGCTGACCTCGACAGACTGCGAAAGCGGCAAGGCGCCGGTATTGAACGCCAGCAGCACACGCTGTCCGGTTTCGGGATCATGGCGCTCGACCGCGAGCAGGCCGGGGGCGGCCTCCGCGAAAGCGCGCACGGTGCTGAGACCGCGCCGCAAGGCCGGGCTGGTGGTGCGGGCGCGGGCCAGCGCGGCAATCTCGCGGTAGAGCGGGTGGGCGGTGTCGAAATTGCTCTGCGCCGTGGTCGCGTCGCTGCCGACGAGGTTGTTGTCGTTGTAGGCGGCGACCTGGCTTGCGAACATGTCCTCGCGCGCCAGCTGGTCATTGCCATCAGAGATGAAGCCCTGTTCGTCGCCGTAATAGACCGTCGGCACGCCGCGCAGGCCGAACATCATCGCGTGGCCGAGCTTCACCCGCGCGAGCAAAGTCGCTTCATCCTCCGATCCGCTCATCTCCCGGACGAACATCGCAAAGCGCCCGAAATCGTGGTTGCCAAGGAAAGTCGGCAGGCCCAGTGCGGTGTTCGGTCCGCCGGGGTAGATCGCGTCCTGTTGCAGCAGTTCCGCCATCAGCCGTGGGGGTGCCTTGCCGCTCACCACCAGCTGCGCGGCCTTGGCAAAGCCCATGTCGAGCGCATAAGGCAGGCCGCTTTGCGCCATCACCTGCGCGGCGAGCGTGGCGGTGGGTTCCTCGTAGGCGATCTCGCCGAAGATGTGGAAGTGATCGATCCCCTTGGCCTTGGCGCGGGCCAGCATCGCGGGGACGAAGGCCTGCCAGAACTGCGGGTTCACGTGCTTGGCGGTGTCGATGCGGAAGCCGTCGATGCCGTAATCCTCGATCCAGGCGCCGTAGATGTCGATCATGCCGCTGACAACGCGCGGATGCTCGGTGGCGAGATCGTCGAGGCCGGAGAAGTCGCCATAAACCGAGCTTTCGCCGATCCAGTGCGAATTGCCGCGATTGTGATAGAGCGTCACGTCATTGAGCCAGGTGGGCACCTTCACGTGTCTTTCCGCCTCGCTCACCACCGGGGTATAGGCAAAGGTGGGATCGGTGAGCCGCGCCCAGTTGGCAGGATCGGGATTGTCGTCGCCGGCGAAGCCTTCGTTGATCGCAGCGCCGCCCGGGCCACCCTTGCGCGAGAAGGGATAGTCACCCTTCGAGCGATAGGCATAGCCGGCCTGTTCGCCCTCGGCATAGTCGATCACGTCGGCGGTGTGGTTGGTGATGATGTCCATATAGACCTTCATGCCGCGCGCGTGGGCGGCATCGACGAAGGCCTTGAACTCGACATTGGTGCCGAAATGCGGATCGACGCTGGTGAAATCGGTCACCCAATAGCCGTGATAGCCCGCACTTTCCTCGCCCGGACGCCCTTGCACCGGCTTGTTCTTGAAGATCGGCGCGAACCAGATGGCGGTGACACCGAGCCCCTGAATATAGTCGAGCTTTGCCGTCAGGCCCTTGAGATCACCGCCGTGGTAGAAGCCCTTGTGGGTCGGATCGAAGCCGTGATCGAGGGGGCCGCCCTTCAACCCGCCCTTGTCGTTCCGGCGATCGCCGTTGGCGAAGCGGTCGGGCAGGACAAAGTAGATGATTTCGTCTTCGAGCTGGCGCTCGGCAATCGGGGTGGCAAGCGGGGCCGGCGCCGCGGTTTCAGCCGCAACCGGAGCGCCCGCAAAGGCGGTTCCCGCCCACAGCGCAGCAGTAAACCCCACGAGGATTCGCGTCATGACCCCATTCCCTCCGGCGGCATTTGTGACAGCATGGGAGAAGATTTGCAAATCTTTGTAGGAGTCGCCTTGCGGGCCGTGACCCAAAATTAAAGCATTGTTTTATTGAATATAATATCGATCTTCTCGACAAGACTACGAATTTTCTCGACGAAAATCGGAAAGATTCTTGCAAAATTTTGCAGGGCGTCCAGACTGTCCGGCGCGGGCCGGGCGGGACAGTCTGAACAAAGAATGCCGGGATGCTACAGCCCGCGGAGCGCCGCGTCACCCCGGCAGGGGCGGGATAGGCGGGGAGAGGACATGAATCGCATGACGCAAGCCGGCCATAAGCCTGCGATGAGCGCCGGTCAGATCTGGAACATGAGCTTCGGCTTTCTCGGCATCCAGATCGGTTTCGAGCTGCAGAACGGCAATGTCAGCCGCATCTTCCAGACTTTGGGAGCCAATGTCGGTGAGCTGGCGATCCTGTGGATCGCCGCGCCGATGACGGGGCTGATCGTGCAGCCGATCATCGGCCACCTGTCGGACAAGACGTGGAGTCCGCGCTGGGGGCGTCGCCGGCCGTTCTTCCTGATCGGCGCGCTGCTCGCCGGCCTCGCGCTGTTTGTCATGCCCAATGCGCCGGCGCTGTGGGTGGCGGCGGGGATGCTGTGGGTGATGGACGCCTCGCTCAACATCACGATGGAACCGTTCCGCGCCTTCGTTGGTGACAATCTGCCCGACCGGCAACGCACGATGGGCTATGCGATGCAAAGCTTTTTCATCGGCACCGGTGCGGTGCTGGCGGGCGCGCTGCCGTGGGTGATGACCAACTGGCTCGGCCTCAGCAATGTCGCGCCCGAGGGCCAGATCCCCGAAACCGTGCGCTGGTCGTTCTATATCGGCGGGGCGGCGTTGCTGGCGGCGGTGTGCTGGACGGTGTTCACCACGAAGGAATATTCGCCGCAGGAGCTGGCCGGGTTCGCGGCGGCAAGCGGCGGGACGGCGGGCGCGCGGTCTGGCGGCGGGCAGCGCCGCGCGGGGCAGTTCGCGCGCGGCGGCATCGTGTGGCTTTTCGCCGGAGCGCTTGTCGCGGGCCTTGTGGCGTTGGCGCGCGGCGAAAGCCGTCCGGCGTTTCTGGGCACCATCGAGGTCGCCAAGGATCTCTACGTGCTGGCTGCGCTTATCGCCGGCTTCGGCATGATCCAGCTGATCGCCAGCGCCCTGCGCCGTCGGGGGCGTGACAACAACGGCTTCATGGAAGTCGTGGGCGATCTATTCGCCATGCCCCGAACCATGCGCCAGCTTGCGGTGGTGCAGTTCTTCAGCTGGTTTGCGATGTTCGCGCTGTGGATCTACGGCACGCCGGGGGTGACCGAATACCACTTCGGCGCGCGCGATGCGGCCAGCGCCGCCTATCAGGACGGGGCCGACTGGTGGAGCCTGATGGGATCGGTCCGCAACGGGCTTGCCGCTGCCGCCGCGCTCGGTTTCGTGGTGGTGGCCGCGAAGCTAGATCGCACGCGCCTCCACGCGCTCAACCTCATGCTGGGCGCGGCCGGCTTTGCCGCGATGCTGCTGATCCGCGATCCGGGATTGCTGTGGGTGCCGCAGATCGGGCTGGGCATTGCCTGGGCCTCGATCGTCTCGCTGCCCTATGCGATCCTTGCAGGCTCGGTTCCGCCGGAAAAGATGGGCATCTACATGGGGGTGTTCAACATCTTCATCGTGGTGCCGCAACTGCTCGCGGCAACGCTGCTCGGTTTCCTTGTCACCAACCTGTTTGGCGGAGCGCCGATCTACGCGATGGTGATCGCGGCGGTGAGTTTTGTGCTGGCGGCGGCGGCGACGCTGCTGGTGAAGGAGCAGGGCGCATGAGGCGGCGCGCGCTCGCGCTGCTGGCCGCGGCGCTCGCGGCAAGCCCCGCACTGGCCGAGCCGGATTACACCCCGCGCGAGGTGGTGCAGGTGCAGAACGCGAGCTGGACGGCCGATGCGGTGCTCTACCAGCTCAACACCCGTCAGTTCACCTCCGAGGGCACCTTCAAGGCGGCGCAGAAGCACTTGCCGCGGCTGGCCGCGCTGGGGGTCGATATCATCTGGCTGATGCCGATCCACCCGATCGGCGAGGCGAACCGGAAAGGCTCGCTCGGCAGCCCCTATGCCGTGCGCGATTATCGCGCGGTCAATCCCGAGCTGGGCACCGAGGCCGACTTGCGCGCTTTCGTCAGCGAGGCGCACCGGCTGGGGCTGAAGGTGATCCTCGACTGGGTCGCCAACCATTCGGCCACTGACAATCCGCTGACGCAAAGCCATCCCGAATGGTACACCCGCACCCCCGAAGGCGCGCTGACATCGCCGGCGGGCACCGACTGGTCGGACGTGGCCGACTTCGACTACAGCCAGCCCGGCCTCAGGCGCTACATGACCGAGAGCCTCGTCTATTGGGTGCGCGAATTCGGGATCGACGGGTTCCGCTGCGATGTCGCCGGCTATGTGCCCACCGACTTCTGGGACACCGCCCGCGCCGAACTCGACAAGCTCAAGCCGGTCTTCCTGCTCGCCGAATGGGAGCAGCGCGATCTCCACGCCCGCGCCTTCGATGCCACCTATGGCTGGGGCTGGAAGGAGGCGATGCAGCACCTCGTCAAAAGCGGCGAGGGCGCGGGGCCGATCCGCGGCTACTATGCCGGGCAGCTCGAGACCTGGCCGCACGCGGCGATGCGGATGGTCTATACCGAGAACCACGACCAGAATTCGTGGGACGGCGTGGCGGCGCAGATTTACGGCGAGGCCTACGAGGCAGCGATTGCGCTGTCGTTTGTGGGAAGCGGCTTGCCGCTGATCTACAACGGGCAGGAAGCCGATAACGACCGCCAGCTCGCCTTCTTCGAGCGCGATCCGATTGTCTGGAAGGATGGCCGGCACGCCGCGCTGTTCGCCAGGCTGAGCGCGCTCAAGACCGAGGCGCGCGCGCTCCACAACGGCCGTTTTGGCGCGGCCATGGTCGAGGTGCCGACCAGCGAGACGGCCGATGTCTATGCCTTCACGCGCGGGCCGAAGGGCGCGCGGGTGTTCGCGGTGTTCAACCTCTCGCCGCGCCCGCACGCTGTAAGTTTCACGCAGGCGCGCCACCACGGCCGCTACACCGACGCGCTCACCGGCGCGGCCATTACCTTCGCAGGCGACGAGACACTCGATCTGCCCGCATGGGGCTACCGCATTTTCGTTGAAAGCAAGTGAGGCGGCCCCGCCGTGGCCGCAGGAGAGGGACGCATGACGACGCACTGGAAACCACTGGTAGCGCTGGCCGCGATCGCGTGGGCAGCGATGGGGGCGGCTGCCCCTGCCCATGCTGAGAGCCTGACACTCGCCTCGCCCGATGGCAAAATTACCGTTACCGTCAGCGACGACGGGGGCCTTGCGACCTATGCCGTCAGCTATGAGGGCGAGCAGGTGATCGCCCCCTCGCGTTTGGGCATGCTGTTCGCCCAGCACCACGGCTTCGAACGCGGCATGGCCATCGCCGCCTCGACCCGCGCGAGCAAGGACACGACCTGGGAGCAGCCGTGGGGCGAGCGGCGGCTGGTGCGCGATCAGCACAATGAGCTCGCCGTCACCTTTCGCACCGCAGCCGACGGCCCGGCGCGTGAGATGATCGTGCGTTTGCGCGCCTTCGATAGCGGCATCGGCTTTCGCTACGAATTGCCCGCGCAGCCTGCGCTCGAAGGCGATATCGCCATCGTCGAGGAGCTGACTCAGTTCGGCGTCGGCGAGAAAACCACCATGTGGTACACGCCGTCCGACGAATTCAACCGCAACGAATATATCTACCGCATCGCGCCTGCCGGGCAGGTGGACGATGCCCACACCCCGTCCACCTTCCGCACCACCTCCGGCATCCACTTCGCGATCCACGAGGCCGCGCTGGTGGACTATTCCGCGATGTCGCTCGATCAGCTGCGCCCGGGCAATTTCCAGGCAAACCTCAGGAACTGGGCGGGCGGGCCGAAGGTGAAGACCAAGGCCCCGTTCACGTCCCCGTGGCGCACCATCCAGATCGCGCGCGAGGCGGTGGGGCTGATCAATTCCGATATCATTCTCAACCTGAACGAGCCGAACAAGCTCGGCGATGTCTCCTGGGCCAGGCCCGGCAAATATGTCGGCATCTGGTGGGCGATGCACATCAATGATCGCACCTGGGCGAGCGACAAGTATCACGGCGCCACCACCGAGGAGACCAAGCGCTACATCGATTTCGCCGCCAGGCACGGCTTTGCCGGGGTGCTGGTGGAAGGCTGGAACAAGGGCTGGGACGGCGACTGGTTCAACAATGGCGACACGTTCAGCTTCACCGAGGCCTATCCCGACTATGACATCAAGGCCCTGAGCCAATATGCCGCGGCCAAGGGCGTGCAGATCATCGTCCACCACGAGACTTCGGCCAATCTCACCAATTACGAAAACCAGCTCGAAGCCGCGCTCGATCTGGTCAAGGCGATCGGCTCGCACTACGTCAAGTCAGGCTATGTCTCGGATGCGGGCGATGCCGTGTGGGTGGATGACAAGGGCATCCGCCACTACGAATATTACGACAGCCAGCGGATGATCGATCACCACATGAAGGTGATCAAGGCCGCCGCCGCGCGCAAGATCGCGATGGATACCCACGAGCCGGTCAAGGACACGGGTCTCAGGCGCACCTACCCCAACTGGATGACGCGCGAGGGTGCGCGGGGGATGGAGTTCAACGCCTGGGGATCGCCGCCCAACCCGCCGAGCCACGAGCCGATGCTGGCCTTCACCGCGCTGCTCGCCGGGCCGTTCGATTACACGCCGGGCATCTTCGATCTCAGGCCCAACGAACGCCCCCCGGTGCGCCCCGACATGCCGCGCGGCGACCCCAGGAACCGTCCGCAGACGACGCTGGCCAAGCAGCTCGCCACCTATGTGACGATCTACTCGCCGCTGCAGATGGCCGCCGACCTGCCCGAGAATTACGAGAAGCGCCTCGACGCCTTCCAGTTCATCAAGGATGTCGAGGCCGACTGGGAGGAGTCGATCGCGCTCGCCGGCGAAGTGGGCCAATATGTCGCGATCGCGCGCCAGGGGCGGAAGTCCAAGGAATGGTTCCTTGGCGCGGTGACCGACGAGAACCCGCGCGATCTGTCACTGCCGCTGACCTTCCTCGAAAAGGGCCGCAAATATCGCGCGCAAATTTACCGCGACGGGCCGGACGCGCATTGGGATACCAACCCCTATGCCATCGTGATCGAGGAGAAGATTGTCACCGGCGGGGAGAATTTCGCGGTGTGGCTGGCGGCCTCGGGCGGGGTGGCGGTGCGGTTCATCCCGGTGAAGTGAGCTTGCCCTGAGCGCCGGGCGAGGACGCAGGGGTGGGGGCCACGCTGGCCGCGAGGCAAAGAGGGCGGCTGCCTCCCCCAAGGCGGCGGCCCTCGCGCACTCCCGTCCAGGGGAGAACCGGGCATCGGGTGACGTTGGGCCCGCGCCCTAGGCGGCCTTTTCCATCCGGGCCAGTTCGCAATGCGACCAGATCTCGCTCAAGGCCTTGATCAGCCGGTCGATATCGCCGTCGCTGTGCACCGGCGAGGGCGTGACCCGTAGCCGCTCGGTGCCCACCGGCACGGTCGGGTAATTGATCGGCTGCACGTAGATGCCGTGATTGTCCATCAGCCAGTCGCTGATCATCTTGCACTTCTTGGCATCGCCTACCATCACCGGGATGATGTGGCTCGGGTTGTCGAGGTGCGGAATGCCCATGATGTCGAGCGCGCGGCGCACCTGTGCCACCCGCTTTTGATGCAGCTCGCGCTCGGCGCTGCTGGTCTTGAGATGGCGGATGCTTGCCGCTGCGCCCGCGGCCACGGCCGGCGGCAGGGCGGTCGAGAAGATGAACCCGCTGGCGAAACTGCGGACGAAATCGACGAGGTTGGCGCTGGCTGCGATATAGCCGCCCATCACCCCGAACGCCTTGCCGAGCGTGCCTTCGATCACGGTGATGCGATCCATCAGCCCCTCGCGCTCGGCAATGCCGCCGCCGCTTGGGCCATAAAGGCCCACGGCGTGGACTTCGTCGATATAGCTCATCGCGCCGTGCTTTTCGCACACGTCGAGGATTTCGGCGATGGGGGCAATGTCGCCGTCCATCGAATAGACGCTTTCGAAGGCGACCAGCTTGGGCACCTCGGGGCCATACATCGACAGGAGTTCGTCGAGGTGTTCGACATCATTGTGGCGCCAGATCTTGTAGGGCGCGCGGCTGTAGCGGATGCCCTCGATCATCGAGGCGTGATTGAGCGCGTCGGAAAACACCACGCAGCCCGGAATCTTGCCCGCCAGCGTGCCAAGGGCCGCCCAGTTCGAGACATAGCCCGAGGTGAACAGCAGCGCGGCCTGCTTGTGGTGGAGATCGGCCAGCTCGCGTTCGAGCAGTACGTGATAGTGGTTCGTGCCCGAAATGTTGCGGGTGCCGCCCGCGCCCGCGCCGCATTCGTCAAGGCATTTGTGCATCGCTTCGAGCACCTTGGGGTGCTGGCCCATGCCGAGATAGTCGTTCGAGCACCACACGGTGACCGCCTGGGTGTCCTCCTTAAGGAAGCGCGTGGCGTGCGGGAACTTGCCGCGATGGCGCTTGATATCGGTGAAGACGCGATACCGTCCGTCTGCGCGCACGCTGTCCAGCTCGCTGGCGAAGAAGGCTTCGAAGTCCATGGGGTTTCCCTTTGTTTGCACGATTATGTTCTCAATTGCGGGTGGTGTTTGCAGCGGGTTTGCGCCGGGGCAAGGCCCAGCCCCACAGCATTCCGTCGCGGAATGGCAGAGCCAGAAACAGGTGTTCGAGCACGCCGAGCAGCGCCAGCGTGGCGAGCAGGCTCGCGCCGACCATCTCGGCGCTGCCCACCGGTGCTGCCAGCGCCATCTGCGCGAACCACCATGTCACCGCCACGATGCCGAGGATCGAGGCCGGCAGCACCATGGTCAGGCGGTTGCGGCCGAAATAGGTCTTGAGATAGGCAAGATGCTCAGGCAGCATTTCCGACGAGCTGTTGGGCACTCCCACGAACAGGTTGATCTTCGACGTCAGCCGCATCGCGAACATCAACACAAATACCGTCGCACCGATCTGATTGGGTGCAGTCCACGAGAGCGAAATCAGCAGTAGCGCGGTAAGCGCCAGCGCAACCTCGTGATGCATCACGGTGGCCGCCGCCTGGCGGAAGCGCGCGATCCCGGCAAGCCCCGGATCGGCCAGCCCCCGGCGCGGCCCGGCAGCGGCCCCGGTGAGGAAAGCGAGTTCATGCCAGCCCCACACCATCAGCGCGCCGATGAAGGCAAGATAGACCGCCCACACCTCGGCCGAAAGCGAAGCGATGAGAATCACGATCAGCCCGGCGATGCCGGCAACGCCGCCAATCATCATCGCGCGGGTGAAGGTCGAACGTTCGCGGTTATCCGCCCATGCGATCAGGCCGGTGGCGATGAACCAGATCGCCACCGTCACGATGAACGGCACAATATGGCCTTCCCAGCTTACCACGCCGGCTGCAACCGGATCGAACGTGGCAGGGCGTTCGGGCGGGGGCGTTGCAGATACATCCGCGCAAAGGCGAGGCCCGCGCCGGCCATGCCGCGGACGCGCTGCGCGAGGCCGACAATCCCGCCGCGCTCCTTGCCTGCTTCGATCCGCGCCGCGGCAAGCCGCAGGGCATCCATCTGGCGGCGGAAGGCAGGGGCATCGATATCAAGCTCGACCGGGAAAACCTGGCGGGCGATCTGGTTGCAGATCGCGAACACCTTGTAGTCATATTCGGTCGGATCGAGTCCCAGCGCGGCGTGAAACACCGGGCGGTTGTGATCGCGCACATACATCGTCGCATAAACCGACAGCAGGAAGAAGCGCACCCACAGCTTGTTGGCGCCTTCCAGCAGCTTCGGATCCGAACGCAGCAGCATGGCGAAGGCCTCGCCGTGGCGGAACTCGTCGTTGCACCACTCCTCGAACCAGTCGAAGATCGGGTGGAACTTGTATTGCGGGTTCTGCGCCAGGTGGCGGTAGATGGTGATGTAGCGCGCGTAGCCGATCTTCTCCGACAGATAGACCGCATAGAAGATGAACTTCGGCTGGAAGTAGGTGTATTTCTTGGTCTTGGTCAGATAGCCCAGATCGACCCCGATGCCGGCATCCTTGAGGCATTCGTTGATGAAACCGGCATGGCGGCTTTCATCGCGCGCGAGCAGCCGGAACAGCTGCTTCACATCGGGGTTCTTGGTGCGCTTGGCGATTTCGGCATAGAGCACGCAGCCGGAGAATTCCGATGTCATCGAGCTGACGAGGAAGTCGGTGAATTCCCGCCGCAGCGCCGGCTCCAGTCCCTCGATCACGCCCTTGAAGCTGTCGTTGCGCTTGAAGTGCAGCTTGTTGGGATCGCCCACCATGTCGGCGATCAGCTGATCCCATTCGTCCCGCACCGGGCTGACATCGATTGCATCCAATGCGTCGTAATCGGTGGTGTAGAAGCGCGGGGTCAGCATCGTGTCCTGCGTGGCGATTGCCATCGCCTCTTCGCTGGTCATCGGCTTGTAGGCGTTCATTTGATCCTCCCGGCATTGAAGCTGACTTCGTAAAGTTCGGTCAGGTCGAAATAGGCCGCCAGCCGGATCATCGCGCTGGTCAAGCGGCCGGCGCGGGTGATGGTGGCGGTGCGGCGGAACACTTCGCGACTGCCAAACGGGATCGAAATCGGCGCGCCGTGCACACGCACCTTGTCGCCCGGCCGGATGTCAACATCATCGGCCAGATCGACATGGGCGTGGAAGTGCTCGGGGCTCTGCTCCACCGTGATGGTGCAGGGCACGTCGAACGAGCGCGGGCCCTGGCCGAGGAACAGCAGCGCCATCAGCGCGCCTCCTTTTCTGGCAGCATCGCGGCATAGACCGCGCGGTTATCCGGCCCGAACGATGACACCTCGACCCGGAAACCGGTGGCCGGATCGCGCAGCGTCATGCCGCCATCGTCCCATTCGGTCAGCTCGAAGGGCACCTCGGCCCCGATATCGCGGATGCGGCGCTGGTGGACGAGGCTGCGGACCGTGGCGCGGACGAAACCGCCCTGGCCGGGGGTGAAGCGGCCAAGCACCATGGTGCGGTTCCCGTCTTCCACCCGAACCGTGCCATCGGGTTCGTCGAAGAAGCGCAAGGTGCGCGTTGCCACCGGCTGGATGCCTTTTTCGGCGCGGGACACTTCGGGCACGGCGCTGCGTTCGAAAAAGCCGAGCCGGACCGAGGCGGTGAGCGCAAGCGAGATCAGCACGATCCCGCCCATCAGCATCAGCGGCACCTTGTGGACGGTGACTTCGTCCTTTTCGTATTCGCGAACGATCATGCCGGTGCCCCTTCCAGTCCCTTGTCGCCAAGGCTGGCATCGCCTGCACGTTTCAGCATCGCTGCCCGCCCAATCGCCGGAGCAGCAACCGGGGCATGGTGGCGGGGTGCAGCCGCCTGATCCTTGATCCCGGTCAAATTCCGGCTGATTTCGCCATAGCGCGCACGCGCTTGGGCGATGGTCTGCGCCAGCGCTGCGGCCTCGGGCACGGCGCGCAGCATCGGCTGGGGCATGGCATAGTGCCACGGGCGCACATGCGGCCACAGCAGGACATAGCCCAGCAGCCGCTCGCCGCCGAGTTCGAGCGCGATGTCGCCATGGCCGCCGGGGCGCTGGCGCAGATGCGCGGCCTTGATTTGCTTCAGAGGCAGGTTGATGCGCGTCTCGATCGCCATGCCGATACGCATGATCAGGCGCGTGTCGGTGAGGATGTAGAGCGTGCTGCGTGCGCTCCGCCAGGCGAGCAGATAGAGCAGCGCCACCAGCACCACCCCGGCGGCGGCGGCAAACAGTGCCGCACCGGTATTGTCCAGCACAAGGCCGATCACGGCAAGCGCGCCCATGTACAGCCCGGCCGTGTGGGCATGGAACGCGGTGCGCGCCAGCAGGCTCACGCCAGGGCGCCCCTTCCACAGCACCTTTTCATCCGGAGCCGGCGTGCCGAGCCGGTCACCGTGGGCGGTCGGCCCGTCGTTTTCCAGCTCGGCGTGGTCAATCCCGGCAGCCAGTGCCAGCCCCGTCGCTGTCGGCTGCGCGGTGTCGATCACAGCCACGGTTCAGCCCTTTCCGGGGTTGCATACATGTAGCCACCGCCAAAGTAGGCCTGCACGCGGTCTTCCTCGTAGCGGGTGATGATGCCTGGGGTTTCGAGCGTGGGCGCGTCCTCGAACTGGGCGGCGGTGATGGCATCGATCTCGACGAACCGGGGCTTGTCCTCGACGACCGGCAGCAGCGCGTCGATCAGGCTGTTGCCGTGCACCGCCGCGACCATCATCGGGGCGAGCACCTTCCTGCCGCTGTTGGTCTCGACTTCGAGATAGCGGATGATGTGCTCGGCCTGGTCAACCCAGATATCGCTCACCTTGCCCACGGTCACACCGTCGGCGGCAACCACCGGCCAGCCGATCAGTTGCGGATCGTTGGGCGAGACGATCAGCTCGTGGCTGTCGGCGATTGGCACGATGCGCGGGCGGCCATCGAAGGTCAGATCGGGATATTTCGCGCGGTTGGCCCAGGCAGCCGGGCCCATGCCGTCCTTCATCGGATTGCCGGTCGGCACCCAGGGAGCACCGGCGGCGCGGAAGGCCTGCACGGCGGGAACGTTGATATCGTCGCGGGGGACATCTTCGGGCACATAGGTGCCGCGGCCGTGCGGCAGCTGGAAGGTCTTCTTTTCCCCGTCGAACAGGCTGCCGGGGTGGATCCTGCCGGTCTGCTCGTCCTCGAGCGGGTAGCCCTCGCGGCGGCTTTCCTTGTTGAGGTAGAACACCAGCGCGACAAAGAAGCCGAAGAACAGCAGAAAGGCGAGTTCGGCCACATCGAAGGTGCCGACAATATAGGCGTGGTTCATTTCACGTTCCTTTCGTGGAATAGGTCGGCTGAGGCGAAGCCGGGCAGGATGTTGGACGGGCGGGCACAGATCATCATGTCGGAAACTCCCTCAGGCCGAAGGGCTGCCCCGGCAGGTCGGCATCCTCGGGAGAACGGTGGCGCCGCAGGCCGACAAGCGGCCCCAGCGCGGCGAGTCCTGCCAGAAGCAGGGCAATCTCGATGGTGTAGACCGTGGCATAGCCGCTCGCGCGGGTGGCGACGCTGACCGGCGCGGCGCCGCCTTGCACCAGCGCGGCAATCGCGTCGCGCAGCAGGCCGCCCGCCGCAATGCCCAGGCCCGCGCAGCTCGCCTGCACCGCGCCCCATGCGCCCAGCGCGAGGCCTGCGGTCTCGCTTCTGGCGATCGCCATCGCCTCCATCAGCGTGCCGACCGAGAACAGCCCAAGCCCCAGCCCGATCCCCAGCGCCCCGCAGTACAGCATCGCCGCCGCTGAAAGCGGCCCGGCGAACAGCACCAGCAGAAAGGCATTGATCCCGATCACGAGGCCCGCGCCGGCCAGCCGCAGCTGATCCCAGCCGCGGCCCAGCAAGCGGCCCGACAGCATGAAACCGAGCAGCGAGCCAAGCGCCCAGGCCCCCGTCAGCCCGGTGGTCGCCCCGACCGACAGGCCGAGGATTTCCCCGCCATAGGGTTCGAGCAGCGCATCCTGCATCGCAAAGCCCATCGCCCCGATCCCGATCGCCACCAGCAGCCGGGCGTTGCGGCCATCCTTGACGAAGGCCTGCCACAGGTCCGAGAAGCGCGGCGTTTCGCGATCGGGCGCGGTTGCCTTGGGGTTGCGCGCCTCCTGCTTCCACAGGGCGCTGACATTGAGAATGATGGTCAACACCGCGCAGCCCTGGATCACCTGCACCAGCCTGGTGGGGCTGTAATCCAGCAGGACACCGCCGATCACGAAGGCAGCGAACATCATGCCGATCAGCAGCATGACATAGAGCATCGCCACCGCGCGCGGACGCTTGTCTTCGGGCGCAAGATCGGTTGCCAGCGCAAGGCCGGCGGTCTGGGTGACATGGAAGCCCGTGCCGGTCAGCAGGAAGGCGGCCGTGGCCGCGACCAGACCGATTTCGAAGCGATCGGGGATGCCGAGCAGCAGCAGCGCAAAGGGCATGATCGCCAGACCGCCGAACTGCATCAGCGTGCCGAACCAGATATAGGGCACGCGCCGCCAGCCCAGCACCGAACGGTGCGTGTCGGACTTGTGCCCGATCAGCGCGCGGAACGGCGCCACCAGCAACGGCACCGCGATCAGCAGCGCCACCAGCCAGGTCGGCGTGCCGAGTTCGACCACCATCACGCGGTTGAGCGTGCCGTTGAGCAGCACCGTCGCCATCCCGACCGTCACCTGGAACAGCGACAGCCGCAGCAACCGCCCCAGTGGCAGGTCCGCACTGGCCGCATCCGCAAACGGCAGGAGGCGGAACGCCACCTCGGTCCAGTGCGGTGCCTGAGGGCGGTCGGCGGGTTTCATCCGCACCTCACCAGTTCCAGCGCCTGCGAGGTATAAAACCCGCTGGCGATGCGGCGGGTGCGGCCAATGCGCCAGCCACCCAGGACGGCGAGCCGCGCGCGGATGTCGGCCTCGGCGGTCGGCACGATGGCGGGCGAACGATCGGACTTGGGAAAGACCTTGCCGATATTGTGCATCGCCACCAGCAGCGGGGTGCGCGGGGCAAAGGTGAACAGGATCGAACGCGTGGTGCGCTGCGCCAGTTCGCTGAGGGCGGTGACCAGATCCTCAGGCTGGTAATGGATCAGCGAGTCCATCGCCACCACATGATCGAAGGTGCCCAGCTGCGGATCGAGCATGTCGCCCGCGCGCCAGTGGATGCGGCCATGGCCGATGAATGACGGCGTGCGCTCGCGCGCGACTTCGATCAGTCCGCCCGCAACATCGATTCCCGTCACTTCCGCGCCGCGGCACGCCGCCGCCACCGTCAGCGCCCCGGTGCCGCAGCCGGCATCGAGCACCTTGGTGCGGCGCAGATCTTCGGGCAGCCAGTCGAGCAACGTGGCGCGCATCGCATCGCGCCCGGCGCGCACCGTGGCGCGGATGCCGCTGACCTTGGCGTCGGAGGTCAGATCGATCCATGCCTGCCGCGCGGTGCTGTCGAAATAGGTCGCCAGCGCCTCGCGCTGGTGGTCATAGCGGGAGGACAGCCGGCTCGCCATCATTCGAACCCCAGAAAGTCGAAGATATCACGATCCTTCATTGGCCGGGCCAGCGAAGGTTCCACCCCGTCCCACAGCATCTGGGCAAGGCGCAGATATTCGTTCTGGGCCTCGATCACCTCGGGATCCTCGCCCATCTCGAACAAGGTGCATTTCTTCAGGCGCGAACGGCGGATCGCATCGACATCGCGGAAATGCGCGAGCCGCTGCATCCCGATCGCATCGCAGAAACGGTCGATCTCGTCGGTTTCGCGGCTGCGGTTGGCGACCACGCCGGCCAGGCGCACGTCGTAATTCTTGGATTTCGCGCCGATCGCCGCGACGATGCGGTTCATCGCGAAGATGCTGTCGAAATCATTGGCCGCCACCACGATCGCGCGTTCGGCGTGCTGCAAGGGCGCGGCAAACCCGCCGCACACCACATCGCCCAGCACGTCGAAGATCACCACGTCGGTTTCTTCGAGCAGGTGGTGCTGCTTGAGTAGCTTGACCGTCTGGCCCACCACATAGCCGCCGCAGCCGGTGCCCGCCGGCGGCCCGCCCGCCTCGACACACATCACCCCGTTATAGCCTTCGAACATGTAGTCTTCGGGCCGCAGTTCCTCGGCGTGGAATTCGACCGTTTCCAGCACATCGATCACCGTCGGCATCAGCTTCTTGGTGAGCGTGAAGGTGGAATCGTGCTTGGGATCGCAGCCGATCTGGAGCACCCGGTGGCCAAGTTTCGAGAAAGCGGCCGAAAGGTTCGACGAGGTGGTCGATTTGCCGATCCCACCCTTGCCATAGACCGCGAACACCTTGGCTGTGCCGATGCGATCGGACGGGTCAAGCCGGACTTGCACCGAGCCTTCGCCGTCTGGGGGCCTGAAGCCGGATGCAGGAGAATGCAGGTTCATGTGATTGGATCCCTCGTTCAGTCGCCCGCGAACACGCCTTCCAGGCGGTCCTCGAGTTCGTCATTGGCCTCGCGCAGCGCCGCGAGAGTGGCTTCATCAGGTTCCCACAGATGGCGGTCGCAGGCTTCGAGCAGGCGATTGGCCATGCGCACCGAGGCCTTGGGATTGAGCTGCGCCAGCCGCCGCCGCATCGCCTCGTCGAGCACGAAGGTCTCGGAAATCTTCTGGTAAACCCACGGCGCGACCTGCCCGGTGGTGGCCGACCAGCCAAAGGTCGAATTCACGTGGCCTTCGATCTGGCGCACGCCTTCATAGCCATGTTCGAGCAGGCCTTCGTACCACTTCGGGTTGAGCGTGCGGGTGCGCGCTTCAAGGTCGATCTGTTCGGCCAGGGTGCGCACCTTGGGCTTCCCGCGGGTGGCATCGAGGATATAGACCGGCGCGTCTGCCCCCCTGGCTCTGGCAACCGAGCGCGCCACTCCGCCAAGCCCGTCGACATACTGGTCGACATCATTGATGCCCAGTTCGATGCTTTCGAGGTTCTGATAGGTGAAATCGACCGTGCTGAGCGCGCTCTGAAAGATGTCGCGGCGCTGCACCGGACGGCCCGCAATGCCGTAGCCGAAGCCTTTTTGCGTCTCGAAGGCGTTGGCGAGTTCGTCCGGATCGGCCCAGGTACCGCCGTCGATCATCTGGTTGACGTTGGCGCCGTAGGCACCCTCGGCATTGGAAAACACCCTGAGCGCTGCGGTTTCGAGATCGCAATCGTGCTTTGCCATCTGCGCCAGCGTGTGCTTGCGGATGAAGTTCGCCTCCAGCGGCTCGTCGGCGGTGCTGGCGATCAGCGCGGCTTCGGCAAGCATCCGGATCTGCATCGGCAGCAGGTCGCGGAAGATGCCCGACAGCGTCATCACCACATCGATGCGCGGGCGACCGAGTTCTTCGAGCGGGATCAGTTCCGCGCCGCACAGCCGGCCATAGGAATCGCGCCGCGGCCGCGCACCCATCAGCGTCATGGCCTGCGCGATCTGCACGCCTTCGGACTTCATGTTGTCCGTGCCCCACAGCACCATCGCGATGTTTTCAGGAAAGGGTTGGCCGCTTTCGACATGGCGCGCGATCAGGCGTTCGGCCTGTTCCGATCCGAGCTTGCAGGCAAAGGTCGAGGGCAGGGTGAAAGGATCGAAGCCGTGGATGTTGCGCCCGGTGGGCAAAACGTCCGGATTGGCCACCACATCGCCCCCGGGGGCCGGCGGGACATAGCCCCCGTCGAGCGCGTGGATCAGCGCGCCCAACTCGTCCGACGACGCGATCTTCGCGGCAAGTTCGGCCCGTTCGGCCTTGTCCGGCCCGCCGGCTGCCTCGACCATCGCATCGAGCATGTCTTCGAGTTCCTGCCCTTCGGGGTTCTTGCCCAGAATGTGCAGGCCATGCGGGATCAGCGTTTCTTCCAGCTCGTAGAGCTTGGTGGCGAGTTCGCCGATCGCATCATATTCGATATCGAGCGCGGCGCACTGGTCGGCGATCAGCGCTTCGAGATCGGCGCGTTCATCGGCGTGATCGGGATCCTCCTGCGTCAGCCGCCAGCGTTCGACACTGGTCTTGAGCTCCGACAGCCCCTTGTAGAGCCCGGCCTGCGCCAGCGGCGGAGTGAGGTAGCTGATCAGCGTCGCCGCCGAGCGGCGCTTGGCCAGCATTCCTTCGGTCGGGTTGTTGGCGGCGTAGAGATAGAAATTGGGCAGATCGCCGATCAGCCGCTCGGGCCAGCACGCCCCTGACATTCCGGCCTGCTTGCCGGGCATGAATTCGAGCGCGCCATGCGTGCCGAAATGCAGCACTGCGTGGGCGCCGAAATCTTCCCTGAGATAACGATAGAAGGCGCTGAACGCGTGGGTCGGTGCGAAGCGGCCTTCAAACAGCAGCCGCATCGGATCGCCTTCATAGCCGAAGGCGGGCTGGATGCCGACGAAGACATTGCCGAACTGCGCGCCGAGGATCTGGATGTTGCGGCCGTCGGACAATTGCTTGCCGGGCGCCGGGCCCCACTGGGCTTCGATTTCGGCAAGGAACGTCTCGCGCCGCACGTGCTCGTCGGCGGGGATGCGATGGGCGACATTGGCATCGGTGCCAAATTGATCGGCATTGCCCTTGAGGATTGCCGCCTGCATCGCCTCAAGGCTGTCGGGCACCTCGACATCGTAGCCTTCGGCCTTCAGGCGGCGCAGCGTCGCGTAGAGCGATTCGTGCACGCTCATGAAGGCCGCCGTGCCGACCGCGCCCGAATTGGGCGGGAAGTTGAACAGCACAATGGCGAGCCTGCGCTGCGCCCGCTCGCTCTTGCGAAGGCGGATCAGCTTGACGGTGCGTGCGGCCAGCGCTTCGGCCCGTTCGGTGCAAGTCTGCATCGGGCGCAGCTTGGCGCTTGCCTGCGAGGGGCAATGGCGTTCGCACCCCCTGCACGCCGCACCCGAGGCGCTGGCGCGGCCGCCGAACACGCACGGCACGCTCGACCCGTCAAGCTCGGGCAGGGCGACCATCAGCGTGGCTTCGAGCGGCAGCAGCCCGCGCTGGCTCAGCGCCCAGTCCTCGATCGTCTGGAACTCCACCGCGTGGGCGGCAAGATAGGGCATGTCCATCCGCCCCAGCACCTCGCGCGCGGCCGCGGCATCGCTATAGGCCGGCCCGCCGACCAGCGAGAAGCCGGTGAGATTGACGATGGCGTCAACCGTCGGTCGGCCTTCGTGATCGAGGAAAAACTTTTCGATCGCCGGGCGCGCATCAAGCCCGCTGGCGAACACCGGCACGACCTTTAGCCCGGCTGCCTCAAAGGCGGCAATCGCGCCGTCATAATGCGCCGCGTCGCGGCCCAGCAAATAGGAGCGCAGCAAGATCAGCCCGACCGTGCCCTCGCGGCCCTTTTCCGCCGGCAACAGGCGCAGGCTTTCGGAAATGCGTTGCTGGGTGCGCGGATGATAGACGCCGACTTCGGGATATTCGATCGGCGCTGCCGCCTTGGTGATGCCGCGCCGGTAACTGCGCTCGCCGCTGGCGTAGCGATCGATCAGCGCGCGCACCATGGCGACCACGTTTTCGTCAGAGCCGGCCAGCCAGTATTGCAGGGTGAGGAAATAGGCGCGCACGTCCTGCGCGGTGCCGGGGATGAATTTCAGCAGCTTGGGCAGGCGGCGCAGCATCTTCATCTGCCCCGCGCCCGAACTGCCGCCGGGCTTGCCATCCTTGCCCGAACCGCCGCGCAACTTCTTGAGCAGGGCGAGCGGGCCCTTGGCCGGCGCGTCCATGCGGTAATTGCCCATCTTGGTGAGCCGCACGATCTCGCCCGCCGACATCAGGCACACCATCGCATCGCAGGCCTCGCGCCGCGCTTCGAGCGCGGGCAGGATCATGCGGATCTGCTCGTCGAGGAAGATCATCGTGACGATGACGATGTCGGCTTCGGCGATGGCGGCGTTGACCCGCGCCAGCTCGGCCGGATCGCTGCCCCATTCGGACGCGGCGTGGAGCGAGAGCAGGATGTTGTCCGCCGCCAGCTTGGCCTCGGCGCGACCGACCGCACCCTTGAGGTGATTGTCCAGCGTCACAATCACCACCCGCACAAGGGCGCGGGGATCATGCGAGGAGGCCGAGGGGATGCTACCGTGCATAATGCGCCTTGGCATCGTAGAGCGTTTCGAGATCGATCTGCTCGCGCCCCTTGAGCACCGCGAAACTCTCGGTGTTGCGACGCGCCTTGCCGCGCACGAAGAACGGGATTTTCCTCAGCTCGCGTTCGGCCTCGGCGGTCCACGCCGGTGTGCCGGGTGTGGTGCGAGCGGCGGCGGGCGCAGGCTCGAGGGCGACCTGGGCGAGCGCGACCGGCTCGAGCGCGTCGGCGGTGATGGTGCGGGCCATGGCGCGCGGCGCATGAGCGGCGAGATGGCTCGGCCCGTGTTCGTCGGCGAATTCGAAATCCTCGCGGAACATGGTGAGCAGGTGCTCCTCCAGCCCCATCACCAGCGGGTGCACCCAGGTGTCGAAGATCACGTTGGCACCTTCAAAGCCCATCTGCGGCGAGTGGCGCGCGGGGAAATCCTGGACGTGCACGGGCGCGCTGATGACGGCGCAGGGCAGGCCGAGGCGCTTGGCGATATGGCGCTCCATCTGCGTGCCGAGCACCAGTTCGCAGGCGGACGCGGCAATCGCTTCCTCGACCGCGAGGTGATCATCGGTGATCAGCGGCTCGACCCCGCAAGCCGCGGCCTCGGCGCGGATGTCGCGGGCGAATTCGCGGTTGTAGCAGCCCAGCCCGCACACCTCGAAGCCCAGCTCCTCGCGGGCGATGCGGGCGGCGGCGACGGCGTGGGTGGCATCACCGAAAATGAAGACACGCTTGCCGGTTAAATAGGTCGAATCGACCGAGCGTGACCACCACGGCATCCGGGAAGAGGTGTCGCCGAGGGCAGGCGTGGGATCTGCACCTGCCAGCTCGGCGACGTCGGCAATGAAGGAGCGGGTTGCTCCCACGCCGATAGGGACGGTCCGCACACTGGGTTGCGCGAAAGTGCGCTCGAGCCAGCGGGCGGCCTCATCTGCGATTTCGGGGTAGAGGACGATGTTGAAGTCGGCCGCGCCGATCCGGCCAATGTCCTCAGGGGTGGCGCCCAGCGGGGCAACAAGGTTCACTTCGACACCCAGCGTGTCGAGAATCTTGCGGATCTCGACCAGATCGTCGCGGTGGCGGAAGCCCAGCGCGGTCGGGCCGAGGATATTGACCCGTGCCCGGCGGCCTTCACGTGGGGGCCGCACCACCGACTTGTCGGCAAGGGTGCGGACGATCTGGTAAAAGGTCTCGGCCGCGCCCCAGTTTTCCTTGCGCTGATAGCTCGGCAGTTCGAGCGGGATGGCCGGCACGGGCAGGCCCATCGCCTCGGCCAATCCGGCCGGATCGTCCTGGATCAGTTCGGCGGTGCACGAGGCGCCGACGATGATCGCCTGGGGCCCAAAGCGGGTGACAGCCTCGCGCGCGGCATCCTGGAAGATCTGCGCGGTATCCTTGCCCAGATCGCGCGCCTCGAAGGTGGTGTAAGTCACCGGAGGGCGCTTGGAACGGCGCTCGATCATGGTGAACAAGAGGTCGGCATAGGTGTCGCCCTGCGGCGCGTGCAGCACATAGTGCAGCCTTTCCATGGCCGTCGCGACCCGCATGGCCCCCACGTGGGGCGGCCCTTCATAGGTCCACACGGCCAGCTGCATCGCCTAGACCTCCAGCATGTCGCGGCGCCGCAGCGGCCGGGCAAAGAGTTCGGCGAGATCCGCGGCCTGGTCGAAGCCGTGGATCGGTGAGAAGACGAGTTCGATCGCCCACTTGGTGGTGAAGCCCTCGGCTTCGAGCGGATTGGCAAGGCCGAGCCCGCACACGGTGATGTCGGGCCGGTCGGCGCGCACGCGGTCGAGCTGGCGCTCGACATGCTGGCCTTCGGACAGGCGCACATGCGCGCCAAGGCGGTCGAGCTCGCGGGCGAGGTGGGCGCGGTGGAGATAGGGCGTGCCGATCTCGACCAGTTCCATCCCCAGCTCGTCCTGCAGGAAGCGCGCGAGCGGCACTTCGAGCTGCGAATCCGGCAGGAAGCTGATGCGCTTGCCTTCAAGCTGCGGGCGCAGTTTCGACAGCGCGATGCGCGCGCGTTCGCGGCCGGGCGCAACGACGCTTTCGAACAGCGCCTCATCCACGCCAAACTCGCTTGCGGCAGCACGCAGCCAGCTGGTGGTGCCTTCCGCCCCGAACGGAAACAGCGCATCGAGCCGCTTGGCGCCGCGCCCTTCCAGGGCCATCGCGGTTGCACCAAGGAAGGGCTGGGCCAGCAGATAGCGGGTATCGGGGCCGACGCGCGGCAGATCGCGGGCGTTGCGGGCGGGCAGGCAGCTGACCCGCGCGATCCCCAGCTGTGCGAACAGGCGCAGGAACTGGTCTTCGACGATGTCGGGCAGGCTGCCGACGATCAGCAGCTCCTTGGGCGAATGGGCTGGCAGGTCCGGCATCACCGGCACCAGGGCGGCAAGGCAGGCATCCTCGCCCTGGGTGAAAGTGGTCTCGATCCCGCTGCCCGAATAGTTGAGGATCCGCACCCGCGGCATGTGCACCGCACCGAGGCGCTGGGCGGCCTTGGCGAGATCGAGCTTGATCACCTCGGACGGGCACGAACCGACGAGGAACAGCGTGCGGATGTCGGGGCGGCGTTCGAGCAAGCGGTTCACCACCCGGTCAAGCTCGTCCTGTGCATCGACCATGCCGGCCAGATCGCGTTCTTCCATGATCGCGGTGGCAAAGCGCGGCTCGGCAAAGATCATCACCCCCGCCGCCGACTGCAGCAGGTGCGCGCAGGTGCGCGAGCCGACCACGAGAAAGAAGGCATCCTGCATCTTGCGATGCAGCCAGATGATCCCAGTCAACCCGCAGAACACCTCGCGCTGGCCGCGTTCGCGCAGCACCGGGGGGCGGGCATCGGTTGCCGCGCGGGCGGGCGCGCTGGTGCAGCCGTCGAGGACCTCGGCCACGCTCATGCGGCCACCGCCGTTCCGGCACTCTCGGCTGCGGGAGGCTGGGCCTGCCCCCCTTGCAGCCGCGCCATCCTGAGCTTCCACAGGAACTGCCCGGCATTGATGACATAGGCACCATAGCCCGCGAGCGCGACGAGCATGCGCTCCTCAAGCGTGCCGTAACCGCCAAGCAGCATCACCAGATACAGGGTGTGCAGCGCGATGACGAGCATCGAGAATACGTCTTCCCAGAAGAATGCATCGGCAAACAGGTATTTGCCGAAGACCACCTTCTCCCAGATCGCGCCGGTGACCATGATGGAATAGAGCACCAGCGTCTTGATCACGATCGAGACATCGGCGGCCAACGCGCCTTCGCCGGTCAGCAGCGTACGCAGCACCAGAGCGAGGCTGACGAGAAACACCAGAAATTGCAGCGGGGCGAGGACGCCTTGCACGATGGTCCAGACCGACGAGTCGCGGCGGGCCCGCTCTTCAGCAGTATAGAGCCCCTGGCTCTTCCCTCTCTCGTGGCCCGCCCCCGTCACCGTGGTGTGGGGTTCGACCGGGGATGCCTGATCCTTCCGAGTCATTGGTGCGTCAGCCTTCTCTCTCAGACTCGGAGATTACGCGCGTTCCAGCCTAAGTGTCAACCTGATTGGACGTTTATGACGATTGACGATTTGCCGTTCAGCAGTAGTGTCGTTTGCGCGCTTGCGGAAAAAGGCGTAGAGAGATTCGCAGGCTTTCGGGATCACGGCCAAGGGCGCACTGTAAGGTGGCGCTTACTACCTCCTGCGGAAGGATGTCCGCACGACCTGGGGAGGGTCTGGCGAATGGGAGATTCGAAGGCTTCGGGCATGTTCGGCGCCGGATCGGCGGCCTTGCTGGGGGTGATATCCGCCCCGCTTGAGCGGGTTCGGCGCGCCGCTTCGGGCAACCGCGATGGCGCGCGCAAATCGGTGAACGCCTTGATCGAGGGCGAGATCATTCCGCGCTTGCTGATCGCCCATCAGGACGGCGACAATCCGCTCAAGGCCCGGCGCGGTCGCGCGATCGCGCCCGAGGATGCCGCCGACTTCGCGATGCTCCCGCTGCGCCTTGAGGCCGCCGGTCTGCTCGAGGAAGTCGATGCTTTCATTGCCGAAGGCTCGAGCGTCGAGACCATCTGCCTCGATCTGCTCGCCCCCGCGGCGCGGATGCTGGGCGAGATGTGGGACCGCGACGAATGCGATTTCATCGATGTCACGATGGGGCTGTGGCGCCTCCAGGAGGTGATGCGCGAGATTGCCGCACGCTCGCCGGCCGAGCTGTCCTCGCTCGATGTCCCGCGCTCGGCGCTGTTCGCGCCGATGCCTGGCGATCACCACAATTTCGGGACGATGATGATCGAGGAAGTGTTCGCGCGGGCCGGTTGGCACAGCGAGGCGCTGGCCAAGCCGGATCGCCGCGAATTGCTCGACCGGTTGTCGCAGCGGCCCTTCGATCTGGTAGGGTTGACGCTCGCGCGCGATTGCCCTAGCGGCGCCCTTTCCAACCTCATCGCTGCGATGCGTAGCGCATCGGTCAATCCCAGAATAGCCGTGCTGATCGGCGGACGCATGATCAACGAAAATCCAGGCCTTGTTCAGGAAGTCGGCGCCGATGGCACAGCGGTGGATGCGCTCGCCGCGCTTGATGTGGCCGAGGCGCTGGTGAAGGTTTCTGCCCTCAGCAGCCAGCAGCGGCGCTAGGCCCGGCCCGCAATGCTCACCCGCAAGCACAGTATCGACGGCAAGCATCCGTTTGAACGGGCGACGGAGCTGTTCCGGTCGCTGGATGCCGATGCCGCGATGAAGCTGGCGATGGTGGCAGGCGATGTCACGCTGGTGCTCGACGATACCGGCACGATCCTCGATGCTGCCTTCGATCCGCGCGAATTCCCAAGCTTTTCAGGCTGGCTGGGGCGCAACTGGATCGAGACGGTGACGGACGAAAGCCGCGCGAAAATCATGGAGATGCTCGCAGCTGCGCGGCGCGGCGAGGTGCAGCACTGGCGGCAGGTCAACCACCCCACGCGCGATGGCGATGTGCCGATCCGCTATGCCGTGCTGAGCGTGAATGGCGGCGCGCACCGCATTGCCCTCGGGCGCGATCTGCGCGAGGCGGGCAAGCTTCAGCAGCGCCTGTTGCAGGTTCAGCAGTCGCTTGAGCGCGACTATCTCAGGATGCGTCAGCTCGAAGCGCGCTACCGGATGCTGTTCGAGCGTTCTTCCGAGGCGGTGCTGATCATCGAGGCGGCCACCTTGCGGATCCGCGAGGCCAATCCGGCCGCGCACGCGCTGGCCGGCGCGCGCACCGGCAGCCTTGTGGGCAAGAAGCTGCCGAGCCTGCTCGACAAGGGGTCGCATGACGCGCTGCAGGCGCTGGTTGGCGGGGCGCTGGTGTCGGACATGGTCAGTCCGGCGCGCATCCGTCTGGCGCGCGGGGCGCGCGAGGTGATGCTGGCGATCACCGGTTTCACCCAGGATCGCGGACAATTTCTGCTGGTGCGGATGGTGCCGAGCGCCGAGCCGGTGGCCCAGGTGTCCTCGCCGGTGCTCGATCTGATTGAGCAGATGCCCGATGCCTTCGTGGTGGCCGATGCCAACCTCTTTATCGTCACCGCCAATGCCGCCTTTGTCGAGCTGTTGCAGGCCGCCAGCGTCGATCAGCTGCGCGGGCGGCACCTGTCGGCATCGATTGGTCGGCCGGGGATTGATCTCGATCTGATCGAGGGCCAGATCGATCAGTACGGCGCGGCGCGCAATGTCAGCACGGTGCTGCGTACCGGCCCTGAGATTGACGGCGAACCGGTTGAATTGTCAGCGGTAAGGACGAGCGGGGACGATCCGCACTATGCCTTCGTGATCCGTCCGATCGGGCGCCGGCTGCGCGATTTGCCGCCCGGTTCGCAGGGTATGCCGCGCTCGGTCGAGCAGCTCACCGAACTGGTCGGGCGGATGAGCCTCAAGGACATCGTGCGCGAAAGCACCGATCTGATCGAGCGCCTGTGCATCGAGGCAGCGCTGTCCTACACCTCGGACAACCGCGCCTCGGCAGCGGAAATCCTCGGTCTTTCGCGCCAGAGCCTCTATTCCAAGCTGCACCGCTACGGGCTTGGCAACCTTGCCGGTGACAACGATTAGTCCCGCGCCGCGCGGCCTCCTGCGCCCCTGGCGATGATCGCGCAATGACTGCACAATGACCCGCGCACGGGCCGCATTCGCCGCGACCCGAAAGGCCCGCGGCCGGCGCCCGCTGCCATTGCCTTGCCCAAGCCGGTTTGACATAGCCCGACCTGACAATCCCTTTCCGGCGAAACCGGAAAATCGTCCCCGAAACGCAATTGTCTGAAATCAAGGTGTCAAAATAAATTGACGCTCTGGCCTGTCAGGCATAGCCTGATGCCATGGAACAATCGGTGCCTACGACTCGCTCCGCGCCCGTTCCCCCGGCGCACGCCCCGTCTCGTCTGCGGCCGCGTGATGTGTTGCAGCTGCTCAAGCCGATCACCTGGTTCCCGCCGATGTGGGCCTTCATGTGCGGCGCGGTCTCCTCCGGGGCCGGGCTGGAGGGCCGCTGGTGGTTCGTCGCCGGCGGGGTGCTGCTGGCCGGCCCGCTGGTGTGCGGCACCAGCCAGGCGGTGAACGACTGGTTCGACCGGCATGTCGATGCCATCAACGAACCGGATCGCCCGATCCCTTCGGGCCGCATCCCCGGCCGCTGGGGCCTCTACATCGCGATTGGCATGAGCCTGATTTCGGCCGCGGTGGGCTGGCTGCTTGGCCCGATCGTGTTCATCGCCGCGTTGGTCGGGCTTGCCTTCGCCTGGGCCTATTCCGCGCCGCCGCTGCGCTTCAAGGCCAATGGCATGGTCGGCCCGCTGGTCTGCGGCTTCACCTATGAAGGCCTCAGCTGGTTCACCGGTGCGGCCGTGATGCTCGGCGCGATGCCTTCGGTTGAGGTGGTGCTGATCGTGTTCATGTATTCGCTGGGCGCGCACGGCATCATGGTGCTCAACGATTTCAAGGCGGTCGAAGGCGATTCTGAGGCCGGTCTCACCTCGCTGCCAGTGACCATGGGGGTGGAACACGCCGCGCGCTTTGCCTGCACCACCATGGCCTCGCTCCAGATCGTGGTGATCGCGCTGCTGGCGCTGTGGGGTTACGGGCTTTCGGCGCTGATTGTCACCGGCGTGCTGGTGGCGCAGATTGCCGCCATGCCGCGCCTGATCCGCGATCCGGCGGGGCAGGCACCATGGTACAACGGCGTGGGCGTGACGCTTTATGTGCTGGGGATGCTTGCGGCGGCGCTGGGCCTTGGAGGCTATATCTGATGCATGCCCCGCTCGCCTCTCCTTCCTCCGAGGTGGCGAGCAAGGGGTTCGGCTGGCTGGGGATTGTCCGCATCGGTCTGGTGCAGGCGGCGATCGGTGCGCTGGTGATGCTGGCGACAACCGTGCTCAACCGGCTGATGGTGGTCGAATTCGGCCTCGCCGCGGCGATTCCGGCGGGGCTGGTGGCGTGGCATTACGCGGTGCAGTTGGGCCGCCCGCTGTGGGGCCACGGCTCGGACAAGTCGGCAGCCAAGGGGGGCAACAGCCGCACGCTGTGGATTGTCGGCGGCGTCGCGCTGCTGGCGGCGGCGGCGCTGCTGGCGACGCAGGCGACGCTGATGCTCGCTTCTTCGCCCGCGCTCGGTTTCGCGCTGGCGGTGGTGGCCTACACCCTGATCGGCGCGGGCGTGGGCGCGGGGGGCACCTCGGCGCTGGCGCTGCTGGCAAGCGGGGTTGCCCCCCGGCGGCGCGCCGCGGGCGCGGCGGTGACATGGATCATGATGGTCGCCGGCATCGTCGCCTCGGCGATCACCGTCGGCCAGTTGCTCAAGCCCTTCTCGCCCGAGCGGCTGCTGATGGTGGCAGGCACCCTTGCGCTGGTGATGGTGATGCTGACCGCGCTGGCGACCTTCCGGCTGGAGCGGCAGGCGGGCCAGTTCGGCCACGCGACGACAGGCGGCGCGGCCCCCGATTTCGGCGCAGCGATCCGCGAGATCTGGCACGAGACTGCGGCGCGGCGCTTCACCATCTTCATCTTCGTCTCGATGTTCGCCTTTTCCATGCAGGATCTGATCCTCGAACCCTTTGCAGGGCTCGTGTTTGGCCTGGCGCCGGGCGAATCGACCCAGCTCGGCGGGCAGCATCAGGGCGGTATCCTGATTGGCATGATCATCACCGGGATCGGCGGCAGCGCCTTTACCGGCCAGCGTCCCGATGGCCTGCGCGTCTGGGTGATCGGCGGGTGCCTGCTTTCGGCGGCCGGGCTGGGCGCGCTTGGGCTGGCGGCGGTCAATGGCCCGCCCTGGCCGCTGGGGGTGAACGTGTTTGTCCTCGGCCTTGGCAACGGGGTGTTCGCGGTCGCGGCGATCGGGGCGATGATGGGGCTGGCGGGCGCGGGCGCAACCACGCGCGAAGGCGTGCGGATGGGCGTGTGGGGCGCGAGCCAGGCGATCGCCTTCGGGCTGGGCGGGCTGACCGGCGCGGTCGGGGTCGATCTGGCGCGGGGGATGCTGGGCGATGATGGTGCGGCCTTCCAGCTGGTGTTCGCGATCGAGGCGGCTGCCTTCGTGATCGCGGCGCTGCTGGCGATCAAGGCGACCGGCGCGGCCGCCGTCCGCGCGAGCGCCGGGCACGACAAGAGGGAAGAGGTCTACGCATGAACCAGACAATCTATGATGCCGTGGTGATTGGCGGTGGCCCTTCCGGCGCGACCGCGGCGACCGAGCTGGCGCTGGCGGGCCATTCGGTGCTGCTGATCGAACGCGGCGGGCGGATCAAGCCATGTGGTGGGGCGATCCCGCCGCGGCTGCTCGCCGATTTCGACATTCCGCCATCGCTGCTGGTGGCCAAGGCGCGCGCGGCCCGGATGATCGCGCCTTCGGGCCGCGCGGTTGACATGCCGGTGGGCGAGATCGGCTATGTCGGCATGGTCGATCGTGACGAATTCGACGAAGCCTTGCGCGAACGTGCCCGCCATTCGGGAGCGGAACGCCTGACCGCCACTTTCGAGAAGATCGCGCGCGATGGCGAGGCCCATCCGATCGTCACCTTCCGTCGCAGCCGGGGCGGCCCGATCGAGGGCGTGCGCGCGCGCGTGGTGATCGGGGCTGACGGCGCGCGCTCGGCGGTGGCCAGGCAGTGCCTGCCGGGTGCCGAGCGGGTGCCTTGCGTCTTCGCCTATCACGAGATCATCAAATCTCCCGAGCACAATTCCGAGGCCTTCGATGCCGCGCGCTGCGATGTGTTCTATCAGGGCCGTCTCTCGCCCGATTTCTACGCCTGGGTGTTCCCGCATGGGGAAACCGCCAGCATCGGGGTGGGCAGCGCCAACAAGGGCTTTTCGCTGCGCGGCGCGATTGCGACGATGCGCGAGGATCTCGGCCTCGACCGCTGCGAGACCGTGCGCCGCGAGGGCGCGCCGATCCCGCTCAAGCCGTTGAAGCGCTGGGATAACGGCGCAGATGTGATCGTGGCCGGCGATGCCGCCGGGATTGTCGCGCCGGCTTCGGGTGAAGGGATCTACTATGCCATGGTCGGCGGGCGGCTGGTGGCCGAGGCTGCGGCCGCGTTCCTGCGGACGGGCGATGCCAGCCACCTACGCACCGCCCGCAAGCGCTTCATGAAGGAGCACGGCAAGGTGTTCTGGATCCTCGGGATGATGCAGTATTTCTGGTATTCTTCGGACAAGCGCCGCGAACGCTTTGTCACCATGTGCGACGACAAGGACGTTCAGGAACTGACCTGGCAGGCCTATATGCACAAGCGGTTGGTGCGCGCCAAACCGATGGCGCACATCAAGATCTTCCTTAAGGATACCGCGCACCTGCTAGGCTTGAGGCCGGCAACGCGCTAGATCGTGATCGCATGAGCCGTATGATGATCTTGCCGGTAAGCGTGGCGACCATCGCGGCGCTGTGCGTGGCGGCGCTGGGGGCCACCGTCACCGATCTCGGGCCGTGGTATCAGGCGCTGGCCAAGCCGACATGGAACCCGCCCGACGTGGTGTTCCCGATGGGCTGGACGCTGATCTATGCGCTGATCACCATTTCCGCGATCACCGCGTGGCGGGCAGCGCCCAATGCGGCGGTGTCGGAAGTGGTGATCGGGCTGTTTGCCTTGAACGGCTTTCTCAACATCAGCTGGAGCCTGATCTTCTTCCGGATGCAGCGCCCCGATTGGGCCTTCATCGAGCTGATCGTGCTGTGGCTCTCGATCATCGCGCTGATCATCTATTGCGGCCGCTTCTCGCGCACCGCGGCGGCGCTGCTGGTGCCCTACCTTGCATGGGTAAGCTTTGCCGGTGCGCTCAACTGGGCGGTGGTCGAATTGAACGGCCCCTTCGCTTGATGCTGGCGCAACGGCAGTGGCGATGATGGCCTGGCTGTTTGCTTCGGGCCATGCGGCCGATGTCATTCTGGCGGTGCTGTGCACAGAGGCGCTGTGGCTGCGCTGGCGGCGCGGCTGGGGCTGGGGGGCGGTGCTTGGCCTGCTGGGGCCGGCGGCGCTGATCGTGCTCGGCCTGCGCGCGGCGCTCACCGGGGCGGCGTGGTGGTGGATTGCGCTGCCGTTGGCCGCATCGCTGCCGCTTCACTTGGCGGACCTGCACAGCCGGCTGGCTGACCGCTCCAAGGCCTGAATCCAGCGCCTTCAACCGAGCAAAAGAAAACCCGGTCGGGCCGCTGGGGCCAGACCGGGTTTCTGTCGCCCGCCGCCGAGGCGGGCAGCGCCAATTGTTACTCGGCAGGCTGCTGGGCGAACTGGAGCGCCCCGCTCGAATCATAGTGGATGGTGTCGGGAGCGTAGTGGTGCTCCTGCGCCCACAGATACCAGTTGTCGACCACCGTGCCGGTGAGCAGGATGCCGATCCCGCCAGTCAGCGTGGTCAGCACCGCAAACCACCAGGCCCAGCGGTGGATCGATTCGAAGGTGGCGTTGAAGCCCATCACCCAGCGCCAGAACAGCGCGCCGCGCTCTGCCGCCGTGCCGCGATCGGTGATCTGTTCGATCTCACGCTCGCCCCCGTAACGGCCCAGCGCCAGGATCGTCGCCCCGTGCATCGCAAACAGCACCGCCGACCCGTAGAGGAAGACGATCGAGAGCGCGTGGAACGGATTGTAGAACAGGTTTCCGTAGACGAGACTGAAATTGTTGGTCCAGTCAAGGTGGCTGAAGATGCCGTAGGGCACGGCCTGCGACCAGTCGCCCATCAGCATCGGCCGGATGAAGCCGAGCACCAGGAACAGCCAGATCGCCGAGGCGAAGGCCCAGGGAATGTGCATCCCCATGCCGAGCGCCTTGGCCCGCATGTAGGTGCGTGCCCACCAGCACAGCACCGCGATGGTGAGGAAGGCGCCGGTGATGATGAACCAGCCGCCCTTTTCCAGCGGAACGAAGGGGCTAAAGCCGTATTCCGGCCCCGGAGGATTGAGCGAGAGCCAGAAGAATTCGCGCATGAAGGTCTGCGGCGACCAGCCGGCCTGGGCCCAGAAGTTGAGCCCGATGATCAGGATCGCCGCGCCGCCGAAGGCGAGGCTGATCACGCCCAGCCAGCCGAGGTAGATCGGGCCGAGCTGGGCCTGGCCGATCTTGCCCATCCAGTAATTGTGACCGGTAAGGGCAATGCGGCCTTCGCTGCCGTCGAGGTGCGGGACGCCCATTTCGGGCGGCCCTTGCACTTGCACCTGGGTGAAGATGTTTTGATATGTCGCCATGGTTCAGGTGCTCCTTACGACCAGATCGGAATCTTCTTCCAGAAATCCCAGAATTCGATCCAGCTGCCGACATACAGAGTGCCGGAAATGACGATGCAGATGGCGCTCCAGAACGCGGCAGACAGCGCGAGGAAGAGCCCCACCCGGTGAATGCCGAGCGTGCCGACCGAATAGCCGATGAAGTCACGGAAATAGGTGTCTTCATATTCCGGCGATTTGACATCGGTGCCGCCGGTCGGGTTGACCGCCGAAAGCACAAGCCCCCCGTGCAGCGCCAGCGCGAGGCAGTTCGTGAAGAAGAACGTGATCGCGAGCATGTGCACCGGATTGTAGTGGAAGTTGCCAAACGCGTAGCCCACGTTGGAAACCCACACGAGGTGGGTCCAGATCCCATAGGGGAAGCCATTGGCCCACGCCCCCATCCAAATTGGACGGATCACGTTCAATGTGACATAGGCGAACACCGCGACGCTGAAGGCGATCGGGACGTGGTAGCTCATGCCCAGTTTGCGCGAAATTTCCGCCTGACGCATCACCCACGAACCAAAGGCAATCACGGCGCAGATGGTGATGACCTGCCAATATCCCCCTTCCTTCAGGGGAGCGAAGGCCAGCCCGTACTCGACCGGCGGCGGGTTGATCGAGATCAGCCACGGGTTGAGGGTCGGACCCTGGGTTGCGGCGGCGAAAATCAGCGCCGTGCCGAGCAAGGCCGAGATTGCCGTCGTCACTCCGAAGAATCCGACATAAAACGGCCCGACCCAGAAGTCGAACAGGTCGCCGCCGATCAATGTGCCACCGCGTACGCGGTATTTCCGCTCGAAACTAAGGAGCGCCATAGGTCCATCCTCCCCGCCACGAGGGCGGGTGCTATAGGTTGTTCGACAAAAGTCAGGAGGCAGGCAGGCGAACCTGCCCCCTCACATTTCGTTGGCTGCTATCCCGCCGCCGGGGCTTCCGACGATTCGATAGCGGCCTGTGCCGGCGCGGGCGCACCGGGAGCGCGTTCAAGCCAGTTGTAGCGATCCGTGCTGAGCAGGATGAAGTGGATGGTGAAAGCCAGCACAGCAAGACCGACATGCAGCGCCACCAGCGTGCGGCGAATGTCAAAGTAGAACCAGATTCTCCACATGGGGGAAATTCCTTTCTTTTACCGTTCAGAAAGTTGCGCCGCCTGCACCGTGCAGACTGCGCGAGGTCATCACGGAATTAGAGCCAGGGCTTGTAGGCCCACATCAGAGCGTGAGCGACCAGCGCGATCGCCACATAGAGGACAAAGGTCCCCATGAAGCCCTTGTGGATTTCCTGTGCCTCTTCAGGCGTCAGGTGAGTTCCGATACGTTCGTTCATCGGGTTGTCTCCGTTCAGTTGGGTGAGAATGGAAGCCCGAAGGCCCCCGTCGGCATCCCCGCGTGATCCCCCACGTGGATTGGAGAGCCCCCGCAGAGGGGACAATGGCCTTCGCCGCCACGGCACAGGGCCGCGGCAGTGAATTCTGGCTGGAGCGTTGCATCATCATGCGCCCGCTCCTTCAAGCAGCGCCTCTTCGAGGCAGTCTGCGGTAACAATCGCCGCGCCGCGCTGGCGCGCGGTCCGCTCCGCCGCGTCGCGCAGCCGCTTGGCGGCGGAAATGCGGATCAGCACCGGCTGGGCTTCGACAAGGATGTCGAGCCGTGCCTTGGCATCGTTATCCCATGCCAATTCGCTGAGATCGCGCGCCGGGGTCTTGTCGACCTTGTCCAGCTCGCTGGCGAGCGGGAGGATGTGGAACAGCGCGTCAAACAGCGCATTGCACACCTCCTGCACCAGATAGGTCGCGCCGGCATAGCCCATGAAGGGCGTGCCGGTGTGCCGCCGGATCGCCGCGCCCGGGAAGCTGGCCGGGATATACACCCCCCGCGCGCCGCATTCGGCCATGTACATGCGCTCGTTGTAACTGCCGAACATCACCAGCGGCGGGTTGGCGTGGATCGCGGCGCGCACCTGTTCGTTCACCGGCTTGACCCCGGCACAGCGCGAAAAGGCAAAATTGCAGGGCAGGCCCATGTCATCTTCAAGGAAGTGGCGAATGCCGCGCGCATAGGTTTCATTGGCGACGATGGCGAAGCTGGCCGTGCCGAAGAAATCCTGCGTGACCGAGCGCCACAGATCCCACAAGGGCTTGATCGTGGTGTGCTTCTCGCGCTCGATGAAGGGTTCGGGATCAAGGCCCAGTTCGGCCCCCAAGGCGCGCAGGAACTTGGTGGTCTGCGACAGGCCGACGGGGGCCTGGAAATAGGGCCGTTCGAGCGTTTCGCACAGATTGCGGCCATATTCGCGGTACATGCAGACATTGGCATCGCTGGTGGCCAGATCGCGGATGTCGGCCAAGTGGCTGCCGAGCGGGAACACCATCCCCACCTCGGCGCCGATGCCTTCGATCAGGCGGCGAATCTCGGCCAGATCGGAAGGCATGTTGAACATGCCGTAGGCCGGGCCGATGATGTTGACGACCGGCTTTTCGCCCGGCTGGCGCACGCGCTTTTCGGGCATCTTCCTGGGGCCGAATTCGGTCCACAGCCAGGTCAGCGCCCGGTCAGCCGATTGCCATTGATCCTCGTCGATGGTGCGCGGCAGGAAGCGCTTGATGTTGGTGCCTTCGGGCGTGACTCCGCCGCCGATCATCTCGGCGATCGAGCCGGTGACGACCACGCAAGGCAGTTCCGGATCGAGCGTTTTCCACGCGCGCTTCATCGCGCCTTCGGTGCCGGTCTTGCCCAGTTCCTCCTCGCTCAGGCCCGTCACCACGATCGGCAGTTCATGCGGGGGCAGGGCGTCGGTGTAGTGCAGCACGCTGGTGACGGGCAGGTTCTCGCAGCCCACCGGGCCATCGATGATGACCTGCAAGCCCTTCACCGCGGTGAAGACATAGGTGGCGCCCCAATAGCCGCCTGCCCTGTCGTGATCGAGGACCAAGGTCATGCCTTGCCTCCCGCGCAGCGTGACGAGACCACGAGAAAACCAACAACGCCATGGTCGAGGACGAGCGTCATGTGCCGATCGCCTCCGCTGCCTTGCGCGCCGCTTCGTTGAGGGCGGCGTATTTCTTGCGGAACTTGGGCCGATCGACCGGCAGCTCTTGCCACACGCCCGCCGCGTGCTGCGTGCCAACCCCTTCAAAGAAGTCGCGCATCGCATCGAAGCGTGCCTTGTTGGCCATGGCCGCATTGATCACCGTGGCGAGGCTGCCCGCGCCTGCCGGGCCCATCAGCGGACGGGCCGAAATGAGGTTGGTGAAATAGAGCGCCGGGATCGCCTTCGACTTGGCGTGCTGCACCACCGGGGTGGTGCCGATCGCCAGATCGGGGCGATATTCCTCGACCGCGGCGATGTCCTGTTCAAGACTGGCGCGGAACTGCACCTTGACGCCGCGCGCTTCAAGCCATTCGCGATCGGCATCCGACCACTTCGTGCGCGGGGTCGCGGTGCCGACATAGGGCACCTCGGCCCCGCTTTCGACCAGCAGGCGCGCCACCAGCAGTTCCGAGCCTTCATAGCCCGAAACCGTGATGCGGCCTGTGATCGGCATCTTTTCGAGCGCGCCCCGGCAGGCGGCGATCATCGCGTTCTTGACACCGTCGACCTGCGCCTGCGGCAGGCCGAGCGTGTCGCGCAGGCATTGCAGCCAGGCCGCCGTGCCATCCGCGCCGACCGGGGCCGAGCCGATGACCGGGCGGCCGGCGGCTTCGAATTCGCGGATGCTGGCGGTGTAGAAGGGGTGGATCGCCGCGACCGCGGTACAATCCAGCGCGGCGTAGAGTTCGCGCCATTCGCGGGTCGGCACCACCGGGCCAGCGGCAAGACCGAGGGGGGCGAGCATCTGCCCGATCACCACCGGATCGGCCGGGAACATTTCGCCCAGCAGCGTCACGCTGGGTTTGTCAGCGCGTTCTCGCGGGGCAGCCACCGGGCCGGCCAGCACTTCCTCGCGGGCATATTGCAGCATCGCGCCAGCCAATACGTCCTTGGCTTCGGCATGGGTGGGAATGCCGAAACCCGGCACGTCAATGCCGATGATCCGCACCCCGTTGATCTGCTTTTTCAGCAGCCGCAGCGGCACGCCGCTGGCGGTGGGAACGCACAGGTTGGTGACCACGATCGCATCGTAGAGATCGGGATCGGCGAGGCCTTCGACCGCTTCCTTGATATCCTCGAACAGCTTGCCGGTAACGAGCGTTTCGGAATTGAACGGCACATAGCCCACCGTCCGCCGCGCGCCGTAGAAGTGCGAGGTGAAGGTCAGGCCATAGACGCAGCAGGCCGAGCCGGACAGCACGGTCGCGGTGCGCCGCATCCTCAGGCCCACCCGCAGCGATCCGAAGGCGGGACACATCGATTGGGGCTGATCATGCGGGCCGACCGGATAATCGGCCGCATAGCGATCAAGGACATCGCTCTTGCCTGCGGCGCGGGCAGCCTCGGACATGGTGTCCTTCGACGCGCAGCCGCCTTCGGCCACAGCCGGGCCAAGCGCGATCCGGTCCGGGGCGCGGTTGCCGCTGGAAGGGAAGGCGCCGCTCATCGCATCAGGCCTCGTCGTAGATCACTTCGAGGCTCGGACGGGATTCGAACACGCCGCCGCGCATATCGGCCTGCGTGGCGGGGATCAGTTCGACATTGCCGCCGATGACATCGGCGCTGAACAGGCCAAGCAATTCGTCCTGCGAGAGAGGCTTGGGACGCAGCGGCGGGGCATTGGCGACATTTTCCGCCAGTTCTTCAAACAGGCTGCCCCATTCGCCGCCGGGATAGCCGATGATCTGGTAATTGGCGCTCTTGCGGCGAATATCCTCGTTGGCGGGAATTGCGGTGAGCACCGGAATGCCCACCGCCTTGGCAAAGGCGTGCGCCTCTCCGGTGCCGTCATCCTTGTTGACGATCATGCCGGCCACGCCGACATTCCCGCCCATCTTGCGGAAATATTCGACCGCATGGCACACGTTGTTGGCGACATAGAGCGATTGCAGATCGTTCGAGCCGACCACGATCACCTTCTGGCACATGTCGCGGGCAATCGGCAGGCCGAAGCCGCCGCACACCACGTCGCCCAGGAAGTCGAGCAGCACGTAATCGAAGCCCCAGTCGTGGAAGCCGAGCTTTTCGAGCGTTTCGAACCCGTGGATGATGCCGCGCCCACCGCAGCCACGGCCAACTTCGGGGCCGCCCAGCTCCATCGCGAACACGCCGTCGCGCTGGAAGCACACGTCTTCGATCCGCACTTCCTCGCCGGCGAGCTTCTTGCGGCTGGAGGTCTCGATGATCGACGGGGTGGCCTTGCCGCCGAACAGGAGCGAAGTGGTATCGCTCTTGGGGTCGCAGCCGATCAGCAGCACGCGTTTGCCCTGCTGGGCCATCATGTAGCTGAGATTGGCCAGCGCGAAGCTCTTGCCCGAACCGCCCTTGCCGTAAATCGCGATGATCTGTGTTTCCTTGGTGACGGCGCCGGTGTGCACCGGATCGGGTTCGTGCGCGGCTTCATCACGCAGATGGGCAGTCTGGGTGTCGAGCACGGACATCAGCAGTCACTCCAGTCGAGAACCATCTTCAGGCACGCGGGATCGTTGAAGGCCTGCGGATAGGCATCGCTGGCCTCGCCTGCCGGACGGCGATTGGTGACAAGACCACCCAGATCGAGCCGTCCGCCTTCGATCAGCGTCCGCGTTTCGGCGAGGTCGCCCGGCTGCCATTCGGCCGCGATGCGGAAGTGGGCCTCCTTCATGAACGCTGCGGGGAAGGCAAAGCTCACCCGATCGGCATAGAATCCGGCGAGCACGATCTCTCCGCCCTTGGCGAGCCGCATCACCAGCCTGTCGATCAGGCTGGCATCGCCGCTGGCATCGTAGATCGCGTGATAATCGCCGCGCTCGTCTTCGCACGGGTCGATCGCCTGATAGCCCACAGCGCCGGCGCGGCGGGCAGGGTTGGTTTCCCACACCGTCGGCGCCTTGCCGCCGAGCGCAAGCGTGAGGCGCGCGAGCAGCCGGCCGAGCACGCCGTGACCGATGATCAGATCGGGCAGCGCATCGCGGTGATCAAAGCCGCCCTTGATGGCATGGAGCGCGGTGGCGGCCAGCGCGCACAGCACGCCGGCATCGCCCAGGTGTTCGGGAATCGGCAGGGCGCGGGCCGAAGGCACGATCACGCGCCGGGCGGTGCCGCCGAACAGTCCGCGGGCATCGGTGTAGCAATTGGCGCCCGGAACAAACACCCAGTCACCGATCCGGCCGCGCGCCTCGCTGCCGGCATCGACGATCCGGCCCACCGATTCGTAGCCCGGAACCAACGGATAGCCCAGCCCCGGGAAGGGCGGCATCCGCCCGGTGAACAGCAGTTTTTCGGTGCCCGTGCTGATCCCGCTCCACGCGACATCGACCACGACATCGCCTGCTTCCACCGGCTTCATGCCGAGCGCACGCAGCGCCAGGCGCTCCGGTGCTTCGAGGATGACTGCCAGCGTTTCCATATCGTTGCGCTCTCCGCCCAGGGTTCTCGAGGCCGAAAACGTCGACTCGAAAAGTCCGCTGAAACGTTCTCCCAACTGTTTGCTACGCCTTACGTTCCCGACTGTCAATTTTTATGGACAATTTTCCTTCAGGCCCGGGCGATAATCACGCTTGCGTTGACCGGTTGTGCCGTTGCGACAAACCGAGCGCTCGCGAAACCGGCCTGCCTGAGCATCGCGATGATTTCCGCCGGACTGCGCGGGCGGCCTGATCCCATCGCCCACAGGTACAGCCCAAAGAAGGCTTCCCCCATCGGTTCGGCGCCGCGAACCCGCGCCATCGGCTCGGCGATCAGCAGCCGCGCGCCGGGGGCCAGGCTGGCGCGGATATTGGCCAACAGCGCCTTGGCGGGTTCATCATCGTGATCGTGCAGAATGCGGATCAACGACACCATGTCGTAGCCTTGCGGGATGGAATCCTTGAAGAAATTGCCCGGATGGGCAGAAACGCGGGCAGGGCCGAGCGCCTCGTCCAGCACCTGCCGGCCGGTTTCCGCAACTTCCGGCAGATCGAACAGGCCAAGTTCGAGATGCGGCCAGGCGGTGCCGATCGCCTTCAGGAACGCGCCGTGTCCGCCGCCCACATCGAGCAGCCGCCGCACGTCGCGCAAGCTGACGGTGGCCAACACCTCGCCAGCGACAAAGTGCTGCGAGGCGGCCATGAGCTGCGAATATTCAGCGGTTCGTTCGCCGCGTTCGGCGACACCCTGAAGCGCACCGGCATAGGTCCAGAAGCGCGCCAATTGGGTGGCCCGGCGCCGGTCGGCGCGCAGCAGCGCGAGCGGATCGGCGAGATCGGCATAGAGCAGGCGATGGTGGCGCACCATCGCCTGCACCCCGGCATTGGCGGCGAACACCGCCCCCTGTTCGCCCAGCATCCAGCGATCCGGCGCGGCCTCCTGCGACAGCATCAGCGCGCGCCCGGCGCGCAGCAGCGTCATGGTCGCCGCCTCGCCCAGCCCCATGCGCGGCGCGATCTGTCCCACGCCGAGCGGGCCGTCCTGCAAGATGTCGAACAGCCCGCCCTCCACATAGGCGCGCAGCACCTGCGAATAGGCAAAGCCGGCCAGCAGATCGAAAGCGGCATTGGCGCGCGAGCGGGCAATCCAGCGGATCACCGGCAGGCGCGCGGCCCAGAACTGGAAACGCGGATTGGCGAACACCCGGTTGCGGCGCTTGATCCACCCGGTCCGCAAAGCGGTCAGCCGGGTCATGATCGGGATGCTTCGCGGCTCATATGTCTAAATGATTGGACAGATGATGTGACAAGGTCAATGATATTGTCATTGGAGATCGACGGGAGGACGGGTGAGCGCACGAGTCGCCGTGATCGGAGCCGGTATCGGCGGGCTGGTGAGCGCCGCGCTGCTGGCGGTGCGCGGCCATGACGTGACCGTGCTCGAAAAGGAGGCCTGGGTTGGCGGCAAGGCGCGGCGCGTCGTGGTCGACGGGGCCGAGATCGACGGCGGGCCGACGGTGTTCACCTATCGCGGCGTGTTCGACGAGGTGTTCGCCGCCTGCCGCGCGCGGCTCGAGGATCATGTCACGCTCCGCCGCGCCGACATCATCGCGCGTCATGCGTGGGACGCATCCGGCACGCTTGATCTGTTTGCCGATCCCGAAGCGAGCGCGGCGGCTGTCGCCAGCTTCGCCGGAGCCGAAGCGGCGCGCGGCTATCTGCGCTTCAGGCGCGAGGCACAGCGCATCTTCGATCTGCTCGAACAGCCCTTCCTGCGCGGCGACAAGGCGGCAACGCCCTTGCCGATGATGTGGCGGATCGGCCCGTGGAAGCTGGGCGACATGCTCGCCATGCGGCCCTTCGCGCGGATGTGGGACGCGCTGGGCGGGCACTTCAAGGACCCGCGCCTGCAACAGCTGTTCGCCCGCTATGCCACCTATTGCGGTTCTTCGCCCTTTGCCGCGCCGGCCACGCTGATGCTGATCGCGCACGTGGAGGCGCGCGGGGTGTGGCTGATCGAGGGCGGCATCCATGCGCTGGCAAAAGCCCTGGCCGCGCTTGCCGAACGACAGGGCGCGAAGGTGTGCACCCAGGCGCCGGTCGCCGAGGTGCTCACCGCTAATGGCCGCACCAGCGGCGTGCGCCTGGCGAGCGGCGAGGTGATCTTGGCCGATCTCGTCATCTGCAACGGCGATCCTTCCGCACTCGCCACGGGCCGCTTTGGCGAGGCGGCACGGCGCGCGGTGCCGGTCATCCCGCCCGCCAAACGCTCGCTCTCGGCGCTGGTGTGGTATGCCCATACCCGCACGCAGGGCTTCGACCTCACCCACCACAACGTGTTCTTCTCGCGCGATTATCCGCGCGAGTTCCGCGAGATCGCCGCCGGGCAGCCCCCGTCCGAGCCGACCGTCTATGTCTGCGCGATCGACCGCGGCGCAGGCCAAGATGCGCCGCCGCCACAGGGCCGCGAGCGCCTGCAGATCATCGTCAACGCACCCGCCAATGGCGACACCCATAGCTACACACCAGAGGAGACAGAGCGATGCACAAAGGCCATGATGGCCACGCTCCGGCGTTGCGGCCTCACCCTGGAGGAGCCGTCACGGCACAGCCTCATGACCCCGCAGGACTGGGAGCGGCTGTTCCCGGCCACGGGGGGCGCGCTTTATGGGCGAGCGTCGCACGGCTGGGTGGCCTCTTTCCAGCGGCAGGGGCCGAAAACCCGGCTGCCCGGTCTTTATTGCACCGGCGGGGCGACCCATCCGGCGGCAGGCGTCCCCATGGCAGCCTTGTCCGGGCAGCTGGCCGCAAGGGTGATCGCGAAGGACCTCGCTTCGATGAAGCCATCCCCGCGGGCGGCTATTCCTGGTGGTATGTCGACGCGATCAGCGACGACGGGCAGCACGGGCTGACGATCATCGCCTTTCTCGGGAGCGTGTTCTCGCCCTATTACAAGAGAAGCGGGCGGGGCGATCCGCTCAACCATTGCGCGCTCAATGTCGCGCTCTACGGCCCGCAGGCGCGCTGGGCGATGACCGAGCGTGGGCGCGGCGCGGTGGTGCGCGATGCCGCCAGCCTCGTGATCGGGCCGAGCGCGGTGCGCTGGGAGAGCGGGGCGCTCACCATCGACATTGTCGAGGGCGACACCCGCCTGTTCGTGCCGTGGCAGCGCAAGGTGACGGGGCGGGTGCGGGTCTATCCCGAGGCCCTGAACCGCGCCGCCTTCGCGCTTGACGCCCGGGAGAGCCACATCTGGCACTGCCTCGCCCCGCGGGCGCGGATCGCGGTGGAGATGACCTCGCCCACCATCCGCTGGAGCGGCAAGGCCTATCTCGATCACAACCGCGGCGCCGAACCGCTCGAAGCGGGCTTCAACACCTGGCACTGGTCGCGCGCGCATCTCAAGGAGGGCGCGCTGGTGTGTTACGAGGGCGAGCGCGGCGATGGTTCGCTGTTCGCCAGCGCGCTGCGCTTCGGGGCGGATGGTGCGCCCGAGCCGGTCGATCTGCCGCCGATCGCGCAGCTGCCGCCGAGCCGCTGGCGGCTCGACCGCCGCACCCGCTCCGACATCGGGGTGGCACAGGTGCGCCGCACCTGGGAGGATACGCCCTTCTACGCCCGCTCAGAGCTGGCCTCGCGCTTGTTCGGCGAGGAGGTGGTGGCGGTGCAGGAAAGTCTCGACATGCGGCGCTTCGCCTCGCGCCTCGTGCAGTTCATGCTGCCTTACCGGATGCCGCGCAAGGCGCGCTGAGGCTTCAGCCGAACAGGTAAGCCCGCGTGTCCGGGTTCTCGCGGCGCCACATCACGCTGTCGAGAAAGTAGTGGTGGACATTGATGAAGATCCAGAAGCTGAACAGGAACAGGAAGCCGGCGATCGCCTGCCGATCATAGGGCACGATGCTGTCGGCCAGCACCGGAATGGCCCAGAAGGCGAGAAAGCCGAGCAGCGCCCCGGTTAGCACGAAAGCGGCCATATGGCCCGGCGGACTGGCCCCGAACATGGCCCGCAGGAGGCTGCCCTTGCGGTAGTTGGCGTTGCCGCACTGCGCCTTTTCGTAATTGAGCTGGTAGCGCCACACCACCGTCAGATATTGCAGCGAATGGAGCGCCGGCACCACCAGCGCCCACAGCAGATTGACTTGGACGAATGCCAGCCACAGGTAAAGGCTCACGCCATAGGCGACGATCCCGGTCACCGGCAGCGAACCCTTGGCCTTCCAGTGCATTGTCAGCATCCAGACCGACAGTGCGGTGGTCACGCAGGCAGTGACGCTGGTTACGTAGAACAGCGGCTGCGGCACGGCGAAGCTGTAATAGGCAAGGCCCCAGAGGTTCTCCTCGCTTACCGTGAGGTTGAGGCTTACCCAGGCGGCCAGCCACACGGCATAGGCGTTTACCAGCAAAACCTTCTTGGTGCGCGCGTCGAGATAGCGCCGTTTGAGCGCCGCATCGACCATCAGCATCCCGTAGCCCTGCTTGGCGTAGTGCCAGCCGACCGCGAGCGCCATGAGGTTCCCGGCATAGCCGAGCAGCCGCGGATCGGCGGCGAGCGCGCCGTAGCCGAGGAAGGCGGCGAGCAGCACCGGGACGATCAGCCCGGCGACGAGATAGCGCAGCTGCATTTGCCGCCCAAGCGCATTGCTGAACGCCTTTCGGCCGTAGCCGCGATAGAAGATCTGGTAGCTATGGGCAAAGTGCGGATGGTTCAGCACGTTCGTCAGCAGCATCATCGCGGTCGCCACCGGCGCCTTCAGCTCGGCTTCGGGCAGCATGAAGATCAAGGGCAGCAGCAGCAGCGAGGAACCGCCCAGGCACAGGAAATCGATCACCGGGCCGAACAGGTGACGCGGTTTGGGGGCTGCGGCCTGCGGGGCCGCGGCCTCGGCAGCTGTCTGCGCGGCCAGCAGATCGACCATCGCCGAAGACTGCATGTTCATCGTCATCGTCCCCTGCTCGCGCATGGCTGTGCGCCCTGCCAGTGCAGGCCGTGGACTAGCGGATCATCCTTAATGAAGTCTTGAGACGGGGTGCCGCACGCCTAGGCAGCAGGCGGCTCGGCATCACGTTCGGCGGCTCGCCTCGCCGCCTTTTCCGCGCGGGTCTTCTTGAGCATCCGGCCCATCTTCCAGAACTGCCACAGGCCGATGCCGATGGCGATGCCGTAGAACAGCACGATCTCGACCCAGCCCATGCTGCCCATTGCGCCTCTCCTAGCCATGCTCTGCGAGGAAGGCGGCGATGTGCGCGGCGGCCTGATCGGGGGCTTCCTCGTGGGCAAGATGACCGAGACCGGGCAGCACTTCAAGCCGTGCCTGCGCGAGCCAGCCGGCGGCCTCGCGCGCCCAGTCGGGCGGGATCGCCGGATCCTGGCTGCCGTGCACCAGCAGCACCCGATTGTGCACTTCGCCCATCCGCGCGCGCAAGCTGGGCAGGTCCCAGTTGGCCATCATCGCGAGGCCCCCGGCCGCGTGCCGGGCGTTCTTGAACAGGGTGCGGTAACACGCGAAACCGACCGGATCGATCCGCGAGCGGGTGGCGTTCCACAGGAACCGCCTGGTGCCGCCCGCCCAGTCGATCGTGCCGGAAAACAGGCGCGGCACCAGCGGGTTGACGAACAAGGCCTTGGCGATCGCCGGATAGATCTGTGCCAGCGGCCCCGGAAAGGGTCGCAGCGCGGCGGAAAGCCCGACAATCGGCCCGCTGTGGCCATGCGCCAGTGCCAGTTGCAGCGCCAGCGCCGAGCCTGCCGAATGGCCGATGATGGCCGCGGGTTCGATGTCGAGCGCCTTCAGCAGTGCAGCGACCTCGGCTGCCATGGCGGGCAGGCTCATCGCGTAGGCATCATGCCCGGTGGTAAAGGCATGGCGCGGCAGGTCCAGCGCGATCACGCTGTAGTCGCGCGCCAGCAGCGGCATCAGCCCGCGCCACGAATGCACCGAAGCGCCGGTGCCGTGGAGCAGCAGCAAGGGCGGGGCGTTCTTGTTACTCGGTGGACCCATCCGCTGCACATGCCAGCGCGCCTTGCCGACCTGCACGAAACGGCTCGCCTCGCGGTGCGGCCAGATCAGTCCTTCGCGGTTCCAGTCAAGCCCGCTCATGCCGCCTTGCCGGGCGCTTGCACGGCGCTGATCGCGGCCTGCAAGGTGCGCGCGTCGGCCCGGGGCAGGGCGAGGAAACGCCCGCCCATTGCTGCGGCAAGCGCCGCGCCTTCGGGGCCGGGACGGGCGGAGATATCGACCACCAACGCATCGATCCCGCGGGCATGGATCGCGCGGGCGGCGGCCTCGGCATCTTCTCTGGCCTGCACGCGGCTGGGCGAGCCGTCAGCGGCGATGTTGGCTCGGCCGTCGGTGAGGATCACCAGCGCCGCGCTGCGCCCGCGCGCGATGGCCGCCTCGGCGCATTCGCGCGCGGCATTGAGGCCCATGGCAAGCGGCGTGCCGCCGCCGCCGGGCAGTTCGCAAAGGCTGCGGCGCGCGCGGGTCAAGGAGCGGGTGGGGGGCAGCAGCAGTTCGGCGGTCTCGCCGCGGAAGGCGACCAGCGCGACTTCGGAACGGGTGACATAGGCCTGCGCCAGCATCAGTTCGACTGCGCCCTTGGCCTCGGCCAGCCGCGCCGCTGCCGCCGAGCCGCTGGCATCGACGGCAAAGATGGTGAGACGCTGGCTGCGTTCCTCGAAGCGGCGGATGCGAAGGTCTTGCTTGTGCATGATGATCGGCGCCTTGGCATCGGCACCCTGTTCGCGGCGGCGCACCGGCTGCCAGGGCACGGCGGCGCGAAGCGAGTCGATCAGCGCCAGCTTGGCTCCGCCGCGCCCTGGCATTCCGGGGCGCGCGCCCAGCGGCTTGCCGCGCGTGGCGGCCTTGCGCCTGTGCCCGGTGCCGCTGGTGTTGCTGTGGCGCGGCGCCTTGCCCTGCGCCAATTGCGCGAGGAGATCAGCCGGGATCGCCGCCTTGGCCACCTCGACCAGAATCTCCGACAGATCGGGCTGCTGCTGTTCGCAATCCTGCTGGTGATCGCGTGTCCCGTCGGGCGGCGGGGGCGGTTCGTCCTGCGGCGCGGGGGGCTGGTCTGCGTCCTCGGGCGGCAGGCGGGTGGCGCGCGGCGCGATCACGAGGCGCACAGCACCGGCAAGATCGCTCTCCCCGGCCGCGCTGCGCCCGTCGAGCGCGGCAAGCGCGCGCGCGGCCTCTCCGGCAAAGATCAGCGCGCGCAGGCTCTCGACCCCGAGGCTTTCGGCGGTGGCGGCCAGCGCTGTCATCGCCGCTGCATCGAGCGGCGCGACGCCGGCGAGTGTGCCTGAAGCCGGCGCAAGTTCCACCCCCTGCCAGCGGCGCGAGGGGCTGAGATCGCACCGGAAAGCGAGCCGCTCGCTCAGGCTCGCAGGCGGGCCTTCGCCCGGCTCGACCGCATCATCGCACAGCACCAGCGCGGCGCTGCCGTCATCGAGCGCTTGCGCCAGCCGCCCGGCAATGCCCGCATCCATGCGCTCGGCCATGCCCGCGAGCAGCGCGCCGCCGGAGGCTTCCGCGATCAGCCCGCGCTGGCGCACCGGCGCGCCTGCGGCGAGGCTGGCGGCCAGATCGATCCCGCCCAGCAGCCGTTCGTCATCGACGTGGCCCGGCACGCGCCTGAGCGCGATATGCTCGCCCAGCGCCGCCACCAGCGCCTCGCGCGCCGGGCTGGCGCCGCGCAGCACCATCCCGCCGAACAATCGCGGGGCGAGCAGGAACAGGCGGGCGGCACGCACCGCGTCGTCGAGCGGATCGGCGGCCTGGTGCGCCGGCATCAGCCGAACAGTTCTGCGATCGCGCGGGTGATGCGCGCGGTCGAGCCGGTCTCGTCGAGCACATCGCGCCGCAGCCGGTGGCGCAGCGCCGAGGGGGCAATCGCGACGAGGTGTTTGCGGGTGACTTTCTTCGCACCCTCCAGCGCCGCCAGCGCCCGCGCCGCGCGCATCAGCGTCAGCTCGCCGCGCAGCCCGTCAGCACCCACCGCCAGACACAGGTTGGCCGCATCGCGCAGCACATCTTCGGGCGGCACCAGCTTGGCCAGACGCGCCTTGCCCCTGGCGATGCGGTTGACAATAGCCTTGTCCGCCTCCGCCCAGCGCGCCGCGAAGCCCTGCGGGTCGGCCTCGTTCTCGGCCACCAGCTTCATGATCGCGATGCGCACCTCGATATCCCTGGGCGTGCGCACTTCGACCGACAGGCCGAAGCGATCGAGCAGCTGCGGGCGCAGCTCGCCTTCTTCGGGGTTGCCGCTGCCGATCAGCACGAAGCGCGCCGGGTGGCGCACCGACAGGCCTTCGCGCTCGACCACGTTTTCGCCCGAAGCGGCGACATCGAGCAGCAGGTCGACGAGGTGATCCTCGAGCAGGTTGATCTCGTCGATGTAGAGAAAGCCGCGATGTGCCTTGGCGAGCAAGCCTGGCTCGAACGCCTTTTCACCCGAGCGCAGCGCGCGTTCGAGATCGAGGCTGCCGATCACCCGGTCCTCGGTCGCGCCCAGCGGCATGTCGACGAAGGGCACCGCGCGCTTCACCATCTTCCCGCGTCCGCACACCTCGGGATAGCGCGCCTGGTCCTCTTTCGAGCCGCCATAGGGGCAGTCCTCGGCCGCCATGATCGGCGGCAGCAGGCTGGCAAGCGCGCGCGCGGCGGTGGACTTGCCCGTCCCGCGATCACCAAACACCATCACGCCGCCGATCGAAGGATCGATCGCTGCAATCAGCAGCGCCTGTTTCATCTCGTCCTGTCCGACGATCGCGGAAAATGGGAAGCGTGCCATAGGCCCATCTTGTGAACCGTCCGGCCGTTTTGGACAAGGCCAAGTGACAAGTCGGCCTGACAGTTTTTTCTAGCGCTTCCCCATCCGGTTCAGCAGCAGCACCGGCAGCAGCCCCGCCGCGAGCAGGATCAGCGCGGGGATCGAAGCCTCGACCAGCCGCTCGTCGCTGGCGAGACGGTAGGTGCGGGTGGCGAGAGTTTCGAGATTGAAGGGACGCAGGATCAGCGTGGCGGGCAATTCGCGCAGGGTATCGATGAACACCAGCGCGGCGGCACCGGCAAGACTGGGGGCGAGCAGCGGGGCATAGATCCGCGTCAGCACCCGCGCCGGCCCCGCGCCGAGCGAGCGCGCGGCCGAATCAAGCCCCGGCGGAATGCGCGCCAGCCCGCCGCTGATGCTGTTATAGGCGACCGTCAGGAACCGCACCGCCAGCGCATAGACGAGGACAGCCGCTGTCCCGGTCAGCAGCAGCCCGCCGCTCCACCCCAGCCAATCGCGGGCAAAGCGCGTCAGGCTCTGGTCGAGCGCGCCCAGCGGGGTCAGCAGCCCCACCGCCAGCAGCGCGCCGGGCAGGGCATAGCCCAGCGTGCCCAGCCGGATCGCGCCCGCCGTGACTCGCGAGGCCGAGCGCGCACGGGCAAAGCCCAGCAGCAGTGCGGCGACAAGGCACACCCCGCTGGTGGCGAGGCCAAGCCACAGGCTGCCTTTGGCATAGCTCGCCAGATCGCCCGCGGCGGCGCGTGCGGTTTCGCTCAGCGCCATGGCGCCGAGCGCGCCGGCAGGAACGAGAAAGCCGAGCAGCACCGGGATGAAACAGGCAAGCAAGGCCAGCGCCTGGCCGGTTGGCGAGAGCGCCACCATCGGCTCGCCCGCGCGCAAGGCCAGCCCGTCGCGGCTGTCGCTGCGCCCGGCGCGCGTGGCGGCCTCAAGCGCGACCAGCGCGATCACGAATACCAGCATCACCGCCGCCAGCTTGAGCGCGGCCGCCTTGTCGCCCATCGCCAGCCAGCTGCGGAAGATGCCCGTCGAGAAGGTGGGAACCGCGAAATATTCCGCGACCCCAAAATCGGCGAGCACTTCCATCAGCACCAGTGCAAGCCCGCCGGCAATGGCCGGGCGCGCGGCGGGCAGGGCGACCTGCCAGAAGGCGCGCGCCGGGCCTGCGCCAAGGCTGCGCGCGGCGCGCAGCTGGGTCAGGCTTTGCGTCGCAAAGGCGGTGCGGGCGAGCAGATAGACATAGGGATAGAGCACCAGCCCCAGCACCAGCGCGGCGCCGCCGAGCGAGCGCACTTGCGGAAAGGCATAATCCTGTGGCCCCCAGCCCGTGGCGGCGCGCAGTGCGCTCTGCACCGGCCCGGCATAGTCGAAGAGGTCGGCATAGATATAGGCCGCGATATAGGCCGGCACGCTGAGCGGCAATACCAGCGCCCAGCCAAGCACGCGGCGGCCGGGAAAGCTGGTGGCGGCCACCAGCCAGGCGCAGCCCGTGCCGACCAGCGCGGCAAAGCCTCCCGCCAACAGCATCAACAGGCCGGTGTTGGCGACATATTCGCCCAGCACCGTGCGCGCGAGATGGGCGATCGCCGCGATCCCGCCCGCAGTCGCCGCGCCAAGGATCGCGGCGATCGGCAGCCCCGCCAGCGCGGCAATGGCGAGCGCTGCGAGGCTCCATCCGGTTCCGGCTCCGGCGGCGCCCTGCGCGTGCGCGCTTGCCTGCGGGGCTGCAAATTGCCTAAGGCGGCTCACCGCACGTCCCCCGCTGTCATCGGCAGGATCAACATTTGAGCCTCGAATTCCGTCATATTGCCCACGCCTATGGCCAGGTCCGGGCGCTGGAGGATGTGAGCTTCTGCGCGCCGACCGGCGAAATCACCTGCCTGCTTGGCGCGTCGGGGTGCGGCAAGTCAACTCTGCTGGCGCTGGCTGCGGGGATGCTGCGGCTGCAACAGGGAGCGATCCTGCTCGATGGCGCGGTGCTGGCCGATGAACGCACCTCGCCCCCGCCCGAAGCGCGCCCGGTGGGTCTGGTGTTCCAGGACGGTGCGCTGTTTCCGCACATGACCATCGCCGCCAATCTCGCCTTCGGCCTGCCCAAGGCGCGCCACGGCGAGGTTGACGGCTGGCTGGCGCAGGTCGGGCTGAGCGGGCTGGGGGGGCGCTATCCGCATGAACTTTCCGGCGGGCAGCAGCAGCGCGCCGCGCTTGCCCGGGCGATGGCGCCGGGGCCGCAGGTGTTGCTGATGGACGAACCTTTTGCCAGCGTCGACATCGTGCTGCGCCGCCGCCTGCGCCGCGATTGCCGCATCATCCTGCGCGAGCGGGGGGCGACGACGGTGCTTGTCACCCATGATCCTGCCGAAGCGCTCGACATTGCCGACCGGATCGCGGTGATGGAGGCGGGACGGATTGTCCAGTTTGCCTCACCCCAGGAATTGCACGATAACCCTGCCAGCGCGGCAGTGGGCGCGATGTTCAGCGGGGCGCAGGTGGTGGCCGGCACGCAGGGGCAGGGCGGCTTTGCCTCGGCTTTCGGGCTGTGGCCCGCGCAATGCGCACGAGGGAGCGTGCCCGATACCACGGCACTTGATCTGCTGGTTCATGCCGATGCGCTCGATCTGACCGAGGATGCCGCGGGGCTGCGAGTGCGCGATTGCCACGCGCAGGGCACGGGCGTGCGGGTGGTGCTGGCCGCGCCCGATGGCAGCGAGATCACGGTTGAAACCGCCGCGCCGGTCAATCCCGCCGCGCGCTACCGGGTGATGCCGCGCGCGGGTGCGCTGCGGGTGTTTGCGCGCAATTAGGGCTTGCGCCGCACCAGATAATATTGCAAGTCATTCGCAACTTGTAACCGGAAAGCTTCCTGCCATGAAGAAACTGCTGTTCAGCCTGATGGCCTGTGCCGGCCTTGCGCTGACCGTTGCCTGTTCGCAAACCCCCGAGGGCGAGAACGCTGCGGTGCCGATCACCGGCGAGGTCAACATCTATTCCTCGCGCCACTATGATACCGATCTGGCGCTGTATGAGGATTTCACCAGGCAGACCGGCATCAAGGTCAACCGCATCGAGGCCGATGCCGACGCGCTGATCGAGCGGATCAAGTCCGAAGGCGAATTCAGCCCGGCGGACATCCTCATCACCGTCGATGCCGGACGGCTGTGGCGCGCCGAACAAGCGGGCGTTTTGGGCGCGGTCGATTCGGCGGTGCTCAAGGAACGCATCCCCGCGCACTTGCGCCACCCGCAAGGGCTGTGGTTCGGCCTGTCCACCCGGGCGCGGATCATCATCTACAACAAGGCCGGCGGCGTTCCGCAGGGCCTCGACACTTACGCCGATCTTGCTGACCCCAAGTGGAAGGGGCAGATCTGCATGCGCTCGTCCTCGAACATCTACAACATCTCGCTGCTTTCGAGCATCATCGCCCACAAGGGCGCGGCCGCGGCGGAAAAGTGGGCCAAGGGCGTGGTCGCCAATTTCAAGCAGCCCCCGCAGGGCAATGACACCGCGATGATCGAGGCAGTGGCCGCGGGCGCGTGCCGTATCTCGCTCGTCAACACCTACTACCTCGCGCGCTATGCCGCAGGCGATGGCAAGGACAAGGCGATTTTTGATGCCGTGGGCGTGATCTTCCCCGATCAGGCCGGGCCGGAAGGAGAAGGATGGGGCACCCATGTCAACATTTCGGGCGCGGGCGTGGTCAAGACCGCGCCCAACCGCGCGAACGCGGTGAAATTCCTCGAATACCTCACTTCCGAAAGCGCCCAGCGTTACTTCGCCGATGGCAACAACGAATATCCCGCTGTTGTCGGCCTCAAGGCCAATTCGGCGGTCGAGCAACTTGGCGCGTTCAAGGCGGACACGCTCAGCGCCGCGGAAATCGGCAAGGGTCAGGCCGAGGCGGTGAAGATCTTCGACCGGGCGGGGTGGAATTGATCGAGCGCAATTCAAGGCGCACTTTCACCGCTTAACACTAATCTGTCTTGAAGGGGGCGCGCTGGTCGTCCATTGGCGCCCCATTCCGGCTGCCTTGAGGCAGCGCAGTCCACACTTGCCGAGGCCCACTTGAACCAGCCCACCCTGACCCGCGATCAGTTCACCGAAAGCGCGGCGCTGTCTGTCGAGACCATTACCGATGTGCACCACTGGTGCGAAGGGCTGTTCAGCCTCAAGATGACGCGTCCGGCATCCTTCCGCTTCCGTTCGGGCGAATTCGTGATGATCGGCCTGCCGGGCGACAACGGCAAGCCGCTGCTGCGCGCCTATTCGGTCGCCTCGCCGTCCTATGCCGAGGAACTGGAATTTCTCTCGATCAAGGTGCCCGACGGCCCGCTGACCTCGCGGCTGCAATATATCCAGCCGGGCGATCCGATCTATCTCGGCAAGAAGCCGACCGGCACGCTCGTCACTGATGCGCTGCTGCCGGGCAAGCGCTTGTTCATGCTCTCGACCGGCACCGGCCTTGCGCCCTTCATGAGCCTTGTGCGCGATCCCGAGGTCTATCAGATGTTCGCGGAAGTGATCGTCGTCCACTCGGTGCGCCACGTGGCCGAGCTGGCCTATCGCGAGCTGCTGGAAAGCAGGCTCGAAGGCGATCCGCTGCTCGAAGACGAAGACCGCGCGCGAATGATCTACGTCCCCACCGTGACGCGCGAACCGTTCCGCACCACCGGCCGCATCCAGCAACTGATCGACGATGGCCGCCTGTTCGAACAGTCCAAAGGTCCGAAGCACTTTGTGCCGGAAGACGATCGCGTGATGCTGTGCGGGAGCATGGCGATGATCAAGGATCACGCCGCTGATCTGGAACGCCGCGGGTTTGAAGAAGGCGCGAACAACAAGCCCGGCCAGTTCGTGATCGAACGCGCGTTCGTGGGGTAAGGCGCTGCCGCCCCACGGGGCCAGGTTGGCAGGCAAGCGACCTGTGCTCCCACTTTCGCGCTTGACCCGTGGCATGGCGCGGGCTTCTATCGTGGCAAATCGAAACCCATGTGCCGGAGAGAACCCCCATGCTCGCGACCGCCCACCGCACCGCCTATAACGAAGACCACGAGGCCTTCCGCGACACTGTCCGCAAGGTCTTCGCCGAACACCTCGCACCGCACATGGACGAACACGAGGCGAACGGCATCGTGCCCCGCGAGGTTTGGAAGGCCGTGGGCGAGGCGGGGCTGCTGTGCCCGACGGTGAAGGAGGAAAACGGCGGCCTCGGCCTCGACTTCGGTTTCAACTGCGTGCTGACCGAGGAAATTTCCTACCTCGGCTCCTCGGCGGGCTTCACGCTCCAGAACGATATCACCGCCAGCTATTTCGAACGTCTTGGCACCCCCGAACAGCGGGCCAAATATCTGCCGGGCATGGTCAGCGGCGACATCATCACCGCCATCGCCATGACCGAGCCGGGCGCGGGTTCCGATCTTCAGGGCATTCGCACCACAGCGAAGAAGGATGGCAACCACCTCGTCATCAACGGTTCGAAAACCTACATCACCAACGGTCAGAACGCCGATGTGGTGATCGTGGTCGCCAAGACCGATCCGGACAAGGGGGCCAAGGGCATCAGCCTCGTGCTGGTCGACGCCGACACGCCGGGCTTTGCGCGCGGGCGCAATCTCGACAAGATCGGTCAGCATGCCGCCGACACTTCGGAGCTGTTCTTCAACGATTGCCGCGTGCCGATGACCAACATCCTCGGCGCGGAAGGCATGGGCTTTGTCCATCTCATGGAGGAGCTGCCGCAGGAGCGCCTCAGCATCGCGGTCGGCGCGCAGGCGGCGGCGCAGCGGGCATTTGATGAAGCGGTCAAGTTCACCAAGGAGCGCAAGGCTTTCGGCAAGACCGTCTTCGAATTCCAGAACACCAAGTTCACCCTCGCCGACTTGAAGGCCAAGCTGCAGGTCGGCTGGGCGCATCTCGACTGGGCGATCAAGAAGCACCTCGCGGGCGAACTGACCACCGACGAGGCCTCCGCCGCCAAGCTGTGGCACACCGACCTCCAGTGGGAATGCTGCGACACCGCGCTGCAACTCCACGGCGGGGCGGGCTACATGAACGAATACGCCATCGCGCGGCTGTGGCGCGACGCGCGCGTCACCCGCATCTTCGGCGGCACCAACGAGATCATGAAGGAAGTGATCTCGCGCTCGATCTGACATGCCGTGGGAGGGGCCTGACATGACCGATCCGCTCGACTTCAGCGGCAAACGCGTGCTCGTGATCGGCGGATCGAGCGGGATCGGCAATGGCATCGCCCAAGGCTTCCGCGGGCGCGGCGCGAGCGTGACCGTCACCGGGACGCGGCCCGATTGTGGCGATTATCTGGAAGCAGAAGACGCCGACTTCACCGGCCTCGATTATCGCCAGCTTGACCTCACCGATCGCGACGCGGCTGACCGGCTGGCGGCCAACTTCGGCCCGCTCGATGTGCTCGTCCTCTCCCAGGGCACGGTGCGCTACGGCCGGCAGGAGTTCACCCGCGAGGGCTGGGATCAGGTGGTCAACATCAACCTCAATTCGGTGATGGATGCCGCGCGCGCCTTCCACCCCGTGCTGACGCAAACCAGCGGCACGATCATCATCGTCTCATCCGTCGCGGCGTTCAAATCGACCATCGGCACGCCCGCCTACGCGGCATCGAAGGCCGGCGCGGCGAGCCTCACCAAGACGCTGGCCGAAGCCTGGGCGAGGGACGGCATCCGCGTCAACGGCATTGCGCCCGGGTTGGTGCCGACCAAGCTCACCTCGGTCACCACCGAACACCCCGAACGCCGCGAAGCCAGCCTCAGAAAGATCCCGCTGCGCCGCATGGGTAGCCCTGAGGACATGGCCGGCGCCGCGCTGTTCCTCGCCTCGCCGCTTTCGGCTTACATCACCGGACAGACGCTGGTGGTAGACGGGGGTTTGACGCTGTCGTGATCAATTTTCAGGTTTGCGACACGACGCTGTAATCACGTCACAAATGGGTCACAGAGGTCGGCCAAGCCTGCCACGCAACCATGCGGGGCACACATGGACGTCATCAATATCTTCCTCACCAGCGAACTGGGCGAAAGCCTTGATGATTTCGTCCACGATCAGCGCCGCTTCACCTTCGACAAGCTGGGGGCTGAAGGCCCGCGCCGGCTGGTCGAGGGGCCGATGTGGGCCTTCATCGACTGGGTGATGGACGATCTCGCGGGGCTCGAAATGTGTCGCCGCCTGCGCGCCGACGCGCGCACCGCCGATGCCCATATCACCATGGTGCTCGAAAACGACGATGCCGAGGATCGCCGCCGCGCGCTGCGCGCCGGGGCGGATGATTATGTGGTCGGCCCGCTTACCCGCACCGCGGTGCTCGATCGGGTGCTGGCGCTGCAGGCGCGCGGGGCCGAGCGTCACGCCACCCAGCGCTTCGAGGCGGGCGCGCTCAGCATTGACATGGCGGCGCTGCAAGCCCGTTGGAACGGCGAACCCATCCCGCTGCGGCCCAACGAATTCCGCCTGCTGCGTTTCTTTGCCGAAAACCCCAACCAGGTGCTGACCCGCGAGGACCTGATCAGCGGTCTGGGCAAACGTGAACCCCCGATCGACGAACGTACCGTGGATGTGTGGATCGGCCGCCTGCGTCGCGCCATCAAGGCGGCAGGCGGTGGCAACCCCTTACGCACCGTGCGTTCGATGGGCTATGTCTTCGATCTGACCTGACACCGGCGGGCCTGCGAGGGCGCTCACGCGCGGGCGCGCGCCAGCAGGGTATCTAGCGCAAACAGCCCCCCGCCGCGGCTGATCAGCACCAGCGCCATCGCGGCCCAAAGGCTGTGCGTCGGCCACCAGGCTTCGGGAAAGATCAGCAGCTGGATCACCAGCGTCATCCCCAGCAGCGCCAACGCCGACAGCCGCGTCAGCACGCCTGCAACCAACAGGATCGGCAGCAGGAACTCGGCATAGGTCGTCACCGGCACCAAGATCTCGGGTGGGATCGGCAGGCCGAATTGCGCGATCAGAAAGTATTGTGTATCGTCGATGGTCAACCAGCTGCCGTCAACCACTTTGGTCCTGCCTGAGCGCCAGAACACTCCGGCCAGCGCAAGGCGGGTGAGCAGCAGGGCGGCGCTTTCGAACCACTGGCCCGAAAGCGACGTGGCAGCCCGATCATACATTGAAAGGAAGTGCTGCATGTCTGCTCACCCGCCTCGCTGGATCAGCGCTGGATCGGCTTGAGCGAGCCATTGCCCTTGGGGGTCTTGATCTTCTCGCAAGTGCCCTTTTCCACCAGTTTCCAGGCATTGCCCTGATAGTCGCGGGTGGAGGTGCCCGAACAGCTGGTGCCGGGTCCGGCGGCGCAATCATTCTGGCCCGCCTTGGCGATGCCATAGCACTTTTCCATGGCCGGCTTGCCCTGTGCCGAGGCAGGGGCGGCGGCCGCGAGGCCGGCGGTGATCCCGGCGGCGAGCGCGAGGCTGGCGGCGCGGGCGAGGGTGGCATTGTTCATGTCTGGCTCCGAAATGGATTGCACAAGCAACGGGCCCGGCGTTGCGGCAGGCCCGATGGACAGTTCGCCGCAACCCGGCGGCACGTTACAGCCAACAAAAACTCTTGCGATTGTAACCGCTGATCCAGCGGCGGCGAACCGGGCGATGCCGTTGAGGCACAAACCCTGTGAAAGCGAGAGCAAGTCCATGATGATCAAGACCAAGACCACCTTCGCCGCGACCGCCGCCATGCTGGCGCTTTCTTCCGCCGCTGCCGTCGCTGCCGATGCCCCCGCGGGAAGCCGTGGTTTAGCGATCAATGCCGAGGATACCGTGCATTGCTACGGGGTTCACAGCTGCAAGGGCAATGCCGACTGTGCGACCACCGAGAACGCCTGCAAGGGCCAGAATGCCTGCAAGGGCCACGGCTTCAAGGCGATGAAGGCGGGCGAATGCCTGACCAAGGGGGGCACGATCGGGGATCTTGAAGCCTGATCGCACCCCTGCGCCGGCGCGCCGTCTGTCTCCCCCTTGCTCGACGGTTGCGCCGGCCCGTGCCATCCCTGCCAAATGAGACAGGATTTCGATGCCCGTTGCCATCCCCGCGTTTTCCGGTTTCGGCCTTGGCTTGCGACCCCAGCACTATCGCGATTTTCTTGACGGCGATGTGGCGGTCGATTTTGTCGAGGTGATCTCCGAGAATTTCATGCTCGACGGCGGACGTCCGCTGGCGATGCTCGAAAAGGTTCGCCAAAGGCACCCTGTGATCTTGCACGGGGTCTCGCTTTCGGTCGGTTCGGCGCACGGGCTTGATCGCGATTACCTCGCCAGATTGCGCCGTTTGGCCGAGCGGATCGAGCCGCTGTGGCTTTCGGACCACGTATGCTGGACCCGCACCAGCGCGCACAACAGTCACGATCTGCTGCCGCTGCCCCTCACGCAGGAGGCGCTCGGCGTTGTCTGCGACAACATCGACCAGGCGCAAGACGCGCTCGGGCGGGCGATGCTGTTCGAGAATCCGTCGAGCTATCTGACTTTCCCTGAAGACGCGATGAGCGAACCGGAATTCATCACCGCGATGGTGCGGCGCACGGGGTGCCTGGTGTTGCTCGACGTCAACAATGCCTATGTCAGCGCCCGCAATCATGGTTTCGATCCGCGCGGCTATATTGATGCGCTTCCGCTTGATCGGGTGCGCCAGATCCACCTCGCGGGGCACACACCGGGCGAAATCACCATCGACACCCATGATCGCGCCGTCTGCACTGCGGTGTGGGAACTTTATGCCTACGCCATGGCGCGGGTCGGGCCGGTGGCGACGATGATCGAGCGCGATGAGCGGATCCCGCCGCTGGCCGAGCTGCTCGCTGAATTGCAGATTGCGCGGGAAATGGCCGGGAATGGCCGCGCGCAGGCGGGTGGAGCGTGAGCCTCGCCGCCCGTCAGCAGGCATTCATGGCCGCGATCCTTGATGATCAGGCCGCCTTGCCAGCCGGCTGGGACGAGCGGCAGGCGGCGGGGCTTGAAATCTATCGCAACAATTATCGCGCGGCCTTGGTGGCAGCGCTCGCGGCGACCTTCGAGCGGACGCGGCGCTGGGTGGGGCAGGAGAGTTTTCGGCGAGCCGCGGCGCATCACGTGATCTTGCATCCGCCCTTCAGCTGGACGATCGACGCTGTCGGCCACGGGTTCGATGCGACACTCGCCGAACTCTTTGCCGTTGATTGCGAAGTGGCGGAACTGGCCGCGCTCGAATGGGCCATGCATCGGGCCTTTGTTGCGGAGGATGCCGCCAGCCTCACCATGGCGGATTTTGCCACGCAAACCTCTGGTTTCAGCGAAGACGACTGGGGCAGGCTCGGCTTTGTCTTCGTGCCCGGCACGGCGTTGCTGAAGGTGGTGCATGATGTCGGCGCTTTATGGCGCGCGCTGGCCGTTGATGATTTTGCGGCGCCTGAGATCGGTCTTGCCGCACCCCATGCCATGCTGGTCTGGCGCGAGGGGCTGCGTCCCGCCTTCCGGCTGATGGAGGAAGCGGACGGAGAGGCCATGGCCATCGCCATCGGTGGTGGTACCCTTGGCGAAACCTGTGCTGCGCTTGTCGCGCGGTTCGGCCCTGACGAGGGCACCACCCGAGCGGGTCGGCTGCTCGGTCAATGGGTTCAGGACGGACTGCTCGCCGGGCTCAAAGCCTGACCGGCAACAGGTTATCGCTCGCGCAATCTCCTTGCCAATGCAAAAGGCCGCCCCCATCAGGAAGCAGCCCTTGCATGGTCCGAGAGGGCAGGATCAGAAGCTTGCCTTAACCCCCAGCGCGAAGCTGGTGCCGACCTGGAAGGTGTTGATTTCGGCGCGGTTGCCGTTGATCTCCTGGAACTCGAAGTTGTCACGCCCGAAAATGTTGCGCGCCTCGAGGCTGAGTTCGACCGGCACCCCGCCGAGCTTGAGCTCGGAACGGGCCACCACGTCGACCGTCAGGCCCGGATCCTCGACCACGTCGGGCAGCGCCCCGCCGCGCAGGGTCACGCGCTTGCTCGCGTAGTTGAGCAGAACGGTGAACTGCTGGACCTTCTCGGTATCCTCGATGCCCAGCGACAGGTTGGCGACGTGATCCGATTGGCCCACCAGCGGCGCGCCATCATCGAACAGCTGGCTCGCCGGCTGCTCTGGCGAACCGGGGATCGGTGCCAGGTCGGTCGCGCCCACCGAGATTTCGGATTGCGCATAGGTATAGTTGGCGAGGATCAGGAATTGCTTGGTCTCGAAGAACCCGCCCCAGTCGGCAAGATCGATACCATAGGCGATATCGAGCTCGGCACCGTAGAGCTGGGCCGCCGGTGCGTTGGCGTAGCTGGTTTCGATGATGCCGGGCGCGGTGATCAGGAAGTTCTCGATCGGGTTGTCGATATCCTTGTAGAAGCCCGCGAGGCTCACCTTGTTCGGCCCGCCGAGGTAGTATTCGATCCGCGCTTCGGCGTTGATCAGCTCGCTGTCCTGCAGGAACGGGTTGCCGCGGAACCGGCGGTTGGATTCGGGATCGAAATAGGTCTGTTCCACCAGCTCGCGGAACTGCGGGCGGGCGATGGTCTGCGAGGCCGAGAGGCGCAGCTGCAGGTTGTCCATCACCTCCCAGGTGACCGTGGCCGATGGCAGGAAGTAGTCATTGGCGATGCGGGTCGGATTGGCGGCGTTGCTGCCGCCGAACAGGGGATCGGGCGCGGCAATCTGCAAGCCATCCTCGTAACGCAGGCCGGCCTCGATGCTGAGCGTGTCGGTTGGCCGGTAGCGCAGCAGGCCGTATCCGGCATGGATCGTCAGCGCCGCGTCGAACACCGGGAAGGGGGTGGGATCGGAAACGGTGATATCGAACAGCCCGATGCCATTGGCATCGGTCGCCAGCACCGCCCCGTTGATGATCTCGCCCGGTTGCCTCAGGCCGAGCGCACGCAGCGCGGTGGTGAACTCGGCTGCGGAGCTGATCAGCGGTCGGATGATGAACGAGCTCGAGCGTCGGTCGGTGTCCGAATAGCTGTAGCCCGCAGTCAGGCTGAAATTGTCAGTCAGCTCGTAGGATACGTCCGCCCCGCCGAACCACAGCTTCTCGGTAAGGTCTTCAAAGCCGACCTGGATGCGCTCGGTCCCGCCGATCAGCGCGCCGACATCGACCACGAACTTGTCGCCGAAAGGATCGCTTTCAACCGGAAAGTTGGTGCGGAAATACGGGACGATGGCGTTGTAGGGGGCCTCGCGGTCGGTCTGGGCATAGCCGCCGCGCAGGTCGATCTGGAATGCGTCGAACTTGAATTCGGCCACCAGCTGCGAATCGATCAGCTGGCGTTCGAACCATCCGGTCTGCTGAGTCTGGAAGTCGAAGCCGGTGACGCGGTCGGTGAAGAAATCGGTCCCCTGCGACAGGCGCGCGGTCTTGAGCGTGTCGCGGATGTAGAGGTTGGTCCAGCGGATGGTGTGCTCGCCGATGTCGAGACCGACACCGAGCAGCCCGTTCACCAGTACCTTGTTGTCGGTGATGAAGGTGTTCGAGTCGAAAATGATGTCGCCCGCCTGCGCGTCACCGAACTGCTGGCTGATGACCGAGCGGTTGCGCCAGGAATTGGTGATCCCGGCGGAAGCGATCAGGCCCAGATAATTGCCATCGCCGACTTCGAGCGAGACACCGCCGGTGAGGTTCGCGGAGAAATTGGCCGGCAGATTGTCGTTCTTTTGCAGCGTCACGAGATTGAGTGGCAGGATCTGCCCGGCCAGTTGGCGCTGCTGCGCGGCCGACAGGTCATTGATACGGGTGCCGGCGTTGATCGCGTCCTGCAGCACCGTCGGGAAATCGCGGTTGCCGTTGTCGAAACCGAAGGTGTCCCAGCGGCTGCCGAAATAGGTCAGCCCGTTCTCGAACGTGGTCTCGGTATCGCCGCTGGTGCCGAGGCTGATGGTGAAGTAGTCCTCGGTCGGGATCGCCTTGGTGGTGAGGTTGATCACCCCGCCGCCGAATTCGCCGGGGAAGTTGGCCGAATAGGTCTTCTGCACCAGGCTGGAGGCGATCACGCTGGTCGGGAAGATGTCGAGCGGAACCACGCGGCTGAGCGGCTCGGGGCTGGGCAGCGGCAGGCCGTTGAGCAGCGCGAGCGAGTAGCGATCCCCCAGGCCGCGCACGAACACGCGCCCGTTGCCGACCAGCGAGAGGCCGCTGACGCGGCCGAGCGCGCCGGCAATGTCGCCTTCGCCGGTGCGCGCGATGTCGGCTTCCGACAGCACGGTCAGCACCTGGCTGGAGCTGCGCGCCGGGTCGCGGTTGCGTCGCCCGGTGACGATGATCCCACCGCCGGGGACTGAAATGTCGGACTGCTCAAGCTCATCTTCGGGCGGGGTGTCGCCCTCGACCGGATCGGCTTCGATCGCGGTCTCGTCCTGGGGTGCTTCCTGTGCATGGAGCACCGAAGGCAAGGTCAGCGACGTGGTGAGAAGCAGCAGGCCTGCCAGGCGCTTGCCGGTCGACATAGGTGAGGACCCCTCGATGAATTGCTCAGTCTCGATGCGAAAAGGTGGGAGGCGCAGCGACTACGCAGCGCCTCCCCTTGCGGTGGCATAAGCGCCGATCAGGCCGGATAGACGGGCAGGCCGGTGCAGTTGCCCGTCGCGCTGCCGAAGTTCTGGATCGACGAGTTGCAGGTCCAGTTGCCAAAGATGCTGGTGAGCGCCGCAGCGTTCTGGATCGCCCCGATGAAGGTGCGGTTCGGGAAGTAGCTCGAACGTCCGGCCGCAGCAAACGGGGTGCGGGCGGTTTCGTTGGCACCGTTCACCACGCCATTGGTAAGGGTGATCGCGAAGGCGAAATTGTTGTTGGTGCCGCCGTTGATCCTGGCTGCGACATCGGCATTGGTGTTGCCGGCACCGCCACGGATCGGATCGGTCGCCGGACAGTCACCCACCACCGAATCGACCCCGATGATCGCCGCCAGCGTGGACGGCTCGTCGATCTGGAAGCAGTGGTTGAGGCCGGCATTTATCACGCCGTTGGTGAGACTGAGCGCGGCGCCGCCGCGCGCCTGCACCACCTGCGGGGCGCCGTCACGCATCACGAAGGTGAAGTTGTTTACCTGGAAACGGGTCTGCGGGATCGCGTTCGAGGGGGTGCGATCGGCGACGTTGGGCGAATCGAGCTCGATGCCGCGGTCACCCGTGCTCGAACGCTGCACCGCAATAATGGTGTCGAGGTTGACGAGCGCACCAGTGTCAACGTCAAGCGAATCGTCCGAGGCACCGATGATCGCGAAGTTGCGGGCGTTGAACCCGCCGCCGAAGAATTCGACGCCGTCATCCGAGCTGTTGAACGAGAGCAGGTTCTCGATCACCGTGCCCGAACCCACGCCACCGGTGGTCAGCGACTGGAGTTCGTTGTTCGGTGCCAGTTCGAAGCCCGAGAAGCGAATCTGGTTGAAGCGGAACGAACCCGAGTTGTCGGCCGCGTTCGCGCCGCCGAACGGGGTGGCGACGGCCGCACCTTCGAGACGGCCTTCGCAGGTCGGGTTGTTGTTCGGCGCGGCGGTGGTGTTGAACACGCCGGTCGAGCAATCCGACACCGGCGCGCGGCCGAGCAGCACGACGCCGCCCCACTGCTGCTGGCTGTTGTCGTTGGCGAGGCCAAGGATATTGTCGCGGCTGGTCCAGATGATCGGACGTTCGGCGGTACCGTTCGACTGGATCGCGTTGCCGCGGTTGACCACAAAGTAGGAGTCCTGCTGGCCGAACAGGATCACGCCCGGCTCGATCGTCACGGTCACCGTGGTGCCGGTGCTCGAGAAGCCACGATCGGTGCCGACATCGACGCGGCCGTCAATCTGGTACACCAAGCCGCGGATATAGGGCAGCAGGTCGGTGGTGGTGAAGCGCGCGGGCAGCTTGCACACGCGGTAGGTGCCGGTCGGGCCCGAGATCGTGCCGGCATCGGTCAGACCGCCGGGGGTGGCGATGGTCGGGCAACCCGCAGCCGGGGTCACCTGCGACTGGGTCGGGGTGGGGGTCGGCGTCGGGGTGGGCGACGGAGCCGGGTTGTTGATGATGATGTTGCCGCCGGTGCCGGGCGAGACGATTTCGTCCGCGCCGCAGCCGGCCAGCGCCACGAGGCTGCAACCCAGAACGAGAGTGCGTTGAATGTTTTTCACAGCGAGCGGTCCCCTGAAAAGCCGAGAATCGATGAAAGCGCGGACAAAAATAGCGTGCGCGCAGCCTCGCTAGGCACTCTACATGACAGAATTCTTGCAGCATGACAGCTGCGTGGCATTTGCTTAAATATGACTGGAGAAAGACAAAAATGACAGGCGGGATGGTGCGCAAATCATGAATGTTACAGGTTTGGGGTACGTGAAATCAAAGACTTGCGCCGTAAGATTGCAAAACAATTACAATGTGACGGATTTATTGCATTTGCGCCTCGGGTGAGTCATTGTGGCACATCACACGCAGAGAGGAGCCTGTGCCCATGTCTGTTACCCTGTTCGCGTTGGCCTTGATGGCCGCCATGCCGCAGGCAGCCGCCCCCGGCGCTGCCCTGGTTTCCGCTGATAAGGGAGGCGAGCTTGCCGCACAGACGCTCGCCGCCGGGCGCCAGGACGAGGCGCTGGCCGTGCTCGAGCGCGCGAGCGCGGCCAATCCGCACGATCCCGCGGTGCTGATCAATCTCGGCATTGCCTACGCACACAAGGGCGATGACGCGAAGGCCCGCGCGGCCTTTGAAGCGGCGCTGGCCTGCCCGGACGTGGTGGAGCTCGACACCGCCGATGGCAGCGTCACCGATTCTCGTCGGTTGGCGCGCAAGGCGCTGAGGATGCTCGAACGCGGTGAATTCCGCAGCGAGGCGATGCGCGCCCAGCAACTGACCTATCGCAACTGATGCCAGCGCGGCCCTCGGGTCGCACCGAACCGCGATGACGGGCGGGTTGCCGGGCGGCGGCCTGCCCGTTTTGCTGTCTGACGTAACCCGGTGCAGGGGCGATTCTCAAGACTGTCACCCGCTTGTCATTTAGTTTAGACAATGGGGAGACATTCCGGAGGGCCTTGGAATGATTCTCGCCGCGGCATGCCGTGCCGCTATTGCTGCCATGCTGTTGACCGCCGCCGGTGCGGCGCGTGCCGACGTGCTCGAACTGGGCGCGGACGGTGCGCGCTGGGTGGCCGGGCCGCTGGCAGGGAGGCCGGCGACGGGTGAGGCGGCGGCTGCGCCGCTGGCCGAAGCGGCTGCTCCGGTCGTAATCGAAGGGGTGATGCTGCCCCATTCGGTCATCTCCGACCCGGCGCGTCATGCTGCGAGCGTGCCGCGGCGCTATTCCGCCAAGATCGCCGAGCTGGCGGCGCGCTTTGATCTTTCGCCCTCGCTGCTCGAAGCGGTGGTGTGGCAGGAAAGCCGCTGGCGCGAGGATGCCGTCTCTCCGGTGGGCGCGCGCGGGCTCGCGCAGCTGATGCCGGGCACGGCGCGCCATCTCGGGGTCGATGCCAGCGATCCGTACCAGAACCTTGAAGGCGGGGCGCGCTACCTGCGCGAACAGCTTGATCGGTTCGACGGCGATCTCGAAAAGGCGCTGGCCGCCTACAATGCTGGCCCGGGACGGGTCGAGCGCGCCGGCGGCATTCCCAATATCCGCGAGACGCGCAATTATGTCGCAGCTATCATGGGGCGCCTCGCCAGCCATTCGCGTCCCGCTGGCCAGTAGGTCGGGCGTGACACCACAATCAGGACAATGAGACATCCGATGACTTCGCTTTCCCGCCTTTCTGTCCGTTTTCCCGCGCTGCTGATGCTGGCGTTCGCGCCGCGCGCTGCCCTGGCGCAGAGCGCTGATCCGGCCGGCTCCGGCCCGATCAACAATGCGCTGCTGTGGCTGCAGGGCACGCTGCTTGGCACTGTGGCGACGGTGATTGCGGTGATGGCGGTGGCCTCGATCGGCTTCATGATGCTCACCGGCCGGATGAACTGGCGATTCGGCGCGACGGTCATCATCGGCGTGTTCATCCTGTTCGGCGCGACCACCATCGTCGCCGGCATCCAGTCGGCGGCAGGCTGATGAGCGCGCTCGTCCGCCATCCCGTCCACCGCGCGCTCACCCGCCCGCAGATGTTCGCCGGCGTGACGATGAACTTCTTCATCATCAACCTGATGGTGACGACGATCGCATTCCTGATCCTCAAGAGCTGGTGGATCCTGCCGGTTCCGGCGGTGATGCATGTGATCGGCTATTTCGCATCGCTGCGCGAGCCGCGCATTTTCGACCTGTGGATCACCAAGGTTTCGAAATGCCCGCGCGTTCCCAATTTCAAACGCTGGGGATGCAATTCCTATGCCCCGTAAATGGATCGGTGCCGCTGCCTGGAGCGCCAAGGAAGCCAAGGTGGGCGATCGTTTGCCCTATGCCCGGCTGATTGACGAGCACACCGTGCTGCTGCGCGATGGCAGCGTGATGAGCGCGATCCAGGTGCCCGGCCTGCTGTTCGAGACCGAGGATTCGGACGCGCTCAACGCCCACGCCGCCACCCGCGAGGTGATGCTGCGCTCGATCCTCGATGCGCGCTTCGTGATGTATCACCACGTCATCCGCCGCCGGGTGGAGGTGGAGCTTGACGCGGAGTTTCCCGATGCCCTGTCGCGCCATATCGACGCGCGCTGGAAGCAGCGGCTGGCGGGGGGATCGCTGTTCATCAACGACCAGTTCGTCACTCTGATCCGCCGCCCCGCGCGCGGCAAGACCGGCCTGCCCGAACGCATAAGCAAGCTGTTCTCGCGCGCGCGCGCAGAGGAGCTTGAGGCTGATCCCAAGGACATCCGCTCGCTGAAGGCCGCGATCACCGGGTTGGTCGCCTCACTCCAGAACTACGGCGCGGCGGTGCTGGGCGATTATCAGGTTCCCGGCAGCACGGGCACGAACTCCGAGATGCTGGAGCTGCTCTCGGCGCTCTACAATGGCGAGATGCGGCCCGTCCGCCGCCCGTCGGACGATACCGATATCGGCCATATGCTGCCCTATCGCCGCGCCTCTTTCGGTCTGGATGCGATGGAGCTGCGTGGGAGCGCCGCGCCCGATTTCGCCGCCATCCTGGGCCTCAAGGACTATCCCGAGGCGACCTCGCCCGGCCTGCTCGACAATCTGCTGCGGCTGCCGTTCGAGATGGTCGTCACCGAAAGCTACGCCCCCAACGAGCGCACCACCGCCAAGGAACGCATCGACCTCGCGCTACGGCGTTCACGCTCGGTGGACGAGGAAGCCGCCGCCGAACGCGCCGACATGCTCGCGGCAAGGGATGCGCTGGGCAATGGGGCCGTGGGCTTTGGCGACCATCACCTCACCGTGCTGGTGCGCGAGACCACGCTGCCGCGGCTCGACGACGCGATGGCCGCCTGCGCCGCAGCCCTCGCCGATACCGGCGCGATCGCGGTGCGCGAGGACACCAATCTTGAACCCGCCTTCTGGGCGCAGTTCCCCGGCAACGAGGAATATATCGTGCGCCGTGCGCTGATTTCGTCAGCCAACATGGCGGGCTTCGGCAGCTTCCACGGCTTTGCGCTGGGGCAGGCCACGGGCAATCACTGGGGCGATGCGGTGACGCTGCTGGAAACCACCAGCGCCACGCCGTTCTTCTTCAATTTCCACCACGGCGACCTTGGCAATTTCTCGGTGATCGGGCCGAGCGGTTCGGGCAAGACCGTGGTGATGAACTTCCTCGCCGCGCAGGCGCAGAAGTTCAAACCGCGCACCATCCTGTTCGACAAGGATCGCGGCGCGGAGCTGTTCATCCGCGGGATCGGCGGGCGCTATGATCGCATCGCGCCGGGCCTGCCGACCGGGTTCAACCCGCTCAGCCTGCCCGACACGCCGGCCAACCGCGCTTTCCTGCGCGACTGGCTGGGGGTGCTGCTCAAGGCCGACGGGCCGGAGGAATTTGCCACCATCAGCGCAGCGGTGGATGCGACCTACGCCAATGATCCTGCGCTGCGGCGCCTGAGGCATTTCAAGGAGCTGCTCGCCGGTGCCCGCCGCCCGGAACCGGGCGATCTGGCCGATCGGCTGGGGGCATGGATCGGCGAGGGCGAACACGCCTGGCTGTTCGACAATGCGCGCGATATGCTCGATCTCGAAACCCGCGTGCTGGGCTTCGACATGACCGCGCTGCTCGAAAACCCGCGCCTGCGTACGCCGACCATGATGTACCTGTTCCACCGCATCGACGAGCGGCTGGACGGGCAGCCGACCATGATCCTGATCGACGAGGGTTGGAAGGCGCTCGATGATGAAGTCTTCGCCGCGCGCATCCGTGACTGGCTCAAGACCCTTCGCAAGCGCAACGCGCTGGTGGGCTTTGCCACGCAGTCGGCGCGCGATGCGCTCGACAGCCGGATTGCGACCGCGCTGGTCGAGCAGACCGCGACCATGGTGTTCATGCCCAACAGCCGCGCGCGGCCCGAGGATTACTGCGACGGCTTTGGCCTGACGCAACACGAATTCGCGCTGATCCGCTCGCTTCCTGCACACTCGCGCTGCTTCCTCGTGCGCCAGCCTGACGCGAGCGTGGTGGTGCGGCTCGATCTGTCGGGCGCGCCGGAAGTGCTGACGATCCTGTCGGGCCGCGAAAGCGCGGTGCGGCGGCTCGATCTGCTGCGCGAGGCGGTGGGCGATGCGCCCTCGGCCTGGTATCCCGCGCTCACCGGCAGGCCCTGGCCCGACGGCGCGGCGCTTGACGAAAACGGCCAGCCCGTGTGGCAGGCGGCGGAATGAGCACGGCCTGCGATCTCGCCGCCCAGTCGATGGGCACCGGGGTTTCCGCCGCGCTGTCGGCGGTGGACTGCATCGCTGCCACCGTCAGCGAGCAGGCCTTCAACCGTCTGTTCGGCACTGAGGGCCAGCTTGCCTTTGCGCTGACGCTGCTGCTCGGGCTTTACGTGGGCTTCTTCGGCATTTCGCTGATGCTCGGCCGTTCGAACCTGTCGGTGCGCGCGCTGCTGCCCAGGATGATGACGCTGGGGCTGGTGCTGACCTTCGCCACCAGCTTCGTCGCTTTTTCGACCATCTTCTACAATATCTTCATCGGCGCCCCCGATCAGATCGCCGGCATCCTCACCGGCACGCAGGGCGAAAGCGCCACGGCGGTGTTCGCGCAGAAGCTCGATGTGGTGTTCCAGGCGGTGCAGCAGGCGACCGGCGACACCAAGGATATCGACGCTTTTTCGCCCCCAGGGATCATGTGGATGGGGGCGATGCTGCTGCTGCTGGGCACCGTCGGCCTGCTGGTGACGGCGCGGATCGCGCTGGCGCTGCTGCTTGCGCTGGGGCCGATCTTCGTGGTGCTGGCGCTGTTCGAAGGCACGCGCGGACTGTTTACCGGCTGGCTCAAGGGGCTGACGATGATGGCGCTGGCGCCGCTGTTCGCGGTGCTGGGCGGTTCGATCATGCTCGAGCTGGCGGTGCCGGTGCTGGCGGCGCTGGTGGCGGTGCCGGGGAAGATCGACCAGCAGGCGGCGATGGCCTTCTTCCTCGTCGGTTTCGTCCACGCGATGCTGATGCTGATGGCATTGGTGGTCTCGGCGCTGATGGTGTCGCGCTGGCAGGTGTTCGGGCTGGTGCCTGACAAGTCGCGCGGCGCGCTCGGCGAGGCCCCGCGCGCGCTGGCCGCGCCGGCTCCGGCGGCGAGCATGCCGCGCAGCACCGATCTTGCCCCGGCTGCCGCGACGACAGCGCCGCGCCGCGTCGATATTGCCCCCGCGCAGACGGTGATCGCCGCCGCCAACGACACCGGCCCGGCCGGCACTTTGCGCGAAACCCGCGTCTATGCCACCTCCGGCAATGCCGGCGCGCAGGTGACGCCGTTCAACCCGGCCGGCGCACGCACCCGCGGCATTGGCAACCGCTTCCGTTCCGCCGGCAGCGCCGCCCCCAAGCCCGCTGCCCCCACGCCTTCGGAGACCTACCAATGATCCGACCCGGCCACTTTCGGCTGACCCTTTGCGCCGCCGCCCTTGCGCTTGCCGCGCCCGCGGTGGCCGATGATCCGCGTCTCAAGACGCTCGTGTTCGATGAGGCGCAGGTGGTGCGGATCGACGGCAAGGTGCTGGTGCAGACCACCATCAAGTTCGCCCCCGACGAAGTGATCGAGAATGTCGCGATCGGTGATTCCACCGCTTGGCAGGTGCAGCCCAACAAGGCGCAGACGATCCTGTTCGTCAAGCCGCTGGAGCCGACCGCGCGCACCAACATGACGGTGGTGACCGACAAGCGCACCTATCTGTTCGATCTGGTTGCCTCGCCGAAGAACGCCGCGCTCTACGTGCTGCAATTCCGCTATCCCGAGCTGGAAAAGGCCGCCGAGGAGGCCCGCCTTGCCGCTGCCGCCGAGGCCGAGGCCGAAGCCTTGCGCGCCAAGGCCGATCCGGCCGAACTCGCGGCGGCGAAAGATCCTTATGCGGTGGTCGATCCGGCCCGCCTCAATTTCGAATGGGCCAGCGCCGGCACCCCCGAACTGCTGCCCGCCAAGGCCTTCGACGACGGCGCAGCGGTGTTCCTCACCTGGCCTGCGGGAACCGCGATTCCGGCCGTGCTGGTGATGAACGAGGACGGCAAGGAAGGCCCGGTCAACTTCACCGTGCGCGGCGAAACCGTGGTGGTTGACGGCGTGCCGCCGCAGATCATCCTGCGCTCGGGCCGCGACACCGCGACGCTCACCAATATCGGCCCCGGTGCGGTTTCGGCCCGCAGCGCGGGTTTGAGCGCGGCCCGCGCCAGGGGGGCCAGGTGATGCTGTTTGAATTCCATCCTGTCAGGGAGTCCCGTTGATGCGCCTTGCCATGCGTCTGCCGCCCAAGAAGGGCGACAATTCCACCGCCGGAAGCGACCCGCGCGAGCGGGAATCGGCCGAGATCATCGATTTGGCCAGCCGCGCGGCCTTCCCCGCGGTGACCGATCGCAAGGCCAAGGGGGACGGCCTTGGTCTTGCCGTCGGGGTCGCGCTGGTCGGCGCGATCGGGGCGGTGACTTTCTGGGCGATGGAATCCGCCCGCCTGCCCGAACCGCAGGGCGTGGGCAATCCGCAGGTCGCCCCGCCGCCCGCGGCGGCGCCTGCGCCGGTCGCCACGCCGACATCCGCGGCAGCGCCTGTGCCTGTCACTCCGCAGCCCGATCCGGCCCCCGCGCCGGTGCTCGCCAACCAGCCCGGCCAATATGCCGTGCCGGCAACCAATCCCTATGCCAGCCCGCAACTGGTGTTCGATGGCAGCGCGGCGCGCAGTGCGCGGCTGGCCGAAGCGCCGGTCGGCGCGCCTGCGGTCAATGCCGGCAGCGCGGCGGTCGGCACCGGCGGTGCGGCGGAGTTTGCCAGCCGGGTCGGCGGGGTGGGTGGTGCGCCCGCGCAGGCCCGCGCGATGGTCAACCCCTCGACCACCGTCACCGAGGGCACATTGATCCCCGCGATCCTCGAAACCGCGATCAACACCGATGTGCCGGGATTTGTGCGCGCGGTGGTGAGCCAGGACGTCCGCAGCTTCGATGGCAAGCGCGTGCTGATCCCGCGCTCCTCGCGCCTGATCGGTCAGTATCAGGCCGGGGTGCAGCAGGGGCAGAAGCGCGCCTATGTGATCTGGACGCGGCTGATCCGGCCCGATGGCGTGTCGGTCAATATTGGTTCGCCCGCGATCGCCTTTGATGGCACCACGGGCCTTGAGGGCGATGTCAACAGCCACTTCTTCCAGCGCTTCGGTTCGGGCCTGCTGCTTTCGGTGGTCGGCGGGCTCGGCGCGCTGGCGACCGGCGGTGTCGGCGGCGTGATCGTCGCCGGCGGGGCGCAGGGCGCGGCCAATTCGGCGGTGCAGACCCAGGGGCAGATCAGCCCCACCATCCGCGTGGCGATGGGCGAGCCGATCCGCGTCTTCACCGCGCGCGATCTCGATTTCAGCACCGTCGGCAATTGATCGGGGCATGAGCGCGGATATCCACCGGCTGATGGCAGAGGCAGGCGGGAGCAAGGCTGACCCCAGCGCGCGGCTTTCGGCCGAACGCTCGGTCTATCTCGACGCCTATCTGGCGCCGTTCCGCCGCTGGCTCGACCGCGACACGGTGACCGAGATCATGGTCAACCGCCCGGGCGAGGTGTGGATCGAGGATGCTTCCAATCCGGGGATGCAGCGGATCGAGACCCCCGAGATCGACGACCGGCTGGTGCAGCGCCTGGCCGAACAGGTGGCGCGGGTCAGCCACCAGGGGATCAACCGCGAACATCCCTTGCTGGGCGCGACCCTGCCCGATGGCGCGCGCGTGCAGTTCTGCGGCCCGCCGGCCAGCCGCAAGCATTGGGTGATGGCGATTCGCCGCCACCGCCGGCTCGATCTGCCGCTCGATGCCTATGACACCGGCCCGCTGGTGGGCGAGATGACCTTCGATCTGCCCGATCCGCAGGCCCAGCCGATCGCCTACTTGCGCGAGGCGATCCGCGCGCGGCGCACGATCCTGATTTCGGGCGGCACCAGCACCGGCAAGACCACTTTCCTCAACGCCATGCTCGGCGAAATTCCGCGCGATGAACGCGTGGTGCTGGTCGAGGACACGCCCGAGTTGAAGCTGCCGGGCGAAAATGGTGTCGGACTGGTGGCGGTCAAGGGTGAGCTGGGCGAGGCCAAGGTCACCGCCAACGAGCTGCTGCAAGCCGCGCTGCGCCTGCGCCCCGACCGGATCGTGCTGGGCGAATTGCGCGGGGCCGAGAGCGTCAGCTTCCTGCGCGCGATCAACACCGGCCACCCGGGCAGCTTTTCCACCATTCACGCCAATTCCTTGCGCGGCGCGCTGGAGCAGCTCTCGCTGATGGTGATGCAGACCGGCATCGGCCTGACCCGCTCGGACACCATCGCCTATGCCGCGAGCGTGATCGACGTGATCGTGCAACTGGGCCGCGACGCCAACGGCAAGCGCGGCATCACCCGGATCGCGGATAGCCGGTCGCTTCTGTGATTTTCGATCGCCTTGACGCGCGAGGCAGACCTCCCGCCCCGCCGCCAGGCGGCGCGATCAGAGTGACATTGGTGTGACAATCCCGGCTTCCTGATTTACACCGCGGGCACAAGCGAACATGGCGCACTCCACAATGCGTCCGGAAGCAGGAAAGCGATGAGCACGTCACCGATTGGCAGCCAAAGCGCCCCCGCGCAGGCAGGGGCCATGCAGATGGCCGAGCTTGCCCCTGACGAATCGCCCTATTTCAACCGTGAGCTGTCGTGGCTCCAGTTCAACCAGCGGGTGCTGGCCGAAGCCTGCAACGAGGCCTATCCGCTGCTCGAGCGCCTCAGGTTCCTGTCGATTTCCGGCAGCAATCTCGACGAGTTCATGATGATCCGCGTCGCCGGCCTCGTCGGGCAGGTGCAGCGCGGCCTCGCCACCCCCTCGATCGACGGGCGCAGCCCCACCCAGCAGCTCGCCGCGATCCGCGAGAAGCTGGTCGATCTGTCGCAGCGCCAGCAGGCGATCTGGCGCACCCTGCGCGAGGCGCTGGCCGGGGCCGACATCCACGTGGCCGACGAGCAGCGCGTGCAGCCGGCCGCGCACAAGTGGCTCAAGGCCTTCTTCCTCAAAGAGATCCTGCCGATCATCACCCCGCAGGCGCTCGATCCCGCGCACCCCTTTCCGTTTGTCCAGAACGGGGGGCTGGGCCTGCTGTTCACGCTCACCCGCGACGAGACGGGTGAACAGATCATCGAGATGGTGCTCATTCCCAGCGCGCTGCCGCGCTTCGTGCGCGTGCCCGACGAGGTGACCGGGGCCGATGGCGCGGCGGCGGCCGGGCGGGGCGGGGCGCTCTACATCTCGATCGCCAGCCTGATCCAGCGCTATGCCGCCGCGCTCTTTCCCGGCTTCACCATTCAGGGCGACGGGCTGTTCCGGGTGCTGCGCGACAGCGATATCGAAATCGAGGAAGAGGCCGAGGATCTGGTGCGAACCTTCCGCAGCGCGATTCAGCGTCGGCGCCGGGGGCAGGTGATCCAGCTCGAACTGGAGGAGGATTTCGATCCCGCCGCCGAAACCCTGCTGCGTGAACAGCTTGGCATCAACGAGGCGGCGGTGATCAAGACCGACGGGATGATCGGCATCGATGGCCTTGCCGAAATCGTTGCCGAGGATCGCCCCGACCTCAAGTTCGATGCCTATTCCCCGCGCTTTCCCGAACGCATCCGCGAACATGATGGCGATGCCTTTTCCGCCATCCGCGAAAAGGACATCATCATCCACCACCCCTATGAAAGCTTCGAGGTGGTGGTCGATTTCCTGCGTCAGGCGGCGGCCGATCCCGACGTGGTGGCGATCAAGCAGACGCTTTATCGCGCCGGCAGCCAGTCGGCGGTGATCGGCGCGCTGATCGAGGCGGCCGAGGCCGGCAAGTCGGTGACCGCGGTGGTGGAACTCAAGGCCCGCTTCGACGAGGAACAGAACCTCAAATGGGCCAGCGCGCTCGAACGCGCGGGCGTGCAGGTGATCTATGGCTTCACCGACTGGAAAACCCACGCCAAGGTGGCGATGGTGGTGCGGCGCGAAGGCGGCGGATTTCGCACCTATTGCCACTTCGGCACCGGCAACTACCACCCCGTCACGGCCAAGATTTACACCGATCTGAGCTTCTTCACCGCCGATCCCAAGCTTGGGCGCGATGCCGCCAAGATGTTCAACTTCATCACCGGCTACGTCGAGCCGCACAGCCTGGAACGCATACACATCGCGCCGATCGATCTGCGCGAGGAAATCTACAGCCGGATCGACACCGAAATCGCCAATGCACAGGCGGGCCGCCCGGCGGCGATCTGGTTCAAGTGCAACCAGCTGACCGATGAAGGGGTGATCGACCGGCTTTACGCCGCCTCCAACGCCGGGGTGCAGGTGGAACTGGTGGTGCGGGGCATCTGCTGCCTGCGGCCCGGCATCGCCGGCCTGTCCGCGAACATCCGCGTCAAGTCGATCATCGGCCGCTTCCTCGAACACAGCCGCATCTACGCCTTCGCCAACGGCGCCGCCATGCCGAGCGCGCAGGCGGCGGTGTTCATCGCCTCGGCCGATATGATGAGCCGCAATCTCGATCGCCGGGTCGAAACGCTGATCCCCATACTCAACCGCACGGTGCACGATCAGGTGCTCCAGCAGGTGCTGCTCGCCAACATGCTCGATACCGAACAGAGCTGGTGGCTGCACCCTGATGGCACCTATTCGCGGGTCGAAACCGATGGCAAGTCATTCAACTGCCACCGCTATTTCATGACCAACCCGTCGCTTTCGGGGCGTGGCGGGGCGCTTGAGGCGGGCGCGGTGCCCAAGCTCTCCTTGCGGCGGGGCCGCATGGCATGAGCTACCGGACTAGGCGCGGCAATCGCGCCGGCGACATCGCTGGCGGCACGCCGCAGCGCGCGATCATCGACATCGGCTCCAACACGGTGCGGCTTGTCGTCTATGGCGGCACGATGCGCGCGCCGATGGTGCTGCTCAACGAAAAGGTTACGGCCAAGCTGGGACGCGAGATCGCCACCACCGGCCGGTTGGCCGACGAGGCGATGGCGCTGGCGCTGCGCGGGCTCAGGCGTTTCGCCCTGCTGCTTGACGATCTTGGCATCAGCGATGTCGAGACCGTCGCCACCGCGGCGGTGCGCGAGGCTGCCAATGGGCGCGCATTTGTTGATCAGCTGCGTGAAATAGGGCTGGCGCCGCGGGTGATATCGGGCGAGGAGGAGGCGCTGCTGAGCGCCCATGGCGTGATCGGCGCCTTCCCCGATGCCCACGGCATCGTTGCCGATCTGGGCGGCGGCAGCCTCGAACTGGTGCGGGTGAGCCAGGGTTCGGCCGATGGCGCGAGCACCCTGCCGCTGGGCACGCTGCGGCTGCCCGAGTATCGCAAGGGCGGACGGTCGGCGATGAAAAAGGCGCTCGACAAGGTGATCCGCAGCGCCGGCTGGGATCTTGCCGCCGCCGCGCCCGAGGCCAAGGGTGCGCTCTATCTGGTCGGCGGCACCTGGCGCGCGATGGCGGTGTTCGCGATGGCGGTTTCGGGACATCCCTTGAGCGATCCGCACGGGTTCGAGCTTGATCCGGCGGCTGCGCTGCGCATTGCCGAGACGCTCGCCGGGAGCGAGAGCGATGCCCTGCGCTCGCGCGAGCGAATCTCGACCATGCGCGCCGAAAAGCTGCCCGATGCCGCGGTGCTGCTGGCGGTGCTGCTGGCGCGGCTCAATCCGGCCAAGGTGGTGTTTTCCTCGTGGGGCCTGCGCGAGGGGTTGCTTTATGATCGCCTGCCCGCGCACAGCCGCGCGCAGGATCCGCTGCTCGCCGGGATCGCGGTGTTCGCCAGCCAGCGTGGCACAACCCCGACATTGGCGACGCGGATGGCGGCCTGGACGCTCGATGCGGCCCCGGCCCGCGCGCATGGCAGCGAACGGCTGCGGCTGGGCGCGACCATGCTCGCGCTTGCTTCGATGCAGATCGAACCCAACCTCAGAATGCCGCAGGCGATCGACTGGGCGCTGCACAAGCGCTGGATTGCGGTGGATGGCAAGGGCCGGGCAATGATGGCGGCAGCGATCGCGGCCAATGGCAACCTGCTGAACCTGCCAGCACGGGTGCGGGCGCTGGCAAGCGAGGAGGCGTTGGAGGAAGCGATCCGCTGGGGCCTTGCGCTGCGGCTGGCGCGGCGGCTGGGGGCGCAGTCGCGTCGCTCGCTCGAGGTCAGCCGGCTGGTGGTGAGCGACGGCGCGCTGGTGCTGCGGCTGGCAGACAGCCATGCCGCGCTGTTCGGGGTGCCGACCGAGAAGGATATCAAGGCACTCGCCGGGAGGCTCGGCATGCCGTGGGAGGTCGAGATCGTGCCGGACAGCGCCTTGATATAAGGCCGCTATTTCCCGCTGCTGGCGAAAGGAGAGAAATCGGTGTCAAGATCGAACAGGTCGACCCCTTCTGCCGCCTTCAGCCGGTTCACCACCACGTAGGTGACGGGCGTCAGCACCGCTTCCCAGGCCACCTTCAGCGCCCAGTTGGTGACCATCACGGTCAGCACCGCTTCCGTCGTCCAGATGCCGTAGAAGGCGACCGGATAGAAGATCAGGCTGTCCACGCCCTGCCCGACAAAGGTTGATCCGATGGTGCGGCTCCACAGGGCGCGGCCCTTGGTGAGCACCTTCATCTTGGCCATGACGAAGGAATTGACGAACTCGCCCGCCCAAAAGGCGGAGATCGAGGCGATCACGATGCGCCAGGTGCTGCCGAACACGCTTTCGTAAGTCATCTGGCAGATTGCCCCGCCAGAGATCGCCGGATCGCTGTTCGAGGTTGGCGGGCGCTCTGCGCCAAAGCCGCTGGCGGCGCATTCCCAGCCGTCGAAGGCGGGCAGGGCGGTGACGATATAGGACATGAAGGCGAGGAAGATCATCGCCGCCGTGCCCACCCAGATCACCCGCCGCGCCTTGGCAAAGCCGTAGATCTCGGTCAGCACGTCGCCGATGACATAGCCCAGCGGGAAAAACAGGATCCCCGCGCCGTAGATGAAGGTGCCCTCGGGTGCCGGCCACCAGCCCGCGGGCCAGAACGGCACATCGACGAAGGTCAGCTTGGCCGCGCCGATGAGGTTCGACAGCAGCAGGATTGTGACGAAGGCCGCCATCACCAGATCGTCGTAACGGAACGTGACCGGCGGACGCGAGGTCGCGACAATCCCGTCGGTCGGGTCGCGATCAAATGCGGCGGCGGGATCGGCGGGAGAGGTGTTTTCCATCGCGCCGAGGGTTAGCGCGATTTGCCTGCCCCGCAAAGCGCGCTATTGGCGATACCGGCGCGCGCCCGTAGCTCATCTGGATAGAGCGCGAGACTTCTAATCTTGAGGCAGCAGGTTCGAGTCCTGCCGGGCGCGCCATTTTTGTTCTGCGCCTCAAGCACTGGCGGCGGGCGCCTCCGCGCCCTTGGCTTTCCTCCGGGGGGCTGGCCCCTTCGGGGCCACCCCTGCGGACGGCCGTTTGGCCTTGCGGTCCCTGCGGAACCGATGCTCTCTTACTGTCGCGCCGCTCCGATCACCGCCAGGGCCTCGGCTTCGGAAACCACTTCGGCATATTTCGCCTGAAGGTCGAACAGATTGGCCTCGTGCGGGCCAGCGTGGCGGTCGGCGCAGGCATCGCGCACCACCAGCGGGATAAAGCCATATTGCATCGCATCGAGCGCGCTCGCCCTCACGCAGCCCGAGGTGGAGTAGCCGGTGATCAGCAGCGTATCGATGTCTTGGGCGTGCAGCACCTCGGCAAGGCCGGTGCCGAAGAAGGCGCTGGGATATTGCTTGGTGAACACCCTTTCGCCTGCCTGCGGCATCACTTCGGGCGTGAAGGCGCCGAGCGGGGAGCCTTGGATGAAGGCTTTGAGCACCGGGGCCTTGCGGTAGAACACCCCGCCGTCCGAGCCATCGGGCTGGTAGCTGACATTGGTGAACACCACCGGCACGCCCGCTTCCCTTGCGGCTTGTGCGAGGCGGCGGTTGCTGTCGCGCGCCGCCGCGGCGCTGGCCATGAACAGCGGCGAGCCTTCGGTGAGATAGGCCGCCACCACATCGACGATCAGCAGTGCCGGGCGGGTGCCCGGTTGCAACCGCCCCTCGAACACGCCGGCGTAATTGTCGGCTGCCGAAGGGGCGGCCATCAGATGATTCCCGCCGCGGCCAAGCGCGCCAGCTCGCCGGCATCCAGCCCGAGCCTTGTCCCATAGATCTCCGCATTGTCCTGCCCCGGTGTGGCAGGGGCCGGGCGGCGGATGCTTGACGGGGTCTTCGACAGCTTGGGGAAGGCGTTTTGCATCTTGATCTTGCCCCGGTTCTGGGTCTCGACCTCAATGATCGCCTGCCTTGCAGCGAAATGCGGATCGGCCAGCATGTCGGGCGCGCGATAGACCCGGCCGGCGGGGATCGAATATTCGATCATCAGCGCATCGACTTCCTCCACGGTGAGGGTGCTGGTCCAGTCATTGATCAGCGCGTCGAGTTCATCCTGATGGATGCCGCGAGCAATATGGGTGGCATAGCGTTCATCGCTCGACAGTTCGGGGCGGCCCATGGCCTGGCACAGCCGTGCGAAGATCGCATCGCCATTGGCGCCAATCATGTAGCTGCCGTCCTTGCAGTTATAGACGTTGGACGGGGCGATGCCCTTGAGCACCGAGCCTGACCTTTCGCGGATCACCCCGTTGCGATCATATTCGGGGATGAGGCCCTCCATCACCTGCAACACCGCCTCGTAGAGCGCGGAATCGACCACCTGACCCTCGCCGGTCTTGTCGCGGTGGTGGAGCGCGGCGAGCACGCCCATGCAACCATAGGTGGCGCACAGGGTGTCGCCGATCGAGATGCCCATGCGGGAAGGCGGACGGTCAGGCTCGCCGACGATGTAGCGCCAGCCGCCCATCGCCTCGCCGATCCCGCCAAAGCCCGCGCGGCCGGAGTAAGGCCCGTCCTGCCCATAGCCCGACATGCGGGCGATGATCAGGCCGGGATTGACGGCGTGAAGCCGCTCCGGGCTCATGCCCCAGCGTTCGAGCGTGCCGGGCTTGAAGTTCTCGATCAGCACGTCGGCCTCGGCGATCAGGCGGCGGGCGAGTTCCTGACCTTCGGGCACGCGCAGGTTGCAGGTGACCGAGCGCTTGTTGCGCGCGATCACTTCCCATTGCACCTTTTCATCGCCCTGGCCCCAGTTACGCATCGGATCGCCCCCGACGCCATTGACCACCGGTGGCTCGATCTTGACGACGTCGGCGCCCATGTCGCCGAGCAGCTGCCCGCAGAACGGGCCGGCCAGGAGCTGGCCCATCTCGATCACCTTGATGCCGGCGAGCGCGCTGGGATTAGCAGGGGAGAGGGCGTTCATTCCGCGGCCTCCCGAACGGCATAGGCGTTGGCCCAGACCGGCTGGATCGGGGCGGGCAGACCGGTTTCCGCCGCGCAATTGGCCCGCAAAGTGTCGATTCCGGGGCCGAAGTCGAACAGCGGCAGTTCGCCGCGGCTGGCCGAGATTTCTGCCCGCAGGGCTGCGGTTGCGGCAGCATCGACCACGCCGTCGCTATCCGCGACCACCCCATAGGCGCGCGCGCCTGCGGGGGTGACGAGGCCCTGCCGGATTTCGAGGCCGACCAGTTCGGGATCGCGCGCCAGCGGGTCGCCCCAGCCGCCGCCGCCCCAGGTGATGAAGTGGAGCAGATCGCCCGCCTTGACGCGCACGCCTTCAACCTTGTTGCCAAGGATTTCGGTGGTGCCATCGGCGCGTTCGAGCACTTTCCTCGCGCGTGCGCCGGGATGCCCGCCGTTCACGCCCCAGGGCGGGACGAACCAGCGGTCGTCGTGGATCGCGATCTCGCCGTCGGCGAGGAAGCGGTAGGTCATGTGGATGCCGTTGCCGCCGCGATGCAGGCCCGCCCCGCCACTGTCGGGCGCGGTCGAATAGCGCTCGATCCGCAGCGGGAAGTAGCGTTCGAGGAACTCGTTGGGGACATTGGTGAAGCCCGGCCACAACGAGTGCCCGTCAGGCCCGTCGCCGAGCGGACGGCCGGGAATGCCGCCAAAGCCGATCTGGAACAGCTGGAACCAGTCGCGCGTGCCGTCCTCGCGCGCGTCCCAGCCCGAATAGAACAGGTGGGGGCTGGACGAAAACCCGGCGGCGTTGAGGAATTCCGGCGTCTTCTGGCCGAGCAGCCCGCCCAGAATATCGAAAATCCGCCCCAGCGCATGAGTGCGGCCCGACAGCGCGGCAGGAAAGCGCGGCTTGAGCAGCGAGCCTTCGGGGATGCGCACCTCGATCAGATCGTAGAACCCGTCATTGAACAGGATCTGCGGATCGAACACCATGATCATGTAGATGCCGAAGAACATCTTGAACATGTTTTCATTGAGGAAGAAGTTGATCGAGGCGGCCGACTGCGGATCGGTGCCGTCGAAGTCGAGGATCACCTTGTCGCCCTCGCGCCACATGGTGCAGCGGATCTTGTAGGGGCCATAGCCCTTGCCGTCGTCGCAGATGTAATCCTCGAAACTCACCGGCTCCTCGGCCACGGCCATCGCCAAGAGCGCCTTCATCGCGCGGTGGTTGCGCGCCAGCAGCTCCTGCGTGGCCGAGACATAGACATCATCGCCGAAGCGATCGGCCATCTCGATCACGCGGCGCGCGGCAACGCGGCAGCTGGCGATCAGCGCGTTGAGGTCGGCCTGGCACCAGTCGGGCTTGCGCGTCTGGTGCATCACCAGCTTCATCAGGTCGTCGTTGTATTCGCCCTTCTTCCAGATCTTCACCGGCGGGATGCGAACCCCTTCCTCGAAGATCGAGGAGGCGCCGATCGGCATCGAGCCGGGGACAGAACCGCCGATATCGCTCTGGTGGCCGAACATCGCGGTATAGGCGATCAACCGCCCGTCCTTGAACACCGGCAGCAGCACCAGCCAGTCGTTCGCATGGCTGATCGCCCCGGCGCAGGAATAGGGATCGGACAGGAAAATCATGTCCCCGTCTTCGATCGTGCCGTCGAAGCTTTGCAGAAAGCCGTCGATGAAGCTGCCGAACTGGCCGACGATCATCCTGCCCGCCGGATCGGCAATCAGCGGGAAGGCATCGCCCTGTTCGCGGATGCCCGGCGACATGGCGGTGCGTACCAGGGTTGCGTCCATCTCGATGCGGGCATTGCGAAGCGCGTTCTCGATGATGTCGAGCGTGACCGGGTCGATCGCGACCTTCTGGAACGGGGTGGTGTTGGGTTCGATGATGCGAGCCGGCATGGGTTCAGCCCTCCGCCTTGAGAGTGATGAGGATGTTGCCGACAGCATCGACACGCGCGCGGCAATCGTGTTCGACCAGCGTGGTCGAATCCATCTCGGTGATGATTGCCGGGCCTTCGATGACATCGCCCTGTCGCAGGCGCGCGCGATCATAGATGACCGCGGGCCGCTCTGTGCCGCCGATCCACATCACGTGGTCGCGGATCTTGGCAGCCGACGGATCGCCGTCGCCCCTGGGCAGTTCGGCGGCGGGCAGGGCAGGAGCCTGTCCCAGCGCCACGGCGCGCAGGTTCACGATCTCGTGCGGGGTGTCCATGTTGAAGGTGAAGAGCCTGAGATGCTCCGCGTCAAAACGGGCGAGGATGCCGGCGATCCCGTCCTGCTCGAGAATCTCCTGCGTGATCGTCAGCGGCACTTCGAAGGCCTGTCCGGCATAGCGCACGTCGATTTCGAACAGCGAGGTGATCTGGTCTTCGGGAATGCCGTCGGCCAGCAGCTCGCTGCGGGTCTGGGCAGCCATTTCGTCGAGCACCGCGACCAGATCGGCGATGGTGGTGTCGCGCGCGAGGCGCGAGAAGCTGCGCGCGGTCTCGGTCCGCATCCGGGTGGTGGCATCGCCCAGCGCGCACAGCACGCCGGGGGAAACCGGCGAAATCGCCGGCCAGCTGCCCATCAACCGGGCCACCGCATTGACGTGCAGCGGGCCCGCCCCGCCAAAGCCCATCAGCGCAAATTCACGCGGGTCATAACCCTGTTGCACCGAGATCATCCGGAGCGCGCCGAACATGTTTTCGTTGACGATGTCGATGATCCCGCGCGCGGCTTCCATCAGCGTCACGCCCAATGCATCGGCAATGGTCTGCACCGCTGCCTTCGCGCCTTCGCGGTCGAGCTTGAAGCTGCCGCCGAGCAGATCTTCGGGCAGATAGCCGAGCACCACATTGGCGTCGGTCACGGTGGGCAGCGTGCCGCCCTTGTTATAGGCGACCGGTCCCGGCACCGCGCCGGCGCTTTCCGGGCCGACGCGCAGCGCCTTGGTGAGCTGCGGCACGTGCGCGATCGAGCCGCCGCCGGCACCCACGGTTTTCACATCCAGCGCCGAGGCGCGCACCGACAGGTGCCCGACTTCGGTGGTGCGCTGGCGGCGCGGCTCAAGGCCCTGGATCAGCGCCACGTCGGTCGAAGTGCCGCCGACATCGAGGGTCAGGATGTTGTCAAAGCCCGCATTCTTCGCCACCCACAGCGCGCCGGTGACCCCGCCGGCGGGGCCGGACATGAGGATGTTGACGGGATGCTCCTCGGCCTTCTGGCTGCTCATCAACCCGCCGTCGGAACGCAGCAGCGAGAGGCGGCCCTTGAACCCCTCGAGCGCGAGCCGCTCGCGCAGGTTCGCAACATATTTCGAAACCACCGGCCGCACCGCGGCGTTCGCCACGGTTGAAAGCGTGCGCTCGTACTCCTGCATTTCGGGCAGGACCTCGTGCGAGAGCGAGACGGGGATGCCGGGCAGTTCTTCCGCCGCGATGGCGCCGATGCGGACCTCGTGCGCGCCGTTCAGGTAGGCGTTCATCAGGCTGACCGTGAGCGCCTCGATGCCCTCGCCCTTGAGCTTACGCAAGGCGGCGCGTACCGCTTCTTCGTCGAGCGGGACGACCTCGCGCCCCTGGGCATCGATCCGGCCGGGCACTTCGACGGTGTGTTCGAGGCGCGCCAAAGGCTGCGGCTTGGGCCACACGATCCACGCGGCCAGGCCGCCCGGCACGTAGGAGCGGGCGATCTGCATGATGTCGCGATACCCTTGCGTGGTGACGAGGCCCACGCGCGCGCCCTTGCCTTCGAGCACCGCGTTGGTGGCAACGGTGGTGCCGTGGAGGAAATAGGTGATGTCGGCGGCGGTGATCCCGGCCTTCTCGGTGATCGCCTTCACGCCTGTCAGGATGCCTTCGGAAGAATCATGCGGGGTCGACGGGGTCTTGTGCCGCCAGAAGGCACCGCTTGCCTCGTCGAACAGCAAGAGGTCGGTGAAAGTTCCGCCCACATCGACGCCCAACCTGTAAGTCATGCCGTGTCCTTCTGCCTATGCTGCGCGCGCGACTGCCGAGGGCAATTCGCGCCCCAGCACACCCGCAAACCACTTGTTTGCGGCAATCGCCGCGTCGAGATCGATGCCGCTCTCCACCCCGGAGCGCGCCATCATGTAGATCAGGTCTTCGGTGGCGATGTTGCCGGTCGCACGCGGGGCAAAGGGGCAGCCGCCCAGCCCGCCTAGCGAGGCATCGAACACCCGCACCCCCGCCTTGTAGGCCTCCCAGGCATTGGCGATGCCGGTGCCGCGGGTGTTGTGGAAATGGGCGCGCATCGGGATTTTCTGTTCGAGCCGTTCGCCCAGCTTGGCGAACAATTGGCCCACCTCGAACGGGGTGCCAACCCCGATGGTGTCGGCCAGCGCGATCTCCTCAGGGCTTTCCGCGGCGAGCTCCTCGGCAATGGCAAGCACGGTATCGTGGCGCACCTCGCCTTCGAACGGGCAGCCGAAGGCGGCGCTGATGGTGACTTGCGCGCGCATGCCTTCGGCGCGGGCGAAGCGCAGCATGGCGCGGGTCTCGGCGATGCCCTGGGCAATGGTCTGGCCCTGGTTCTTCAGGCCGAAAGTGTCGCTGGCCACCACCACGCAGCCGATCTGATCGACCCCGCGCGCACCATGATCGCGGGTGGCAAGCGCGCGCATCACCCCGCGCTTGTTGAGCACGAGGCCAACATAGGTGCAATCCGGCCGGTCCGGCAGGCCGGCGATCACGCTTTCCGCATCGGCCATCTGCGGCACGCGGGCAGGGTGGACGAAGCTCGCCACCTCCAGCCGCCGCGCGCCATAGCCGATCATCCGTTCGATAAGCGCCAGCTTGGCCGCAGTGGAGATAATGTCCGGCTCGTTCTGGAGCCCGTCGCGCGGGCCGACCTCTACCAGTTCGATGTGGGCGGCTGACATCCTGAATCGCCTGTGCTTGCGGAGACTGCGCGGGGTGAATGGCCGAGTTTGTATACAATTGCAATCATGCTTGGTGCGATGAATGGCATTGGAACCCCATGCTGCTGCCAGCGTTATTATGCGTTTTTTGCATCCATCGCCGCGCCGACCGTGCGCGCAAAAGTATGAAAGGCGCGGCGCAGGTGGCTGCCCATCACCGCGCGGGCCCAGTCCGGATCGCGGGCGGCGAAGGCGGCGATCAGTTCGTCGTGATCACGTGCTGACTGGCGCAGATCCCTGGCCGAATAGGTGCGCGCCGTGCGGAGCACCACCGGGGCCTCGACCAGCCGCGCGAGCATCTGTCCGAGCCGCGGCGAGGCGGCGGCGGCGATGATGGCATCGTGGAATTCGCGGTTGGCATCGAGAAAGCGCGCCACATCGGGAACGGGCTGGTCGATCGCGGCCTTGAGCTTGCGATTGACCGCGTCGATCGCCGCCACATCGCTTTGTGTCATCCGGCGGGCAGCGCGCTCGGCCGCGTGGCATTCGAGCATCTGGCGCAGCGTGAACATCTCTTCGATATCATCGCGGCTCCAGTCGGCCACGAACAGCCGCTTGGTGTCGGAGCGAACCAGCAGCAGCTCGTTCTCCAGCCGCCGCACCGCCTCGCGCACCGGGGTGCGGCTTACCCCGGTGATCTGCGCCAGCTGGTCTTCGGTCAGCTGCTCGCCAGCGCTCACCGCGCCGCTCAGCAGATGCGCGCGGATCGCCGCATAGGCGCGATCGGAGGCACGGCTCATCCTTGCGGTCTCCTGCTGGCCGGACTGCGGCGGGGCGCGATCATTGATGTCCTTGTGCTTGCTTGGCTTGCCGACTGCAAGCCGTGTGAGGTGATAAAAACACACTTCGCAGCGGCTTCGCGCAACAATCGTGTTTAGTGCTTGACGGACGCGTTTTGTATACAATAACCACGCCACCACAGGCAACAGGGGAGTGCCGTGAACCACATCAGGGCCATCGTGCCGATCGTCATGGGCGACGCGGGGAGCGCCGATCGCGCGCAGCAACATGCCGGCTGCCGCTTGCGGGCGGGCCTTGCGCCGCTGTTCGGGGCCGGGCGACGGGGTGCGCCGAAGGGGCGCATCACCGCCTCGATGTTCGCCGCGCGGCATCATCATGGCGGCGATATGGCGCTGCCTGCGACCGGGAGGTTCCCGCGCCCGCAGCCCGGCGCCGAAGGCTCCGGGTGCCAGCAAGTCCGCCTTTGCATGAGCCGGGCCAGCCCGCGCGTCGGTTCTTTCCCATACCTTTCGATCCCATTCAGGAGAGCCGTCCCATGAATATCCGTCTCGTTCTTGCTTCCGGCGCGGCTCTGGGCGCCATTGCCCTTTCCGCCCCCGCGATCGCACAGGATGCGCCCGCTGAAGAAGACAACGCCATCATCGTCACCGCGCGCCGCCAGTCGGAAAGCCTCGCCGATGTGCCGGCCGCTGTCACCGTGTTCGGGGCCGATGCCCTTGCCAAGACCGGGGTGCAGCGCGCTGACGACTTCATCCAGCTCACCCCGGGCGTGACGATCGTGACCGGCACCGCCGAAGCGGGCGACACCCAGATCAACATCCGCGGCATCAATGGCGCGCGCGACGCGGAAAGCTCGGTTGCGCTGGTGGTGGACGGCATTCTGAAAACCAACACCGCCCAGCTCAACCAGAACCAGGGCACGTTGCGACAGGTCGAAATCCTCAAAGGTCCGCAAGGCGCGCTCTATGGCCGCAACGCGGCTGCCGGTGCGATCGTGATCCAGACGGTCAAGCCGGGCGACAGGCTCGAAGGCGGGGTGACGCTGCGCGCCGCGCAGGACAACACCTATCTTGCCACCGGCTATGTCGCGGTGCCCGTGGGCGAGGCAGCCGGCGTCGTGCTTTCGGGCAATTATTCCACCACCGACGGCTTCTTCCGCAACCGCTTCCTCGGCAATTCCAAGACCATTGACGATCAGGAAGTGTGGTCGATCGACGGGCGCTTGGTCGCTGCCCTAGGCCCCGACACCGAGCTGGACGTGAAGGCCCGCTATGCCGACCTCACCGGTGCGTCGATCAACTTCAACGCCAGCTTCCACCTGCCCAATTTCGCTGGCGTCAACCCGGCCTTCTTCGAGGATGTGAACGCGCATCCTTTCGGCTTTTATTCGAACATCCGCCCGACCAACGACCAGACCACCTTCGAAGTCTCGGCCAAGATCGAACACCAGTTCGACAGCATGACGCTGACCGCCTGGGCGCTCTACAGCGATGTCGACCAGTCGCTGACCGCCGATGGCACCTCGGCCGACTTTGCGCGCTTCCTCGATTTCACCGGCACCGCGACCGGCGATCTAGCCCGCGCCAATGCGGCCTGCTTTGCCTCGACTGCGCAGCTCACCGGCTTCCCGCTCAACCAGCCGACCTTCATCGGGCAGATTCCGGTGCCCTTCATCTTCGCGCCGGCCAATGGTTCGACCTTTGGCCCCTACAGCCCAACCACCTGTGACGGCACCCAGCTCCAGATCCGCGAGCAGAGCGACATCAGCGCCGAAATCCGCCTCGCCTCGAACGGCGACGGGCCGTTCAACTGGCAGGTCGGCGCCTATTACCTGCACATTGATCGCGAGGTGGGTGTCAGCCTTGGCGCGGATCTCGGACAGGGGGTGTCCCGCCGGCTCTACAATGCGCCCGGTTCGTCCAATCCGACCACGCAGCTTTACAATGATGGCTTCAAGACCGATGTCTACGCGCTGTTCGCTGCCGCCGACTTCGATGTGAGCGAGCGCTTCAACATCTCGGTTGCGGGCCGTTACGATATCGAGGATCGCCGGGTCAGCAGCCTCGTGCCGACAGTGTTCGATCCGATCACCGGCGGGCCGATCAACCCCGGCCAGCAGGTGGTGAACGGCGTGGTCCAGCCGATTGCCGACCAGTCGCAGACCTTCAGGCAGTTCCAGCCCAAGATCTCGCTGCGCTACGCGCTCGCCGACGATGCCAATCTCTACGCCAACTGGGGCATCGGCTTCAAATCGGGCGGGTTCAACAACCAGGGCTCGGCGGCGATCGTCGATCAGGCGTTCAACCAGTTCATCGGCACCAACGTCCTCATCAACGACCAGTACCGCAAGGAAGTGTCGAGCGCGTTCGAGGCGGGGATCAAGGGCAGCCTGCTCGATGGCCGCATCACCTATGATCTGGCCGGTTACTACACCACCATCGACGACATGCAGTTCTTCGAATTCTTCGTCGGCGGCTTCGGCCTGCTGCGCGTGGTCTCGAACATCGACGAAGTCGAGATCTACGGCGGCGAGATCAACCTCACGGCCAAGATCATCGAGGGCTGGACGGTGTTCGGCTCGGCCAACGTGACCGAAAGCGAGATCAAGCGGAACGCCTCGCGTCCGGTGACGGTGGGCAACAAGTCGCCCTATACCGCCGACTACACGCTCAACTTCGGCTCGCAGCTCGAAGTGCCGATGACCGACAGCATGGATTTCGTCGCGCGCGCTGATTACCGCGTCACCGGGCCGACGTGGTTCCACACGCTGCAGGACGATCCCAACCCGACGCTGTTCAGCGGGCTGCTGCCCATCTCGGCGTTGCAACTGCCGGCTTTTGTGGGCGATGCCGATTATACGGTGGCGCGGCGCAAGGCGTTTGGCGTGGTCGATGCGCGCATCGGGGTCGAGACCGAGCGCTGGTCGCTGGTTGCCTATGCCGAAAACCTGTTCAACAAGAAGTATCTGAACGAGGTGATCACCGCGGTGGAATTTGGCGGTTCGTTCATCTCGCCCGGCGGCCGCCAGCGCCTCGGGGTGGAGTTCGGCTACAAGTTCTAGTCTGCCCTCGGGTCAGCGTCTCACGGCGGCGACGGGCCAAACCCGCGCCGCCGTTTTCGTGAGGGAAAAGGGCAACCACCCGTTGTCGCGCTGGCTTGGGTTGCACGGCAACCGCCGGGCCGCAGCCGCAGCCCAAGGCCCAGACGGGCAATGCGTACCTGCATCGCCGCCGCGCCTTATGCCGCGCAAGCCAAGCAGGGCCGAGGCGCTAAGCCCGACGCCCGGGGGCGAAGACAAAAAAGAGCCCTTATCCGCCCTGCCGCTTCGCTGCCTGAAGGCGATTACCCTCGCGCCACAGTCTCCAGCAGTTCGGCCGTCACCGGATAGCCTGCATCAGCGAGGATCGTGAGCCAGGCCTTGCCGCCTTTCTCGACCACCTGCGGCATGATCGTCCTCACCGGGATCGCTTCGGCCTGGGCGCGGGCTTCCTCGTAGCTGGCGAACAGGGCGAGGCGTTCAAGGTTGCGGCGGGTGGGGAAGATCAGCTTGATCTCGCCGCGCTCCGCCGCTTCCAGCGCGCCCTGCGCCGAGGTCCAGAACAGGTGGGTGTTTTCGGCATGGTCGATCGACAGCTCGACCGCCCCGGTGCCGAGATTGGCGAGATAGAAACGCGTGTCGTAGACGCGCGCAATGCGCTCGTTCTTGGGGAACCAGCGGGCAAAGGGCGTGATCTGCGAAAGGTCGAGCTGCCAGCCGAACTCGGCCAGCACCGGCGCCAGCGCCTGTGTCTTGGCCAGCATTGCCCGCGCCGCCGCGGCGCGTTCGGCATCGATCGTGCCGGTGAGCCCCATCGCGAGGCCGGTTTCCTCCAGTGTCTCGCGGATTGCGGCGATCTGGTGCGCGGCCTCGTCAGGGGCGAGGCCATGGGCGTCGGCGATGGCTTCGCCCAGCGCGAAGTCCGCCGGATCCACCCGCCCGCCGGGGAACACCGCCATGCCGCCGGCAAAGCTCATGCCGCTCGAACGCACGGTCATCAGCACTTCGGGTGGTCCATCGCCTGACGGGGCATTGCGGAAGATGATGATGGTGGCGGCGGGAATGCCTTGTGGGATGGCAGAGTCGGTCATTGGCCGGCAGCATGGCGCGGCGGGAAGACCTTGCCAAGCGCTTTGGCGCTATCCCGCCGTTGGCAGAGGGGGTGTCGGTCGATTTTACAACCTGACTGATACGAGCCGATGCGGGAACCGGAAAAATGTCGGATTTCCGTAATTTTTCCCGATTGGCACGCCTTGTGCATGACAAGCGTCGGTCCCCAATGGTCTTCAAACCGAGGCGCGCCCTTCCTGGTTTTGGGGCTGCGCTTCCCCATACACAAGAACCGCCCCGCACTGGTCTGCGGGGCGGTTTTTTGTATGTCAGGGATTGTTCATGTGTCCTTGGATGCCGCCGGCCTTCACCGGGGCGGGCAGCAGCAAGATCGAATATCAGCCGACCTTGGCGACGCCGCTTTGTTCGAACAGCTGCTGCAATTCGCCGGCCTCGAACATTTCCATCATGATGTCGCTGCCCCCCACGAATTCGCCCTTGACGTAAAGCTGCGGGATGGTCGGCCAGTCAGAGAAGCTCTTGATGCCCTGACGGATTTCCATGTCCTGGAGCACGTCGACGCTTTCATAGGCGACCCCGCAATGATCGAGGATCGCCACCGCACGGCTGGAAAAGCCGCATTGCGGGAACAGCGGGGTGCCTTTCATGAACAGCACCACATCATTGCTGGTGACGAGATCGGAAATGCGGGCGTTGATATCGGACATGGTGCGGTGCAGCCCCTGATGGGTTGAACGAACAACAGGCTTCAGATGGGAACCCGCGTGGTGACTTGCAAGGCGTGGAGTTCGCCGCCCATGCGCCCCTCGAACGCGGCATAGACCATCTTGTGCTGCGCCACCCGGCTCTTGCCGGCGAATTGCGCTGCGGTGACGGTGACCGCCCAGTGATCGTCGTCTCCGGCAAGGTCGGTCAGCTCTATGCTCGCACCCGGCAGGGCGGCAAGGATCGCGGCCTCGATGGCAGCGGCGCTCATCGGCATGGGTTCACACCCCGCCGAGCAGTTGGCGGCGCGCCTCGATTGCCAGTTCGTCGAGCTTGGCGCGGATGTCGGCCTCGGAAATGTCGGTGCCGGCAGCGGTGAGATCACCCAGCAGCTTGCGGATCACGTCCTCGTCGCCGGCTTCCTCGAAATCGGCCTGCACCACCGCTTTCTTATAGGCATCCGCCTCGGCGGCGGTGAGTTGCATCAGCCCTGCGGCCCATTCGCCCAGCAGCCGGTTGCGGCGTGCGGCGATGCGGAAGGCGGTTTCTTCCGCGAGCGCGAAGTGGGCCTCCTCTGAGCGTTCGCGGTCCTTGAAATCGGTCATCTCTGTGGGTTCCTTTGGATACGATCGGCCCGCAGCGATAAAGCGGCCCGCCTGCGGCTTCAAGCGCGAAGCCGCCGGCGGTGGGCCATTATTCCATCGTCACCACGAGCTTGCCCACCGCCTCGCGGTTTTCGAGCCGGGCGATGGCTTCGGCGGCGCGTTCGAGCGGGAAGGTCTCGGACACCAGCGGATCGATCTTGCCCGCCTTCATCAGCGCGAACAGCTCTTCCACCTGCGCCCGGAAAGCCTCCGGCTCGCGCGCGGTAAAGGCACCCCAAAACACGCCGCAGATGTCGCAGGACTTGAGCAGGGTGAGATTGAGCGGCATTTTGGCGATCCCGGCGGGGAAGCCGACCACGAGGAAGCGGCCCTCCCAGGCGATCGCGCGCAGCGCGGGTTCGGAATATTGCCCGCCGACGATATCATAGACGATGTTCGCACCGTCCGGCCCACAGGCCTTCTTGAAGGCATTGGCGAGTTCCTTGGAGGCGTCCTTGTCCATGGCTTCGCGCGGATAGACCACCACCTCGTCGGCCCCGGCCTTGCGCGCCACTTCGCCCTTGGCTTGCGAGGACACCGCGGCAACCACGCGTGCGCCGAAGGCCTTGGCCAGCTCCACCGCCGACAGTCCGACGCCGCCTGCCGCGCCCAGCACCAGCACGGTGTCGCCCGGCTTGATGTGTCCGCGATCCTTGAGACCGTGGATGGTGGTGCCATAGGTCATCAGCAGGCTGGCGGCCTTCTCGAACGGCACGCCATCGGGCACCGGGAACATCCGCCCGGCCGGCACCACGACCTTTTCGGCAAGCCCGCCATTGCCGATCCCGGCCATGACATGATCGCCGACCTTGTAGCCTTCCACGCCTTCGCCAATCGCCTCGATCACGCCGGCGATCTCGCCGCCGGGGGCGAAGGGGCGCGGCGGCTTGAACTGATACAGGTCGCGGATGATCAGCGTGTCGGGATAGTTGATCGCGCAGGCCTTGACCGCGACCAGCACCTCGCCCGTGCCGGGGGTGGGGACATCGATCTCGTCGAGCGTCAGGCTTTCCGGGCCGCCGGTGGCGTGGCTGCGAAGGGCTTTCATGGCTAATTCTCTCCCGTCGATTCGTGGTTCAGGCTGCGGTGCCGCGCATCAGCCACGGCTGGGCGGCGGTGCGGCTGGCCTCGAATGCGCCGATCGCCGCGCTGCGCGTCATCGTCAGCCCGACTTCGTCAAGCCCGTTCAGCAGGCAGTGCCTGCGGAACGGATCGATCGCGAAGGTGAAGCGATCCTGGTAGGGGGTGGTGACGGTCTGCGCTTCGAGATCGACAGTGATTTCCAGCCCCTCGCGCGCCACTTCGAGCAGTCGGTCGACCGCCGCTTGCGGCAGCACCACCGGCAGGATGCCGTTCTTGACCGCGTTGCCCGAATGGATGTCGGAAAAGCTCGGCGCGATGACCACGCGGATGCCGAGATCGAGCATCGCCCAGGCCGCGTGCTCGCGGCTGGAACCGCAGCCGTAATTGTCGCCCGCGATCAGGATCGGCGCACCCTTGTAGGCGGGATCGTCAAAGACATTGCCCGGCTCGGCCCGCAGCGCCTCGAACGCGCCGGCACCAAGCCCTTCGCGGCTGACAGTCTTGAGCCACTTGGCCGGAATGATGATGTCGGTATCGACATTCTTGAGGCCAAGCGGAATGGCGCGGCCTTCGACGCGGGTGAGCGGTTGCATCGCGGTTCCTGTCAGTCCGTCTGGGGCGGTTCGCCCGAAGGGATGCGATCGGGCTTGGCCGCTTCCTCGGCCTTCTTCTTGCGCTTGCCGGCATAGAGCAGCGCAGCCGCGATGGCCGCCGATCCGATGGCACCTGCCGCAGCAAGCGCGGCGTTGCGGGCGGTGTTGTTTCTGGGCTTGTCAGTCATGGCTGTTTCATGCGCCTCGCGGGCAAGGGTTTCAAGGGGCTGGCGTCACACCAAGCAAGCGCACATCGGCAAGCCGGCCGGTGACTGCGGCGGCTGCCGCCATCGCCGGCGAGACGAGGTGGGTGCGCGCCCCCGGCCCCTGCCGCCCGATGAAATTGCGGTTGCTGGTCGAGGCGCAGCGCTCGCCCGCGGGCACCTTGTCAGGGTTCATGCCGAGGCAGGCCGAACAGCCCGGCTCGCGCCATTCGAACCCGGCCTCGATGAACACCTTGTCGAGGCCCTCCTGCTCGGCCTGCGCCTTCACCAGGCCCGAGCCGGGGACGACAATCGCCCAGCGCACATTGTCGGCCTTGCGACGACCTTTGAGCACCGCGGCGGCGGCACGCAGATCCTCGATCCGGCTGTTGGTGCACGATCCGATGAAGACGTTTTCGATTCTCACCTCGGTCATCGGGGTGCCGGGGGTGAGGCCCATGTAATCGAGGCTCTTTTGCGCGGCGAGGCGCTTGCTCTCGTCGGCGAAGTCTTCAGGGAAGGGCACCCGCCCGCCGATTGGCACCACGTCTTCCGGGCTGGTGCCCCAGGTCACGCTCGGCTCGACCTCGGCGGCGTTGATGGTGACTGACTTGGCGAAGGCCGCGCCCTCGTCGGTGTGCAGCGTGCGCCAATAGGCCACCGCCGCGTCCCACTCCGCGCCCTTGGGGGCCATCGGCCGGCCCTTGAGGTAGGCGAAGGTGGTGTCATCCGGCGCGATCAGCCCGGCGCGCGCGCCCGCCTCGATGCTCATGTTGCACACGGTGAGGCGCTCCTCGATGCTCATGCGTTCGAATACGCGCCCGCGATATTCGATCACATGGCCCGATCCGCCCGCCGCGCCGATCTTGCCGATGATGTGCAGGATCAGGTCCTTGGCGGAGACCCCCGGGCCGAGGTCGCCCTCGACCCGCACTTCCATCGGCTTGGATTGCTGGAGCAGCAGGGTCTGGGTGGCGAGCACGTGTTCGACTTCGCTCGTGCCGATCCCGAAGGCGAGCGCGCCCAATCCGCCGTGGCAGGCGGTGTGCGAATCCCCGCAGACGATGGTGGTGCCTGGCAGCGAGAAGCCCTGTTCAGGGCCGATTACGTGGACGATGCCCTGCTCCCGCGCGGTGGCCGGGATGTAGCGGATGCCGAAGGCCGGCGCGTTCGCCTCGAGCGCGGCAAGCTGCGCGGCGCTTTCGGGATCGGCAATCGGCACCGGCTGGCCGCCCGCATCCAGCCGCGCGGTGGTGGGCAGGTTGTGATCGGGCACGGCGAGCGTCAGCTCGGGCCGCCGCACCGGGCGTCCGGCGGCCTTGAGCGCCTCGAACGCCTGCGGGCTGGTGACTTCGTGCACCAGATGACGATCAATATAGATCAGCGCGGTTCCATCGTCGCGGGTCTCGACGACATGCGCGTCCCAGATCTTCTCGTAGAGTGTGCGCGGGCGGCTCGCCATCGGGTCTGGTTCCCTGTGTGCAAAGGGGGTGGGGATGCGCGATTAGACACGCGGTGCCCTTTCACGCAAGATCTGTGCTTGATAGGCGTCAAATTCGTCATGGATTTGCAAGGTTGCTCGGTTATAACTGACAAATATGTCAGCATCCGAATCTCCCGCCGCGCCCTTTTTTCACCCGATCACGGTCCAGCCGAGCGACATCGATTTCATGGGGCACGTCAACAATGCGCGCTATCTGGGCTGGGTGCAGGACGCGGTGCTGGCGCATTGGCGCGGGATCGCTCCGGCCGAGGATGTGGCGAGCAAGGCGTGGGTCGCGCTCAAGCATGAAATCACCTATCGCAAGCCCGCCTTCCTTGACGACCACGTGATCGCGCAGACCGTGCTCGAACGCTTCAACGGCGCGCGCGCCTTCTATTCAACGCTGATCAAGCGCGGCGAAGAGGTGCTCGCCGAGGTGCAGTCTTCGTGGTGCTGCATCGATGCTGAAACCCTGCGCCCGGCGCGCATCGGCGAGCACCTGCGCGAATTCTTCTTCCCCAAGGGCGACTAGCGGGGGCGCGGGCGGCAAGGCCGGCGAATGCAAACGCAATTGCCGTTTCGGCCGCACGCTCTATAGGCATCCCCATGACCTGCGCGCGCGTAACTCCGGCATGATCAGTCCGCCTGTCGCTCCGGCCTTTCAGCTGCCCGCGCGCGGCTTGCAGCACGCGGTCGGTCTTGGGCTGGCAGGGGCGATTGCGGGAGGCTGGCTCGGCCTTCATGCCTGGTCGATGTTCATCTTCGAACTCACATCGAGCAATTGGCCGCTCGCGCTGGCGATCGCGGCGGTGCAGTGCTGGCTTTCGGTCGGCGTGTTCATTGTCTGCCATGATGCGATGCACGGTAGCCTCGTGCCGCGCAAGCCCCGGCTCAATGCGGCGATCGGCGCGGTGCTGCTGGCGCTTTATGCCGGGTTTGCGTGGACGCAGCTGCGCGATGCCCATTTCGAGCATCACCGGCTGGCAGGCCGCGCCGGAGATCCGGATTTCGACGAGCGCAATCCGGACAATTTCGTCCGCTGGTATGCGACCTTCTTCCGCCGCTATTTCGGCTGGCGCTCGATAATATTCGTGCACAGCGTGGTCGGCATCTACTGGCTGGTTTTGGGGATTCCGATGGCGCAGATCGTGCTGCTCTATGGACTGCCGGCCTTGGGATCCTCCTTGCAGCTGTTCTATTTCGGCACCTTTCGCCCGCATTGCCACCGCGAAGACCAGCCCTTTGCCGACCGCCACAATGCCCGCAGCAATGATTTTGGCACGCTCGCCAGTCTCGCCACCTGCTTCCATTTCGGCTATCATCTGGAACACCATCACCGGCCTGACGTGCCGTGGTGGGGCCTGCCGGCGGCGAAACGGGCCGGGGTGGGCAAGGTTCAAAACCCGGCAAAGGCCCCCGCATGAGCTGGCTCGCAATTATCCTCACCGTCCTGTCGTCGTTGATCGGGATGGAGCTGTTTGCCTGGGTTGCGCACAAATACATCATGCACGGCTGGGGCTGGGCCTGGCACCGCGACCATCACGAGCCGCATGACAACACGTTCGAGAAGAACGACCTGTTCGCGGTGGTGTTCGGCACGATCAACGCCGCGATGTATATCTTCGGCTCGCTCTACTGGGAGTGGCTGTGGTGGTTTGCGGTCGGGATCACGCTTTACGGCATCATCTACACGCTGGTGCATGATGGCCTCGTCCATCAGCGCTATTGGCGATGGGTGCCGCGCAAGGGCTACGCCAAGCGGCTGGTGCAGGCGCACAAGCTCCACCATGCGACCATCGGCAAGGAGGGCGGGGTGAGCTTTGGCTTCGTCTTTGCGCGCGATCCGGCCAAGTTGAAGGCCGAGCTGAAGGCGCAGAAAGAGGCAGGCCTTGCGGTGGTGCGCGAGTCTGCCGGGGCGAGGGATGACGGGTTCGAGATCGTCGGCCGCAACCTCTAGGGCTGGTCCACGGTGCCTGTCGCTGATGGGAACATCGGGGCTGATCGCGTCACAAGGCCAACCGGCTGGCCGCAGCAACGTGGCTCGTGGCTTTCAGGCCGGGTAAACCAGGCTGCGTGAGCAACGCTGCACGAGCGAGGCAATCGCCCGCACAATGGCAAGGCGGTAAACCGCCAAGCCCACTGGTCGGGACGAGAGGATTCGAACCTCCGACCCCCACACCCCCAGTGTGATGCGCTACCAGGCTGCGCTACGTCCCGTTCCAGTGGAAGCGGGCCTATAGGGCGCGCGTTCAAGGCTGGCAAGCGGGTTTGGACCGTGAGGCGGTGTTGCATGTGTGCACCGCCCGCAGCCCCATGATTGCCGCCCGCTTGCATTGCTGCTAGGCGCGCCCACTTGAACGGCAGGGGTCTTGCCTCCCTGCATTGCAATCACGGGATCTGACGGGCTTTACACGCATGACAATCGATCTTCTCGCCGCCGCAGCCGGTGCTGCCGAAGCACCGCCGGCCTGGATCAGCTTCCTGCCGATCATCGGCATGATCGCGATCTTCTGGTTCCTGATCATCCGTCCGCAAATGAAACGGCAGAAAGAACACCAGCAGAAAGTCGCCGCGATGAAGAAGGGCGATACTGTCATCACTGCCGGCGGGCTTGTCGGCAAGGTGATCAAGGTCGATGATACCTATGTCGAGCTGGAGCTGGGCACCAATGTCCGCGTCAAGGCGATCAAGGCCACCATCGGCGACATCATTCCCCCGGGCGGCATGCCTGCCAACGACTGAGCCGGCCGCGCCGCTGCCAGCAGCCGCATCCCTTTGCAACGAGACCTGAGACGCAATGCTCGAATTTCCCCTATGGAAGAAGCTCTGGCTGTGGGGCCTGACGCTCGCCGCATCCTTGCTGGCGCTGCCTTCGCTGTTCAATGTCTCGGGGCTGGACTGGCCCGCGGGCCTGCCCAATCCGCAGGTCAATCTCGGGCTTGACCTTGCCGGCGGCTCGCACCTGCTGCTTGAAGCCAAGGCCGATGATATCCGCGCCCAGCGGCTGGAGAACATGGAAGAAACCGTCCGCCAGCTGATGCGTAACGCCAAGCCGCGGATCCGCATCGGCGATGTCTCGACCGGTGACGGGCGGCTGTCCTTCATGCTCGACAGCCCCGCCGATATCGATCGCGCGCGCGGGCTGCTCGAGCCGGTGATGCAGGGCGCCAACCTGACCCGCGAATGGGACATGGCGGTGGTCGATGGCCAGCGCATCGTGCTCACGCCCACGGCTTCGGGGATCGAGTCCGCGCTCGATGACGCGATGGACAGTGCCACCGAAGTCGTGCGCCGCCGCATCGACGAACTCGGCACGCGCGAGCCGACTATCATCCGTCAGGGTGACACCCGCATCGTGGTGCAGGTGCCTGGCCTTGAAGATCCCGAGGCGCTCAAGAGCCTGCTCGGCAAGACCGCGCAGCTCGAATTCAAGCTGGTCGATCTCAATGCCCTGCCCGAAAACGTCGCGGCTGGCATCGCGCCTCCGGGCAGCCAGATCTTTCCTTACGCCCCCGGCACGCCGATGGCCGGCCGGTTCGAGGCGGTGCGCCGGCTCGGCGGCATTCGCGGCGACAACCTCACCGATGCCAAGGCCGGGGTCGATCCCAATACCAACCAGAATGTCGTCAACATCACCTTCGACGCGCAGGGCGGGGCCAAATTCGCCAAGCTGACGCGCGAGAACGTGGGCAAGCCGTTTGCGATCATCCTTGATGGGCAGGTGCTCTCAGCCCCCAATATCAACGAGCCGATCCTCGGCGGCAGCGCGCAGATTTCGGGCAACTTCACCGCCGAAAGCGCCAACGAACTGGCGATCGCACTCAATTCGGGGGCGCTGCCGGTGCCGCTGCAGGTGATCGAGGAACGCACCGTCGGGCCGGATCTCGGCGCGGATTCGATCCGCAAGGGCCTGCTGGCGATGGCGATCGGCAGCCTGGCGGTGATCGCGCTGATGATCGCCACCTATGGCCGCTTCGGCATCTACGCCACCATCGCGCTGGTGTTCAACGTGGCCATGCTGCTCGGGCTGATGGCGCTCGGCAATTTCACGCTGACCCTGCCGGGGATCGCGGGCTTCGTCATCACCATCGGCGCGGCGGTCGATGCCAACGTGCTGATCAACGAGCGGATCCGCGAGGAGCGCAAGCGCGGGCGCAAGGTCGTGGCCGCGGTCGAGACCGGCTACAAGGAAGCCGGCCGCGCGATTTACGATGCCAACTTTACCAACTTCATCGCCGGGGTGGCGCTGTTCGCCTTCGGTTCGGGGCCGGTCAAGGGCTTCGCGGTGGTGCTGGTGGTGGGCCTGTTTACCTCGGTGTTCACCGGCGTCACGCTGACGCGCATGTTCGTCGCCGGATGGCTGCGTAAGACGCGCCCCAACGACATCACCATCTGACGGAGCGAGACCCATGAAACTGCTGAAGCTCGTCCCTGACGATACCAACATCAAGTTCCTCAAACTGCGCGTTCCCTTCTTCGTGCTCAGCCTTGTGCTGATTTTCGGCAGCTGGGCGGCGGTGCTGGTCAACGGCCTCAATTTCGGGGTCGATTTCGCTGGCGGCCAGGAAGTGCGTATGACCTTTGAACAGCGCGAGCAGGCCCCCGTCGCCAGCTTGCGCGAGCTGGTTGGCGGATTGGGCTATGGCGAACCGGTGGTGCAGGAATTCGGCGGGCCAAAATCGGTTTCGATTCGTGTCGCCCTGCCCGATGGGGTCGAGGACACGCCCGGCGCGGCCACCGCGATTGGCGAGAAGGTGATCGCCGCGATCGCCAAGCAATATCCCGATGTGCGGACCGACGGTAACGACACCGTTTCGGGCAAGGTTGCCGACGAGTTCCGCGAATCTGCGATCCTTGCGCTGCTGGCGGCGATGGCGGCGGTGTCAATCTACATCTGGGTGCGGTTCGAATGGCAGTTCGGCGTGGGCGCGATGTTCGCGCTGGTGCACGACGTGTCGGTGACGGTGGGCCTGTTTGCCCTCACGCAGATGGAGTTCAGCCTCCAGATCGTCGCCGCGATCCTGGCGATCATCGGCTATTCGCTGAACGATACCATCGTGGTATACGACCGCATCCGCGAGAACCTCAAGAAGTTCCGCAAGATGCCGATAGAAGCGTTGCTCGACCTCTCGGTCAACGAGACGCTGGCCCGCACGGTGATGACCTCGCTGACGCTGTTCGTGGCGCTGATCCCGCTGCTGATCTTCGGCCCGCCGAGCCTGTTCGGCATGGTCGCGGCGATCACCGTGGGCCTGTTCATCGGCACCTATTCGTCGATCTACATGGCCGGCCCGCTGCTGATCTGGATGGGCGTGACCTCGAACAGCTTCGTGCCCACCGAAGGAGCGATCGAGCGTCAGGAAAAGGTCGTGCGCGGGGAAGTGTAAGCGGGGACGAGGCTCAGACCTCGCCCACCAGCTGCTGGTAATGCGCTGCCAGCGCGGCGGCGTTGGCTTCCCAGCTGAACCCTTCGGTGAGCGCGGCGACCGCCTCGCGCGGGGGCGGGGCATTGAGGATGGCATTGACCGCTGCCGCCACCGCCTCGGGCGTGCGCTCGGCCAGCAAGCGGCCAGCGGTATCGCAGGTAATCAGCTCGCGTGCGCCGCCGACATCGGTGGTCACCACCGGCGTGCCGCAGGCGAGCGCCTCGACCCAGGCATTGGCCAACCCCTCGGAGACGGTCGGCAGCACCATCACATCCGCGGCTGACAGAATCAGCGGCATCATGTCGTGATCGCACGAGCCGGCGAAGCACACCCGTTCGGCCACGCCCTCGCTCGCCGCCAGCGCGCGCAGGCGGGCCTCGTCCTCGCCCTTGCCCACCAGCACCAGCCGGGCGCCGGGAATGTCCTTCAGCGCGGCAATCGCAATGCCCTGGCCCTTGCGCTCGATCAGCGCGCCGACGCTGGCGAGCAGCGGAGCATTGTCGGGCATGGCAAAGCCCAGCGCCTCGGACAGTTGGCGGCGCAGCTGGGTGTGTTCGAGCGGGCGGAAGCGGTCGCGGTCGAGCCCGGTGTAGTGCACGGTGATCTTGCGCTCATCCATGCCCATCGCCGCCATCTGCCCGGCAAGATCGCGGCTCACGGCAAGCAGGCCGGTCGCCGCACGTGCGGCATCCAGCATCTGCGCCCTGGCGAAATCCTGCTCGCCCCAGAAGCTGATGTCGCTTCCGCGCGCCTTGATCGAGAGCGGCAGGCCCAATTCGCGGGCGATGATGGCAGCGGCGGGGCCATCGGGGAAGAAGAACTGCGCGTCGAGCAGATCGAAGGGTGCCTCGGCATGGAGCCGCCTGGCCAGCGGCAGCACCGCGCGGGCGATCGCGGCTCCGTTGCGGCGCGCCCCGATGCGCGGGATCAGGGTGAAGCGCGGGCGGTGGATCGTGACGCCGCCTTCTTCGGCCACCAAGGGCAGTTCTGCAAGCGGGCGGTAGCGCCCCAGCGCCAGCGGGGGCAGGCCGATCGGATTGACCATCGTCACCCGCCAGTCCCCGCGCCGGGCGAGCGCCTCGATCGAGCGCGCCACGAAGGCGCCGAAGCGCGGCCCCGCGGCATTGGGATAAAGCGTCGAGAGGACGAGGACGTGTTTCACGAAGCCCTTCCTGCATCCGCCGAGGTTAAAGCGGCCTGACCAGCATGAAGGCTAGCGCGATCCATGCCGGATTGTCGATCACCACCTGTTTCTGCCCTGCGCCGGGCGGCAACAGCCCGACCAGCGTGCCCCTGCGGTCGATCAGTCGCCCGAAGGCGAAGCGCCCGCCGGGCCTGGGGACAAGGCAATCGCGATTGATCGCGCTGGCCGCATCCTCGGGATCGAGCGGTCGCAGCCAGACGAGATCGCCCGGGCGGTATTCCCCGACGCTCTCGCTGACGCTGAGCACCAGCGGAGGCGGGCCATCGGCCAGCTCGCTCGGCAGCAACGCCGCGCGCGGGGCAGAGAGCGCCCGCGCCCCGCCGGCGACCAGCTCGGCGACAATCTGCGCGGTCTCTGCCTGTTCGGCGCGCATCAGGCTGGCCGGCTCGACCCCGAGCGCGGCGGCGATGCGGTTCATCCACGCCAACGACAATTGCCGGGTGCCGGTTTCCAGCCGCCCGATGGTTTGCGCGGTGGTGGGCGGCGAGCAGGCGGCGGCCAGATCGGCCAGCGTCATGCCCTTGGCCTTGCGGATATCGCGGATGCGGTTGAGCACAGGAAGTAGCCTCGACAAATAACCAGAATGGTTTTCCCTTTCCTACAGGTGAGCCGCTTTGGCAAGCCGCGCGTGTCAACAATGCCGGGAGACATGTTATGAAGCGTGCGTTGGTCGAACGCGAACTCACACCCGAAGGCCCGCGTCGCGGGCCCGCACGGAGCGGGCGGCGCGCGGCGCGGACCGTCACTGTCAACCTCGCTGAAAGCCCGCTCGCCTGGCTGCACGCGCGCGGGCACCTGTCCGACCGGCTGTTTGACGCGGGCGAGGCGCTGCGGCGCGATTACGAACGCAGCGCGCTGGCACCGAGCGTTACCATGCGCTGGGATCCGGTGCGGGTGAAGAGCACCGGCGAGCGCGGGCTGTCGCCAACCGAACAGCAGATTGCCGCCCGCCAGCGCTTCGATGGCGCGATCCGCGCGGCGGGGCGGGGGCTGGAGGACATCCTGTGGCGGGTGGTGTGCGCCGGCGAGGCGCTGCCCGAGGCCGAAAAGACCCTCGGCTGGCCGGCCCGCAGCGGCAAGCTGGTGCTCAGGATTGCCCTCGAGCGGGTGGCGGATTTCTACCGGATCACCTGAGCCGCGCCGAGCGCAGGATTTTCGCTTCAGGACGATGTCTCATGTGTCTCCAACAGGCGCGGAGATGAGCGAAAGCAGCCTCAGCCCTCGACCAGCTCAGCCAGCATCAACCAGCGTTCCTCGGCCGCGTCCTTCTCGGCACGGGCGGTCTCGATGCCCCTGGAGATCGCGGCGAAGCGCTGCGGATCCTTGGTGTAGAGTTCAGGATCGGCCAGGATTGCCTCTCCTCGCGCAATCGCGGCTTCGAGTTCGGCGATCCGGGCCGGCAGGCGCTCGTAATCGCGCTGGTCCTTGTAGCTCAGCTTGGCGGCAGAGCGCGGGGGCGCGGGCGGCGGGGTGGACGCGGCGGCAGGCCGCGCTTGCCCGCCCGCAGCGGATGGCGCGGCAGGCTTGCGGCGCTTGGCCTCCCAATCGGCATAGCCGCCCGCGACAATGTCCACCTTGCCCGATCCGTCGAGGCCCAGCGTGACGGTGACCGTGCGATCCAGAAAGTCGCGGTCGTGGCTGACGATCAGCACCGTGCCGTCGAAATCGGCGATGACCTCCTGCAACAGGTCGAGCGTTTCCAGATCAAGGTCATTGGTCGGCTCGTCGAGCACCAGGAGATTCGCGGTGCGGGCGAATTCGCGCGCCAGCAGCAGCCGCGAGCGTTCGCCACCTGAAAGAATGCCGACCTTGGTATCGACCAGTCCGGGGTCGAACAGGAAGTCCTTGAGATAGGCCATGACGTGCTTCCTCACCCCGCGCACGTCGATCCAGTCGCCGCCCTCGGCGAGGATCTGGCGCACGGTGGCATCGGGTTTGAGCAGCTTCCTCTGCTGGTCGATCATCACGCCCGACAGCGTGCGGGCATGGGTGACGGTGCCGGTATCGGGCGCCAGCTCCTTGGTGAGCAGCTTCAAGAGCGTGGTCTTGCCCGCGCCGTTGGCGCCGACGATCCCGATGCGGTCGCCGTTCTGGACGCGCAGGGTGAAGGGCTTGATGATCGTCCGCTCGCCATAGGTCTTGGAAATGCCTTCCGCGACGATCACCGACTTGGACTTGAAATCGTCATCGCTGGCGAGCTTGAGCTTGGCTGTCCCCGCCTCTGCGCCCGCGATCATCGCCGCCCGGGCCGCGCGCATCTGATGCAGCTTCTCGAGCCGGCCCTGATTGCGCTTGCGCCGGGCCGTCACCCCGCGTTCGAGCCAATGCGCCTCGATCTTGAGCTTGGCATCCATCCGTTCCGCCGCGCGAGCTTCTTCGGCATAGACCTGCTCTTCCCACGCCTCATACCCGCCGAAGCCGATCTCCTTGCGCCGCAGCGTGCCGCGGTCGAGCCACAGCGTCGCGCGGGTCAGGCGGGTGAGGAAGGTGCGATCGTGGCTGATGGTGATGAAGGCGCCGCGATAGCGGCTGAGCCAGTCTTCCAGCCATTCGATCGCGCCCAGATCGAGATGATTGGTCGGCTCGTCCAGAAGAAGCAGATCAGGCTCCTGCGCCAGCGCGCGGGCAATCGCGGCGCGGCGCTTCTCGCCGCCGCTGGCGGTGGCAGCGGGGCGGCTCATGTCGATCCCCAGCTGGCCGGCGATGGCCTCCACCGCGTGCGCGGCCGGGGCATCCTCGCCGCCAATCGCGAAGTCCATCAGCGTGGCACAGGCAGAGAAATCCGGCTCCTGTTCAAGGAACACGATGTGCGTTCCCGGCTTCACCCGCCGTGCGCCGCGGTCGGCCTCGATCCGGCCGGTGATCAGCCGCAGCAACGTCGTCTTGCCCGCCCCGTTGCGCCCGATCAGCGCCAGCCGGTCGGCGGGCAGCACGTGCAGATCGATCGGCGCGGCGCCGCTGGTCGGGGTCGGGCCACCGAACAGCCAGCGCCCGCCCTGTTGCAGCGCAAGGCCTTCGAGCGAGAGGATAGGAGGTTGTGCCATGGCCCGGGTGCGTTAAGGACTTGTCCCGTTCCTGCCAAGGCGGTTCAGTCCTGCGAAAGCCGGATGCGTCCATTGGCGCGGGCCAACTGGAGGAAAGCCATGATGATCCGTCCCGCATTTGCCCTTGCCGCCACCAGCACGCTGGCGCTGCCTGCCACCGGCCTTGCCGCCGCCGAGATTGCGCTCAAGGCCGATGGCCCGGTGGTCGAACTCAGCGTGTTCGAAAGCGTCTCGGTCGCCCCCGACATCGCCACCATCGGCGCGGGCGTGACCAGCGAAGCGGCGACCGCGACCGAGGCGCTGCGTCAGAACTCGGCCGAGATGGCCAAGGTGATCGCCCGGCTCAAGGCGCTGGGCATTGCCGACAAGGACATCCAGACCACCGGCATCAACCTCAACGCCCGCTATGACTATGATCAGGCCAGCCAGCGGCCGGTGTTCCGCGGCTATCAGGCCGCAAACCGCGTGAGCGTGATCCTGCGCCGGATCGAGGACACCGGCAAGGTGCTCGACGCATTGGTGGCTGCCGGGGCGAATGATCTCAATGGCCCCTCGTTCAGCATCGAGAACGACGAAGCCGCCAAGGATGCGGCACGCAAGCGGGCGATCGAGCGGGCGCAGGCGCGGGTGAAGGCCTATGCCGACATGTTCGGCTATGACGGCGCCCGGGTGCTGTGGATCAGCGAGAGCATCGAAGGCCGCGGCCCGATGCCGGAAATGGCGATGATGAAGGCCAGCGACGGCATGGTCGCCGCCGCCCTGCCGCCGGTTCAGCCGGGCATGGTCTCCACCGGCATTTCGATGTCGTTCAAGTTCGAGCTGGTGAAGGGCGCGGCGCAGTAAGGCAGCGCGGCCATTCACGCCTTGTTCAAGCCCTTGCGACTAGGCATGAGCCGATGATGAACCCTGTTCCTTCCCGTCTTGCTGCGGTGCTCGCGGCGCTTGGTGCTGCGGCCTTGGCCATGCCCGCTGCGGCGCAGGAGCAGGCGCTCAGCGACCAGGGCGAGGCACGGCGCGAGGCGCAGGCCGGCACCCAGCTGTCGCTGCGCGAGATCGAGCGGCGCATTCTGCCGCAGATGCGCGGCAGCGAGTATCTGGGGCCGGCCTATGATTCGATTGCGCGCGCCTATCGGCTCAAGTTCATCCGCGAAGGCCGCGTGACCTATATCGATGTCGATGCCCGCACCGGGCGGGTGATCGGACGCTCGCGCTGAAGGTGCGCGGCGCGCGGCATGATCGGGGGACAGGCAGGGCCGCCTTTTGCCCCGCTTGCTTGACGCTGCCGCGCCAAAAGCGCACCAACCCGCCGGTAATGCAGCAGGTAAATGGTGGAACATGCGGATTCTGATCGTCGAGGATGAGCCCACGCTGGGCGCGCAGCTCAAGTCGACGCTGGAGCACAACGGCTATGCCGTCGATCTTTCGGCCGATGGCGAGGATGGGCACTTCATGGGCTCGACCGAGGATTACGACGCGGTGATCCTCGATCTGGGCCTGCCGGAGATCGACGGGCTGACCGTGCTTGGCATGTGGCGGCGCGAGGGGCGGACCTTTCCGGTGCTGGTGCTGACCGCGCGCGACAGCTGGTCGGACAAGGTGGCAGGCCTCGATGCGGGTGCCGACGACTATCTCGCCAAGCCATTCCAGACCGAGGAGCTGATTGCCCGCCTGCGCGCGTTGATCCGCCGCGCTTCGGGCAATACCTCATCGGAACTCACGGCCGGCGATGTGCGGCTGGACACGCGCTCCGGCCGGGTGACGCTGGCGGGAGAGCCGGTCAAGCTGACCGCGCAGGAATACAAGCTGCTCAGCTACCTCATGCACCACAAGGGCAAGGTGGTGAGCCGCACCGAGCTGATCGAACACATCTACGATCAGGACTTCGATCGGGATTCGAACACCATCGAAGTCTTCGTCACCCGCATCCGCAAGAAGCTTGGCGCAGACGTGATTACGACCATCCGTGGACTTGGCTACAGCCTCGACGACCCCGCCGAAGCTCCGCGCGCCTGAGGCGGCGGGCGAGGGCGGTGACGCGCTGACCGGCTTGCCAGGGGGTGAGGCGGCTGCGGCCGCGGCAGCCGCGCCTGCGGTGCTGCCCGCCCGCCCGGCGCCGCGCGCCAGCCTTGCACGGCGCATGGGACTGATCGCGGGAGGGTGGATCTTCGTCCTGCTGCTGGGCGGCGGCATCGCGCTCGAACGCACGCTCACCGCGCAGGTCGAGGCCAATTTCGACGAACAGCTCGACTACATCCTCACCGCGATGATCTCCTCGGCCGAGATCGACGCCTTTGGCGAGGTCAATTTCTACCGCGCGCTCGGCGACCAGCGCTTTCTCGAACCGGGCAGCGGGCTTTACTGGCAGGTAAGCGGCGCCGGGCATGATCCCTGGCCCTCGCGCAGCCTGTGGGACCGCACCCTGAGGCTCCAGGGGGGTGAGGCCAAGGGCGAGCATTTCGACAGCAAGGTGCATTTCTACGATTCCTTCCAGTTCCCCGACGAGCCGCTGCGGATCGCCGAGCGCAGCGTGATCCTGCCCGGCAGCGAGACACGCTGGACCTTCGCGGTTGCCAGTGCCACCGAACAAAGGGACAACCAGATCGGGCGGGTGCGGCTGATCCTGATCTGGAGCTTTGCGGTGCTCGGCCTCGGCCTCCTCGTGATGGCGCTGCTGCAAATCCGCTACGGCCTCTCGCCGCTCAGACGGGTGCGGGCGGCGATCCAGAACCTGCGTACCACCGGCGCGAACCGCATCACCGAGCCGCTGCCGCTTGAAGTGCAGCCGCTGGTCGATGAAGTGAATGCGCTGCTCGAACATACCGAGCGGCAGGCGGAAGAAGCGCGGCGCCACGCCGGCAACCTTGCCCATGCGCTCAAGACCCCGCTCACCGTGCTCACCAACGCCGCCACTGCGCGCGCGCCCGACCTCGGGGCCACCGTGATGCGCGAGACCCGCACGATGCAGCGCCATGTCGATCACCACCTTGCCCGCGCCCGCGCTGTCGGCCGCCGCGCGATCGGCCATGCCCACACCAATGTCTTCGCCAGCGCCGAGGCGGTGCGCCGCGCGGTCGAGCGGCTCTATCCCGAAGGCCGGCTCGACATCGCCGGGAACCGCAGCGCCGAAGTCGCGATCGAGCGGCAGGACCTGGATGAAATGCTCGGCAACCTGATCGAAAACGCCGCCAAATATGGCGGGGGGTCGGTGTTTGTCACCATCGATCCGGAAGACCAAACCGCCGAGGAGCGGGCAGGCGAATGCCTGATCTGGATCGAGGATGACGGCCCCGGCATCCCCGAGGCCGAGCGCATCCGCATCTTCGATCGTGGCGCGCGGCTCGATACCGGCAAGCCCGGCACCGGCCTTGGCCTTGCCATCGTGCGCGATGTGGCCGAGATCTACGGCGGCTCGGTCACACTCGGCACCAGCGAGGATCTGGGCGGGTTGCTGGTCGAATTGCGCCTGCCGCGCGCATGATGGGGCGCCGTGCGAAGGGTTTGGCGGCCCGCTGCGTTCATCTTGCGAGTGCACCACCACACCCACGAGCAAACAGGGTCATTTGCGCCGAGACATGAAAGCTGGCGGCGAGCCTTCCATGGCGGCCCGGATGGCCGATGACGCGGCGCTGGCGGCACGGCTGGCTGCGCGCGACGCCGGGGCGCTGCGCGAGGTGATCGTGCGGTATGCGGGTGCACTGAACCGGATCGCCTACCGCATGGTCGGCGATGCTCACGAGGCCGAGGATATTGTGCAGGAAGCCTGTTTGCGATTGTGGGACCATGCGCCGCGGCTGGCGCAGCGTCATCCGGCAGGCACGCCTGCGGGTGCGACTTTGCGCCTGTCGGGCTGGCTGAGGCGGGTGGTGACCAATCTCGCGATCGACCATCTGCGCGCCGGCCGCCGGATTGCGGGAGATGAGGAGGTGCCCGAACGCCCCGACGAAGCGCCGCTGGCGGACACCTGCATCGAGACCGCACAGCGCGATGCCGGCACCCGCGCGCTGGTGCTGGCGCTGCCCGAACGCCAGCGCGCCGCAATCGTGCTGACCTATTACGAGGAGCTGCCCAATGCCGAGGCGGCTGAAGCGATGGACATGAACATCAAGGCCTTCGAAAGCCTGCTGCACCGCGCCCGCGCGCGCCTGCGGCAGGCCTTCGCGGCGCAGGGAGAGGCGCAATGAGTCCCGCCGAACACGACGAGGGCGCACCGATTGCACCGGGCGGCCCGTTGGCGCGCGCGCTTGATGGCTTTGGCGTGCCCGATCTTCCCGCAGGCTTTGCCGACAAGGTGCTCGCCGCCACCGCCACCCGGCCCGCACCCTTGCCCGAACTGCGCCGCACCGGCTCCGCCGGCACCGCACGCGGCTGGCGGCTGGGACGGCGGATCGCGATTGGCGTGGTCGGCTTCAGCGCGCTGGCAACAGCGGCGGCGGCCACCGGGTTGCTCGAACGGGTCGGCCTGCCGGTGCCTTCGGCTGGCAAGGTGTGGGCCAGCATCACTGGCGAGGAACCGGCGCCTGCACCCGCCTCTGCACCGGTCGTCGCCGCTCCCGCCGATCCTGCCCCCGCCGCGCTCGCGCCGGTGCGGATCGAAGGGCCGATCGACACGCCCGAGGAACTGAGCGAGGCCTTCCGCCGGATCGATGAGGTGCGCTCACGCCGCGTGGAGCGGCGCCGCCAGTTGCTTGACCAGCGCCTCACCCGCGAGAAGGTGCGCCGGGCTGCTGCCGGCCTGCCGCTCCCCACCCCGGAGGAAGAGGCACGCCTGCGCCAGCGGCTGGAAGAGGCGCGCCTGCGCCGTGAAGGGGTGCTGAACGAACGCATCGAGGCGCGCCGCGCGGAACTGCGCGCGCGGGTCGAGAGCGGCGAGGCGATCACCCGCGAGGATCTTGTCCGCCCGATCCGCGAGGAGCAGCGCCGGCTGCATCAGCACCAGCAGATCGAACGGCTGCGGCAGATGAGCCCCGAACAGCGCCGCGAGGCGGTGCGCCAGTTGCCCCCGCAGGAGCGCCGTGCGCTGCTGGAAGCCTGGCAGGAGCGCCGCGCCCGGCGCCTGGGCCGCGAGGCACCGCCGGCCACGCCCCCGGTCGAAACCGCACCTCAGAGCCTCCCGGAAATAACCATCGAACCCGATCCGTCCCTCGCCGGCACAACGCCGACCGAGCCGCCGCGCTGAGCGAAAAAAGTCGGGCCGCCCGCGAAGGACGCCCGTCACCTCTCCCGTTTGCGTGATGTCGCCCGCTGCATGACCCCCGAAGCGGCGGACAGACGTCAAAGCACGAGGAGCTTAGCCATGATCAAGACCCCCCTGATGTTCGCCTCGCTTGCCGCGTTGGCGATTGCGCTTCCCGCCGCCGCGCAGGAGCAGAGCCGCACCCGCAGCTATGAAGGCCCCAATGTCAGCGCCTCGACCACCACCACGGTGAACCGCGAGGCGGGCATTGCCTCCCGGACCCGCGAAGTCACCAATCTCAACAATGGCAATACGGCATCGAGCAGCGCCGTGCGCCAGCGCACCGATACCGGCGCGAGCATCGATGTGGTGCAGACCGGCCCGCAAGGCAATTCGCGCGAACTTCATGGCGAACGCACCCGCACCGAGACCGGTTCGACTTTCACCGGCACCGTCACCGGTCGCGGCGGCGAGACCTATGGCCTCGCGGGCAGCCGCAGCCGTGACGGGCAAGGCAATGTGCAGGCCAGCCAGCGCGTCACCGACAGCGTGGGCAATGTGCTCGCCGCGCGCCAGCGCAGCACCACCCGCAGCGATGGTCAGGTGAGCCACACCCTCACCAGGACCCGCGCGCCCGGCGTCACCCGTCCACCGCGCATCCGCCGTCCGCGCGGTTGAAGACCATAGAAATTGCGCTGCTTGCGGCAAGGCTCACGCAGCCCCGCCTGATCCCTGCCACCCGATGGAGCGCGCAATGTGGCGGAGCGTCGGCCGGTCTGGTGGAACGGCGGGCGCCCCGACCTGGGGCACGCAGCTTTTGACCCGGCTGCGTGCCCCTTCTTGTGCCCGGGTTTCGCGCTCGCGCGCTGTCGGCTCAGCCGCTGCGGGCCTGTTCGTGATGGCGGATCACTTCATCGATGATGAAACGCAGGAACTTTTCCGAAAATTCCGGATCGAGGTCGGCCTCCTCCGAAAGCTTGCGTAGCCGCGCGATCTGGCGCGCTTCGCGCTCGGGATCGGCGGGGGGCAGGGTGGCCTTCGCCTTGTATTCGCCCACCGCCTGGGTGATCCGGAAGCGCTCGGCCAGAATGTGGATCAGCGCCGCATCGATGTTGTCGATGCTCTTGCGATAGGCCGCCAGCACCGGATCGGGGGCGGCGGCCAGCGCGGCGGCGGGGGGACTTTGCGTTTCCTGTGGCATGGGACGCAAAACTAGCAGCAAATCTGCGCTTGCCAAGCACACGGGGCCCGCCTTAATGCCCTTGCCCATGAGTGCCGAAGTCGTCCCTTTGCCGCGCAAGGCACCATCGCTTGATCCGATGCTGTCGTTGACGGCTGCGGGGATGAATTGCGTCAATGCCGTTATCCTTGAACGGATGCAGAGCGAAATCCCGCTGATTCCGCGCCTCGCGGGCCACCTGATCAGTGGCGGGGGCAAGCGGCTGCGCCCGATGCTCACTCTCGCGGGGGCGGAACTGGTCGGCTACAAGGGCGCACGTCACCACAAGCTTGCCGCGGCGGTCGAATTCATCCACACCGCCACGTTGCTGCACGATGATGTGGTCGATGGCAGCGAGCTGCGGCGTGGCAAGGCGGCGGCCAATATTGTGTTTGGCAACCCGGCGACCGTGCTGGTCGGCGATTTCCTGTTCAGCCGCGCCTTTGAGCTGATGACCGAGGACGGTTCGTTGCGGGTGCTTTCGATCCTCTCCCGCGCGAGCGCGGTGATTGCCGAAGGCGAGGTTTCGCAGCTTTCCGCCCAGCGCCAGATCAACACCAGCGAGGAACAATACCTCCACATCATCGGCGCCAAGACCGCCGCACTGTTCGCCGCCGCCAGCCAGATCGCTGCCGTGGTGGGCGAATGTTCGGACGAGCAGGAACACGCGCTCGAAGCCTATGGCCGCAACCTTGGTGTCGCCTTCCAGCTGGTCGACGATGCGATCGACTATGATTCCGATGCCGCGCAGATGGGCAAGGACCAGGGCGACGATTTCCGCGAAGGCAAGATGACCCTGCCGGTGATCCTCGCCTATGCGCGCGGGAACGAGGGCGAGCGCAAGTTCTGGAAGGACGCGATCATCGGGCACCGGACGTCGGACGATGACCTTGCCCACGCGCTCCATCTGATCGGCAAGCACAACGCGCTCGACGACACGCGCGAACGGGCGCGGCACTTTGCCGCCAGAGCGATCGACGCGATCTCGATCTTCCCCGACGGCAAGGCCCGCGCCGCCATGGCCGAAGCGGCGCAATTCGCGGTCGCGCGCGGGCATTGAGCAAGCTATCGGCCGGGGCCGTGCTCCCCGACCTTCCCATCCACACCGTCTTGCCGGAAATCCGTGCCGCGCTGGCGGAGCGCGGCGCGGCCGTGCTGATCGCGCCGCCGGGGGCGGGCAAAACCACCGCTGTTGCGCCCGATCTGCTGGGCGAGCCGTGGTGCAGCGGGCAGATCATTCTGACATCACCGCGCCGCGTGGCGGCGCGTGCGGCGGCTGAACGCATGGCCGAGCTGCTGGGCGAGAAGCCGGGCGAAACCGTCGGCTACATGACGCGGCTCGACAGCAAGGTTTCGCCGCGCACCCGCATCCTCGTTGTCACCGCGGCGATTCTGGTCAACCGGCTGGTCGATGATCCCGAATTGCCGGGCGTTTCGGCGCTGTTGTTCGACGAGGCGCATGAACGCGCGCTCGACAGCGATCTGGGCCTCGCGCTGGCCTTGGAGACCCGCGGCGTGCTGCGCGAGGATCTCAAGGTGCTGGTGATGTCGGCGACCATCGACGGCGCGCGCTTTGCCCGGCTGCTGGGCGATGATACGCCGATTATCGAGAGCGAGGGTCGCAGCTTTCCGCTGACCATCAAGTGGCGTGGTAGCGATGCTGCACAAGCCATCGAGGACCGCATGGCCGCCGCGATCCTCACCGCCTGGCGCGATGAGGCGGGCGACATCCTCGCCTTCCTGCCCGGTGTGCGCGAGATCGAGCGGGTGCGTGAACGGCTGGAGGCGCGGCTCCCCGGCACCCCGATCCATCCGCTTCACGGCCAGATCGAACCCGCCGCGCAAGCCGCTGCGATCCGCCGCGATCCGGAAGGGCGCCGGCGTATCGTGCTGGCCACTGCGATCGCGGAAACCTCGCTGACGCTGGACGGGGTGAGCGTGGTGGTCGATTCCGGCCTTGCGCGTCTTGCCGAATTCGACCGGGCGGCGGGCACCACCCACCTTGTCACTCGCCACGCCTCGCAGGCCTCGGCAGCGCAGCGGGCCGGGCGTGCGGCGCGGCAGGGGCCGGGCGTGGCCTACCGGCTGTGGGAAGAGGCCGGGCATGCTGGCCGCCCGGAATTCGCGCCCGCCGAAATCCTCGCTGCCAATCTCGCCCCGCTGCTGCTGCGGCTGGCGAAATGGGGGACTGCCGATCCCGCCGGCCTGCCATGGCTCGATCCTCCGCCGGTGCCGTCCGTGGCCGCCGCAAGGGGGGCGCTGGAGGCGCTGGGCGCGCTCGACGCGGGCGGGCGCATCACGCCGCTGGGGGAGGCGATTGCCAGCCTGCCGATGGCGCCCGATCAGGCAGCGGCGGTGCTTCATGGGGCGCGCGGCGGCTGCGGCGAGGATGCGGCGCGGCTGGTGATGCTGTTGCAGGAGCGCGGCCTTGGCGGACGGAGCGAAGACCTGCTGCAACGCCTTGCCCGCTGGCGTGGCGACCGCGCACCGCGCAGCCTTGCCGCGGCACGGATCGCGCAGGGCTGGGCCGAGCAGGCGGAGAGTTTCGCCGGCGTGATCGGGGACAGTCCGGCGCAGGACGCCGCCGAAGCGCTGGCGCTTGCCCGGCCCGATTTCGTCGCACGCCGCCGTGATGCCTCGGGCGAGCACTGGATCAGCGCAGGCGGGCGCGGCTACAGCCTCGATCCGGCCTCGCCGCTGGCGCGGGCCGAATGGATGGTGATCGGCGATGCACAGGGGCAGGCCAAGGGCGCACGCATCGCCGCCGGCTGCGAAATCGCGCCCGAACGGATCGCCGTTCTGTTCGCCGAGCAGCTTGAGGAACGCATCACGACCCGCTGGAACAGCGACAAGGATCGCGTCGAAGCGCGGCGAGAGCGGCGGCTCGGCGCGATTGTGCTCGCCAGCGTGCCTGAGCCTGCGCCCGACCCTGCGCTGCTTGTGGATATCCTTGTCGGCAAAGCTCTGGAGAAGCTGGAGGAAATCCTGCCCGAAGGCTTTCTCGCCCGCGCCCGCTTTGCCGGGATGGCCGTGCTTGCACCCGCGGCCTTGCGGGCACGGGCGAGCGAGTGGCTCGTGCCCCTGCTCGCCGGGCGGCGCGATCTCGACCTCCCGCCGCACCGCTTTGCCGATGCCGCGCTGGGCCTGCTCGACTGGAGCCAGCGGCAGGCGCTCGACCGGATGGCGCCCACGCACTTCACCGCGCCTGCCGATACCCGCCACGTCATCGACTATGCGGGCGATGATGCCCCCAGCGTCGAGGTGCGGGTGCAGGCGCTGTTCGGGCTCGACAGCCAGCCGATGGTTGGCGACACCCCGCTGCTGCTCAAGCTCACCAGCCCCGCCGGTCGTCCGATCCAGTCGACCCGCGACCTGCCCGGCTTCTGGCGCGGCAGCTGGCGCGATGTGGTGAAGGACATGAAGGGCCGCTACCCCAAGCACCGCTGGCCTGATCAGCCGTGGCTGGAAAAGCCGAGCATGAAGACCAAAAACGCGTTGAAGGGTTAGCCTCAAGCGCCGATGGCCGCCTCCGCGGCCTTGGCTATCCTCGCTCCCGTTGGTCGCTGCGGGCGCCCGGTCGGGCTTGCGGAACGCGGATGCGTTCCGATTCATCTCTTGATTTCTGAACAGGCCTGACGAAAAGGGCACGCATGAGCGCACGGATATATCAGAAGCCCAAGCACGCGATGCAGTCCGGTAAGGCCCATACCGACGAGTGGGTGCTGGAGTTCGAACAATCGCAGGCGCGGTTTGCCGATCCGCTGATGGGCTGGACCGGCACGGGCGACACGCAGTCGCAGGTGCGCCTGACTTTCCCGAGCAAGGATGCGGCCAGGGCCTATGCCGAAAAGTATGGCATCCCCGCGCGGCTCCATGCGACTCCGCCGAGGCGGCTCAAGCTGCAGGCCTACGCGGACAATTTTCGTTAGGCCCGCAAGCGCCCGGGCCCGGGTTTCCGCCCGCCTTGGCTGCGCGGCCAAGGCCATGATGCGCGTTCGCGCTGGCGGGCTTTTGGGCCGGCTCAGCGCCACAAACCCGGCTTGAAATCCATCCTCAACCCCGCCATATGCCACTCCGGGAGTCGGGTGGACGTTTGCGTCTGCCCACCGTGTCAGGTCCGGAAGGAAGCAGCACAGGTGGATTGCGACGGGTCGCCCGGCTCCTTTTTATGCGCCCTTTTTTATGCGCCCTCCCCCTCGATACCCAGACTGGCGCGCATCCGGTCGCGCGCAGCCCTGCGCGATCCTGTCGCGGGGATGCTGCCTGCAAAGCGCGCGAGCCCGAACGGCGGCATGTTGCCATAGACGCTCTCGTGTGCCCCAGCCGCGACCGCATAGGTCTCATGATAGATGCCCACCGTCCCGTCATCGCCGATGCTGCGATTGAAGGCGGTCCAGGCCGGCCAGTGCCGCGCATCGCGGTTGCGCGCATAGGTTTCGAGACTGTCGAAATCCCGCCAATATTGCAGCAGCTGGATTTGGCGCGGGCTGCACAGCGCAAATTCCGTGCCCAGAAAGCCGCTTTCGGGGGTGGCCTGGAGCTCGCGCAGCATCGGCCCCATCGCGCGAAGCACCGGTAGCCATTTGCCGATCTTGTGGAAGTGGTTGATGCGCATCCCGATCAGGAACACCACCAGCGGACCGATATGGGCGTCGGTCATGCGGCCCGGAACTACTGGCATCGGCTCCTCCCCGTTTCAGGTGGATTGCACTTCAAAATGCAACTGGCTTGTCAAGCGTCGGGGATGTCGAAGTTGCCATGTCAGGGCTTCGACATTCGTTCCGGCCTTGCCTAAGATGAGCCACGATGAACGATTCCGATCCCGATCTGCCCGAAAACGAGGACACCGGCCCGAGCCTTGCCGAGCTTGAGGCGGCAGGGCAGAGCGCCCTGTTCGGCGATCCCGCCCCGCTTCCGCCTGCGCCGCCCGCCGCAGCCTCAGCGGCGCCCGTGCCTGCACCGGCCTCAACCGCAGGCAATCAGCCCTACCGCGTGCTGGCGCGCAAATACCGCCCGCAGACCTTTTCCGAACTGATCGGGCAGGAGGCGATGGTTCGCACTCTCGCCAACGCCATCGCCCGCGACCGGCTGGCCCACGCCTTCCTGATGACCGGGGTGCGGGGGGTGGGCAAGACCTCGACTGCGCGGCTGATCGCCAAGGCGCTGAACTGCGTCGGGCCGGACGGGAAAGGCGGGCCGACAATCGATCCTTGCGGGGTGTGCGAGCCTTGCATCGCGATTGCAGAAGGCCGCCATATCGACGTGATCGAGATGGACGCGGCCTCGAACACCGGGGTCGATGACGTCCGCGAGATTATCGAGCAGGTGCGCTATGCCGCCGTCTCGGCGCGCTACAAGATCTACATCATCGACGAAGTCCATATGCTGTCGCGCAATGCGTTCAATGCCTTGCTCAAGACACTTGAGGAACCGCCGCCGCATGTGAAGTTCCTGTTCGCCACCACCGAGGTCGACAAGCTGCCGGTGACGGTGCTGAGCCGCACCCAGCGCTTCGATCTGCGCCGCATCCCCGCGGCGTTGCTTGCGGAGCATTTCGCCAAGGTGTGCCGCCTTGAAGGGGTGGAGGCCGAGGCAGAGGCGCTCGCCATCATCGCCAATGCCGCCGAAGGCTCGGTGCGCGATGGCCTGTCGATCCTCGATCAGGCGATTGCCCATGCCGATTTGGACGGGGAGGGCAAGGTTGCCGCGGCGCGCGTGCGTGACATGCTGGGCCTGGCCGACAAGAGCGCGCAGCGCCGCCTGCTTGGCCATCTGCTCGAAGGCGATGCGCCCGCGCTGCTGGCGGCGGTGGATGAACAATATGCGCTTGGGGTCGAACCGCTGGCGCTGATGCGGGCGCTGATGGATCTTGTCCATCGCATCACGCTGGCGCAGGTCTCGGGCACCGCGCCGGATGCGCCAGCAGAGGAAGAACGCGCGGCGCTCGCCGATTTTGCCGCGCGGCTGGGGGCGGGGGAATTGCACCGCCTGTGGCAATTGCTGCTCAAGGGCCATGACGAGGTGCGGACCGGCCCCGATCCGCTGGTGTCGCTGCAAATGGCGTTGCTGCGGATACTCCACGCCGCGCAGATGCCCGATCCGGGCAGGCTCGCAAAGCGGCTTGAGGAGTTGGCGGCGGGCGGCATTCCGGCTCCTGTCGCGGCGCCGGCGGCCGAGAGCAGCGCCGGCGCGCCAGCTGCCGCACCTGCCCCCGTGCAGGACTGGGCTGCGCTGGTCGAGGCGGTCGATGCCTCGGGCCAGCTGCGTGTCGCCCAGATGATGCGTGACCGGGTGCGGGTGATCGAACTCGGCCCCGAAAGGCTGATCTACGAACAGGCCGACAGCTTCCCCGAAGATCCCGCGCCCGATATTCGCGAGGCGCTGTTCAAGCTCACCGGCAAGCGCTGGCAGATCGAACGCGGCAGTGGCGCGGCGCAGCCCAGCTTGCGCGAGACCGCCGCCGCCGCGGCTGCCGCCGAAGAGGCACGTATCCGCTCCGATCCGCTGGTCGCGGCAGCCTTCGCGGCGTTCCCCGAGGCCGAATTGCTTGGGACCGAGGGCAATGTCGCCCGCGCTTCCCGGCCCCCCTGGAATTGATGGAGTAACCCCCGATGAAGTCGATGGAAGAAATGATGAAGGCGGCGCAGGCAGCCGCCGAAACCATCAGCAAGCAGATGAACGAGATGCAGGTGAAGCTCGATTCGATCGAGGTCGAAGGGCAGGCGGGCGGCGGCCTCGTCAAGGTTCGCGCCAGCGCCAAGGGGCGCATCCTCGGGGTGAGCATCGACGCCAGCCTGATGAACCCGGACGACAAGCAGATCGTCGAGGATCTGGTTGCCGCCGCCTTCAACGACGCGCGCGACCGGGCCGATCGTGTGTCGAACGAGCAGATGAAGCAAATGCAGTCCTCGATGGGGCTGCCGCCGGGGTTCAACCTGCCCGGGCTGGGGTGAGGCGGCAGGCTTGCTGCGCGTCCGCAGCGAAGCCGCAAATCGCCATTGCGGCCCGCCCCAGGGCTACCCATATTCCTTGCCAAGGCGCGCCCCCATGGCCGCTGTGGATAGCAGAACATGAACCAGACCTACCCTCTCCTGCCCCTGCGTGACATCGTCGTCTTCCCCGGCATGGTCGTGCCCCTGTTCGTTGGGCGCGACAAGTCGGTGGCAGCCTTGGAAGCCGCGATGGAGGCCGCCAAGGATATCGTTCTCATCGCCCAGCTCGATCCGGGTTGCGACGATCCTGAGGGCGATGATCTGTATGATGTCGGCGTGATCGCGCAGGTGCTCCAGCTGCTGAAGCTGCCCGATGGCACGGTGCGCGTGCTGGTCGAAGGCAAGACCCGCGCGCGGCTCTCCTCGCTCGACAATGCCGGCACGCACCTCGTGGCCGAAGTCGAACCGCTGGTGCCGGAAACGGTTGCGGGCAGCGAAGTCACCGCGCTGATGCGGCAAGTTACCCAGCAGTTCAACGAATATGTGAAGCTCAACAAGAAGATGGGCGAGGATGCCGGGATCGACCTGTCCGAAGTCGACGATGCCGGCCAGCTCGCCGATGCCATCGCCGCGGCGATCAGCGCCAAGGTGTCCGACAAGCAGAGCCTGCTGAGCGAGACCAATCCCTTGAAGCGGCTCGAACTCGTCATGGCCTTCATGGAAGGCGAGCTGTCGGTTTTGCAGGTCGAACGCCGCATCCGCGGGCGCGTGAAGCGCCAGATGGAGAAGACCCAGCGCGAATATTACCTCAACGAACAGCTCAAGGCGATCCAGAGCGAGCTGGGCGGGGGCGATGATGGCGAGGGCAACGAGATTGCCGAACTCACCGAGAAGATCGAGAAGACCAGGCTTTCCAAGGAAGCCCGGGCCAAGGCCCAGGCCGAGCTGAAGAAGCTGCGCTCGATGCAGCCGATGAGCGCCGAGGCGACGGTGATCCGCAACTATCTCGACGTGCTGCTTGGCCTGCCGTGGGGCAAGAAGTCGAAGCTCAAGCGCGATATTGCCGCCGCGCAGGCCGTGCTCGATGCCGATCACTATGCGCTCGATAAGGTCAAGGACCGGATCGTCGAATATCTCGCGGTGCAGGCGCGCACCAACAAGCTTAAGGGTCCGATCCTGTGCCTCGTCGGCCCGCCGGGCGTGGGCAAGACCTCGCTGGGCAAGTCGATCGCCAAGGCTTGCGGCCGCGAATTCGTGCGCCAGTCACTGGGCGGGGTGCGCGACGAGGCCGAGATCCGCGGCCACCGGCGCACCTATATCGGCTCGATGCCGGGCAAGATTGTCGCCAATCTCCGCAAGGCCGGAACGAGCAATCCGCTGTTCCTATTGGACGAGATCGACAAGCTGGGCCAGGATTTCCGCGGCGATCCGGCCTCGGCGCTGCTCGAAGTGCTCGATCCCGAACAGAACGCCCGGTTCCAGGATCATTATCTCGAACTCGATCTCGACCTTTCCGACATCATGTTCGTGTGCACCGCGAACAGCCTCAACCTGCCGCAGCCACTGCTTGACCGGATGGAGATCATCCGGCTCGAAGGCTATACCGAGGACGAGAAGGTCGAAATCGCGCAGCGCCACCTGATCCCGAAGCAGGTGGAGGCGCATGGGCTGAAGAAGGGCGAATTTACCCTGACCGAGGCGGCGCTGCGCGACCTCATCCGTTACTACACCCGCGAGGCCGGGGTACGAACGCTGGAACGCGAGATCGCCAAACTGTGCCGCAAATCCTTGCGTCAGATCCTCGAAAAGAAGGCTGACAGCATCACCATCACCCCGGAAAACCTCGGGGAGTTTTCCGGTGTACGCAAGTTCAAGCACGGCGTTTCCGAAGAAGAACCGCAGGTTGGCGCGGTGACGGGGCTGGCCTGGACATCGGTGGGGGGCGAGTTGCTCACCATCGAAAGCGTCACCACGCCGGGCAAGGGCGAAATCAAGACCACCGGCAAGCTCGGGCAGGTGATGAACGAAAGCGTCGCGGCGGCGTTCAGCTTCGTCAAGGCGCGCGCGCCCGCTTATGGCATCAAGCCCAGCGTGTTCCAGCGCAAGAACGTCCACATCCACCTGCCTGAGGGCGCAGTGCCCAAGGACGGGCCGAGCGCAGGCATCGGGATGGTCACCTCGATCGTCTCGACCCTCACCGGCATCGCGGTGCGTCCGGATGTGGCGATGACCGGCGAGGTCACGCTGCGCGGCCGGGTGCTGGCGATTGGCGGACTGAAGGAAAAACTGCTCGCCGCGCTGCGCGGCGGGATCAAGACCGTCCTGATCCCCGAGGAAAACGTCAAGGACCTCGCCGAGATCCCCGCCAATGCCAAGGAAGGGCTGGAGATCGTGCCGGTTTCCCACGTCGACGAGGTGCTGGCGCGCGCGCTGATCCAGCCGCTCGAGCCGATCGAATGGACCGAGGCCGATGATCTGGCGAGCCAGCCGGGCGCTTCCGCGACGGTGGTCAATCCCGGCGCTTCGGAGGTGCCAACCGCGCATTGAACCGCTAGAAGGCGACTTCTTGCCGTGATTCGCGGCAGGGTCGCCTTCCTTTCCGGACACAGGAGTGGTTCGATGCGTGCCGCAGTGCGCCGTGATGCGCTGCAAATCATGCCCATTTTGCGCCCGCCTTGCGCCGGGGGTGAATAGGTTTTGACAGCCCGGCCGAAACAGTCTCAATTGCGGATTTTTCGTGGGGCGATTCACCGAAACAACATTATCTCGAGCCGAGGGGGTTCACACATGAACAAGAACGACCTGATCAGCGCCGTTGCCGATGCAAGCGGTCTTTCCAAAAGCGATGCCTCGAACGCGGTCGAAAGCGTGTTCGACACCATCACCAAGGCCCTGTCGGGCGGGGATGAGGTGCGCCTGGTGGGCTTCGGCACGTTCTCGGTCGCCAAGCGCAAGGCCTCGGTCGGCCGCAATCCGCGCACCGGCGAGGAAATGAAGATCAAGGCATCGAACCAGCCGAAGTTCAAGGCCGGCAAGGGTCTCAAGGACGCGGTCAACTGATCACCTGACGCAGCATCGGCCTTGGGGCGGTGCCAGCGCATACAAAAACCCCGCCAGCCTCAGCGGCTGGCGGGGTTTTTTCGTTTGAGCGCCCGCGGCAGGGGTCAGCCACCCGCAGCGATCAGCGCGGTGGGCGCAGCCGAGGTGCGCGGCGAGATGTTCCAGCGCAGCACTTCGCCACCGGCGGTTACGGCTTCCGCGCCTTCATCGGTGTTGTTGGCGAGGATCCGCATGCCCGGCGCGGTGCGGATCGTGAAGGTGCCGTCGAGCACCGGCATTCCCGGGATCCGAGTGGCTTCAGAAGCGCCGTTGCCGCCCTGTTCGGCCGCGCCCATCGCGGCAAGGCCGGCGAGCGAGCCCATGCCGCCCATCATCGCGCCCATCGGATTGTCGCCGTTCTGGAACACGAAGGCCGGGGCATTGATGCGCACCTGCCCACCATCGCGCAGGATCATCTGGACGAAGGGATTGGTGGCGGGAAAGCCCTCGATCGTCGGGAACATGAAATCATGGCCCAGCGTGCCACTGACCGAATAGCTTACCGCGAACAGCCCGTCGCCCTTGTGCACCACCCGGTTCCAGCCCTTCTGCCTTTCCAGCAAGCGCACCATTTCCTCGGCGGCCTTGGGATCGGTTGGGTCGATGCCGCCCATCATCGCCTTCATCATATCGGCATCCTTCCTGGCCTTAGCCGCCCGATCGGCGGCACCAGCGTCCCATTCGGCACGCTGCGCGGCGAGTTCCTCGGCGGTGCAATCGCGCGTCTCGTAGGTTTCCTCGTTGTAGCATTCCGAGGGGGTGAAGGCCTCCTGCGTGGCCGCTCCCATCATCGCCAGCTTGGAAAGGGTAAGGAAGAAGATTTCGCCGTCATAGCTGAAGGTGAAGCTATCCGGCCCGGTCAGCGCCAGCTCGGACGTGAACTTGCCCGGCGACATGAAGCAGCCCGACAGCACCAGCGCAAAGCCGGTGAGCAGCGCCGCCGCGCGCAGGCGGATGATTGAAAATTTGGTCATGGCATTCCCCTCCCTCGCAGCCACAGTCTAGTCGCGCGTGGCGACCGCATAAAGCGCAATCGCCGCTGCGTTCGAGACATTGAGGCTCTCGATCGCCGAGCAGATCGGCAGTTTGGCCAGCGTGTCGCAATGCGCGGCGATATTGGGCCGCAGGCCCTCGCCCTCGGCTCCGAGCACGATCGCCAGTGGGCCGGTGGGCATGATGTCGGCAAGCACCGCTTCGGCCTCTCCCGCAAGGCCAATGCGCCAGTATCCGGCCTCGGCCAATTCCTCCAGCGCGCGGGCGAGGTTGACAACGCGCACCCACGGCACCGTCTCCAGCGCGCCCGAGGCAGCCTTGGCCAGCACCCCGCCTTCGGGCGGCGCGTGGCGATCCTGGGTGACGATTGCCGCCGCGCCGAATGCCGCTGCCGAGCGCAGGATCGCGCCGACATTGTGCGGATCGGTGACCTGATCGAGCACCACGATCGGCCGGTCGGCCTCGCCAAGCGCGACTTCGTCGAGGAACACGTCCTCCAGCGGGGCACATTCGAGCACCAGCCCCTGATGCGGTGCGTCCCTGGCGACCAGCCGCGCGAGGTCGGCGGCATCGGCATATTCGACCGGGAAGCCCTCCGGCAGTTCGCCATCGAGGCTGGCGATGCCCTCGCGCGTGGCCCACAGCTTGCGGTGGTGGCGCTGCGGATTCCTGAGCGCGGCTTCGACCGGATGGCGGCCCCACAGGCGCACCTGCCCGGCGCTGGCCTTGCCCGAACCGCGCCCGCCCTTCATCCGCCCCGCGCGTCCGCGCAGCGCGCGCCTGCGTTTACCCTCGGTCATTCCTGCTCCTTGCCGGCATCACAAGCGCCCCCTGCCAGCAGGGCCATTGACAGGCAAGCAGTGCTTCGCCAAAGGGGCGCCTCTCGGCAGCGGGCCCGCACGCGGACTCGCGCAATTTCAGAGCGTCAAATGCTCAGGAACGCCCCCCTCAAGGCAGGGGACTGTGTGGACAGGTGGCCGAGTGGTTAAAGGCAGCAGACTGTAAATCTGCCCGCGCAAGCGTACGCTGGTTCGAATCCAGCCCTGTCCACCACCGCCCCGGTTCCGCTGTGACACCAGCCATTACCGCAGCGATGCCTGCGAGTCTGCCAGCATCCCTTGGAGATAGGCGAGCGTCTGGAGCGCCCTGTCGCGCGATTGCTGGGCTATGGCCTCCGATGGCCTGCCCCGCATCGAGCGGGCCAGCGTGTCGAGATAGTTGCGGTAGTCCCGCGCGACGGCGGCGTTATGCTGTCTGAGGCGATAGCCAGCCTGTTCTTCGGCAGAGGCATCGCGCGGCGGCTTCTGGCGGCTTGCCAGCCGGATGATGTCGCGCACGGCGGCTCTGCTTTCGTCTATGGCCGTGCGGTAGGCCTGTAGCGTTGCGGCGCTGGCCGGATGGCCGGCAATCTGGGGCGGGGTTGGCGGCGAAGGCGTGGCGGTGGCGCTCGCGGTCTCGTTCGCCAACGCCTGCCCGGCGACCGGCAAGGGACTGATACGCGGCGCCGGCACGGGCTTGCGGGCGGGCGCGGACAGCTCCGTGCGTACCGCCTGTGCCGCGCGCGCGGTTCGCTCTTGCTCGATCAGGCGCGCTTGGCGTGCATCGGTCGTTGCCGCGCTGGCGAGTGTTGCGGCTGCCATATTCGCCTGGCCCGCCGCGGAAGCGGCGGGCGCGGCAATGGTCTGGGGGGCGCTTGCCGGTTGCACCAGCGCCGCCGGCTTCCCGCTCACTCCGAACGCAAGGTAGGCCCCACCCCCACATAGCGCGGCAAGGGCGATTGCGATCCCGGCGGGGATCAGGCGCATCTTGCTGCCGCCACCGGCATGACCGCCGGCATCGGCTGCAACGTGCGGGGCCAGGGCAGTGTGCACCAGCCAGGGGAAGGACTCCAGCGCGGGCAAATCGGTTTGTGGGACGGGAACGGCGGGTTGTGCGAACATGGATCGGTCATCTCTTCACGGCGAGCGGTCTCTTGCCTGTCCCAACGGATCAGCCCGGCAGGATATTCCCGCCCGGCGACTTCGGCCCCGGCCAGTTTTCTTGCCCTGCACGGCTTTGCTTCCGCATGGAGACTTTCAGAAACAAGGTCCGGACGGAACGCGGACAAGCGCCCACCTTCCGCCCGAACCTGCGACCCTTGCGGGATCAAGCTGCCAGTGTTTGCGGCGCGGCATCGGCAAAGGCGAGACCCGGGCGATAGCGCGCATCGACCTTGCCATTCCTGAGCACGAACAGGTGTATCCAGCCATTGTCGAACAGGGCGCGCAGGCTTTCGTGCTTTTCGAGCACCCTGAGGATTTCTTCGCGCGGGGCCTCGATCATCACGCTCAGGCGCAGCGGTTCGTGCGCGAGCGCGGTGCCGTCGTGCACGGCCTGCCACGGCAGGCCCGGCCGCAGCCGCCCGCCATTGCCTTCGGTCACGCCGATTCCGCCGACGACGTTGTGGATCAGCTTGTTGCCGCCGCCGAAGACCTCCGGCGCGACGCTGGAGCCGAAATACTGGAGGCTGATCCAGCTTGCCACCACCACCGGCGCGGTGAGGATCAGCTCGAGCGTGCCAAAGCCGGCATCGGCGCGCCAGTCGTAGGAATGGAGGAACACCCGACCGCCCAGGTTGCGGCCCGCGGTCGCCGCGCGCGGGGCGGCGATGAAGGCCGCGCAGCCGGCAAGGCCCCATTCCGGGCGGATCTCGGCCCAATTGGCGGCGCGTTGGTGGATGGTGTTCGCGCGCGCGCCCGGAAGTCGCATCGCTCGTTCGGCGCGGGCGACCTTGGCGGCCTGCCCCAGCCATTCGCGCACTCTGGCAAGATCGCCGCTGCGGGCCGCGGGCAGGCCGTCCTCATAGAGAGTGACGGCATCGGTAGTGGTATCGTGCAGCCCGGCGAGGAACAGCGTGTCGCTCGGAACCGCGACGCCGCGCGCCGCCAGCCCGGCGCGGGTTGCGGGATCGTTGAGCAGCATCGCCAGCAGCCTTGCGGAAACCTCGCCGGTGTAGCCGCCGCAGGCGCCGCAGTGATAGGCGCTTTCATACGGGTTGTTGGTGACATTGCCGCCGTGGCCGAGCAACAGCACGATCTCGCCGTGATCTTTGGTCAGGCTCATCGCCTTGAGCACCGCCGCGCCGGTATCGGCCTTGGCTTGCGGGCTCATCCCGCCGATCACTTGCGGTGGCGGCTCGGCCTTCGCCTTGGCGGTGAAGCCCAGCGCTGATCTCACCAGCTTGACCGCATAGACCGGGCCCATCGCCTCGACGAAGGCGAAGGAACTGACCGCCGCCTGCCGGAACCGGCCCCAGGCGCGTGCGGCGCGGGCCGTGATGCGGGCATGCTGATCCTTGGCCCGATCGCCGGCACTGCTGGTCTCGATCGCCGGGTTGAGCAGCACCGGCAAGCGCGCCTCGCGGATGTCCGAGCCGCGGGCGTAGTGCGCCAGCGGCAGGCCGAAAAAGCCGGCAAAGCCGATCGTGGCGATGCGCTCATCGATGCTTTCGAGCGCGCGGCGGAATACTTCGGAACGCACGTCGATGCAGAAGGCGGCTTGCAGGAACGGCCGCGCCTCGCCTGCCGGAGCGACCCCATCCAGCGCGGCAGCGAGGCGGCGCTGGTGGGCGCGTTCGGCCGCGTCCTGAAGGATGGCGAGGGCCACCTCGTCCGCGCCCGGCTCGACCGGCGTGGCATGGGCGGCAACCGTATCGGCCCAGCGACTGGCAATTTCGGGAGCATGGGCAAGCAGGGCTTGCTCCCAGATCAGACGGATGGCGAGCAGATCGATCATGGTGCGATCGCTCTTGCCGGCCAGTTCGGCCTGCCACAGCAGCCAGCGGGCGTGCTGCGACCAGCCGCCCATGCTCATGAACAGGCGGTGGAAGGCGGTTTCAGCGGCGGCATCGTTGATGCCCAGCGCCTCGGCCGCCAACAGGATTGCGCGCTCGGGCGTATCGGGGGCGGCCGCGACATGCGCGCAGAAACCCGTGAGACCCGCGATTTCCGGGGTCAGGTCATGCGTCGCCCAGACGCGCCACGCCGCAAACGCCTCGGCGCCTGGGGCCGGGGTCCACAGGGCCTGGCCGCGATCGAACTGGCCCGCCGCCCACAGCCCGATGCACCTGTCGATCAACCCCGGCCAGTCGATCCCGCTGGCCTCGGCGGCAAGATCGGCCACGGTGGGCAAGGCCACAGGCCGCGGCCGGTCACCCAGCCGCTCGGCGGCACGGCGCAGCAGCGTTGTATTGGCGGGGCGCAAGGGAGACATCGCGGCCGCCAGCGCTTCTTCCAGATCGGTCTCGCTGATGCGGCGCTCGCGGATCGCTGCGGCATAGTCCGCTCCCTTGCGGGTGACGCGGATTCCCGCGACCCGTCCGAGCCGCGCGGCGGCGGTGGCAAGATCCTCGTGCGTCTGCCCAAGGAAGGGATTGACCGCGACCGTGGCATCAAGCGGAAAGGCCGGGGGAATGGCGCGCGCGGCAGCCTCCGCGGCTTCGAGGATCGCCGACAGCCGGACCGGCGTGATTTGCGCGTCGTTTGCAAGCATGGGCGTTACTCCGGGATAGCAGGCGATCAGCGGGCGGTGGTGGTGCGAAAGCCGCCGATCGCACGGTCAAGCAGGGCGTTGAGATAAAGGCCGTTGGCGAGGTGGACGCGCAGCCCGGCAGTCGCTGGGTGGTGCGCCCACAGCGGGAACAGCGCCTGAGCCAGGGCGATCAGGCCGAAGCTCGCCACCGCCACCACCAGCAGCGCCCATTCAAGCGCGGTCGGCATCGGCGCAGGCGGCAGGATCGGGGCCCAGAGGACCTGCGCGATGGTCTGGAAGCTGAAGTAGCCGATGGCCGCGGCCAGCGCGCAGGCGGCGGTGCGCTTGGTCAGCGCCAGTGGCGCGCGATCGGCCAGACCCTGCGCGACGAGGTAGGCCACCCCGAAGATCAGGATCGCGCCCAGCGCCAGGGCCTGCGGCGATTTCGGCCCGAAAGCCGTAGTGAAGACTGCGGCGATTCCGGCGAAGATCGCCAGCGCCAGCGCGAAGCTCCTGAGCACCGCCGACAGGCTCGGCACCGCGACCGGGCCGGGGCGGCGGATGCCGGCCACCTCGGTCACCGCATTGCCCGACGACAGGAAAGCGTGCGCCTTGTAGAGCGAGTGCGCGACGATGTGCAGCAGCGCCAGCGTCCACAACCCCAGGCCGCATTGCAGCAGCATGAAGCCCATCTGCGAGATGGTTGACCACGCCAGCGCGGTCTTGATCGCGCTTTGGGTGAGCATCACCGCGGCGCCGAACAGCGCGGTCAACCCACCCAGCATCACCAGCGCGGCCATCGCCCCGGTGCTTGCCTGCACCAGCGGCGCGGTTGTGATCAGCAGCACGCCGCCTGCATTGATGATCCCGGCGTGGAGCAGGGCAGAGACGGGGGTGGGGGCCTCCATCACCTCGGTCAGCCAGCCGTGCAGCGGGAAAGCCGCGCTCTTGAACGCGGCGGCGGCGACGATGGCGGCCACCGCGAGCGTACCGGAAAGGCCCAGCCCGGCGGTGCTGGCGGCCGCGCCAAGGGATGCGAATTCGAGCGTGCCGAAACGGACGGCGAGAAGCGCGGCGGCGATTGCCAGCATCGCATCGCCCGTGTGCCATACCAGTGCAAACTTGGTCGCGGCGCGCCGGGCTGCGGGACGGTCGGGGTAGAACAGCAATAGGCGTCGCAGCGCGATGCCGACGCTGGCCGCCGCAAGGAACATGGTGGCCAGCGTGCTCGCCTGCACAAGCACCAGCACCGCCGCCAGCGTCACCAGCATCAGTGCGTGGAACGCGCCCTCGCGCGTCTCGCCGTCGAGGTAGGTGCGGCTGTAGCGCATCACGATCCAGCCGATGAAGCCGACGAGACTGGCCAGCGCGGTGCTGATGAGATCGGCGCGCAGACCGAGCCGCGTGACCCCTTCGGACAGGCCGATGCCTGCGGCCGGGCCGATTGCCGCCTGCACCAGACCGCCCAGCGCCAGCACCAGGGCCGCAAGGGCCGAACCTTCTGACCAGCGCGGCAGGCTGCCCGGACGCTGGCCCGGGCGGGCAAAGGCAAAGGCCGCGATCGGCAGCAGCGCGAGCGGCGCGAGGAACGAAAGGGCAAGCGCGAGCGGCATAGCGGCACTCCGGCAGGAGAGGTTTGAACGTCGTGCCGCCCCAATAAAATCTCGACAGATCTTAAAAAATTACATATTTTGCCGAAAATCGTTCACATATTTGGAACGTTTTACGGGATTCCCGATGGCGAGCCTCAATCTTCACCACCTGCGCCTGTTTCGTGCCACCGCCCGCGAAGGCACGCTGACCGCGGCGGCCAAGGCGCTCAACATCTCGCAGAGCGCGGTCTCGACCCAGATCAAGGCGCTTGAAGCCGATCTCGGGCATGATCTGTTCGAGCGACGCGGGCGCAATCTGGTGCTGACCGAGGCAGGCCGGATCGCGCTCGACTATGCCGAGCAGATCTTCCGCGCCTCCGAACAGCTTTCGGCCACGTTTCGCGCGGTCGGCGGGCAACGCAAGGTGCTCAGGATCGGCGCGCTGGCGACCTTGTCGCGCAATTTCCAGATGCGCTTTCTCCAGCCCCTGCTCGGGCGCGACGATGTCGAGGTGGTGCTGCGTTCGGGCACGCAGCCAAGCCTGCTGCGCGCGCTGGAGGCGATGAGCATCGACGTGCTGCTGACCAATCTCGTCCCCGCGCGCGATGCGGCCAGCCCCTACCTCGTGCGGCGGCTGGCAGAGCAGCCGGTGAGCGTGGTCGGCGCAGGTTCGCAGCTGGCGCTGGCGGGGCAGGGCCTGCACCGGTTGCTGACCACTGCGCCGCTGATCCTGCCAACCCCCGAAACCGCGCTGCGTGCCGGGTTTGACGCGCTGATCGAGCGGATGGGAATTGTCCCGCGGATCGCTGCCGAGGCGGACGATATGGCGATGTTGCGCCTGCTGGCGCGTTCGCAGGCTGGTGTGGCGGTAATCCCACCGATTGTGGTGCAGGACGAACTTGCCGCAGGCCTGCTCTACGAGCTGTTCCAGCTGCATGACCTATCGGAGGTATTCTACGCGGTCACCATCCGCCGCACCTTCCCCAATCCGCTGCTGGCCGAAGTGCTGGGCAGTGGTGATGGCGGCGAGGGGGAAGGCGCCGCGAACCCGCCATCCCCGGCCTCGGCATAGCGGGGTCTTGCAGGGGGCGGGGGCGCGCTTTAAGGCCGCGCCCTCGACGCAAGAGGGATTCATGCAGGAAACGCAACCCAGCCTTACCGGCCGCCCGGTGATTTCCGCCACCGGCCTGTTCACGCCGGCCGAGACGATCACCAACGCAGAGCTGGTGGCCAGTTTCAACACTTTCGTCGATCGCTACAACGCCGCTCATCCCGATGCCGAGCCGCTGGCCTATTCCTCGGTTGAATTCATCGAGAAGGCGAGCGGGATCAAGGCGCGCCACGTGATGTGCAAGGCGCCGATCCTCGATCCTGAAATCATGGCCCCGCGCTGGCCGGAGCGTGGCAATGACGAGCTGTCGATCATGGCCGAAATCGGCGTGGCCGCCGCGCGCCAGGCGCTGGAGCGGGCGGGCCGTAAGCCGGAAGATGTCGATGCGGTGCTGTGCGCGGCCTCGAACATGCAGCGGCCCTATCCGGCGATGGCGATCGAGATCCAGCAGGCGCTGGGAATCGCGGGCTTCGCTTTCGACATGAACGTCGCCTGCTCCTCGGCCACCTTCGGCATCCAGACCGCCGCCGACTACATCCGCGCCGGCGATGCCCGAAGCGTGCTGGTGGTCAGCCCCGAAATCACTTCCGGGCACCTGAACTGGCGCGATCGCGACAGCCATTTCATCTTCGGCGACGTGGCAACCGCAGTGCTGGTGGAAGATTCCGCAATGGCACCCGCGCCGCACTGGGACATTCTCGGCACCAAGCTGAAGACGGTGTTTTCCAACAACATCCGCAACAATTTCGGCTTTCTCAACCGCGCCACGCCCGAGACCGAGGGCAAGCCGGACAAGCTGTTTGTCCAGGAAGGGCGCAAGGTGTTCAAGGAGGTGGTGCCGATGGTGGCGCAGATGATCCTCGAGGAGGCCGAACGTCTCGGGATCGTGCGCGAAAATCTGCGTCGCTTGTGGCTGCACCAGGCCAATGCCGGGATGAACCGCCTGATCGCGCAAAAGGTGCTGGGCCACGAGGCCAGCGAGGACGAAAGCCCGACGGTGCTCGATACCTACGGCAACACCTCGAGCGCCGGCTCGATCATCGCCTTCCACATGCATTCCGATGATCTGGCGGCAGGCGATACGGGGCTGATTTGCAGCTTCGGCGCGGGCTATTCGGCAGGCTGTGTGTTCGTACGCAAGGCCGGTTGAGCGGCCACACATCCTTGCGGGCCTGCGCGCCCTTGCCTAGAAGCTGAACGATGGCAGGTGAAGTCCTCGATAACAAGGGCCGGGGAGACGCGGGCTGGAACTGGCCCGCGATCCATCCGGAAGGGCGCAAGTTCGGGCTTGCCGCCAGCGCCATCAGCCTGTTCTTCCTGGCGGTGGGCTGGGATCTGATCGGCTGGCCGCTGGCGTTGCTGTCGATCGGGGTGTTCGCCTTCTTCCGCGATCCCGAACGCGTGGTGCCGCAGGCCGATGCCGCGCTGGTTTCGCCGGCGGATGGGCTGGTGACGCTGATCGAGGAAGTCGAGCCGCCGCACGAACTCCAGATCGACGATGGATCGGGCTTTGCCGGGCTTCCCGCCGGGCCGGTGACGCGGGTGTCGATCTTCATGAGCGTGTTCGACGTGCACATCAACCGCACCCCCGTGGGCGGGACGGTACGGCGGGTGGTCTATATTCCCGGACGCTTCATGAATGCCGAGCTCGACAAGGCGAGCGAGGAGAACGAGCGCCAGCACATCCTGATCGAGCGCGGGGATGGGCTGAAGATCGGCTTTAGCCAGATAGCCGGGCTGGTGGCACGCCGGATCGTGTCGTTCGTCAAGCCCGGTGACATCGTCGCCAAGGGCCAGCGGGTCGGGCTGATCCGGTTCGGCAGCCGGGTCGATGTCTACCTGCCCGCCGGGACTGATCCCAAGGTGATGATCGGGCAGACCGTGATCGCGGGGGAGACGGTGATCGCCGAGCTTGGCCAGCGCGGGCTGCTCGAAGGCATCGCCCAATGAACGGGGGTTCCCGCAAGCGCGACCCGCGCAAGCGCCCCGGCGTGCGCTTCCTGCCCGCCCGGCTTGGTCCCAAGGCGGCGGAGGACGAGGACGAGGATGGAGCCGCCGTGCGTGGGGGCGGGCTAACCTTGCGGGCAATGCTGCCCAACGCGATCACGGCCGCAGCGCTGGCTTCGGGCCTGACCGGGATCCGCTTCGCGATCGACGGCGAATGGTCCTTGGCGATCGGGCTGGTGGTGCTGGCGGGCGTGCTCGACGGCATTGATGGCCGCATTGCGCGGCTGCTCAACGCCCAGTCGCGGTTCGGCGCGGAGCTTGACAGTCTCGCCGATTCGCTGTCCTTCGGGGTCGCCCCGGCGCTGATCCTGTTCCTGTGGAGCTTGCATGATTTGCCGCGCTTCGGCTGGTTTGCCGCGCTTGCCTTCGCGATTTCCTGCGCGCTCAGACTGGCCCGCTTCAATGCGCGGATCGATGTTGATGACCAGCCGCACAAGTCCGCCGGGTTCCTCACCGGGGTGCCGGCCCCGGTCGGGGCGGGATTGGCCTTCGCCCCGTTCTACCTGTGGCACGAGACCGGGCTGGACATCTTCCGCCACCCGCTGCTGACCGCGGCATGGCTCAGTGTCATTGCGGTGCTGATGATCTCGAACATGGCGACGCTCAGCTGGGCATCGCTGCGACCGCGCCGTTCGATCCGCCTGCCGCTTATCGCCTTTGCCGCCCTCGCCTTTGCCGCCTTGTTGCTGGAGCCATGGTGGACGCTGGCGACGATCTGCGCCATCTATTTTGCGCTGATGCCTTACGGCCTTGTCAAATACGGCCGGATCAAGCGGCGCCGCGCGCAAGAGCAGGCAGCGGCCGCAGCATCGGCGAGCGGCGCGACAGGATAACCGCCCCGCCGCGGCGCGCCGCAGCCCGCAGCCGCATTTCGCGCGGGGCGAGCTGCATCACGAAACCGGCATTCATCAGCGCCTTTTCGCGCCGCAGCGCGCCATAGGCCCGGCGCGCCTTGATCGTGCTGTCGGCCAGGCTCAGCACCGCCGCCACGGCAGCAAGGACAAGCAGCAGATTGATGGGAAGAGCAAGCATGGCCGGTTCCTTCCGATTCGTTGTTCGGTATTTGTTCTGTAGGCTTTGTTCCTCATGTGTTCACGCCTGTCAAGACGATTTTCGCGTTATGTTCCGCTTCGGCGATGGATTCAGGGCTGGATTTCTCGTGCGTTCACGGCTATCGGCGCGCTCGCTTCGGACTGGCGGCAAGGTCCGTCCGGGGTGCCAACGTCACATGGAAGGCGCACATACCGGTGCCGCAGGCGGGATCTCCGCCAACGCGGTTCCAGCCTTCCAGAGGAACAACCGGAAAGGAAATACCTATGGCGGCACCTGTCGTCACCATGCAGCAATTGATCGAGGCCGGCGCTCACTTCGGTCACCAGACCCACCGCTGGAACCCGCGCATGAAGCCGTACATCTTCGGCGCGCGCAACGGTGTCCACATCATCGACCTGTCGCAGACTGTGCCGCTGTTCGCGCGCGCGCTCGACTTCGTCGAGCAGACCGTGCGGTCGGGCGGCAAGGTGCTGTTCGTCGGCACCAAGCGTCAGGCGCAGGAGCCGATCGCCGAGGCTGCGCGCATGTCGGGTCAGCACTTCGTCAACCACCGCTGGCTGGGCGGGATGCTCACCAACTGGAAGACCATCTCGGGTTCGATCCGCCGGCTCAAGAGCCTTGAGGAAATGCTCTCTGGTGACACCAGCGGGCTGACCAAGAAGGAAGTGCTCAACCTCACCCGTGAGCGCGAGAAGCTGGAAATGTCGCTCGGCGGCATCCGCGACATGGGCGGCATTCCGGACGTTATGTTCGTGATCGATGCCAACAAGGAAGACCTCGCCATCAAGGAAGCCGCCGTGCTCGGCATTCCGGTGATCGCGATCCTCGACACCAATGTCGATCCGTCGAATATCGCCTTCCCGGTTCCGGGCAACGACGATGCGGCGCGTGCGGTGCGTCTCTATTGCCAGGCAGTTGGCGAGGCCGCGCTGGCCGGCAAGGGCAAGTTCCAGGCTGACGTGTCGAGCGATTTCGGCGCGATGGAAGAGCCCCCGGTCGAGGCCGTCGTTGCCGACGCACCGGCTGCCCAGGACGCCGAAGCCTGATTTTGCGCGGGCGTTTGACGGTTTTCGTCAATCGCCCGTCACATTCCCCTTCTAGCGCGCCCGGCATTGCCTCCCGCTTCGGGATGGCAGGGCCGGGCGCCCGGACAACCGAATGAAAAGGAAATTCCCATGGCCGATTTCTCCGTCGCCGATGTGAAGAAGCTGCGCGAGCGCACCGGCGCTGGCATGATGGACGCCAAGAAGGCGCTGACCGAAGCGGGCGGCGATATCGAGGCTGCCGTGGATGCGCTGCGCGCCAAGGGCCTCGCCACCGCCCAGAAGAAGTCGAGCCGCACCGCGGCCGAAGGTCTCGTCGGCGTGGCTGTCGCGGGCAACCGCGGCGTGGTGGTCGAAGTGAACTCGGAAACCGATTTCGTTGCCAAGAACGACCAGTTCCAAAGCTTTGTTCGCAATGCCACTGCGGTTGCCCTTCAGCTGGGCACGGACGATGTCGAAGCGCTCAAGGCGGCGCCTTACCCCGATGGCGGTACCGTTGGCGAAAAGCTGACCGACAATATCGCCACCATCGGTGAAAACCAGCAGATCCGCCGCATCAAGACTGTCGCGGTCGAGAAGGGCGCGGTGGTTGCCTACGTGCATACCGCTGCGGCCGAAGGTCTTGGCAAGATCGGTGTGCTGATCGGTCTGGAAAGCGACGCGGGCGCCGATGTGCTCGAACCGCTCGGCAAGCAGCTGGCCATGCACGCTGCCGCTGCCTTCCCGATGGCGCTCGACGCTGACAGCCTTGATCCCGAAGTGATCGAGCGCGAGCGCAAGATCGCTGCCGAAAAGGCTGCCGAAACCGGAAAGCCTGCCGACGTGCAGGCCAAGATGGTCGATGGTGCGGTGAAGAAGTTTGCCAAGGAAAACGCGCTGCTCAGCCAGATTTTCGTGATGGACAACAAGACCGTGATTGCCGATCTTGTCGCCCAGGCCGCCAAGGTTGCGGGCACCCCGATCGTGCTCAAGGACTATGCCCGCTTCCAGCTCGGTGAAGGCATCGAGAAGGAAGAAACCAATTTCGCCGCCGAAGTGGCAGCGGCCGTCGCCGGCTGATCGCAGCGCTGCCGCAACACGCACCGGCCGTCGCAGCGCTCCTGCTGCGACGGCCGTTTGCTTGAGCGCCGCCGCCCCCGGCGCTAGCTTAGCCTTTGCGAAATGGCGCATTGCCCGTTAAGTGCGCCAACGCAAATACCGCCCGGAGCCGTCCATTCCCATGTCTCTTCTTCCGATCAAGCGCGTCCTCCTGAAACTTTCGGGCGAAGTGCTGATGGGGGATCAGCAGTTCGGGATCGATCCGGCCTTTGTTGCCGCGCTCGCAGCCGAAGTGAAGGCGGCCAAGGAAACGGGCCTTGAAATCTGCCTCGTCATCGGCGGCGGCAATATTTTCCGCGGCATGGCCGGTGCGGCACAGGGGATGGACCGCGCGCAGGCCGATTACATGGGGATGCTGGCCACGGTGATGAACGCGCTCGCCATGCAGAATGCGCTCGAACAGCTCGGTGTCGAGACCCGGGTGCAGTCGGCAATCCAGATGGATCAGGTGTGCGAGCCGGTGATCCGCCGCCGTGCCGAACGCCACCTGGAAAAGGGCCGCGTGGTGATCTTCGCTGCCGGTGTCGGCGCACCCTATTTCACCACCGATAGCGGCGCGGCGCTGCGCGCGGCCGAGATGAAGTGCGATGCGCTGCTCAAGGGCACCAGCGTCGACGGGGTCTATGACAGCGATCCCAAGAAGAACGCCGCCGCAGTACGCTTCGATACCGTGTCCTATGACCGTGTGCTGGCCGACAATCTCAAGGTGATGGATGCCTCGGCCGTGGCGCTGTGCCGCGACAACAAGATTCCGATCGTGGTCTTCTCGATCCGAGAAAAGGGCAACCTTGCGCGCGTGCTGGCGGGCAAGGGCGTGCAGACCATTGTTCAAGACAGCTGAAGCAAAGGGAAAACCCAGCCATGCCGCAATATGACAAGGCCGATGTCGAGCGCCGGATGAAGGGCGCGGTGGAAGCGCTCAAGAGCGATCTGCAGGGCCTGCGTACCGGCCGTGCCAACACCACGCTGCTCGATCCGGTGCAGGTGGAAGTCTATGGCGCGATGATGCCGCTTCAGCAGGTTGCCACCGTGTCCGCCCCCGAGCCGCGGATGCTGAGCGTGCAGGTGTGGGACAAGGCGAACCTCCACGCGGTGGAAAAGGCGATTGCCTATGCCAATCTCGGCCTCAATCCGATCATCGACGGCCAGACCCTGCGCCTGCCGATCCCCGATCTGACGCAGGAGCGCCGCAAGGAACTCGCCAAGCTCGCCGGGCAATATGCCGAAAAGGCCAAGATCGCGATCCGCAACGTGCGCCGCGACGCGATGGAAAGCCTCAAGGCCGACGAGAAAAAGAAGGAAATCTCGGAAGACGAGCGCAAGCGGTTCGAAGAGCAGGTCCAGAAACTGACCGATCAATACGTCAAGGAAGCCGACGAGGCGGCGGCCAAGAAGGAACAGGAAATCCTGACGCAGTAAGGCGTCTGGGGTGGTGGGGAACAGCTTGGACCAGTCGCGCGCCCGACATGTGGCCATCATTATGGATGGCAATGGCCGCTGGGCCAAGAAGCGGGGTCTGCCGCGTGCGGTCGGGCACCAGCGCGGCGTGGAGGCGGTGCGGCGTCTGGTGCGGGCGCTGGAGCCGACCGGGCTGGAGTGCCTGACGCTCTATGCCTTCTCCTCGGAAAACTGGAAGCGGCCTGATGAGGAGGTCGATGATCTGATGAACCTGATGCGTAAGTTCATCAAATCCGACCTGCCCGAATTCGTCGCCAACAACGTCAGGCTCAAGATCATCGGTGACTGGCAATCGCTGGCGCCCGATATCGTCGCCATGCTCGAAGACGCGCTGGCGCAGACCGCGCATGGTAGGCAGACGCTCGCCGTGGCGCTCAACTATGGCGGGCAGCACGAGATCGCACGCGCGGCGGCCAAGGCAGCGGGCGAGGGCGCGGTCACCATCGAGACCATTGCCGCGAACCTCGACACGGCTGATCTGCCGCCGCTCGATCTCTTGATTCGCACCAGCGGCGAAATCCGCCTGTCGAATTTCCTGCTGTGGCAATCGGCCTATGCCGAGATGCTGTTCGTCGACACGCTGTGGCCCGATTTCGAGCCGGGGCACCTGACACAGGCGCTCGACGACTTCGCCCGGAGGGAGCGGCGCTATGGCGGGCGCTGAGGCGCGCGAGAAAGCCGTGTCCGATCTGCCGGTGCGCTTGGGCTCGGCGATCGTGATGCTGGTGATTTCCGCCGGCGCGCTGTGGCTCGGCGGGTGGTTCTGGACCGGCTTTGTCGGCGCGCTGGCGCTCGGCGTGCTGTGGGAATGGAACCGGTTGGTGAGCCGCTTTGGGGTGTCGGGGGTGGCCGAGACGCTGTGGTTTTTCCTAGGGGTGGTCTATATCGGCGGGGCGGCGCTGGCGCTGCTGGCGCTGCGAAACGGCGCGCAGTTTTTGCCCGTGAACGGCCAGAGCCTCGGCTATGGCCCGGTTCAGGTGCTCTTGGGCTATATCGCCCCGATCATCGCGGTCGATGCGGGAGCCTATTTCGCCGGCCGCGCCATCGGCGGCCCCAGGATCGCGCCGCGGATCAGCCCGTCCAAGACCTGGGCCGGGCTTGCGGGCGGGGCGCTGGCGGCGGGGCTGGTGGCGATCGCCAACGAACTCGCCGATTTCGGCCCGGCGGCATGCTCGCCCGGTTACGACATGGTCAGCCTCGCGCTGGCACTGCTGGCGGGCGTGCTGATCGCGGTGATCGCGCAGACCGGCGATTTCTTCGAAAGCTGGATGAAGCGGCGCGCGGGCTTGAAGGATTCGGGCAACCTCATTCCCGGCCACGGCGGACTGTTCGATCGGCTCGACGGCTTCCTTGCGGTGTTCTTCATGCTGTTTGTGATTGCCTTGGGCCGGCGTTTGCTGGGATGATGCGACGATGACCCGCTCGCTCACCCTGCTTGGCGCCACCGGCTCGATCGGCGCATCGACGCTCGATCTGGTGCGCCGCAACCGCGAGGCATGGCGCATCGAGGCGCTGACCGCGCATTGCAGCGCTGCGGAGCTTGCCGCGCTTGCCATCGAATTTGGCGCAAAGCTGGCAGTGGTGGGCGACGAGCGCTGCCTGCCCGAACTGCGCGAAGCGCTCGGCAACAGCGGGATCGCGGCGGCAGGCGGCGCGCAGGCGCTGGTCGAGGCGGCGGCGCGGCCGGTGGACATGACGGTGGCGGCGATTGTCGGCTGTGCGGGGCTTGCCCCTGTCATGGCGGCGGTCGAACGCGGCGGCACCATCGCGCTCGCCAACAAGGAAGCGCTGGTGTCGGCCGGCGAAGTGCTGATGGAAGCGGTGGCGAGGCATGGCGCGACACTGCTGCCCACCGATTCCGAGCACAACGCGATCTTCCAGTGCCTTGCCGGCAACCGGATTTCGGATGTCGCGCGCATCACGCTGACAGCAAGCGGCGGACCTTTGCGGACATGGAGCGCCGAGCGCCTTCACGCTGCGACACCTGCCCAGGCCGTGGCCCATCCCAACTGGTCAATGGGGGCCAAGATCAGCGTCGATTCGGCGACGATGATGAACAAGGGGCTCGAATATATCGAGGCCTATCACCTCTTCCCGGTCGGGCTGGAGAAGCTCGCGATTGTCGTCCACCCGCAAAGCGTGATCCATTCGATGGTCGAATTCCGCGACCGTTCGACTCTGGCCCAACTTGGCCCCTCGGACATGCGCGTGCCGATTGCCTCGTGCCTCGCCTGGCCGCAACGGATGGAAACCCCGCTCGAACCGCTCGATCTCGCCGCGATCGGCCAGCTGACCTTCGAGGCACCCAACGAGACGCTGTTCCCCGCCACACGGCTCGCCCGCGAGGCAATCGCGGCAGGCGGCGCGGCGCCTGCGATCCTCAATGCCGCCAACGAAGTTGCGGTGGCCGCATTCCTCGCCGGTCAGATCAGGTTCACCCGGATTGCGGCAGTGGTGGAGGAAACCCTTGAGCGCAGCAATGATGCCCCGCGCCCGGCCAGCCTCGATGAGGTGCTGGCCGTCGATCAATCGGCTCGCAGGCAAGCCGTGAGCCTGCTGGAGAACACCGCCCTTGTTTGAATCCCCCCCTTTCTGGATGTATGTGGCGGGCTTTGTGCTGCTGCTTGGTCCACTCGTCACGCTGCATGAACTTGGCCACCTGCTGGCCGGCCGCCTGTTCGGTGTGAAGGCAGAGGCCTTCTCGGTCGGCTTCGGCAGGGAAATCCTGGGGTTTACTGACAAGCTCGGCACCCGCTGGAAACTCTCGGTTCTCCCCTTGGGCGGCTATGTCCAGTTCGAGGGTGACATGAACCCGGCGAGCGTGCCCGATCCGTCCGCGCCCAAGCAAGAAGGCAGCTTCCATCACGCCCCCTTGTGGCAGCGCGCGCTGATCGTGGCCGCGGGGCCAGTGACGAACCTGCTGGTTGCCATTGCGATCTTTGCCGCGTTCTACGCCATTCTCGGCAGGCCGGTGATCGAGGGCGCGGAGGATTCGCGCACCATCGGCGGCTTTGCCGAGCACAGCGTGGCCGAGGCTGCCGGGATGCGGGTGGGCGATACGATCCTTGCCATCGACGGCAGGCCGGTGGCCGATTTTGACGCACTGCGGGCCGCGGTGGGGCTTCATCCGGGCCGCAAGATGGTGTTCACCGTCGAGCGCGGGGGCGAGACAATCGACTTTGTTCTCACCACCGCGCGGGTCGTGAAGACCGACGAATTCGGCAATGCCACCGCGGTCGGTCAGATCGGCGTTGCCCCTGCTGGCGGGCAATATGTGTTCGAGGATGTCGGCATTCTCGAGGCCGTGCCGCTCGCGGTCAAGCAAAGCTGGGATCTGATGGGCATGATGGTCACCGGCATCCAGCAGATTGTGGTCGGTGACCGTTCGTTCCACGAACTGGGCGGGCCGCTCAAGATCGCGAAATATTCGGGCGAACAGATGAGCCTCGGACTCGCGGCCTTTGTCAACTTCGCCGCGCTGATCTCGCTTAATTTGGCATTCATCAACTTCTTGCCAATCCCCGCACTCGATGGCGGGCACCTGATGTTCTATCTGGCCGAGGCGATCCGCCGCAAGCCGGTGGGACCGCAGGCGACCGAATGGGCCTATCGCACCGGCATTGCGCTGGTGTTGATGCTGATGGTGGTGGTGACGGTGAATGATCTTGTTTCGCTGCCGCTGTTCGGTTCTTGACCCGCTATCTGCAAAAAGCTGCGGTTTGCCGTGGAAAGCCTGCACCGCAGCGCACCCCCCTTGGCCTCGCGGCTTGATTGCGCGGCGTGCATCGGGCAGAGGCTTGCCGCGGAGCGCGCCCGGTTTTGCGGGGGCGGATCACTCACTGGTTGGACGGGACATTAGCTGCATGAACCCTATGAGCGAGACTGGCCGCGGCCCGGTCGATGGCCAGACCGGCACTTCGCGCACCCTGTCCCGGGCCGGACGGCTGACGGTTTTGCTGACCTGCGGTTCGATCCTTGCAGGCGTGCCGGGCGTGGGCCTTGCCCAGCAGGCCGCCCAGCCTGCACCCGCGCCTGCGCCTGCGGCGCAGGGCAACACCATCCGCACCATCTCCGTGGTCGGGGCCGAGCGGCTCGAGCCGACCACCATCCTCAGCTATATCCGACTGCGTGTCGGTCAGGAATACACCTCAGCCGCCGCTGACGAGGCGCTGAAAGATCTGGGGGCGACCGAACTGTTCGCCAACTTCTCGATCCGCAACGACAACGGAGATGTCGTCATCACCGTGACCGAGAATCCGGTCATCAACCGCATCGTGCTGGAAGGCAACAAGCGGCTCAAGGAGGACAAGATCCTCCCGGAAATCAAGCTCGCGCCGCGCCAGATCTTCACCCGTTCCAAGGTGCGCGCCGACGTTGCCCGGATCATCGAGCTCTACAAGCGCCAGGGCCGCTTTGCCGCGCAGGTCGAGCCGAAGATGGTGCAGTTGCCGCAGAACCGCGTCGATATCGTGTTCGAGATTTCCGAAGGCCCCAAGTCCAAGGTCCGCCAGATCAACATTCTTGGCAACGAGAAGTTTTCCGACGGTGATCTGCGCGGCGAAATGGTGACCAAGCAGGCGCGCCTGACCAGTTTCTTCAGCTCGAACACCAGCTACGATCCCGATCGTCTGGCATTTGACCAGCAGAAGCTGCGCCAGTTCTACCTCACCGAAGGCTACGCCGATTTCCGCGTCGTTTCGGCGGTGGCCGAGCTTACGCCCGACCAGAGGGACTTCATCATCACCTATGTGGTGGAAGAAGGCGAGCGCTACAAGTTCGGCGAGGTCAAGGTCGACAGCCAGCTGCGCGACTTCGACAGTGAAGCGATGACCACCCAGCTGCCGATGCGTACCGGCGACTGGTACAATGCCAAGACGGTCGAGGACACGGTCGAGCAACTGACCGAACTGGCCGGTCGTTTCGGTTACGCCTTTGCCGACGTCCAGCCGCGCTTCCGCGCGAACAAGGACGACCTGACGATGAACATCACGTTCATCCTGCGCGAGGCGCCGCGCGTCTATGTCGAGCGGGTCGATATCAATGGCAACACGCTGACCCAGGACAAGGTCGTGCGCCGCGAATTCCGCATCGCGGAAGGCGATGCCTTCAACAGCCTTGCGGTGCAGCGCACCACCGCGCGCATCAACTCGCTGGCCTATTTCCAGGAGAACTTCGAAGTCAGCCAGGTCGAGGGCAGTGCGCCCGACCGGATCGTGCTCGAAGCCAATGTCGAGGAAAAGCCGACCGGCGAATTGCAGTTCTCGGCGGGTTTCTCCTCGATCGAACAGTTCATCCTCGCCGGTTCGATCCGCCAGCGCAACTTCCGCGGACGCGGGCAGACCATCGGTCTTAGCGTCAACTATTCGCAGTTCTCGCGCTCGGCGCAGGTGAGCTTTGCCGAGCCCTATCTGTTCGACCGCAATATCTCGGCCGGTATCGACATCTATCGCCGTGATTTCAACAGCTTCAACTTCACCAATAATGATCGCAACACCACCTTCGAGCAAGCCACCACCGGGTTCTCGCTGCGCGCAGGCGTGCCGCTCACCGAGTATATGTCGCTGGTGGGCAGCTACACGCTCAATTACGAGGAGGTGAGCCTCGATGAGAGCCAGTTCTTCTCCGATCTCGATGGTAACGGCACGCGCGAATGCGATCCGCTGCTGGCGGGCCGCTTCTTGTGCGATGCGATCGGCAAGCGTCTGAGTTCGATCGTCGGCCTCAGTCTCAACTACAACTCGCTCAATTCGCGCGTCCGTCCCAGCCGGGGCAAGACCATTTCGGTCAGCGGCGAGTTTGCCGGCCTGGGCGGCGATGTGCGCTATGTCCGCTTCCGCGGTCGCGGGCAGCAGTTCTGGAGTCTCGGCAATTCGGGTTTCATCTTCTCGATCCTGGCCGAAGGGGGCACGATCATCCCGCTGCAGGACCGCCCCGGGGCCGGGGTTGACGATGTGCTGCTGACCGATCGTTTCTTCCTCGGCGAACCGCAGTTCCGCGGCTTTGCGATCCGCGGCGTCGGCCCGCGGGTGCTGACCCAGCGTTACGAGCAGGATGCCAATGGCAACCCGGTGCTGGTGACCGATCGCAACCAGACCCGCGATGACGCGATCGGCGGACGCAATTACTATCTGGGCCGCGCCGAGCTGGAGATTCCGCTTGGCACCGGTGCGCGCGAGCTGGGGCTGAGGCCCTCGATCTGGGCCGATATTGGTGCGCTTTGGGGTGTCGAGACGCCGGTGCTGCAGGATAACCCCAATGGGGTGCAGCAGCGCGACGCGCAGGGCAATCTGCTCTACCTCACCCGCCGGCTCGATGCCAATGGCCAGCCGGTGCTGGTCAACGGGCAGCCGGTGTTCGATCCCACCACCAGCCCGACTGCGCCCGACGGTTCGGCCAACACCGCGCTCATCCGTCCGGGCAGTGCGATCAAGGAAACCTTCCTCGGCAATTCGCCCAGCCCGCGCATCACCGCCGGGATCGGGGTCAACTGGAATTCGCCCTTTGGCCCGTTCCGCATCGACTTCGCCCAGACCATCCGCAAGGTGCCGGGCGATGACGAGCGCCAGTTTACATTCAACGTAGGAACCCAATTCTAATGACGATTTTCTCCAAGCTGATCGCCCCGGCTGCGGTGGTGCTGACCGCGGTTGCCGCCTTGCCCGCGCAGGCACAGGTCGAAGGCCGTATCGCCACGGTCGATATCGCGCGCGCCGTACTCGGGACGACCGCGTTCCAGACCGCCTATGAGCAGGTCAACCAGACCTATGCCCAGCAGAACGAGCTGCGCCGCACCAAGGCGCAGGAGCGCCAGACCCTGCTGGCCACTTTCGATACCAACAGCGACAAGCAGGTGGATGACAAGGAACTTGCTGCCAAGCAGAAGTCGCCCGATTTCACCAAGCTCCAGACGCTGGAGCAGGAGATTCAGGCGCTCACCAACCAGATCGATGCGGCCCGCATCTATGCGGTGGAACAGGTCATCCTTCAGTATGGCCCGGCGCTTCAGGACGTTGTCACCAAGCAGCAGATCAAGCTTGTGCTGGAACCCGGTTCGCTGCTGTTTGCCGTGCCCGAGGCTGATGTCACCGCCCAGATCACCGCGGCGCTGAACGCCAAGGTGCCCTCGGTCGGCATTGTCCCGCCGCAGGGCTGGCAGCCGGCGCGCGAAAGCGTTCAGCTGTTTCAGGAAATCCAGCAGCGGCTGGTGGCAGCGCAACTGATGCAGCAGCGCCAGCAGCAGCAACAGCAGCAGGGCAACCCGCAGGCACCGGCGGGCCGTTAAGGCCGGCGCGCGGGCCAACCAAGGAGCATGGAATGAGCCAGGGTGAAACCCGCGGCCCTGATCGGGTCGATTACGATATCGGCAAGGTTCTCAACGCCTTGCCGCATCGTTACCCGTTGCTGCTGGTTGACCGCGTGCGGTCGATCACGCTGGGCGAGCGGATCCACGCGGTCAAGGCCGTGAGCATGAACGAACAGTTCTTCCAGGGCCATTTTCCGGGCGCGCCGATCATGCCCGGCGTGCTCCAGATCGAGGCGCTGGCGCAGGCGGCCGGCATCCTCGGGATCGAAACGATGGCCTTGGCCGGTACTGGCAAGCTGGTGATTTTCATGGGCATCGAGAACGCCAAGTTCCGTGCTCCCGTCACACCGGGCTGTTTGCTCGACCTCAACGTCGAATTCGCCCAGAAGCGCAGCCGCGTCTACAAGTTCAGGGGCGTGGCAAGCGTCGAGGGGAAGACGACCTGCGAGGTCGAATTTACCGCGATGATGGCAGATAAGATTTGAGCCTGCGCGCTTTGCGGCGGGCAAAATCCCCGTTCATTCGGCCCTTTGCGGCATATCGCTGCGCTCCCTGAGGCGCGGCGGCCGCGTCGTCGGGGGTGGACGGTCGGCCTGGCAACCGTTTGGCGGCCGGACGAGCGCGAATATCCGTGGTTGCATTGGGTCGCATTTCTGATTAAGCGCCCCGCTTCCCGTTTCATAGCATCGCCGGTCGGCACCGGCGAAAGCTGACAAGGAATTGCATCATGAAGGCCGAAGGGCATCCCGATTACCACATGATCACGGTCAAGATGACCGATGGCACCGAATACCAGACCCGTTCGACCTGGGGCAAGGAAGGCGACGTGATGTCGCTTGAAATCGACCCGCTCAGCCACCCGGCCTGGACCGGCGGCAAGCAGCAGGTTGCCGAAGGCGGTCGGGTGGCTGCGTTCAACAAGCGTTTCGGCGGACTCAGCCTCAAGAAGTAAGCATCATTACCCGCTGCGCGGGTTGCGATCGGCAACGAGGAGGGCGGCCCGACGGGGTCGCCTTTTTCGTGTGGGCATCAGCCGGCCAAAGCGCGGGCCTCGGCCAGCCCAGACGATCACGCCGCGCACTTGATGCAGCGGGTTGCCACCGGCTGGGCTTCGAGTCGCTCGGCGCTGATCGGCGCACCGCAATTGGCGCAGATCCCGTAGGTGCCGCCTGCGATCCGGGCGAGCGCGGCGCGGATCTGGGCCGCTTCGGCGCGCAGCACGTCATCGACCGCTTCCAGCGCTTCGTCATCGGCCAGATCAACCGCCTGCTCGGAAAAATCGGCATCGAGCGGCCCGCGCAGATCCGCCTCGATCTCTTCCGAACGCTCGGCCAATTCGGCCAGCCTCGCCTTCAGCTTCGCTTCCAGTGCGGTGAAATCGGCCATCATCCCCTCCACGGTTTTTCGCGATACCACTTGGTGATCACGTATTTGACACCTTTCCTGACCTTCATGCCGTGATGCAATGTCGCGGGATTGACATTGCCATCCGGCAGGCGGTTGTTCCAGCACAGCAGCTTGCCGGTTTCGGGCTGAAAGGTCTTGCCCGCCAGCTTGAAACGGGTAGCCCCGCCCGCGGGGACGTCATTGAGATAGATCATGAAAGTCCAGGTGCGGTTGCCCGACAGGGTGCAGAACTTCGCGAAGTCGCGCCCGCCGGGGGTGAAGTAGTCGGTGTGCGGCTTGAACTCCTGCCCTTCGGCGTAACGCTGGCCTTGCAAGGGTTCACCATAGGCCGGATCGAGACCGGAGAGCTGCGCGATCATCGCTTCGATCCGTTCGACCGGCGGCAGGCCTGCGGCCAGATCGCAGGTTTCGCTGGTGCGGAAATAGGCATCGCCATTGTCGTCGGCGATGGTTGAGGGGCGGCGGCCCGCGTCGATCAGCGCGATCAGCTCGGCGCACAGGGCAGGATCGGCAAACCCGCGCCGCTGGAACAATTCGGCTTTGGGGGTCGGCAGACGCTGAACCCCGTCTTGCGCGGCCAAGCGTGCGGCGATGGATTCGCTGGTTTGGTTCATCCCCGCGAGGATAGATCGCCCGGCCGACGGTGCAATAATTTCGGGAGCGGCGAAACAATCTTGCGCCAAACCCTGTACAAAACAGTTTTCGCTTCCCAAGGCGAGGCCTTTGTGCAAGAGGCACGCGCCTGCCCTCATGCGGACTTGACCGCGCGCGAGCCTTGCGTAAATCGCGCGCCTCTAGCGCGGGCTTGGCAGCGACCGACAAGGTTGTTTTCGGGCAGGGGCGTGTGGCGACCATAGCTCAGCTGGTTAGAGCGCCGGTTTGTGGTACCGGAGGTCACGGGTTCGAACCCCGTTGGTCGCCCCATCATATCCTTGCCCTGTCATCCTGTCCCGCGCTGCCAACGGGGACATGCGATGACCGCTTTCTGGGCCGAGCCCGATTTCGATGCACACGAATGTGTGCAACTGGTGCATGATCGGGCGAGCGGACTGACGGCGATTATCGCAATCCATTCCACCCATTGCGGGCCCGCTGCGGGCGGCACCCGCTTCTGGCATTACAGTGATCCGGCCGGGGCCATGCGCGATTGCCTGCGCCTCTCGCGCGGGATGAGCTACAAGAACGCCATGGCCGGTCTGCCGCTGGGCGGCGGCAAGGCGGTGATCCTGGCCGATGAACAGCGCATCAAGACGCCCGCGATGCTCGCCGCCTTCGGCGATGCGGTCGAGGCGTTGGGCGGGCGCTATATCACCGCCGAGGATGTCGGCATTTGCGAGGCGGACATGGTCGCGGTCTCGCAGCGCACCGCCTATGTCTCCGGCCTGCCGGTCGCGGGCGAGGGCAGCGCGGGCGGCGATCCTGGGCCGTTTACCGCGATGGGCATTTTCCTCGGCATCAAGGCGGCGGTGAAGCACAAGCTGGGCAAGGACAGTCTGGCGGGCGTGCATGTCGCGCTGCAGGGTACCGGCAGCGTGGGCGGCGGCGTGGCGCGGCTGCTGGCCAGGGATGGCGCGAAGTTGACGCTGGCCGACATCAATGCCGAACGGGCCGCCACGCTGGCGCGCGAATTGGGGGCACAGGTGACCGCCTCGGATGCGATCATGTCGGTCGCCTGCGACGTTTTCAGCCCCAACGCGCTGGGCGCGATCCTTGATGATGAGGGCATTGCCCGGCTCGATTGCGCGATTGTTGCGGGCGGCGCGAACAACCAGCTGGCACGGGCCGAACACGGCGCGCTGCTGGCGGCGCGCGGCATTCTCTATGCCCCGGACTATGTGATCAACGCGGGGGGCATCATTTCGGTCGCGCTCGAATATCTCGCCCGCCAAGAGGGGGCGCCCGCTGACATCAACGAGGTGCATCGCCGGCTGGCGCAGATCCCCGGGCGGCTCGAAGCGATCTGGACCGAAAGCCAAGCCACCGGCGTGCCCGCCGATGTGGTCGCCGACCGCATGGCGCAAAAGCTGATCGGGCGCGCCTGAATCCCGGGCGAGCGGCTTGCCGCCGACTTTCGGGCGGGAACCGATTGGGACAAGCATGAATTGCAGTCTTGTCCCTGACGGGTGTATGGCTACAAGCCCGGCCAGACGCGAACATGATGCACATCTACGCCAACCCCACCCGATTCCTCGCCCTGGCAAAGTGGTTGATGCCGCTGTTGTTCTGGAGCGGGCTGGTGCTGTCGCTCGGCGCGCTCGCCTGGGGGCTGTTCGTGGTCCCGCCTGACCGGCTGATGGGAGAGACCGTTCGCATCCTGTTCATTCATGTTCCGGCTGCCTGGCTTGGCATGGGCGGCTGGGCGGGTATTGCCATTTCCAGCGCCATGCTGCTGATCTGGAAGCATCCGCTCGCGGCGCTTTCGGCCCGGGCGATTGCGGTGCCGGGGATGGTGTTCTGCGCGATCTGCCTTGCCACCGGCTCGATCTGGGGCCGCCCGACCTGGGGCACCTGGTGGGAATGGGACGGGCGGCTTACTTCGATGCTGGTGCTGCTGTTTCTCTATGCCGGGTACATCGCGCTGTCGCAGGCCGCGAGTCGCGAGGGGGCGACGCCGAAAATCGCCGCGATCTTCGGGCTGGTCGGCGCGATCAACGTGCCGATCATCAACCGTTCGGTGGTGTGGTGGAACTCGCTCCACCAGCCGCCCAGCATCACCATGGGCAAAAGCGCGATCGATGCTGCCTACCTGTGGCCGCTGCTGGTGGCTGTGATCGGCTTCTCGCTCTTGTTTGGCGGGATCGTGCTGATGCGAATGCGTGCGCTGATCGCCGAAGCGCAGGTCGAGGCGCGGCTGCGTCGCCGCGCGCTTGATGATGACACGCCGCTGGCCGGCGCGCCGGCGCTGGAGCAGGCATGATGCGCGAGCAACTGGCGCAGTGGGATTTCGTGATTCTCGCCTATGGCGTGGGTCTGACAGGCCTGGCCGCGGTGTGTATCTGGGCGTGGCGCGCGATGGTGCGCGCCGAGGCCCGCCGCGATGCGGCGCGGCGGCGCTGAGAGGAGCAGGGCATGAAGGCCAAGCATCAACGTCTCGTGCTGGTGGTGATCGCCGTGCTGGCGATCCTCGGCGCGGGCCTGCTCGCGGCGTGGTCCTTACGAAATCAGGCGAACTATTTTTACCTGCCCGAGCAGATGGTTTCCGACCCGCCCGAAATCGGGCAGGCGGTGCGGCTGGGCGGGATGGTGCAGGCCGGATCGATCAAGACCGCGCCCGATGGCGTGACGGTCGATTTCGTGGTCACCGGCAACACCGATGCGGCCATTCCGGTGCGTTACAGCGGTATCCTGCCTGACTTGTTCGTCGAAAATTCCGGCGTGGTGGCCGAAGGCAGCCTTGGCCCGGACGGGGTGTTCATCGCCACCAACCTGCTCGCCAAGCATGACGAGAACTATGTGCCCAAAGAGCTGGAAGGCATGGGCACCAAGGAGGCTGCCAAGATGGCTGCCGACACCACGATCGGGCTGGACTAGGCGCAGGGAACAAGGTGAGGGGCTGAGCAATGATCGCCGAAATCGGACTTGCCGCCCTGTGGCTTGCTGCGGCGCTGGCGGTGCTGCAAATGGTCGCGGGCGCGATGGCCTTGCGCGCCGGCGAGGGTGAAGCCGCGCCGCTGGCGATCTACACCCGCCCGGCGGCGATCGTGCAGGCGTTCCTGGCGGTGCTGGCCTTTTTGATGCTACTTTATGCCTTCGCCATCACCGACCTGTCGATCAAGCTGGTGGCGGCCAATTCCCACTCGATGAAACCGCTGATCTACAAGCTGACCGGCACCTGGGGTAACCACGAGGGCTCGATGCTGCTGTGGGTTGGTGTGCTGGCTGCTTCGGGCGGCTTGCTGGCCTCCTTCGAAAAGCGCCTGCCCGAACGCACCATGGGCGCGACGCTGGCGGTGCAGGGCTTTGTGGCGCTGGGTTTTTATGCCTTCCTGCTCTTGTCCTCCAACCCGTTCGAGCGGCTGCCGGTGCCGGCGGCGGAAGGCACCGGCCTCAACCCGCTGTTGCAGGACATCGGCCTCGCGATCCATCCGCCGACGCTCTATGCCGGCTATGTCGGCCTCTCGGTCGCCTTCAGCCTGGCCATGGGCGCGCTCTTGACGCGCGAGGTCAATCCCGCCTTCGCGCGGGTGATGCGCCCGTGGGTGCTGGGTGCGTGGGTGCTGCTGACGCTGGGGATCACCGCCGGATCGTTCTGGGCCTATTACGAACTGGGCTGGGGCGGCTGGTGGTTCTGGGACCCGGTGGAGAATGCCTCGCTGATGCCGTGGCTGGCGGCCACCGCGCTGCTGCATTCGGTGAGCGTGCTGGCGGCGCGCGATGCGCTCAGGACGTGGACGATCATGCTCGGGGTGCTGGCGTTCTCGATGTCGATGCTCGGCACCTTCCTGGTGCGTTCGGGGGTGCTCACCAGCGTCCATGCCTTCGCGGTTGATCCGGAACGCGGCAGCTTCATCCTTGCGCTGCTGGGGCTCTATATCGGCGGGGCCTTCACCGTCTTTGCCCTGCGCGCTGGCGCGGTGGCGGAAGGCAAGCGCTTTGCCGCGACCAGCCGTGAGGGCGCGCTGGTGTTCAACAATGTGATGCTCTCGGCAATCCTTGCGATTGTGCTGCTGGGCACGCTCTACCCGCTGCTGACCGAAGCCTTTGACGTGCGTGTTTCGGTTGGCCCGCCCTATTTCAACCCGGCCTCGGCGATGTTTGCCATTCCCATGCTGCTGGTAATGGCGGTTGGCCCGCTGCTGCGCTGGCGCGCTGACAAGCCGGCGCGCATCCAGTTCGAGATGCTGCTGATCGCGGCGGTGCTGATCGGCGCGATCGCGCTGGTGAGCTTCTTCGGCTCCTGGCCCTTGCTGCCCCTGCTCGGACTGGGGCTGGCCCCGGCGCTGGCGGTGGCGGCGGTGCTGCCGCTGCGGGGGCGCAATCTGCGCCGCGTGCCGGTGGCGGCCTGGGGCATGGTGCTCGCCCATTTCGGGGTCGCGGTGTCGCTGTTCGGCATGGCCTGCGAGGGGGCCTTCACCCAGGAACGCCTTGCCGCTGTCGCTCCGGGGGGAACCGAACAGGTTGGCGATTTTGCCGTGACGCTGGAAAGCGTCACGCCGGTGGCCGGGCCGAACTGGACCGCGATCGAGGCGCGGCTGGCGGTGCGGCAGGATGGCGCAGAGCCGGTGATCCTTACCCCGCAGGCGCGCAATTTCTGGTCGCCCCCGCAGGCCACCAGCGAAAGCGCGCTGCTGACGAAGTGGAACGGCCAGCTCTACGCCGTGATCGGCAGCCAGGCCGAGGATGGGCGCTGGCAGATCCGCGTGTGGTGGAAGCCGTTTGTCACCTTCATCTGGTATGGCGGCATCCTGATTGCGCTGGGCGGATTGCTGGCGATTGCCGGGCGCGTGCGGGTGGATGTGAAGCGCCGCCGGGCCGCCGCCAGGGGGGCGGTGCGGCGCGCTGATCTCGAAGCGCTTGGCGCGGCACCGGTTCCGGCGGAGTAGGCCCATCGTGAAGAACCGCATTCTGCTTTGGGCACCGCTCGCGCTGTTCGCCTTTTTCGCGGGGCTGGCGGGCTATATGCTGACCCAGGAAAAGGACCAGTTCGTCGAGAGCACGATGATCGGCCAGCCGCTGCCCGACTTCGCGCTCGAACCGGCCTTTTCAGGACTGCCGGGTGCGGCCAGGGCCGATTTCATCGGTGGCCAGCCACGGCTGCTCAACATCTGGGCGAGCTGGTGTCTGCCCTGCATCGCCGAAGCCCCGCAACTCGAAGCGCTCAAGGCGCAAGGGGTCGAGATCATCGGCATCGCCATCCGCGACCGGCCCGAAGACGTGGCCAATTTCCTCAGCGCCCACGGCAATCCCTACACCCGCATCGGTTCCGACCGTATTTCCGAGGTGCAGCTGGCAATTGGATCATCCGGCGTGCCCGAAACCTTCGTGATCGATGCCAGGGGCGTGATCCGCTACCAGCATATCGGCGATATCCGCGAAGATGATGTGGCGGTGTTGCTGGCGGAACTGGAGAAGGCGAAATGATCCGCGCCGTTTTCGCTGCCGCGCTGGTGCTGCTCGCGGTGCTGCTGCCGCGGCCTCTGGGGGCGCAGGACACCATGCCGCCCGCGCCCTATGCCTATAACCAGCTCGATGATCCCAAGCTGGAGGCTGAAGCGAGCGCGCTGATGCACACGCTGCGCTGCCTCAAGTGCCAGTCGCAGTCGATTGCCGACAGCGACGCGCCGATGGCGGGCGACATGCGCCATCAGGTGCGCAGCCGCATTCTGGCCGGCGAAAGCCCCGAACAGATCCGTGCCTGGCTGATCGCGCGCTATGGCGACTATGTCAGCTACCAGCCGGAGGTAAGCGCCACCACCTGGCCGCTGTTCGCGGTGCCGGTGCTGGTGATCGTGCTGGTCGCGGGCGTGCTGCTACGGCGGCTCGGCCGGCGCCGTTCGGATGCGGGAGAGGCACAATGATCGCGGGATGGCTGGCCGTGGCGGCGCTGACGCTTGCCGCGTTTGCGCTGGCCGCGTTCCTGCTGCGCCTGCCGCGCGAGGGGCTGACGCTGTTCGGCGCGGTGCTGGTGATCGGGCTGGCGGGCTATGCCTGGCAGGGCTCGCCCGGCCTGCCCGCCACGCCCAAGGCGCCGCAAAACCGCGTATCCGATCAGGGCGAGGCGATGGTCGAGGGGCGCGCGGCGCTGTTCGATCGCACCAGCCCGCCGCCCGACTATCTGCTGACCTCGGATGCCTTTGCCCGGCGCGGGCGGTTCGGCGATGCGGCCGGCCTGCTGCGGCGTGGGCTGGAGGAAAATCCGGATGACCTTGAAAGCTGGCTGGCGCTTGGCCTTGCGTTGGTGGGCCATGCCGATGGCACCGTCACTCCGGCGGCGGTGCAGGCCTTCGACCGGGCGCGGGCGATCGACCCCGCCAATCCGGGCGCGGATTACTTCCTCGGCTTCGCCTACCTCCAGAGTGGCGAGGTGCGCGCCGCCCGCGCCGTATGGGCTGGCCTCGTCGAGCGCTCGCCCCCCGATGCGCCCTGGCGCGAAGGGCTGGCGGCGGAAGTCGCGCGGCTTGATGACATGATCGCACGCGCGCCGATGCTGCGGGGGCAATGAGGCTGGCGTGTCCGCCATGTGTCGCGCTTGCGTTCCATGTTGCAGCTGCGAAAACACGGTGCTAGGCGCGCGGCCTCTCCGGCTTGAGTCGCTTGGGCGGGATGGGCGGTACCGAACTGACGGGAAATCCGATTGAGATGACCAGCATCGCCTCGCCTGCACCGCCTGATGCCGCACACGGCCAGGGTCACGGAACATCCACGCTGACTCTCGCGCTCGGCGCGGTCGGCGTGGTGTTCGGCGATATTGGCACCAGCCCGCTTTATGCCTTCCGCGAAACCTTCGCCTCGCACCATGGTACGCCCGGCATTTCGCCCGATGCCACGCATATCCACGGGGTGCTGAGCCTTGTATTCTGGTCGATGATGATGGTGGTGACGGTCAAATACGTCCTCACCATCACCCGCGCCGACAACAAGGGCGAGGGCGGCAGCCTCGCGTTGCTGGCGCTGATCCGCCGTGCGTCAGACAGCGCCAAGTGGACCGCGCCGCTGGTGCTGCTCGGCGTGTTCGCCACCGCACTGTTTTATGGCGACAGCATGATTACGCCGGCGATCTCGGTGCTCTCGGCGACCGAGGGCCTGCAATATATCGTCCCCGGGTTCAGGCCGTGGATCGTGCCCACGGCGATCGCGATCCTGGTGTGCCTGTTCGCGCTGCAATCGCGCGGCACCGAAAAGGTGGGCAAGCTGTTCGGCCCGGTGATGCTGACCTATTTCTCGATGCTGGCAACCTTGGGCGTGATGCACCTGACCGCCAATCCGGCGATCATTTTCGAGACGATCAATCCGCTCAACGCGCTCCATTTCTTTGTCACCGACGGGTTCACCGCCTTCATCGCCCTGGGCAGTGTGGTGCTGGCGGTGACGGGGGCAGAGGCGCTCTATGCCGACATGGGCCATTTCGGGCGCAAGCCGATCGGCCTGTCGTGGCTCACCTTCGTGTTCCCCGCGCTGATGCTCAACTACATGGGACAGGGCGCGCTGGTGCTGTCGCAGACCTCGCCGGAAGCGACGGCGATGCTGATCAAGGATCCGTTCTTCCTGATGATCCCCGATATGGTGCGGGTGCCGGTGATCATCCTTGCGCTGCTGGCCACGATCATCGCCAGTCAGGCGGTGATCTCGGGCGCGTTCAGCCTTACCCAGCAGGCGATCCAGCTGGGCTTCATCCCGCGCATGGACATCCGCCATACCAGCCCCTCTGCCGCCGGGCAGATCTACATTCCCGCGATCAACTGGGGCCTGATGGTGATGGTGATCCTGCTGGTGCTGTTCTTCCAGTCGTCCAGCAACCTTGCCGCGGCCTATGGCATCGCGGTGACGG